>CADCUI010000045.1 GCA_902805845.1 uncultured Nocardioidaceae bacterium
GACTACCTCCACGCTCACGCAACAGGTCGTGGAAGACGAGGCTCCCGTGGCGTCGTTCACAACAGCGACCAACGGGCTCACGGTCTACGCCGATCCTGAAGATTCGACCGACACTGATCCCACAGGGCTGTCCTACTACAGGTGGGTGTGGGGCGACGGTACGGGAAGCACCTATAGCTACGAGGACACGAACGGTGGCCTTGCTTCTCACAAGTACGCCAAGGCGGGCACCTACACGATCACGTTGAGGGCGTACGACACCGCCGGCAACGCAAGCGTGTCGGTGACGAGGTCTGTCACCGTCACCGACGGCACCGGCCCCGTCCCTTGCACCATCACGGGGACCGCGGGGAACGACGTCCTCACCGGAACGGCCGCAGCGGACACCATCTGCGGTCTCGGCGGCGACGACACCATCAAGGGCCAGGGCGGGAATGACACGATCATCGGCGGTGCCGGCGTCGACGCCGCCAGCTACGTCGACTCGGGGGCGGCTGTGACGGCGAACCTCACCACCGGTTCCGCGACGGGGCAGGGAACGGACACGTTCCAGGAGATCGAGAACCTGGTCGGGTCGCGGTACAACGACAAGCTCGACGGCAACGCGGCTACGAACACCCTCAACGGCGGGCTCGGCAACGACCTGCTCTTCGGCCAGGCCGGCGTCGACACCCTCCTCGGCGGGGACGGCACCGACACCCTGGGCGGCGGCGGAGGAAACGACACGGTGAACGGTGGAGCAGCAGCGGACACCGCTCACTTCGGCAGGGCGATCGCCGTGACGGTCAACCTCGCGACGGGCTCGGCGACAGGTGAGGGCACCGACGCGTTGACCCTGGTGGAGAACGTCAGCGGATCGCCCGGTGCAGACAAGATCACCGGCAACGCCGGGATCAACCAGCTGCAAGGTGCCGGTGGCAACGACACCGTGGTCGGCGGAGATGGGAACGACAAGCTGTATGGCGCGGGCGGTAACGATGCCCTGACAGGCGGCGTGGGGACCGATCTTTGCGACGGCGGGGTGGACACCGACACAGCCACCACGTGTGAGACCAGAGTCAGCATTCCCTGACACGAGCGAGAAGCCCCCGGTCGAGAGACCGGGGCTTCTTCGCGTTTTGTCGCCACAGCGCGCCAGCGAGAGCTCCAGGCGCTGCGGAGTGGGGCGCTGAAAGGTGCCTCGCACGGCCCTGGCAGAGTGCCCGAGAACGGGGACCGAGCAAGCACCGAGCCATGGGAGCCGGACGCACATGAGCCGACGTAAGAGTGTCCTTGCCGCGGTAGCAGCGATCTGTTTGGCCGCTGGCAGTCCAGCGGTCGCCAACGGTGACTCGAGACAGCCGTCGAGCCTGGAGGCGCAGGAGAGCGACACGGCAAGGGCCGCCGCCAGCACGGTGGTCTGGGCAGTCGGAGACTCGTGCGACAACGATCACGCTGCGGTGGACTGCGACGACGTCGGCCGGCTCATCGCCAACGACGCAGCCACGGACGCCGTACTCGCCTTGGGGGACCTGCAGTACGAGAACGGATCCCTGACCAACTTCAACAGGTTCTACGACCCCAAGATGGGTCGAGGCAAGGGGCTCTGGAGCAAGACCTTTCCGGTGCCCGGCAACCACGAGTACCTGACTGCGGGAGCGGCCGGCTACTTCAGCTACTGGCAGGGCCGCGCCGGTGACAAGTCCCGCGGCTACTACGGGGTGACGTTGGGCGGCTGGCAGCTCGTGGGAGCCAACTCGATGTGCGCAAAGGTGGGCGGGTGCGGTGCCACAAGTGCGCAAGGGCGCTTCGTCGCCGGCTATCTGGACCGCGCGGGCAGCTGCGAGCTGGTGTTCAACCACCACCCGGCGTTCTCGGACGGCGGCCATGGCGACTACGCCGAAGGCAGGGCCCTCTTCGGCGTGGCCTACCAGAACCGGGCGGAGCTGTTCCTGTCCGGTCATGACCACACCTACCAACGCTTCGCGCCGCGACGACCAGACGGCAGCGTCAGCAGCGCTGTGGGCGTGCGACAGTTCGTGGTGGGCACAGGCGGCAAGACCCTGACGGGGTTCAAGCCCGACAGGCACCGCACCGAGTACCGCCAGAACAGCAGGTTCGGGGCACTGCGGCTGGCGCTCACGCCCACCGGCTACAGCGCGCGGTTCGTGTCCGTCGGTGGCACCGTCATGGACAGCTCCTCGGGAACCTGTCACTCCTGACCCGGCGGGCCCGTCACGCGCAGGCCGCCGGGACAAAAGGCCCTTGCGACGGACGCTTCCCGGCTGCCTACGCTTGCGCCTCCGTGGCGCTAGGGCCCGGTTCTCGGAGGGGATCTCACATGACTGAACGCTGGGCATCATCCGCCCATGTCCCGCTCACCCGCCGCGGCATCCTGCGCAGTGGTGCTGCACTCGTCGCCGCACCGGCGGTCGGATGGGGGCTGGCAGGCCCCGCGTCCGCCGCGGCCGGAGACACCGTGTGGACGGCGGGGCTGAACTCCGACGGACAGCTGGGCAACGGCAGCACCATCCGCAGGCGAACGTTCGGGGAGGTTCCGGGACTGGCCAACGTCGATGACGTCGCCGGCGGCAGGGAGCACGCCCTCGCCCTGGTCGGCGGCCGCGTCTGGGCCTGGGGCGACAACGCCAAGGCCGCCCTCGGGACCGGTGACCGCGTGGACCGCAGCTCACCGGCTCAGGTCACGCTCACCGGGGTCGTCGAGATCGCCACCGCCCACTACGGCTCCTACGCCCGGATGTCCGACGGCACGGTCCGAGCCTGGGGCTACAACGCCTCCGGCCAGCTCGGTGACGGCAGCCTTGTGCTCCGTACGCGGCCGGTCACCGTGCGCAAAGCCGACGGCACGCCGCTGACCGGTGTCAAGCAGATCGCCGCGGGCAGGGACATGGCCATGGCGCTGACCACGGACGGCAAGGTGTGGACCTGGGGCCGGGGCGTGGACGGCGAGCTGGGCAACGGCACCACCCCCACCGCACAGACAAGGGCGGTGGTCGTCACCGGGCTCACCGGCGTCAAGGCGATCGCCGGCGGCCGCAACCACGTGCTGGCGCTGATGACCGACGGCACGGTCAAGTCCTGGGGCGCGAATGGTGACGGCCAGCTGGGTCTGGGCGACACGACCAAGCGCACCAAGCCCGTGACCGTGCCTGGGCTCGCCAACGTCATCGCGGTGCGTGGCGGGGCGGAGTTCTCCGTCGCGCTGCGTGCCGACGGGACGATGATGACGTTCGGCAGGAACGGCCGCGGGCAGCTGGGGTTGGGTCACACCAGCAAGCGACTGTCTCCGCAGCTGGTCGTCGGTCCCCCGGCGATGGCGAGGATCGGCTGCGGCCGCGACCATGCCCTGGCCGTCACCACCGGCGGACAACTGTGGGGGTGGGGCTTCAACCTCGACGGCCAGCTCGGCGACGGCGGAAGTGCCAACCAGCTTCGGCCGGTCGCCATCTCCGGCATGACGCGGGTCAAGGGAGTCCACGGCGGGTTCGGCTTCTCCGTCGTCTCCCGCGGTGCGGCGTGATCGCCTGATCGCTTGATCTGCTGGCGAGCCAGGCGGCCTTCGCGGCGACGGCGGGCTCCGCCGGGACCAGTGGACTAGATCGCCCTCCGGCCGCCCATCCACGGGCGCGGCCACGGCGAACACGGGGAAGGCGCGTCACTCAGCTGAGCCAGTCGCCGATGACGCGTCGAGGTGGCCCCCGAGGGCACCTACCCCGCCCCCGGGTGTCACCTCCAGTCCACGGGCAATCGCTCGTACGTCGCCCAGGTTGTGTCACCGGGGCGGTGACTTCGGTCGCGGCTCTTCACCTGGCCCGCCCACCTCGGTGCCCGGCCCTGGGTGATGACTGTCGCGCTGCCCCCATGCAGCCGATCGACGCCGGCCCGCTTGAGAAAGTTGATCCGGGCCGTCGCAGCCGTCGACGCTGCGGAAGGTGCTCTCCTCGCGCGTCGATCCGCAAGACACGGGAGGAGGCGACACTCTGACCTATCCTCACCACATCATGAGGCGACGTGCAGGCATCCCGGAGCGGGACCTTGAGTCGTGGAGCGAAGGCGAGGGCATCGGGCAGTGAGGCGTCGGCGTTGGGCGCGGTGGTGCCTAGGTGCCGCGGTTGTAGCGCTCGCTATTTCGGTTCTTGCGTCGTTGGCTGGGAATGTCACGGGGCACTCCCAGGCGATGAACGCGATGGCAGATGTCGTGGGATGGATCGCGTGCCCGCTGGTCGTGGCTGCAGTAGTCCTGTTGTTGCTTGCACGGGTCACCAGGAGGTGACGAACGACCTGCCGCCGGTATCGCGGCGCCAGGGAGTTCGAGCACAGAGGGCTGGCGCTGCTGGCTTACCTGGTGACCTGGCGCTGTGCTGCGCGATCCGCAGCTTCAGGACTCGGCGTCCTGCCAGTTCGCCGGATTGATCTTGCTGGGCTGCACGCGCGGCGGCTCCCCCGGCATCTTCGGGTAGTCCGGCGGATAAGGCATGTCGCCCTCCCCCCGCTCGACGTCGTCGGCGTACATCTGCAACAACGAGTCCAACCGCCCGGGGCGATCGTCGATCCCGGCCATGAGGTCGCCGCGCTCGGCGAACCGGCCCGGGACCGTGTGCAGGTTGAGTGATCGCGGGTCCAGCCCGTCGAGCTCCTCCCACTCCACCGGCGTCGACACGGGCGCGCCGGGGATCGGCCGCAGCGAGTAGGCGCTGGCGATCGTGCGGTCGCGGCTGTTCTGGTTGTAGTCCACGAAGATGTTCGCGCCGCGCTCCTCCTTCCACCAGCTCGTCGTGACGCCACGCGTGCGCCGTGCCAGCTCGCGGCCGAAGGCGATCGCGGCGTGCCGCACCTCGACGAAGTCCCACCGCGGCTCGATGCGGACGTAGAGGTGCACCCCTCGGTTGCCGCTCGTCTTCGGCCATCCGACGAGCCCGACGTCGGTGAGCAGGTCCCGCGCGGCCAGCGCGACCCGGGCCGCGTCGGCGAAGTCGGTGCCCGGTTGCGGGTCGAGGTCGATGCGGAGCTCGTCAGGCTGGTCGACGTCGGTGCGGCGTACCGGCCATGGGTGGAAGGTCAGCGTCCCCATCTGCGCCGCCCAGGCCACCGTGGCGATCTCCGTCACGCACACCTCGTCGGCGGTGCGCCCGGACGGGAAGGTGATCGTGGCGGTCTCGACGTACGGCGGGGCGCCCTTGGGCACCCGCTTCTGGTAGAAGGCGTCGGACTGCTCCCCCGCCCGGGTGGCCAGCTTGATGCCCTCGTGCACACCCTTCGGCCACCTCTCCAGGGCGGTCGGGCGGTCGCGGAGTGCACGCAGCACCCCGTCCTGCACGGCGAGGTAGTACTCCACCACCTGCAGCTTCGTGACGGCCGGCGTCGTCGCCGTCGGCTCGTAGATGACCCGGTCGGGGCTGGTGACCCGCACCCCACGGCCGCCGGCGTCCACCTCCACCGCTGCTGTCGGCATGGCGGACACTGTGCCAGACCAGGGCCAGACCAGGGCCAGACCAGGGCCAGATCAAGGCCAGATCAGGGCCAGGTCAGCCGGGTTGGCCGGACGGCTAGATTCGAGCCATGTCCTACCCCGTGGAGAAGACCGACGACGAGTGGCGCGCGGAGCTGAGTCGCGACGAGTACAAGGTGCTCCGGAAGGCCGGCACCGAACGGCCGTTCACCGGCGAGTACACCGACACCAAGACCGAGGGCGTCTACCGCTGCCGTGCCTGTCAGGCGGAGCTGTTCCGCTCGGACACCAAGTTCGAGTCGCACTGCGGGTGGCCGTCGTTCTACGCGCCGCTGGCCGAGGACCGGGTGGAGTACATCGAGGACTCCACGATGGGCATGCGGCGGGTCGAGGTCCGCTGTGCCAACTGCGGCTCCCACCTCGGTCACGTCTTCGAGGGCGAGGGCTACGGCACCCCGACCGACCAGCGCTACTGCATCAACTCGATCAGCCTGACCCTGGAGCCCCAGGCCTGACCCGGGTTTCCCAGCCGACAGGCCCCGGTCAGGGGAGGTCGGTGAGGAGCTCGCCGACCGACCGCCGACGCCCCGTGTAGAACGGGACCTCCTCGCGCACGTGCCTCCGCGCCGTCGAGCCGCGCAGGTGCCGCATCAGGTCGACGATCCGGTGCAGCTCGTCGGCCTCGAAGGCGAGCAGCCACTCGTAGTCGCCCAGCGCGAAGGACGAGACCGTGTTCGCGCGCACGTCGGGGAACCCCCTCGCCATCTGCCCGTGCTCGGCGAGCATGGCGCGCCGCTCCTCCTCGGGCAGGAGGTACCACTCGTAGGAGCGCACGAACGGGTAGACGCAGACATAGGCGCGCGCCTGCTCGTCGGCGAGGAACGCCGGGATGTGGCTGCGGTTGAACTCCGCGGGCCGGTGCAGCGCCATCTGCGACCACACCGGCTCGAGGCGGCGGCCGAACCCGGTGCGCCGGAACCGGTGGTAGTGCTGCTGGAGGTCGTCGGCCTCGGCCGCGTGCGACCACACCATCACGTCGGCGTCCGCGCGCAGCCCCGAGACGTCGTAGGTGCCGCGCACCGTCACCTCGCCGCTCATCTCGTCGAAGAGCTTCTCCACCTCGCGGGCCTCGGCCTCGCGGTCGGCGCCGGCTCCCGGGCCTGCGTCATCGGGGTCGCCGAGCGGATCCCTCAGCCGGAACACCGACCACATGGTGTAGCGGATCGTGTCGTTGAGGTCCCTGGCGAGCTTGCCCCGGTTGGGCGGCCGCTCGGAGCCGGGCTCCCCGGCGGGAGTCGTCTCGGTCATGGGCTCATTGTCCTCCCGGCCTCAACCGGTGGCGGCAGCCGGTCGAGCAGCCCACGTACGGCGGTCTCCGCCGAGGCGATGCAGGCCGGGATCCCCAGACCGTCGTACGCCGCGCCGCAGACGGCGAGGCCTGGGACCGCCGCGACGGCCCCGCGGGTGCGCCTCACCCGGTCGAGGTGTCCGACGGCGTACTGCGGCAGGCCGCCGCCCCAGCGCTGGACGTGCCAGTCGACCGGTCGCACGGCCAGGCCGATGGCGTCGGCGAGGTCCACCAGCGACCTCTCCACCAGCTCCTCGTCGGGAACCTGGAGGTCCTGCTCCTCCCGGTGCCGCCCCACGGACGTCCGCATGATGCGCAGTCCGGGCGCGGCCTGCCGCACCCAGTCCCACTTCTGGAAGGAGTACGTCGCCGCCTTGACCCGACGGCCGTCCACCGGTGGCACCAGGAACCCCGAGCCGTTCACCTCGGGGAACGTCTCAGCCGCGAACGCAAGAGTCACCACGGCCATCGACGCGTACTCGATGCGGGACAGCTCGGACGCGGCATCGGGCACGCTGGACCGCAGCAGCCGCGACGCCGGGCCGGCAGGCGTGGCGACGACGACCGCCTCGGCTTCCAGGGTCTGCGGCTGCACCGCCGGGCCGGTGACCACCTGCCACCTCCCGTCGACGGTCCGCGCCAGCTCCCGGACCGTCGTGTGCAGCCGGACGTCGAGGGGCGCTGCTCCCGGGCCGCCCTGTGCGACCGCCGTCGCCAGCTGACCGACGCCTCCGACCAGCCCGGCGAAAACCGGCCCGGTGGAGGTGGTGGTCGCCGCTGCCGCGGCCTTCATGAGGGACCGGTCCTTGTCCAGCAGTGCCACGACCTGCGGTGCGGCGGCGCGGGCCGACAGCTCGCGGGCGTGACCGGCGTACACCCCGCCGAGCAGCGGCTCGACGAGCCGGTCGAGGACTTCGCGACCGAGACGCTCCTCGATCAGCCACCCGACGCTGACGTCGCTGTCGCCGATCTCGGTCGGCGGCAGGACGGCGTCCATGGTGGCCCGGGTGAGCCCGCGCCGAGAGAGCACACCGGAGTCGGCGAGTGCCCGGGCATCGACGGGCACGCCGAGCAGCGAGCGCGGCATGGAGCGCATGGCTCCCCGCGACCACACCGCGGCGGAGGTGGTGCCGGCGTCCACCAGTTTGTCGCCCAGCCCGGCCGCGGTGGCCAGGTCGATGGCTTCCGGCCGGCGCGCCAGCATCGCCTCGGCCCCGACGTCCACCGTGACACCGCCGACCTCGGCGAGCCGCAGCTTGCCGCCGACCTCTCCGGAGGACTCCAGCACCACGACGTCGACGTCGGGGCGCTCGCGGCGCAGGGCGGAGGCTGCGGCCAGCCCCGCGATCCCAGCGCCCACGACGACCACCCTCGGCGGTCGGTCGTCGCCGGACGTGCCGGGCGACGAGGAGGTGTCCACCGCCCCAGCCTTGCAAACGGGGGTGCCGGATCGGGAACCCGACCGCGCTCGAATGCGTCACATCGCCGACGACCGCGCGTAGGTCGTGGCCGCCAGGAGCAGGAGGAGCCGGGATGGACGTGCGACGAAGTGCAGTCGGGACGACGAGCCGGGTCAGACACGGCACCGGCAATGTCGTGAAAGGCATGAAGGCCGTGACCGCTGTGGCCATGGTGTTGCTGGTGACCGTGCTGAGCGGGTGCAGCGGCGGGGGCGACGGCGGGGGCGACGGGGAATCCGCTGCCGGCGGAGGCGACGCGATGGTCGCCGACGACGGGTCCACCGCCGAGCGGGGCACCGCGACGGGCCTCACCACGGGAGCGCTCGACGCCACCGACGTGCCGGCGCGGTCGGTCATCAAGACGGGTCGGGTCTCCCTGGAGAGCAGGGACCTGGGCCCGGTGCGCGACGAGATCGACCGGCTGCTGGGCCGGTACGGCGGCTACGTCGACAACGAGGAGACGCTCAACGACTCCGGGGGAAGGGTCAGCAGCTCCACTCTCCAGCTGCGGGTGCCGTCCACGGACTTCGACGCCGTCCTCACCGGCTTGAAGGACGTCGCCACCGTCGCCGACGTACAGCAGTCGGCCGAGGACGTCACCACTGAGGTGATCGACGTCGACGCCCGCGTCCGCACCGCCGAGGTGAGCCTGCAGCGGCTGCGGAAGTTCCTCGGCCGGGCCGGCGCGGTCGACGTCGTGATCCGGCTCGAGTCGGAGATCGCCGAACGCGAGGCGGAGCTGGCCTCGCTGCGGGCGCAGCAGCGGTTCCTGGAGAACCAGACCTCGCTGGCGACGATCACCGTGCACATGACGCGCACCGACAACCCCCGGGAGGACGACCCGCTGGCCGACGCCGGCTTCCTCACCGGGCTCCGCAACGGGTGGCAGGCGTTGGGTGACGTGGCGGTGGTCGCCGCGACCGTGACGGGTGCGGCGCTGCCGTTCGCGCTGGTGGCCGGGGCCCTGCTGGTGCCGCTGGCGCTGTGGCTGCGGACCCGTCGGCGGCGGGATCCGGGTCGACCGGTCGGGCCGATGGCCGGACCGCCCTTGGCCTTCGCCGGGCCTGGCGGGCCTGCCGGGCCCGGCGGCACGGCCGGCTCCTCCGGCGACCCGTCGGGTTCACAGCCGGCTCCCCCGGCCGGTCCGTGAGCCGTCGTCGTCGGGTCGGCGGCGTTCCGCCTCCGGACGGCGGCTCAGACCGCCGAGTGCTCGTGGACGAAGTCGGTCAGCCGGGCCAGCTGGTCGGGGTCGGTCGAGGGCAGCACCCCGTGCCCGAGGTTGAAGATGTGACCCGGCGCCGTACGCCCGTCCTCCAGCACCTCCGCCGCCCGGGCGAGCATCACCTCGGTCGGCGCGAACACCAGCGTCGGGTCGAGGTTGCCCTGGACGGCGCGGCCGCCGGCACGGCGTACCCCCTCGGCCAGCGGCACCCTCCAGTCGACGCCGACGACGTCTGCGCCGGCCTGTCCCATGAGGCCGAGCAGCTCCCCGGTCCCGACGCCGAAGTGGATCCTCGGCACTCCCAGCCGCCCGGCCGCCGACAACACCCGCGCGGAGTGCGGCATGACGTGCTCTCGGTAGTCGCGCGGGGCGGTCGCCCCCGCCCAGGAGTCGAAGAGCTGGACCGCCGAGGCACCCGCGTCGACCTGCACCTCCAGGTACGCCGCGGCGATGGCGCCGATCTTGCGCAGCAGCGCGTCCCACACCTCCGGCGCGCCGTACATCATCGCCTTGGTGCGCGCGTGCTCCTTCGACGGGCCGCCCTCGACGAGGTACGACGCCACCGTGAACGGCGCGCCGGCGAACCCGATCAGCGGGATGCCGCCGAGCTCGGCCACCAGCAGTCGGACCGCCTCGGTGATGAAGGGGACGTGCTCGGGGGTCAGGTCGGGGATCGCCTCGACGTCGGCCAGCGTCTCCACCGGTGAGGCCACGACCGGGCCGACGCCGGGCTTGATGTCGAGGTCCACGCCCACCGCCTTGAGCGGCAGCACGATGTCGGAGAAGAAGATGGCCGCGTCGACGCCGTACCGGCGCACGGGCTGCAGCGTGATCTCGGTGATGAGCTCGGGGCGCATGCAGGACTCGAGCATCCCCACGCCCTCGCGGACCTTCCGGTACTCCGGGAGCGACCGCCCGGCCTGGCGCATGAACCAGACCGGGGTGTGCGGCACCGGCTCCCCGCGCGCCGCCTTGAGCAGGGGCGCGTCGGTCAGGGCAGGCGCGGTCGTCACGCGGCCATCCTCCCAGACGTCCCGGGCGGGTCGGCCGGACATGGGGGGCGGGTCGGGCAGACACGGAGGGCGGGTCGGCAGGGGGGTTGACCTGCGTGTCGGCCGCCGGGCGCAGGTGCCCGCGCCTACGCTGACGGCATGGCCACACGCCACTCACCCCGTGTGGACTCGTCCGCAACCCCCGCCGAGTTCCGGGAAGCCGTCGCGCAGATGCGCGCTGCCCGGTTGCGTCCGGAGGTGCTGTGCGAGCAGATGCCCGCGCCGCAGCGCATCGCTCCGTTCGCGTCCGCCCTCTCCGCGGACGTCACGGTCGACGGCGAGGACCTCGGCACCGGCCGGATCGTGCTGCTGCACGACCCCGCGGGCAACGACACCTGGAACGGCACCTTCCGCTGCGTTGCCTACGCGCGGGCCGAGGTGCCTCCGGAGCTGGCGGCCGACCCGTTCCTGGCCGAGGTCGCCTGGACGTGGCTGGTGGAGGCCCTCGAGGCCCACGACGCGGCCTACCTCGCGCCGTCGGGCACCGTGACCAAGGTGGCCTCGGAGAGCTTCGGCGGCATGGCGGACGAGGGCGGCACCGCCCAGCTCGAGATCCGGGCCTCGTGGACCCCGGACGGCGACATCGGGTCCCACGTCGAGGCCTGGGGCGAGCTGCTGTGCACCGCCGTCGGTCTCGCCCCTGTCCCTGACGGTGTCATCGCGCTGCCGAGCCGTCGCGGCCAGCGCGGCGACCGATGAGCGACGCCGTCGCCGACGTCCCCGAGCCCGGAGACCCCGGCGACGGCGCTGACGGGGACGGCACCGCGGCGCCGGCCGTCCCGCTGCTCGAGCTGCGAGACGGCCTCCCGGAGATCGTCATCACCCCGGAGCAGCTGAAGCGCACCGCCGACCGGCTCGCAGCCGGCTCCGGGCCGGTGGCCGTGGACGCCGAGCGCGCGTCGGGGTACCGCTACTCGGCACGCGCGTACCTCGTCCAGCTCCGCCGCGAGGGCGCCGGCACGTCGCTGGTGGACCCCATCGCCTTCGACGACCTGACGCCGTTGGCCGACGCGGTCAACGACACCGAGTGGATCCTGCACGCCGCCTCCCAGGACCTGCCCTGCCTGCTGGAGATCGGCCTGAGGCCGGCGAGCCTGTTCGACACCGAGCTGGCCGGGCGGCTGCTGGGCTACCCCCGGGTGGGGCTGGCCACGCTCGTCGAGGAGGTGCTGGGCCGTCGGCTCCGCAAGGAGCACTCCGCGGTGGACTGGTCGACCCGGCCTCTTCCGGGACCATGGCTGGAGTACGCCGCCCTCGACGTCGAGCCGCTCATCGAGCTGCACGCCGCGCTGCACCAGGAGCTCGTGGACACGGGCAAGCTGGAGTGGGCGCAGCAGGAGTTCGCCTACCTGGAGCGGCAGGTGCCCGCGGAGCCCCGCTCGGAGCCCTGGCGCCGCACCTCGGGGCTGCACCGGCTCCGCGGACGGCGCTCGCTGGCGGCGGTCCGCGCCCTGTGGCACGCCCGCGACGACCTGGCACGAGAGCGTGACGTCACCCCGGGCCGGATCATCCCTGACAGCGCCATCGTGGAGGCCGCGACGGCCCTGCCGCGCGACCGCGCGTCGCTGCTGGCCGTCCGCGGGTTCCACGGCCGCGGCGCCCGCCGCTATGCCGGGACCTGGACGACGGCCCTCCAGGAGGCCCGCGAGCTGCCGGAGGCGGACCTTCCGCAGCCGACCGCACGGTACGACGGGCCGCCGCCGCCCCGCTCCTGGGCCGAGCGGGACCCGGCCGCGGCGGCACGGCTGTCCCGGGCCAGGGCAGCCCTGAGCGCGCGGGCCGGCGACCTGCACCTGCCTGTCGAGAACCTGCTCACCCCCGACTTCGTCCGTCGGATCATGTGGCAGCCGCCGGAGGCACCGACCGCGGAGGCGATGCGGCAGGCGGTGGCCGAGGCGCTCGAGACGCTCGGCGCGCGGCCGTGGCAGGTCGAGCTGACGGTCGACCTCCTCACCGACACGATCACCGCTCCGGCCCAGGCGTCCCCGGCCGAGCCGAGCCCTGCGTCGGGTCCTGCGCCGAGTCCTGAGTCGGGCGCGGCGGAGAGCACGGACGCCGCCACCCAGACCCTCGACCCTCCCGCGGAGGAGAGCTCGGCCGGCTGAGGTGGTGCTCAGCCCTCGGACGTCGCGGCCTGGGCGAAGAGCCTCTCGGACCGACGGTCGAGCCGGGTCATTCGCTCCTGCAGCAGCGTCAGGAGGTCCGCCGGCGGCTCGTCCAGCAGCCGCCGGAGGACCCGGTCGGCGATCGCGCTGACCTCCGGCCAGGCGGCCGAGTAGGGCATCGGGTCCGTCCGCCGCAGGGACACGGCGTACATCTCGGCGCTGCGTGGCTGCTCGTCACGCTGCAGGAAGCTGTCCTGGTGGATCGCCGCCAGGAGGCTCGGCACCATCACGCCGGAGCGGGCGGCGATGCCGGCGCCCCGGGACCCGACGGCGAAGGCCACGAAGTCGGCGGCGGCGTCGACCGCGTCGCTGGCCGAGTCGATGCAGAAGCCGTTCGTCTCCGCCACCACGCGGGCCCGGCCGAACGAGGGCAGCGGCCAGACGTCGAAGCGCAGCCCCTCCGCGGCGCGGAGCCGCGCGACGTCGGCGCGGGTGCCGATGAACATCCCGAGCTCGCCGGAGGCGAAGCGAGCGACGGCGTCGCGGCGACGCAGCTCCTCGGCGGTCGGGGACAGCGACGGGTCGCCCGCGACCGACAGCACCGACGCCAGCGCTGCGACCGCGTCGTCGGAGGCCAGCGTGAGGCTCGTCGGCTCCAGCACGTCGTCGACGGCCTCGGAGCCCGCCGAGCGGACGAAGGCGGTGAGCGTGTCGAGATCGACCGGCACGGCCGCGCCCTTGACGGGACCGAGAAGGTCGCTGCTCGCCGCGATCCGGGCCGCGGCCAGGAAGTCCAGCCATCCCCACGTCGGCTGGCGCACCGTCGGGAGCCCCACGTCGCCGTCCCGGATCGACCGCCGCGGCACCAGTCGGGTGTTGACGTAGACCACGATCGGCGACATCTCCGCCGGCATGCACTGCAGCCGGTTCAGGGCGCTGAAGGTCTCCAGCCCAGAGCGCTGGTACTCGTCGCCGAACGGGAGCCCGCGGTCCTCCAGCATCGTGTCCACCGGTTGCAGCCGTCCGGTGGCCACCAGATCGGGAAGGGCGAACTGGTCGGCGAGGAAGACGTCGGGGCCCTCCCCGGTCGGCAGCTCGGCCACCGCCGCCGCCGCGGCCGTGGTGGCGTCCGGGAACGTCTGCAGCTCCAGGGAGACTCCCGGGCGCTGGCGGGTGAAGGCGCGGGCGATCCTCTGGTAGGCCCGCAGCTTCGGGGCTTCGCCGTAGACGGCCACCTCCAGCTCCACCGGCTCCGGGGACGCCGAGGGGATGGGTGAGGTCGTCGCCGAACCCGTCGCGGACGGGGTGGTCGGCGCGGCCGGGCCCGGGTCGTCTGACGTGCACCCCGCGGTCACCCCCAGCACCGCAGCGGTCACGGCGGCGACGAGCATCCGCAACGCCACCGCACCTCCCCGCCGTACCGATTTCGCCGTGCCGATCCCGCCGTACCGAGGCAGCACCCGCCGTGCGGATCGCCGAAGCTTCACCGTATCGACTCGTACGCTGTGACGATGCACGAGCCCGAGTCGCCTCGCCACCACCGGCCGGCCCTCCCTGGGGCCGGTCACTTCGAGGCGGTCGTCGGCGGCCTCGACCCGGCGGTGCGCAGCGAGGCCGCCGACCGCTGCGCCACGTTGCTGGTGCGGGGTCCGCGCGACCAGTCGGACACCGCGATCGTCGACCGCATCGTGCACCTCGCCGACGCCGAGGGGCTCGACGAGATCGCCGCGCTGTGGTCGGGCTCCCCCGCCGACTCGCTGGCCGGCTGCCTCTGGCGGCTCTACCTCCTCCGCGCCTGGGTGTACGCCGATCCCGCCGCTGCGGCCCACGAGTTCGACCTGGGACGACGTCACCTCCCGGTGCACGAGGTGGTTGCCGGCGTCACCGAGCCGCCCGGACCCGATGACGTGCGCCGGCTCGCCGACACGGTGCTGAAAGGCGTCCGCGTGGGCGACTTCGCCGACACGCTGTTCCGCGCCGCGGCGTTCGCGAGGGTCGCCGCGGCGGGGCGGGCCCACCGGGAGCACGCGGACACCTCGTCCTACGCCAGCGACCTGTCCGCGGCCCGGCTCATGACCATGGCCGAGCAGCTGGAGGCCGCCGGCCGCCTGGAGCTGACCGGCCGGCTTGCCTGACGGCGGCCGCCGCGACCCGTACACTGGTGCCCGCGCCGGGCCGTGGCAGCCCCGGGTCCCAATTGAAGCCGCTTCGAGCGGCCACGCGCCGTGAGGCGCTCCCGGTCCGGCGCACTCACACCAGCTCCAGCTCCGCCACGACACCGGCGTGGTCCGAGGGCCACCGCCCTTCCGGGGTCTTGTCGCCCGGCTCCGCGCCGATCCGGTGGCTGCTGACCACGTCCAGACCACGCACCCACACGTAGTCGATCCGCTCAGTCAGCCGGCTCTCCCGGTTGCCCAGGTCCGCAGCCTGCCCGCAGGTGGCCGCGGATGTCCCCTGCGAGGGGTGACCTGCGGCGGTCCAGGCGTCGCGAAGGTCCCTCGGCATGCCGACGTCCTCCGGCCCGGCGTTGAAGTCGCCGGCGACCACGAGCCGCCCGGCCTCGCCCGCGAGCCGGGCGAGGAGCTCGTCGCGCTGGCGCTCGCGAGAGCCCGCCTCGTAGGCCTCGGTGTGGGTGTCGACGAACGTGAACGTTGTGTCGTCTGGGCCGTCGACGGTGCAGCCGGCCTGGCACCAGCCGCGCTCGATCGTCACCGCGACGGCCTCCAGAGGCAGCCGCAGGGCGCTGCCGAACAGGCCGGCGCGCGTGGACTCCACGCGCACGCGTGAGCCGCGACGCCGCAGGATCGTGTTGCTGCCCTCGAGCCGGAGACTGACCGTCTCCTCCTCGACCTGCAGGTCGCCGGTCCCGTGGAAGGTGGGCTGCGAGACCACCACGTCGTACGGCTCGCCGAGCGCCTCGAGCTCCGCGAGCAGCAGCCGCGTGTAGTCCCACATCGGCACCTCGCCCGCCGACCAGGTGCAGACCTCCTGCAGCGCGACCAGGTCGAGGCGCTCGCGGGCCAGCAGCCGGGCGACGGTGGCGGCGCGTCGGGGAAAGGCGGTGACGGCCAGCTGCCGCTGCACCTCGGCACGGTGGGCCGCGAGCTCGGCGGGAGGACGGTGCCCCAGGAGCAGCCCGAGGTCGGCGCCGAGGTAGAGGTTGTACGTCGCCACGCGCACCCGCCGGCCCACGTCGGCACGGTACGCCCCACTGGGCCGTCGGCCGCGGACGGGTTTCGTAGAGTGCCCGGATGAGCAGCTACACCCCCGAGGTCGACGGCCTTCCCGACCCGGGCGAGGTCGTGTGGACCTGGGTTCCCTACGAGGACGACCCGGAGCGCGGGAAGGACCGCCCGGTGCTGGTCCTGGGTCGTGTCGCGGGAGGGCTGCTCCTCTGCCTGCCGCTGACGAGCAAGGACCACGACCGGGACGCCGAGCAGGAGGCCAGGTGGGGCCGCCACTGGCTCGACGTCGGCTCCGGAGGGTGGGACGCCGCGGGTCGACCCAGCGAGGTGCGGCTCGACCTGGTGCTGCGGCTGCCCGAGGCGGCCGTACGCCGGGAGGGCGCCACGCTGGACCGGGACATCTTCGACGCCGTCGTGGAAGCGGCTCGGGACTTCCATCCCGACCTGTGACCCCGTCCCCCCGCCTCGTCCGACTGAGCGCGGCGCATGCCGCGCGCTCAGTCGGACGAGGCGGGGGGCGCGGAGGGCTCAGGCGGCGGCGAGCGCCTTGCGGATCCGGGCGTCGGACACCGACTGGCCGGTGCCGAGGTGCTGTGCCCACAGACTCACCCGGTACTCCTCCAGCAGCCACCGGACTCCCCTCAGCGCCGGCGGCTCCGGGCGCTCGGGCGCCAGCGCAGCCACCCGTTGGAGGTAGGCCTCCTGCAGCGGACCCACCCGCTCCATGAGCTGCCGGTCGCGGTCGACACCGCCGGCCATGAGCTTCTCGTGCCGGGCGCGGACCGCCGCGAGGTAGCGAGGGAGCTCGCGCAGCCGACCGGCCCCGGCGTCGGCCACGAAGCCCCGGCCGACGAGCCTCGCCACCTGCCCGCGCATGTCGGTCATGGCGGGCAGCAGCCGCAGGTCCACCGTGCCGCTCAGGACCCGGTCGGTCTCCCGCCACGACTCCAGCACGCGGACGGCGTCGGCCAGCACCCCGCGTGAGGACGCCTCGAGCTCAGGGCGAACCGCCTGACACATCGCCGCAAATGCCGGCTCGTCCCGGACCGGCCCACCGTGCCGGTCCACCAGCAGCTCGACCGCGGCGAGGACGCAGTCGTCGAGCAGCGCCGCGACGGTCGGGTACGGCGAGCCCGCCAGGACGAGCTTCTGCCGGTTGTCCCACCCCTCGGTGAGCCGCCCGGCCGGAGAGGGAAGCACGAGCGCCAGGAGCCGGCGTACGCCCAGGCGGTGAGCCGCCTCCTGCTCCTCCTCCCCGGGGAACACCCGGAGACCGACGGTGGCGCCCTCGTCGACCAGCGCCGGATAGCCCCTCACGTGCTGTCCCGCGAGGGTGCGCTCGAACGAACGCTCGACGGCGTCGAACGTCCAGGACCGCTGGCCGGTCCTGGTCCGGTCCTCCGCGGCCTCGTCGAGTGCACCCGCGAGCCGCTCCTCGAGGGGCGTCTTGAGCGCGCCGAGGTCCTTGGCGCTCGCCACCACGGACCCGGCGGTGTCGAGGACCCGGTAGGTGGGTCGCAGGTGACCGGGGACCTTCGACCAGTCCCACGCCTCGCGGGGCACGACCACCCCGGTGCGGGCACGGAGGTGGCGCTCCAGCGCGTCGAGCAGGGGCTCCTGGCCCGCCGGGACGGAGGCCAGGAACTCGCGGGCATGGTCGGGAGCCGGGACGAAGCTGACCCGCAGGCCCTTGGGGAGCGATCGCAGCAGGGACACCACGAGCTCCTCCCGCAGTCCGGGCACCTGCCAGGACAGCGCGTCGTCGGGCACCTGGTTGAGCACGGCGAGCGGCACGTCGACGGTGACGCCGTCGTCCTCGGCCCCGGGCTCGAAGTGGTAGCTCAGCGGCAGCGAGGCGCCGTCGTGCTGCCAAGCGGTGGGGTACTCGGCGGCCGATACCTGGCGGCCGGCCTCGCTGACCACCATGCCGGGGTCGAACGTCAGCAGGTCGGCCTGGTGCCGTCGCGCCTGCTTCCACCAGGAGTCGAACGAGGCCCCGGACACGACGTCCTGCCCGACCCGGCTGTCGTAGAAGTCGAAGAGGGTGTGCTCGTCGACGACGAGGTCGCGTCGCCGCGCTCGGTGCTCGAGCTCCTCGGCCTCCTCGAGCATGGCGCGGTTGGCGGCGAAGAACGCGTGGTGCGTGCCCCACTCGCCGTAGACCAGCGCGTGCCGGATGAACAGCTCGCGGGCCAGCGCGGGCTCGACCTTGCCGTAGGAGACGAGCCGCCCGGCCGCCAGCGGCACGCCGTACAGGGTCACCCGCTCGTAGGCCATGACGGCCGCCCGCTTGCGCGACCAGTGCGGCTCGGAGTACGACCGCTTCACCAGGTGGGCGCCGAGCCGCTCCGCCCACTCCGGCTCGATGACGGCGTTGACCCGGGCGTAGAGGCGGGACGTCTCGACCAGCTCGGCCGCCATCAGGTACGCCGGCTGCTTGCGGAAGAGCCCGGAGCCCGGGAAGACCGCGAAACGGGTGTTGCGGGCGCCGAGGTAGTCGCGGCGCTCGGGGTCGCGCAGCCCGATGTGGGAGAGCAGCCCCGCCAGCAGCGCCCGGTGGATGCCGTCCTCGTCGTGCTCGGCGGGCTCTGAGGGCTGGGCGGCGCCCGACCCTCGGGAGGACCGGTTCGTCTTCAGCCCCAGCTGCTTGGCCGCCTGCCGCAGCTGTGACTCCAGGTCCTGCCACTCGCGGATCCGGAGGTAGTTGAGGTGCTCGTCACGGCACATCCGCCGGAAGGCGCTCGAGCTCAGCTCGCGTTGCTGGACGCGGACGTGCTGCCACAGGTTCAGCAGCGTCAAGAAGTCCGACCGCGGGTGGCGGAAGCGGGCGTGCAGCTGGTCCGCCTGCGCCTGCCGGTCCGCCGGGCGCTCCCGCGGGTCCTGCACCGACAGGGCCGCGGCGATGACGAGGACCTCGCGGAGCACGGCGAGCCGGTCCGCCTCGAGGATCATCCGCGCCAGCCGGGGGTCGACCGGGAGGGCGGCGAGCCGGCGGCCGACCTTGGTCAACCGGTGTCGCCCCCGCTCGACCCCCTCCAGCGCGTGCAGCTCCTCGAGCAGCTGCGTCCCCGCGGTCACCTGCCGACGGTCCGGCGGGTCGAGGAACGGGAACCCCGCCACCTCCCCCAGGCTCAGGGCCGCCATCTGGAGGATGACCGAGGCGAGGTTGGTCCGGAGGATCTCCGGGTCGGTGTACTCGGGGCGGCCGAGATGGTCCTCCTCGGCGTACAGCCGGATCGCGATGCCGGCCTCCACACGCCCGCACCGGCCCGAGCGCTGCTGGGCCGACGCCTGGCTCACCGGCTCGATGGGGAGCCGCTGGACCTTGGTGCGGGCGGAGTAGCGGGAGATGCGGGCGAAGCCGGTGTCGACGACGTACCTGATGCCCGGCACCGTCAGCGAGGTCTCGGCGACGTTCGTCGCGAGGACGATGCGGCGCCGCGTGTGGTGCTGGAAGATGCGGTGCTGCTCGGCCGTCGAGAGGCGCGCGTACAACGGCAGCACCTCGACCGTCTCCCGGCCCCACTCCAGGGCGTTCAGCACGTCGGCGGTGTCGCGGATCTCCCGCTCCCCCGGCAGGAACACCAGGATGTCCCCCGGCCCCTCGGTGACCAGCTCCCGGCAGGCGTCCACCACTGCCTCGGTCTGGTCGCGGACGACCGGCTCGCCCTCCTCGTCGTCGTACGACTCCTCGATGAGCGGGCGATACCGGACCTCGACCGGGAACGTCCGGCCGGACACCTCCACGACAGGGGCGGGCCTGCCGTCCCGGTCGGTGAAGTGGGCGGCGAACCGCTGCGGGTCGATGGTGGCGGAGGTGATGACGACCTTGAGATCCGGACGCCGGGGCAGCAGCCGTTTGAGATAGCCGAGCAGGAAGTCGATGTTGAGGCTGCGCTCGTGCGCCTCGTCGATGATGATCGTGTCGTAGCGGCGCAGCTGCCGGTCGTGCTGCAGCTCGGCGAGCAGGATCCCGTCGGTCATGAGCTTGACCCGGGTGTCGCGCCCGACCCGGTCGGTGAAGCGCACCTGGTAGCCCACGGTGCCGCCCAGCTCCTCCCCCAGCTCGTCGGCGATCCGCTCGGCGACGCTGCGGGCGGCGATGCGTCGTGGCTGGGTGTGCCCGATCATCCCCTCGACGCCGCGGCCCAGCTCGAGGCAGATCTTCGGCAGCTGGGTGGTCTTCCCCGAGCCGGTCTCGCCGGCGACCACGACGACCTGGTGCTCGCGGATCGCGGCCGCGATCTCCCCGCGGCGGGCACTGACCGGCAACGCTTCCGGAAACCGGATCTTCGGCCCGTGAGGGTCCTGACCGCCTGGGGGACGCTGTGGCCCGCGTGTCGAACGGGGTTGGCGGGGTCCGGACATGACGTGGCCGAGTCTATGGTCGAGCCGCGGTGGCGATGGACTGCGAGCGCGAGGGGGACCGTGTCCGGCACTGCACGGCGCCGTCGTGGCGCGGGTCCCCTGACGGCTCGTCCGCTGCCGACGGTCCTCAGGGGCGGGCGAGTGGCGGCCGGATCTCCGTCGCCGGTCCGGGCCGGTAGAGCCCGGCCGGACGGCCCCGCGCGCTCCCGACACGGCGGCCGGTGTCCTCCAGCAGCCCCGGGACCCCGGTCACCTTGCGCTGGAAGTTGCCCGGGTCCAGCGGCCGCCCCCAGACCGTCTCGTAGACCGAGCGGAGCTCGGCGACGGTGAACTCCTCGGAGAGGAACGTCAGCGCCCACGTCGAGCGCTCGAGGCTCGATCGCAGCCGTTCCAGCCCGTCGGCCACGATGGTCGCGTGGTCGAAGGCCATCCTCCGGGAGCCGACCAGCTCGTCGACCGGCAGCCAGGCGACCTCGCCGGCATCGTCGCCGGCTGCAGGGACGACGTCGGGGCCGAGCACCGTCCACCACGCCACGGACACGACGCGGTGACGCGGGTCGCGGCGCGGTGCCCCGTAGGCGCCCAGCTGCTCCAGGCGCAGGCGGCGTCCCGACACCCCGGTCTCCTCACGCAGCTCCCGACGCGCCGCTCGCACGAGGTCCTCGCGCTCGTCCACGAAGCCGCCCGGCAGCGCCCAGCGGCCCTTGTACGGGGGGCTGCCGCGCTTCACCAGCAGCACCGACAGCCCGGTGTCGGGACGCAGCGCGAAGGCGAGCACGTCAGCAGTGAGGTAGACGAACGGGTACTCGGACGTGTAGGTCACCTGCCGAGGTTACTTGTCGCCCCCACAATTGCGGCGACCCGGCGACCCCGCCCAGTCGGCGCTTGTGCACGCCGAAAACCCGCCCAGTCGGCGCTTGTGCACGCCCGTGGCGTGCACAAGCGCCGACTCGGCCTAGGGGGCGGGAGGGGACATCTCGGCACGGACGCCGAGAAGCCGCACCCGTCGGTCGTGATCCAGCCGCTCCAGCAACCGGCAGGCAGCCTCGGCGATCACCTCCGCCGAGCCCGACGGCTCGGGCAGGGTCAGACTGCGCTGTCGCGTCTCGAACGGCGCGTAGCGCACCTTGACCCCGACCCGGGCCGCCGGCCGTCCCTCGGCGGCCAGGTCCTCCGCGACCAGTCCGGCGAGCCGGCGCGCCTCGCTCGCCACGGCGTCCCAGTCCGTCAGGTCGGTCTGGAAGGTCGTCTCGCGTCCGTGTGCCCTCGGTACCCAGGGAGTGGGGTCGACCGGCGAGGAGTCGACCCCGCGGCCGAGTCGCCGGAACCACGGACCCATGGTCGGCCCGAGCGCCTCGGCCAGCATCGCGGTGTCGGCGGCGGCCAGCCCTGCCACCGTCGTGATCCCGAGGTCGGCGAGCCGGCGCGCCGTCTTGGCGCCGATCCCCCACAGCGCGGTCGTCGGCCGATCCCCCATCACCTCGAACCACCGGTCGGTCGTCAGCCGGCCGATCCCCCGCGGCTTGCCGAAGCCGGTGGCGATCTTGGCCTGCAGCTTGTTGTCACCGATCCCGACCGAGCAGTGCAGCCGCGTCGAAGCCAGCACCGCCTCCTGCACCGAACGGGCCAGCGCCTCGGGGACCGCCTCGTCGGACAGGTCCGCCCCCAGGAACGCCTCGTCCCAGCCCAGGACCTCCACCCGCACCGGGAAGGACCTGAGCACCGCCATCACCTCCTCGCTGGCGTCCTCGTACGCGGGCTTGTCCACCGGGAGGAAGACCGCCTCGGGCGGCAGCCTGCGTGCGGCGGTGCGCAGAGGCATGGCCGAACCCACGCCATAGGCGCGGGCCTCGTACGACGCGGTCGCGACCACCCCCCGCTCCGTCGGGTCACCACGACCGCCCACCACGACCGGGAGCCCCGCCAGCTCGGGTCGCCGGCGTACCTCGACCGCCGCGATGAACTCGTCGAGGTCCACGTGCAGCACCCAGCGGGTCGGCGACTCCTCCGACGGAGGTCGGGAGCTGCGACCGGGCGGCATGACGCCATCCTGCCCGTCGACGCGGCCTACGCTGCACCGGTGAGCAACCCAGCCAGCAACCCCACGAGCAACCCATGAGCGACGCGGCAAGCAACCCAGCCAGCGACCCGGCCAGCAACCCGACCGGCACCCCAGCCGGCAACCCGGTGGTCGTGGTGGTCGGAGTCGGCCCGGGCGTCGGCGCGTCGGTCGCCCGGCGCTACGCGCGAGCGGCGTACGACGTGGGGCTGGTCGGCCGCGACCAGGCGACCCTGACCCACCTCGGCCAGGAGCTCCAGACCGACGGCACGACCGCCGGCTGGTGCGACGCGGAGGTGACCGACCCCGCCGCCCTCGCCGAGGCGGTCGAGCAGCTCGGCAGCCACGGTGGCCGCATCGACGTCCTGCACTTCAACCCCAGCGCCTTCCGCGGCAAGGACCTGATGGAGCTCACGGTGCCCGAGCTGCTCGCCGACGTGGCGCTCGGCGTCGGCGGCCTGCTCACCGCCGCCCAGGCGGCTCGCCCGTTCATGGGCAGCGGGGCGCGGATCACCGCCACCGGGAGCGCCGCCGCGGACCGGCCCTCCGCCGACGCCGCCACGCTGGGCGTGCAGAAGGCGGGGCTCCGCAACCTCGTCCGCAGCCTGGACCGGGCGCTGCGCCCGGCCGGCATCCGCGCGGCGTCCGTGACCGTCAACGGCGTCCTCCGCCCCGCCGACCCCAGCTCGCCGTTCCACCCCGACCAGGTCGCCGAGGCGCTCTTCGCCGCCGCCCACCAGGACGAGACCGCCTGGCGGACGGAGGTGGCCTACCCGGCGGCTGCGTCGCCATGACCACACTGGTCGCAACTGGGTCACAGCTGGGTGAGCGCCACCCCGACGATGACGACGACGAGCACCAGCGCGACGAGGTAGATCCATCCGGTCGGGAAGTGCCGGTGGTCCTCTCGCTGGCCCTCGAGCGTCGCCACCGGGTCGTCACCGTGGCGGGCGCGGAGCAGCTCCTGGGCCCGGCTCAGGTAGCCGTCGACGGGGCGCAGCGCATACCCCTTGCGCCACCGGCTCACCGCGAACTGCTGGTCGGCCACCTCGTACGGCGCCATCGCGGGCGGATCGCTGTCCAGGGCCGCCCTGAGCTGTCCGACGTACTCGTCGACCTCGGACGCCAGGTAGCCCTCGCGCCCGAACCCCGCAGTCGGGAACGCCGGTTCGGGCAGCCGGTCGGGTGCGTCGTCGGTCACACGGTGATTGTCCACGACGCGCCGGCCGTCACGCGGCGTCCAGGGGCGGGATGGCGTCGGTCGACTCGAGCGGACCCATGCCCGTGATCCGCAGCAGGTCGGCGATGACCGACCGGAGCTGCGCCAGGATCACCTCCGCGGTCAGGTCATGGCTCCGCTCCACGGTGGACGTGGCGGCGCCGAGCTCGCGGAGCCGGGGCCGCACCGCGGTGGGAAGCCGGTCGCCCCGCAGCTCGACGGCGACGGCGTCGGCGGCGTCGGCGACCTCCCGGCAGAGCCGGGCGTGGGCGGGCGGGACGGAGGTCGCCCGGTAGGCGCCGACCGCGGCTCGACGGACGATCACCCGGGTGTTGCGCAGCGCGAGGTCCAGCGGCTCGACGAGGTCGGCCATCTTGCGCATGCTTCCCTTGTGCCGGATGCGGAACGGCGAGGAACGCACCACCGAGAGCCCCTCGTCCGCGGCCTGCCGCAGCTCTGCGATGAGCACGTCGGTGGAGCGCGCGTCGGCCAGCAGCTCCATGGTCGCGTCGACGTCCCCGCCCTCGATCCCCTGGGCGGCGCCCCTCAGCAGCCAGGCGACCTTCTCGAGGACGACCGCCGCCTGGTCCCGCGGGCGCCGCAGCGGAGCCGCGGGTACGACGGTCGCCGCCGCGAGTGCCACCGCCCCGCCGACCAGGGCGTCGGTCCACCGCAGCAGCGCCTGCTCCGGAGGGACCACCAGCGCGGTGATGATGATCGACTGCACGGCCGCCTGGGTCACGAACATCCCGCTGGCGTCCAGCAGGAGGGCCGTCGACATCGACAGCGCCACGATCAGCGTCAGCTGCCACCAGCCACTGCCCAGGGACAGGACCAGGAGGTCGGCGACGAGCACGCCGATGGCGACGCCGACGGTCACGTCGGCCACCCGCCGCAGCCGCTGTCCGTAGGAGGTGCCCAGACACACCACCGCCGCCACCGGGGCGAAGAACGGGGCGTCGTGGCCGAGCACTTCCGCGGCCAGCAGCCACGCGACTCCTGCCGCGACCGAGGCCTGGGCGACGTGCCACCCCTTCGACCGCAGTCTTCCCAGCCGCTGGCGCAGGGAGAATCGGCTCCGCTGCAGCACCCGGTCCAACATCGCCGGTTCCGTCACCCCTGCATCGTCTCGCATCCCCTCGTCAGGGCCTCCTCCGGAGCACCCGGCCGCGGGCCATGGGGCATGATCGACGGGACGGAAGGGGCGCCGATGGCAGTGCCGATGGACGTGACCGCGCAGGGGTTCATGATCGCGGAGTCACGCCGGACGCCCATGCACGTCGGTGGGCTGCAGCTCTTCGAGCCCCCGGAGGATGCGGGGCCGGACTGGGCCCGCACCATCTACGAGAGGTCGCTGGAGTCACCGGCTGCGTCGCCGTTGTGGCTCAAGCGGCCCCACCGTTCGTTGGCCACGGGCGGGATGTGGGGGTGGACCCAGGACGACGAGTTCGACCTGGAGTACCACGCCCGGCACAGCGCGCTGCCGGCCCCGGGCCGGATCCGTGAGCTGCTGGAGCTGGTGGGCCGGCTGCACGGCACGCGGCTGGCCCTGGAGCGGCCGCTGTGGGAGATGCACTTCATCGAGGGGCTGGCCGACGGGCGGGTGGCGATCTACGCCAAGCTCCACCACGCCCTGGTCGACGGTGTCGCCGCCATGCGACTGCTCCAGTCCGCGCTCAGCACCGACCCCGACGACCGGGACACGCCCGCGCCGTGGGCCGTTCGGGACCCCTGGGACGGGGCCGAGCGGGACCAGCCGCCGCTCGCAGAGCGCTGGCGATCGATCCCTGGAGGCGCGGCCCGGTCGGCCCTCGCGATCAGCGCCGAGGCTGCCGGGCTGACGAGCACCTTGCTGCGCACTCTCGACCGGGGCCTGCGCGACGAGTCGGCCCCGATGGCCCTCTACGCGCCCAGGACGATCCTCAACCGGACCATCACCGGCGCGCGGCGGGTCGCCGCAGAGCACTGGGACGTCGAGCGGGTCCACCGGGTGGCCAAGTCGGCCGACGCCACCATCAACGACGTGGTGCTCGCGATGTGCAGCGGGGCTCTGCGCCACTACCTGGCCGAGCTCGACGAGCTGCCCGAGCAGTCGCTGGTCGCCATGGTGCCGGTGAGCCTGACCCTCAGGGAAGGCGGCAAGGCGTCTGTCGAGGGCAGTGCGGTGGGGACGATCTCCGACGGCAACACGCTGGGCACGATCATGGTCAAGCTGGGCACCGACCTCGCCGACCCCGGCGAGCGGCTCGCCGCCGTCCGCGCCGGGGTGCGGAGCGGCAAGGAGGCGATGGCGGGGATGACGCCGACCGAGATCGTGGCGATGAGCGGTCTGGGCGTCGCGCCGGCGGTGCTGCTGCCGATGCTGGGGCTCCAGGGACTCGCCCGCCCGCCGTTCAACCTGGTGATCTCCAATGTCCCCGGCCCGAAGCAGCCGCTCTACTGGCACGGCGCCCGGCTGACCGACATGTATCCCTTGTCGATCCCGCTGCACGGACAGGCGATGAACATCACCGTCGCGTCGTACGACGGGATGCTCAACTTCGGTCTCACCGGCTGCCGGCGTACGGCGCCGAGCCTGCAGCGGCTGCTCACGCACCTCGACGACGAGCTCAGCGCCCTCGAGAAGGCGGCCGGCGTCGGCTGACTCGCGTCCTCGTCGAGCGGTCTCAGTCGTCGAGCAGCGCGCGCACGTCGTCGGCCACGATCGGGGTGCCCAGGCCGCCTCCACCGTCGAGCACCTGGGCGAAGAGCGCCGCCTTGCGCTCCTTGAGCTGCATCACCTTCTCCTCGATGGTCCCCGAGGAGACCATCCGGTAGACGATGACCGGCCGCTGCTGGCCGATGCGGTGGGCCCGGTCGACCGCCTGCGCCTCCACGGCCGGGTTCCACCACGGGTCCAGCACGAAGACGTAGTCGGCCTCGGTGAGCGTGAGCCCCACCCCGCCGGCCTTCAGGCTGATGAGGAACACCGCCCCCTCACCGCTCTTGAAGTCGGCGATGACCTCGCCGCGACGGCGCGTGCGACCGTCGAGGTACTGCGACTCGATGCCCTCGGAGGTGAGCCGGTCCCGCACCCGGCCGAGGAACGACGTGAACTGGCTGAACACCAGCGCCCGATGGCCCTCGGCGACCACCTCCTGCAGGTGGTCCACCAGCGCGTCGACCTTCGCCGAGCCCACGCCCTCGTGCTCGGGGTCGAGGAGCGCGGCGTCGAGGCTGAGCTGGCGCAGCCGGGTCAGGGACCGGAAGATCGCGATGCGCTGCCGGTCGAAGTCGCCGAGCAGCCCGAGCACCTTCTGCCGCTCGCGCTGCAGGTGCAGGTCGTAGATGCGCCGGTGCCGCGGTGTCAGCTGGACCTCGAGCACCTGCTCCTGCTTGGGCGGCAGGTCGGCCGCGACCAGGTCCTTGGTGCGGCGCAGCAGGAACGGCCGCACCCGCCGGCGGAACCGTGCCAGGACCTCGGCGTCGCCCTCCTTCTCCACCGGGTTGGCGACCGTCTCGGTGAAGCGCTGCGGGTAGGGGTAGAGCCCGGGCGCCACGATCGACAGCAGCGACCACAGCTCCATCAGCCGGTTCTCCAGCGGCGTGCCGGTGAGCGCCAGGCGGAAGGGCGTCTCCAGGCGTCGGACGCACTGGTAGGTCTTGCCCAGATGGTTCTTCACCGTCTGCGCCTCGTCGAGCACCAGCCCGTCCCACGCGAGCGCGAGGTAGTCCTCGACCTCCAGCCGGTAGAGCGTGTAGGAGGTCACGACCACGTCGGCGCCGGCGTACACGTCTGCCAGCGCGACTCCGCGGCGGGAGCGCGAGGAGGTGACCGTGCGCACGTCCAGCCCCGGCGCGAAGGTCGCGGCCTCGTGCGCCCAGGTGCTCACCACGCTCGTCGGCGCCAGCACGAGGAACGGCGCGCCGCGTCGGTCGGCCGGCCGGGAGCGCACCGAGGCGACGAGGGCCAGCGCCTGCAGGGTCTTCCCCAGCCCCATGTCGTCGGCGAGGATGCCGCCCAGCCGGGCCTCCCACAGGAACGCCAGCCAGCGGAAACCCTCGAGCTGGTAGCCACGGAGGTCGGCGAGGAGCCCGGAGGGATCGACGGCAGGCAGCGTGTCGAGGTCGAGCAGGGCGCGCGCCGCCTCGACCCACTGCGACGCCTGCGCGTCCACGAGCCCGATCTCGGCGAGCTCGTCCCACAGGCCGAGGTCGTGGTGGCCCACGCGGACGCCGTCGGCAGGCTGCTCCTCCAGCTCGCGGGCCTCGCGGACCAGCTCGGCGAGCCGGGCGAACTCCGGGCGGTCGATCCGCAGGTGCGCGCCGTCGCGGAGCACGAGGCGCTCGGCTCCCAGGGTCAGCCCCTCCAGCAGCTGGGCGAGCCCGATGAACCGGTCCCCCACCGTCACCACCACCTCGAGGTCGAGCCAGTCGGTCCGGTCTCCTGAGCGGTCCCCCTCGGCATCCCGCGGCTGGAAGCGGATCACGGGGTCGTCGGTGACCTCGTGGAAGTCGGGGCGTACGCCGATCTCCTCGATCTCGACCTGTCCCGACGCCTCGAGCGGCACCAGGGTGTCCTCCACGAACGCGACCGCGACTGCCCCGCGGAAGGTCTGCTCGGGAAGAAGCCGGCGCTCGCGTGGTGAGCCGCAGAGCCGCAGCCGCTGCTCGTCGTCGAGCTCGAGCCCGTCGAGCACCTGCGCCTCCTGCTCGGGCCGGCGGATGCCGCGGAGCCCACGGGTCTCGTCGACGGCGTAGATCCGGTCGTCCTCACCGACCCGGTAGCGCCAGGTCCAGGCGGCGTGCGCCTCGTCCACCGCCTTCCACGTGACCGTGAGGACCAGCCGTGGCTGCGGGGCGGCCGGGATCTCGACGCTCGCGTCGGAGGAGCGCACCGGCAGGTGCCGCTGGAGTCGGGGGAGGTACTCGGTGACGAGCTCGTCCACGTGGCGGCGCGGCACCGGAAGCGTCTGCCCGGCGGCGAGGAGCCGTCGCGTCCGGGCCCCGGCCGGACTGGTCAACGGACCCAGGGTCACCTCCCACGCGTCCCCCACCGGATCCCACAGCGCGACGCCGTGACCGGACTCGCCGAGCACCTCGACGCGATCGCCGGTGTACCAGGTGCCGTCGGCTCGCACCCCCATCTGCACGTGGGCGGTGGCGGTGCCCACGTCGCCCCCGTCGCCGTCGGCACCGTCGGCACCGTTGACGTCGACCTGCAGCGACAGCGGCGTCGCAGCGACGGCCAGCCCCTGGAGCCGACCGGCCGGGACCAGTGAAATCCCCACCCGGGCGGCTTCGTGCAGCAGTGGCCACAGCGCCGGGCCGAAGCTCGACACGATCAGGTGGCTCTCGGAACCGAAGTACGCGCGGTTCGCCGCCCGGTAGGAGCTGAGCAGCTCGGCCAGGACCGCCGCCTGCGCCGGGTCGACGTCGCTCCTGCGGTCGAGGTGCACCACGTCGGCCCAGGAGACGCCCGAGCGGACCCAGCTCCCTCTCGCGCCTTGGCGGACGGGCCGCAGTCGCAGTGCGCCGCTCCTGGGCCGGTGCAGCTCCTCGGCGCTCTGCCAGGACCGCGCCGGAGCGGTGGGGGCCACCTCGACCTGGAGGGCCAGGGGGCTCTTCGGCGCGGTGGCCCGCAGCGCCTCCTCGTCGAGCTCCTCGAGCAGCAGCCCCAGCTGGCGTTGCCACTGCGGGACGTTCGCCTGCTCCTCGGCGTACTGCTCCTCCGCGGCCAGGAGCAGCGCGGCCGCGTGCTTGCAGAGACGCACCACCGGGCAGGTGCAACGGGACTCGACCCACAGGCCGGACGGGTCCTCCGCCACGGTCACCGTGGTGGCGTAGTCCCGCGACCGCGACCCCAGCACCCGGCCGTGCACCAACGTGATGCGTGGGTTGGAGGCGTTGACGTCGACCTCCAGCACGTGGCCGCGCCGGTGGTAGTCGCGCCCACGTTCGACGGTGCCGGCGCCGAAGGCATAGGCGAGCTCGGCGTCGTCGAACCACGAGGAGGAGCCCATCGGCCTCGACCCTAGCCCCGGGCACCCCCGAATCCGACGGTTAGCCTGACGACCATGTCGACCGTCTACGTGGCCTCCGCCGAGGGCTACACCGGGAAGTCGACGGTGGCCCTGGGAGTGCTGGAGCAGCTCTCACGCTGCGTCGCCCGTGTCGGTGTGTTCCGCCCCATCGTGCGCGGTGACCTCGCTGCGACCGGGGGACGCGACTACGTGCTCGACCTCCTCACCGCGCACGACGCCTCCACCACCTCCTACGAGGACGCCGCCGGGGTGACCTACGAGGAGATGCACCACGACCCCGACGAGGCCATGGACCGCATCATCGACCGCTTCCACGCCGTGGCCGCGGCTTGCGACGCGGTCCTCGTCGTCGGCAGCGACTACACCGACGTGGCCACACCCACGGAGTTCGCCGTCAACGCCCGCGTCGCGGCCAATGTCGGGGCACCGGTCCTCCTGGTCGTCAATGGCGCCCGGCGGAGCCCTGAGGAGCTGCGCACCACCGTCGAGCTGCTGGCCGCCGAGCTCCGCACCCTCCACGCGACCCTCTTCGCCGTGGTGGCCAACCGGTGCTCCTCGGACGACCTGGCCGCCGACGCTGCCGCGGTGAGCCTCGACGGCGCACCCGGCTACGCGATCCCCGACGAGCCGATCCTCGATTCCCCCAGCGTCGCCGAGCTCATGCACGCCTGCGGCGGCTCGTTGCTCAGCGGCGACCCGGAGCAGCTGCAGCGGGAGGTCGGCGGGATCATGGTCGCGGCGATGACGCTGCCGAACGTCCTCGACCGGCTCACCGACGGAGTCTTGGTCGTCACCCCCGGGGACCGTCCCGAGATCGTGCTCGGCGTGCTCTTCGCGCACATCTCGCCGGGCTTCCCGCAGATCTCCGGGATCGTCCTCACCGGTGGTCTCGAGCTTCCCGAGCAGGTACGACGGCTCGTCGAGGGGCTGGCCGTGTCCACCCCGATCATCCGCACCGACCTGGGGACCCATGCCACGGCCACCGCGTTGAGCAACCGGCGTGGGCGGCTGACCAGGGGCTCCCCGCGCAAGGTGGCGACCGCGCTCGGGATCTTCGCCGACCACGTGGACGGCCAGGCGCTCCTCGACCGGCTGGAGGTCACGCGGTCCCCGACGGTGACGCCGTTGATGTTCGAGCACCGGCTCATCGACCGGGCGGTCGAGATCCGCAAGCACATCGTCCTGCCCGAGGGGGACGACGAGCGCGTCCTGCGCGCGGCGGAGATCCTGCTGCGACGCGGGGTCGCGGACCTCACCCTGCTCGGGGATCCGGTGGCGGTGAACCGGAGGGCCGCGGAGCTGGGCGTCGACGTCTCCCGGGCCCAGCTGCTCAGCACCCACGACGGGGAGCTGAGGGAGGAGTTCGCGCAGGTCTACGCCGAGCGCCGCCGCCACAAGGGCATCCACCTGGACGAGGCACGCGATCTCGTCACCGACGTGTCGTACTTCGGCACGATGATGGTCGAGCTCGGCAAGGCCGACGGCATGGTCTCGGGGGCGGCGCACACCACGGCGCACACGATCCGTCCCGCCCTGGAAGTGGTGAAGACCGTGCCGGACGTCTCCATCGTCTCCTCGGTGTTCTTCATGTGCCTGCCGCACCAGGTCCTCGTCTACGGCGACTGCGCGGTGGTCCCGGACCCCACCTCCGAGGAGCTCGCCGACATCGCGATCGCCTCCGCCGCCACCGCGGCGGCGTTCGGCATCGACCCCCGGGTGGCGATGCTCTCGTACTCGACCGGCTCCTCCGGGGCCGGCACCGACGTGGAGAAGGTCTCCAAGGCCACCCAGCTCGTGCGCGAACGCGCCCCGCGGCTGCCGGTGGAGGGTCCCATCCAGTACGACGCCGCCATCGACACCGCCGTGGCCGAGGCCAAGCTGCCCGGGTCGGAGGTCGCCGGTCAGGCGACCGTCTTCATCTTTCCCGACCTCAACACCGGCAACAACACCTACAAGGCGGTGCAGCGCTCGGCGGCGGCCGTCGCCGTCGGCCCGGTCCTGCAGGGACTTCGCAAGCCGGTCAACGACCTCTCCCGCGGCGCGACCGTCCGCGACATCGTCAACACCGTGGCGATCACCGCGATCCAGGCCCAGCACCCGCTGGACGGGTCGGAGGTGCGTGCGTGAACCGCCATGTGCTCGTCATCAACGTCGGATCGTCCTCGTTGAAGTACAGCCTCGTCGACACCGACCACGGGACGGCGCTCGGCAGCGGTCTGGTCGAGCGCATCGGGGAGCCCGACGGATCGGTCCACCATCGCGGGCCCGACGGGGACACCGACACCGCGCGCGAGGTCCGCAGCCACGAGGACGCCCTGCGGCTCGCGTTGGACGCCTTCGCCACCCACGGGCCGTCCCTGGACGACGCCGGCCTCGGGGCGATCGGGCACCGCGTCGTCCACGGCGGCGACAGGTTCTCCGCGCCCACGTTGATCGACGACGAGCTGGTGCGGGCCGTCGAGGAGCTGGTGCCGCTGGCGCCGCTGCACAACCCGGCCAACCTCGAATGCATCCAGGTGGCACGCCGGCTGTTCCCGAACCTGCCGCACGTCGCTGTCTTCGACACCGCCTTCCACCAGACCCTGCCCCCGCACGTCTACACCTACGCCGTACCGCGGGAGTGGGCGGAGGATCACCGCATCCGCCGCTACGGCTTCCACGGCACCTCGGTGGGCTTCGTCTCCGGGGAGGCGGCGCGCATGCTCGGAAAGCCGCTCGAGGACTGCCGGCTCATCGTCCTGCACCTGGGCAACGGCGCGTCGGCGACCGCGGTCGACGGTGGCCGGTCGGTGGAGACGTCGATGGGCTTCACCCCACTGGCAGGGCTGGTGATGGGCACCCGGTCCGGGGACCTCGACCCGGCCATCCCCCTGCACCTCCATCTCCGGCTGGGGTGGAAGGTCGAGGACATCGACCGCGTCCTCAACCGCGAGTCCGGGGTCAAGGGCATCGTCGGCCACAACGACTTCCGCGAGCTGTCACGGCTGCGGGACGAGGGCGACCCGGACGCGGGGCTGGCCTTCGACATCTACTGCCACCGGATCCGCAAGTACGTGGGTGCCTACTTCGCGGTCCTGGGAGGGATCGACGCCGTGGTCTTCACCGGCGGGGTCGGCGAGAACGACGCACAGGTGCGGTCGGCGTCGTTGCGCGGCCTCACCCGGCTCGGCATCGAGGTCGAGGACGAGCGCAACCGCGTCCGCTCCCGCGAGCCTCGCGCCGTGTCAGCCGAGGGCAGCGAGGTCGCGGTGCTGGTCGTGCCGACCAACGAGGAGTGGGAGATCGCCCGACAGGCGCTGGCGGTCGCCGAGGCGGCGGTGTGAGGCCCCCCCCCCGATGTGCACCGTGCCTTCAGCTGGTGGTGGGTGACGGCGTCGTGGTCGGGGCCTCGGACGGGGTCGTGGTCGGGGTCTCGGTCGGCGCGGTGGGCTCCGGTGTGATCGAGGGCTCTGTCGTCGGCGTCGGCGTGACGGTCGGGTCCGGTGGGGTCGAGACCCCCGAGGGCTCGCTCGTCGGGCCGTCGGAAGCCGTGGTCGGCCCCTCGGTGGGCCGGCCGGACGGCTCCCGCTTCCGGTCGCCGGAGCTTTCGGCAAGCCCTGGAACCGTGGAGCCCTTGGAGGAGTCCGAACCACCCGTGAGCTCGGACACCGCACGCCCCGCGACCAGCTCGAACGCCGAGATGGCCACCATCGCGACGACGAAGACCCCCGCGGCGATGAGGGCGATCCGCTTCCAGGGCAGCCGGCTCGCCCACGTGGACGGGTCGGCGGCGGCCTCCTCCGGCTCGGCGGAGTGGCCTTCACCGGGACGCTCCGGGTGCTGGGCCTCGTCCAGCGCCTCCTCCGCCTCGCTCAGCTCGCGGCTGGCGCTCCTGAGCCCCGTCTCGGAGACGTTGCCCCCACGTCGCATCGCGGCGTCGACCCGGGCGCGGGCGAGCGTGACCCGCTTGAGGGCGGCTGCCTGCGCCGCGACCTGCCCGCGGCTGGCGTCGAGCGTCCGGGTGTAGAAGGCACCTCCGACGGAGGCGACCACGCTCCCCAGCGCCGCGCCGATGATGGTCCCTGCGACGCCGAGCGTCGAGAGCAGGACCGCGGAGGAGACGGCGGCCAGCGCTGCACCGATGACCTGCATCCAGTTGATGCCGACGCGCTTGTCGTCCTCCTCCACCTCCACCACGCCGTCGAGTATGGCAACCGCCGGGCGGCCACACACGGCGGCGCTGCCCGGTGTGACGACGCACACTCCGGTGGCCAGCTCACCGTGTTAGGGCACAACGAGACCGGGACCGCAGCCCCGTGAGGGGCTGCGGTCCCGGACCGGGTTGCGCGGGTGTGTCAGACGCGCGTGCGCGACGACTTGTGGGTGTTGCGACCCGTCAGGGACGACGCGATGACCACGAGGACGGCCGCAGTCAGGATCGCAACGATCCAACGGGTCCAGTCGATGCCGCCACTTCCGTCGCCTCCGAAGGCTCCGTAGATCACCGAGCCCAGCAGGACACCACCGATACCGCAGAGCAGCGTGAGCCACAGCGGGATGTTGTCCTTGTCGCCGGGCGCGACGAACTTGCCGAGCAGGCCGATGATCAGGCCCACGATGATCAAGACGATGATTTCGCCAATACCCATGTCAGTTCCCCTCCTTGATAGACGTCCCGACGGGGACGTCTTTGCCGCGGAGTATCTCCGTTCCGGACGAGGCACAAACGTCGCATGCT
>CADCUI010000046.1 GCA_902805845.1 uncultured Nocardioidaceae bacterium
AACCGTGTCGCGGGATGCATGCCCGCCATGCGACAGGCCCTCGTGGGCAGTGCCGTCGCCCTCGGCGGTGGGGCGGCAGCAGTGTTGGCCACCGCCGCCGGCGCCCCGCTGGTGTTCGTCGTCCTGGGCATGGCCGTCGGACTGCTGGGGCTGGGCATCGCCGAGCCGCCGCTGATGAGCCGCTGCATGAGCGCGGTCGAGTCCAGTTCCGGAGCCGCCGCAGCCCTGGTCGGCGCCTCGCAGTACGCCCTAGGCGCCGCCGCGACGGTCGTTGCGGGCGTGCTCGCGGCGAGCTCGCCGGTGCTGTGGGCAGGGCTCATTGCGTTCTTCGCCTTGGCGGGGGTCCTGCTGGCCCGCGTCGTCCCGACCACGACGGTGAGCCCGGTGCCGCGGCGGGTGCTCCAGGCGGCCGGCCAGGTCCGGTGACCTGCCGGCGTGCCGGCGTCAGAGGTCGCGCTCGTCGTCGAGCCACTGCTCCTTGACCTTGCGCTGCGCTCGTGGGTGTGGCCGCGCTGTCCGAGAGGGCCCCTCAGGGCGCGCGGCCATTCCCGAGGCGCAGGGCGACGCAGGACGCGGGTGATCGCCTCGCCGTGGACGGAGCCGTCCTCCTCCCGGGGCGCGTGATTGCGCTGTGCTTCCGTGGCCTTCTGAGGCACCACCGGTTGGGCACCCTCCGCACGTGCACCCAGTGGGCACGCGGGCGCACGCACCGGCTCGCTCGTCAGAGCGGCTGGCTGCCTCGTCGCCGCGAGCATCGGCGCTGCAGGGGCACACACGCTCGGTCGACAAAGCCCGGCGGGAAAGTCCCCAGCGCACTCGACGCACGCCGGCGCGGTCGCCGGTGGAGCCGGCAAGCGGCCTACCCCGGCTCGTCGCCTACCTGGGGGAGGCGCAGCCAAGCGGGAGAAGTCGCGTCCTCTGCCCACAACCTCGGACCGGCCTGCTGGAGGAGTCCTTGACGCTGCACAGGCGCCATGGGAGGGTCGCATTCCGAACGCACCGCACCGAATACCGGGTACGGGAGATATGAGCACGCTGGCAGCCGACCACCGCCGGAACGACACGATGACCCCGGATGCGCTGTTCCCGGGGCACGACGGGCTGCGGCCGGACGCCGTCGACAGCTTGGCCGGGCGCACGCTCGAGCTGCACTTCACGGGCCGTGCGCCGTTGACCTGCTCGTTCGGCGAGCAGCAGGTCGACTGGTCGGCGAGCCCGGAGCCGAACGTGGCCTTCCCCGTCGGGACGGCGACCTACGAGGCCATCCTCACCGGCGGAGGACTCCTTGCGGCGTCGGTGCTCCACCCCGAGAGCGAGTCGAGCTCGCTGTACGTCTTCGACTTCGTGCGTGACCGTGTCCTGGTGGTGCAGACCCGCATCCTGGCTGGAACGGCCGGCGTCGCGGAGAAGACCGTGATCTTGGAAGCGGGCATCGGTGGGCCGCTGACCGCCCCCTTCGAGCCGACCGAGGAGCTGGTGGGTAAGCGGCTGTACTGGCAGTACAGCGATACCCACCGCTTCGAGCACCTCTACGTCGAGCCGCAGCTGTACGTGTGGCACGGCATCGAGGGTCCAGAGAAGGGGATGGGCGGCGCAGAGCCGTCCATGACTCGCAAGATCGACGACTCGCTGTACCTGTTCACGTGGTCGGACCAGTCCACCGCCTTCAACGGCGCCATCGTCATCGACCTGACCGACACCCCGAACTCCGCCGGCCGGATCGTGCAGTGGGATCCGGCCCGTCAGGCCCTCCGGGCGCTCGTCGTCGGTGCAGTCGGTCAGGTCCTGAACACGACGACCTACCCGGCCTAGGCCGAGCTCCTGGGCTGTCGACCGCGGCAGCCGCGTCCCGAAGTCCCGCGCTCCACGCCCTACCGGAAGGCAACGAACATGTCGCGTCACGTCCGCGGACGACGCCTCGTGGTGGCGACCGCCACTGCAGGGTCTGTCCTGCTCGCCCTCGTCGGCTGCGGGTCGGAGGGATCTGGCGGCTCAGGTGGCGACGGCTCCACCTCCTTGACCTTCGCGACCTTCGGTGGCGCCTACGAAGAGGCACAGCGCAGTGCTTGGCTCGACGAGTTCACCGAGCAGACCGGCATCGAGGTGAAGACCGACGCCTACGACTTCGCGAAGCTGCAGGCGATGGTCGAGGCCGGCGACGTGTACTGGGACCTGATCGACGCCTCTGCCGATGCCGGACTGGAGAGCACGTCCGAGCTCCTCGAGCCCATCGACTGCTCCGTCGTCACCACCTGCGACACACCGGCCGAGGGGCTGATCAACACGGACTGGCGCGTTGCCGAGAACTTCACCGCCATGGTCGTCGGTTACAACAAGGACGTCGTCGAAGGAGACCCCGCCGGCTGGGCCGACTTCTTCGACACCGAGAAGTTCCCGGGCAAGCGGAGCATGCCGCCGTGGGTGAGCGGCGGAGCGCTGGAAGCGGCTCTGCTCGCTGACGGAGTCGCCCGGGAGGACCTCTACCCGCTCGACGTCGACCGCGCTCTCGGCAAGCTCGACACCATCAAGGACGACATCATCTGGTGGGAGTCGGCCACGCAGTCGGCAGAGCTCCTGTCCAGCGGCGAGACCGCCTTCACCCTGACCTTCGGCCCTCGCATCTACGCCCTCGCCGTCGAGGACGACAGGCCGGTCGCGGCGATGTGGGACGCGCTGCTCACTGTCGGCAGCTACCTGGCCGTCCCGAAGGGCACGGAGAACAAGGACGCAGCCATGCAGCTGGCCGCCTTCATCACCGACCAGGAGAACAACGCCAAGATGGCGGAGTACTACCCGGTCGGTCCCGGCACCGCAGGAGCCACCGCGGACGCGCCGGCCGAGATCGAGGACTGGCTGCCCAGCAACCACCTCGAGAAGGCTGTCCCTCAGGACGACGTCTACTGGGGTGACAACTACGCGAATGTCGACCAGAAGTTCCAGGAGTGGCTCCAGCAGTGACCTCTGCACCGACCGCGGCAGCGACGACGACCGCCCGTCCAGCCCGCGGCCGCCGGGGGCTGGACGGGTGGGCTCTCGCAGCTGTCCCTGGCGTCCTGTTCCTCCTGGGCCTGTTCGCCTACCCGATCGTGCGAGTACTGCTGCGAAGCGTCGAAGGCGGGACCGGGAACTACGTCCGCCTCGCCGAGTCGACCGGGTTCGGGAAGATCCTCGTCCAGACGTTCTGGATCGCAGCCCTCGTGACCGTCGTGTGCCTGCTCCTGGCCTACCCGTACGCCCTCGTGATGTCGAGGGTGGGCGGACTCTGGCAGACCGTGCTCATCATCCTGGTCCTGGTTCCGGTCTGGACCGCCTTCCTCGTCCGCAGCATCGGCATGCAGGTGCTGCTCATGGACACCGGCGTCATCAACCGGACGCTGATGTCGCTCGGCGCCATCAGTGAGCCGCTGCCACTGATCCGCAACACCTTCGCCGTCACCTTCGGGATGACCCAGATCCTGCTGCCGTTCATGATCCTCCCCATCTACTCCGTCATGCGACGCGTGCGCCCGGAGCTCGTCCCTGCGGCCCTGAGCCTGGGTGCGCCGCCGTGGCGGGCGTTCCTGCAGGTGTACGTGCCACAGACCCTGAGCGGCGTCGTGTCCGGCGTCTTGCTCGTCTTCGTCCTGTCACTCGGGTTCTTCGTGGTCCCGGCCATCCTTGGCGGCACGGGAGGCACGATGATCGCGCGCTCCATCGTGGAACTGGCCAACCGCAACGACCTCGGCATGGCATCCACGCTCGCCGTCGCCCTCCTGGCCACCACCACGATCGTGCTGGCCGTCGGGAGCCGGTTCGTCCGCCTGAACGACGTCATCGGGGGTCGGCGGTGACCCGCTGGTCCAAGGTGCCGCTGGTCGCCGTCGCGGCCCTCGTCGGGCTGTTCCTGGCGCTGCCGACCTTCGTCCTGGTGCCGCTGTCGTTCACCGACGAGCGCACGCTGCGCTTCCCGCCGGACTCGTACTCCGTGCGGTGGTACCGCAACTTCTTCGAGTCGCCGCAATGGCTCGACGCAGCCGCCCACTCCCTGGCAGTCGGCCTGTCGACGGCCGCGCTGAGCACGGTCCTCGGCGTGCCGATCGCGATGTCCTTGGCCAGGTCGCGGCACCGACTGCTCCCGTTGGTGAACGTCCTGGTGATCGGGCCGGCGCTCGTGCCGCCGGTCATCGTGGCCATCGGGATGTTCGGTGTCCTGGCGGAACTGGACCTGAACCGGTCCTTCCCGGGGCTCGTCGCCGCCCACACCGTCCTTGCTCTCCCGGTCGTCGTGATCGCGGTCCTGGCGAGCGCAAGGACCCTCGACGTGACGGTCGAGCGCGCTGCGGCAAGCCTGGGAGCCAGTCCGGTGCGGGTCTTCGTGCACACGGTGCTGCCGGCCATCGCACCGGGTGTGGTCATCGGTGCGCTCTACGGCTTCGTGACCTCGTGGGACGAGCTGGTCGTCTCGCTGTTCATCACAGGTCCCACGTACCAGACCCTCCCGGTCCAGATGTGGAACCAAGTACGCAACACAGCCGATCCGACCGCGGTCGCGGTCTCGACGATGCTCATCACGCTGAGCACCATCGTGCTCGTCACGGCATACCTCGTCACCCGAGCCCGCTCCGACCGAAAGCGCAGACCCCTGTGATGAGCGCCAGTGCGTTCCTCGAGATCTTCGACGTGAGCAAGTCCTACGGCACCAGCAAGGCGGTCGACTCCGTGTCGCTGCAGGTGCAGGAGGGTGAGTTCGTCTCCTTCCTGGGTCCCTCCGGGTCCGGCAAGACGACGACGCTGCAGATGATCGCCGGTTTCGTGCAGCCCGACGCCGGGACCATCCGACTCGGGAACCGCGACCTGACGACGGTGCCGCCGCACAAGCGGGACATCGGGATCGTCTTCCAGAACTACGCGCTGTTCCCGCACCTCACCGTTGCGCAGAACGTCGCCTTCCCCCTGAAGATGCGCCGCGTCGCTGCTTCGGAGATCAAGGCCCGCGTCAGCCGGGCGTTGGAGCGGGTGCGACTGGCGGACTTCGCTGACCGCAAGCCCACGACCCTGTCAGGCGGGCAGCAGCAGCGTGTCGCCCTGGCTCGGGCCTTCGTCTTCGAGCCTCGCGTCCTGCTCATGGACGAGCCGCTCGGTGCGCTCGACAAAAAGCTCCGTGAAGGACTGCAGTACGAGATCACCGAGATCACCCACTCGCTCGGCATCACGACCATCTACGTCACGCACGACCAGGACGAGGCACTGGCCATGAGCGACCGGATCGCCATCTACAACGACGGCGCCATCGAGCAGATCGGCACAGGGCGAGACCTCTACGAGAAGCCGGCCTCGCTGTTCGTGGCCACCTTCATGGGTGACTCGAACGTGATCCCCGGCAGCCTCGTCGGGACCGACGGCGCCATTGCAACCGCTGTCGGTCAGCTCGACGGTCGGCCGGCCCCCAGCGTGGCGGGCAGCGGTGACGGGGTCGACGCCTGCCTCCTGGTCAGGCCGGAGAACATCGCCCTGGTGGCACCGGCCAAGGGCGGGGTGGGCGTCGAGTGCACGGTGGAGTCGATCGTCTACCTGGGGGCCTCCCAACGGGTGCGGGTCACCGTCCCAGGACTCGGCCCGCTCACCGTCGCCCAGGACCCGTCCGAAGGGTTGGCGGACCTGCATCCCGGACAGCGGGTGCGGGCGACGTGGCGGCCCACGGACGCGGTCACCCTCCTCGGTTCGCCTAAGGCGAGGGACCGCACCCCAGCGCACGTCTAGGTTCCGGCCCGGCCGGCCGACGCTCAGGATGAGGCGGCCTGCCCGAGAGCACGGGCCCCGTCGCCGCCTGGTCCCTCGAGACGACCGGCCCAGCGGCCTCGCCGTAGTGGCGCAGCGACCGGCATGCGGTGGGCTGATCGCCCACATGGCCCTCCTCGCCTTCCTGCGGACGGCTGCCCGCCGCTTCGTGCCGAGTTCACAGGTCGCGCTCGACCTCGTCGAGCCACTGCCCGTTGACCGGGGGGCAGCGCTCGTCAGTGGCGCTGCGCCGGCTGTACGGCGGCAGCAGGAGGGACTCTCCCGGCACGCGCCACTCGCCGAGGGGCAGGGTCGCAGGGCGCGGATGGCGATCGCCTCGCCGTGGCCGAAGGCGTCCTCCCGCCCCGGTCGCCCGACGGGGGGCATTGCCCGAACCCACTCGTGGGTGACCTTGACGCTCGACATGCCCTATGGGAGTGTCGCATTTCGAACGCGCCTCGTCGAATACCGGATCAGGAGCCCGAGCATGAGCACGCTCACAGGCCATCAGTCCCTGAGCTCTGACGCCGCGCGCCGCGACCCGAACCTCCCCCCGCCGTCAGTCACCGTCGCCGAGGACCTGGTCGAGCCTTCGAGCGCCCACATCGAGGAGAAGCGCACGCTGATGCAGGCCGGGGACAGCTGACCATGCGAGTGATCGTCGTTGGAGCGGGCGGCCAAGGAGTGGGACTCGCGGGTCTGCTGGTGCAGGAACCTGATGTCGAGGAGCTGGTGCTCGTCGACTTCGAGCCGAAGGCCCTGGAGTTCGGTGAACGCTATCTGCAGAGGCTGGGCGATCGCAACGTGGCGAAGTCGGTGCGTCTCGAGCAAGCCGACGCAGGTGACACGGACCGGCTCGCACAGCTCTCGCGAGGCGCCGACGTGATCGCCAACTGCACTGTTCCGGCCTTCAACGTTCCCATCATGCAGGCATCGCTCGCGGTCGGAGCGCACTACATCGACCTCTTCGCCTCACCGTACGAAGCGCCAGGGGTGCCGTACGAGGAGACGATCGACGCGCAGTTCGCGCTGGGCGACGAGTTCCGCTCCGCGGGGCTCACGGGAGTGCCGAGCATCGGTATCTCCCCGGGGTGGACATCGCTTGCGGCGCAGAAGGCGATCGATGTCTTGGACATCGTCGATCACGTGGTGATCCGGTTCTTCGACTGGATCGACACCGACGAGCTCTTCCTGCCGGTCTCGCCCGGTGTCATCCTGCACGAGTGGCTGGGTGCCCCGTATCCGGTACGCATCGTCGACGGCGCGCCAGTCGAGGCTGACCTGTTGGCCAGCGCCGAGACGTTCGACTTCCTGGAGCCACTCGGGCAACGCACGGTCTACACGGTGACCGCACACCCCGACATCGTGCTGATCGACCGGTACGCCGGAAAGCCGATCGGGCGGCTCGAGGAGAAGTTCGGCATCGGTCTGGGACCTCTGGAGACCA
>CADCUI010000047.1 GCA_902805845.1 uncultured Nocardioidaceae bacterium
GTGAAGTCGGCGCCCGGCATCCCGCACGACCGGGTGCCCGAGGACGTCGAGGGCGAGTGGGTCAGCTTCGCCGGGGACGTCAAGGAGGCGGTGCTCTGGTCCCCGCAGCTGGCGACGACCCGGCGGCGGGCGACGCTCGTGTCCCCCCGAGGGCTGGCGACCCTCACCTCCGAGGACGACCCAGGGCCGGGCGGCGCGCGCGCCGCGGGCCGCTACCTCTTCGAGCCGGACGGAGCAGTGGTGCGGGCCGGTCTCGTGACCGCGGTGGCTGCCGGGGTGCGGGGCTGGCTGCTCGACGAGCACATCGCCTACCTCTCCGCGGACACCCTGACCACCACGCCGTACGCGCGTGCCTTCGAGGTCGTCGAGGAGCTGCCCTACCAGGAGAAGCAGCTCAAGGCCGCGCTCCGTGCCCGCGGCATCGGCCGGCTGACCATCAAGAAGCGCGGCGTCGACGTCGTCCCTGATCGGCTGCGGGCGCGACTGGCGCTGCGCGGTGACGCCGAGGCCACCCTGGTGCTGACCCGCGTGCTCGGAAAGGGCACCGCGCTGCTCGTCGACCCGCTCGCCTGAGCGCCACTCCATCTGCGAGGCTCCAGGCATGGGCATCGTGTCCGGCGCTCAGCTCGTCGCCTTCGGCATCGCTGCCCTGGTCATCATCGTGATCCCCGGCCCCAGCGTGCTGTTCGTGATCGGGCGGGCGCTCAGCTACGGCCGGAGCGTCGCCCTGCTGAGCGTGCTGGGCAACTCGACCGGCCTGCTCGTGGTGATGGTGCTGGTGTCGCTGGGGCTCGGCGCGGTGGTCGCGGAGTCGCTCCTGGTGTTCACGGTCATCAAGCTGGCCGGCGCGGCGTACCTGGTCTGGCTCGGCCTCCAGGCGTTCCGCCACCGTCGTGCGATGCACGTCGAAGACGGCGGCACCGGTCGCGTCACGGTCGGCCGCCTCCAGGCGGTCCGGCAGGGGTTCGTCGTCGGGGTGTCCAATCCCAAGGCGTTCATCATGTTCGCCGCCGTCCTCCCGCAGTTCGTCGAGCGGGGACGTGGCGAGGTCACCGCCCAGCTGCTGGTGCTCGGCACGCTGGCGTTCCTCATCGGGCTCGCCTCCGACGCCCTGTGGGCGCTGCTGGCCAGCCGGCTGAGGACCTGGTTCAACGCCTCCGCCGACCGCGGGCGTGCCCTCGGTGCTGTCGGCGGGCTCTCGATGATCGGCCTCGGTCTGGGGCTCGCCACGACCGGACGGCCCCGGTAGCGCACGCTGGGCCGCCTCTGGGCCGCCTCTGGGCCGCCTCATCTGGTGCAGATCTGTCGCCCGGAGCGCTGGGGGGAGCAGTCCTGAACCAGATGAGCCGGTCAGGCCTGCACCGTGGTGACCGGCAGGCTGGAGTCGGCCGGGAAGTCGAGCCCCGAGGGTGCCCGCCCGCGTGCCACCATCTCGGCGCCCAGCGCCGCCACCATCGCACCGTTGTCGGTGCAGAGGCCGGGCCGCGGAACGCGCACGCGTACGCCGTGACGGGCGGCCCGCTCCTCGGCCAGCGACCGGAGCCGGGAGTTCGCCGCGACACCCCCACCGATGAGCAGGTCCTCCACCCCGCGGTCGACCGCCGCGTCGACGGCCTTGCGGGTGAGCACGTCGCAGACCGCCTCCTGGAACGACGCAGCGACATCGCCCAGCGGCACGGGCTCGCCGGCGGCCTCGCGTGCCTCGACCCACCGTGCCACCGCCGTCTTCAGCCCGGAGAAGGAGAAGTCGAACCGGTGGCGCTCCAGGTCGCGGCTGGAGGTCAGCCCCCGGGGGAAGTCGATCGCGACCGACGACCCCGATCGTGCCGCCCGGTCGATGTGCGGGCCGCCGGGGAACGGCAGCCCGAGCAGCCGTGCCACCTTGTCGAACGCCTCCCCGGCCGCGTCGTCGATCGATCTCCCGACCGGGGAGACACCCGTGGTCACGTCGTCCACCAGCAGCAGCGAGGAGTGCCCCCCGCTGACGAGCAAGGCCAGGCACGGCTCGGGCAGGGGCCCGTGCTCGAGCTGGTCGACCGCGACGTGGGAGGCCAGGTGGTTGACGCCGTAGAGCGGCTTGTCGAGGCCCAACGCCAGCGCCTTGGCCGCCGCCACCCCGACGAGGAGGGCGCCGACGAGTCCGGGGCCGCTGGTGACCGCGACCGCGTCCACGTCCGACGGCGTGACACCGGCGACGTCGCAGGCCCGCTCGATCGTCGGCACCATCGCCTCGAGGTGCGCCCGGGAGGCGACCTCGGGAACGACGCCGCCGAAGCGGGCGTGCTCCTCCACCGACGAGGCCACCGCGTCGGCCAGCAGCGTCCGGCCGCGCACGATGCCGACGCCGGTCTCGTCGCAGCTGGTCTCGATGCCGAGGACCAGGGGCTCGTCGCGGGTCATCGCGCGCGGCTCCCGGCGGCCGATCCGCCGGAGGCGACGGCGTCCAGCGGTCCTCGCAGCACGAGCGCGTCGGAGCCGTCGCGGTAGTAGCGGCGCCGCCGGTCGATCTCCACGAAGCCCTCAGCCGCGTAGAACGCCAGCGCCCCGTCGTTCGCGGCGCTGACCTCCAGGAGCATCCAGGCGCCGCCCGCCGCCCGGCCCGACCGCCGCAGCTCCTCGAGCAGCAGGCCGCCGATCCCCGTGCGTCGGGACCGCACCGCCACCCCGATCCTGTGCAGGTCCACGACGTCGTCGCCGCGGCGCGCCACTGCGTAGCCGACCACGGACCCCTCGTGGGCGCAGGCCACCACCGCCAGCCGGTCGGACCCGGCGAGCTCCTCGGCCGTCGTTGCCGAGGACCAGGCGTCGCCGTGGAAGAGCGCCTGCTCCAGGGCCACCACGTCGGGCACGTCGTGTGCGGTGGCGGGCCGGAGGTTCATGACACCTTCTTCGGAGGGCCGGGCACCGCGGCGTCGGGTCGGCGCAGGTAGATCGGCTCAGGGTCGACCAGCTCGACGCGCTCCTGGGCGACCGCGTCCGCCAGCGTCGCCGCGTCGGGCGCCGCCGGGGGGCTGGTCCGGTCGAAGACAGCCGGATAGCGGACCGGGCCGTCGCCCACCACCAGGAGGTGGTCGGGGAGGTCTCCGGGCCGGTCGACACGGGGCCCGTCGAGCCGGGCACCGTCCTCGTCGTACGACGCCCAGAAAAGCTCCTTGCGCCGTGCGTCCAGCGTCGCCAGGAACGGCTCGGTCACTCCTTCGTCGACCGCGCGTACGGCCAGCACGTCGAGGCTTCCCGCGCCGTACACCGGGATGCCGAGGGCGTACCCCAGCATCCTGGCGGTGACGACGCCGACACGGAGGCCGGTGAAGGGGCCGGGCCCGACGCCGACGGCGACCGCGGTGACGTCCTGCCGGATGGCGCCGACCTGCCTCAACGTGTCGTCGATCAACGGGGCCAGCCGCTCGCCGTGCAGGAGGGGCTGGTCGGTGGTGGCGCCGGCGAGGACCTGCCCATCGTCGTGCACCGCGACCGACACGAAGGCGGTCGACGTGTCCAGGGCGAGCAGCACGGCTTCGAGGTTAGGTGACCGCGGCGGCCAGGTCGGAGCCGACCCAGCGGGCACCGACAGGGTCGAGCCGGACGGTACGCCGCTCCCCGTCCGCGGAGGCCCCGCGGCTGCGGGTGATCGTGACCTCGAGGCGGTCCTCGGCCAGCGGCTCGGCCAGCCCCTCGCCCCACTCGACGACGGTGACGGAGTCCTCCAGCGACACGTCGAGGTCGAGGTCGTCGAGCTCGGCCAGCCCGCCGAGCCGGTAGGCGTCGGCGTGCACCAGCGGCGGGCTCCCGTGCCGAGACGGATGCACGCGCGAGATGACGAACGTGGGGGAGGTGACGTCGCCGCGCACGCCTAGCCCTGCCCCGATGCCCTGGGTGAACGTGGTCTTCCCTGCTCCGAGGTGACCGGTGCAGATGATCAGGTCTCCCGCCCGCAGGAGACCGGCTACGCGCTGCCCCAGGGTCCGCATCTGGTCGGCCGTCGCGACCTCGCACTCGACCGCGAGCTCCTTGGCCAGGGTCAGCAGGGCCCCGGCACGACCCACCTCCCGGTAGCCGAGCCCCGCCCAGAAGCCGATCGTGCCCGGCAGCTCGGTGCGCGCGGTGAGGTGGACCCGCCGCAGTCCCCGGGCACGCGCCACCTCCGCGGCCGCGTCGGCGAGCGCGGTGGCGACGCCCGTCCCCTGGGCCTCGGGGACCACGGAGACCCGACGCAGCAGCAGCGACTCCTCGGCGACCCCGAGCAGCAGGGCGCCCACCGGCCGGCCGTCCCGTCGGGCGAGCAGGCCACCGTGGCGGGCCAGCGCATCGGCGACCGACGCCTCGGACTCCGTCAGGGCCGTCGACGGCGGGTCGAGCACGGGACGCTCACCGAACGCCGCGTGGATGATCGCGACCACCGCGCCGGCGACCTCGGGGCCGACCACCGCGACGGTGACGCCGGCCACGTCCATGGGAAGAGGCGAGGGCACGGTCATCCGGCCCGCCGGGCGTCGGCCCAGCGCTCGTCCGCCTCGACGAACAGCTGCTCGAGCGCGTCGTTGACCTGGTCACGGAACTCCAGGAGAGGCAGGTGGCCACCGCCCTCGAGCTCCACCAGTCGGGAGCCGGGGACCTCGGAGTGGAGCCTGCGGGAGTGGCCGATCGAGGTCATCTTGTCCTTGGTGCCGCTCATGATGAGGGTGGAGACCTCGGCGAACGCCTTGACGATGTGGAACTTGTCCAGCGCGTCGAACTGGGGGATGAACTCCACCAGCACCTGCAGCGGCGTCGAGGAGATCATCGCGTCGACGAACTCGACGTACGACGGCGGCACCGCGCGGCTGCCGAACGAGAACTCCGCGATGAGGAGACGGGCGATCGGGGAGCCGCTGCGACGCGCCAGCTCGAGGATCCGCTCACGCTGGGCGGCCACCAGCAGCCCCCGCTCGACGACGCGGCGGCCCACGGCGTCGGGGATGTAGCGGGAGACGATCTTGTGGGTCCGCTGCCCGCCCGCGGTGGTCGAGATCAGCCCGACCCCCACGATCCGGTCGCCGAAGAGCTCCGGCCGCTGCTCGGCCAGCGCGACGATCGACATCCCGCCCATCGAGTGGCCGACGAGGACCACCGGCTGGTCCGGCGCCAGGGTGTCGAGCACCCGCTCCAGGTCGCGACCGAGCTGGTCGATCGTCGCGTTCTCCACCGCCGACCGCCCGCTGCGGCCGTGCGAGCGCTGGTCGAAGAGCACCAGGCGGCGCTTGCCCCGGAACGCGAGCCGCTGGAAGTGCCAGCAGTCGAGGGCGAGCGCGAAGCCGTGCACCAGGACGACGGTCGCCCGGCCCTCGTGGCGGGCCTCCGAGCCGTACGGCGCGATCTCGTCGACCTCGGCGTGCAGGACGACACCGTCGTCGGCCACGACCTCGAACACCTCCCCCCGCAGCGAGCCGAGCCGGTCGGGGTCCGGCTCACGGTCGGCCGGGGACACCTCGCCACGTCGGCCCCGGCGCCGGTCGAGGAGCAGCCCCCCGACCAGCCCGCCGACCACCGCAGCGCCGGACCCGGCCACCAGCCCGACGGCCCGCCGGCCCGTGAGCCCCCCGATCATCGCGCGTCACCTCGTGCTCCGGCGTCGACGTACGAACGCACGAACCGTCCCCCGAGCCTCGTGACGATCTCGTAGGAGATCGTCCCGCACGCCTGAGCCCAGTCCTCGGCCGTCGGCTCCCCGGTGCTGCCGGGACCGAAGAGGACGACGTCGTCACCGGCCGACACCTCGTCGTCGCCGACGTCGACCACGATCTGGTCCATGCACACCCGCCCCGAGACCCGCCGCTTCGTCCCGGCCACCTGGACCGGGGCCACGGAGGAGGCCGAGCGCAGCAGGCCCTCGCCGTACCCGACAGGGACCACGGCCAGCGTCGTCTCCCGGTCCGTGACGTAGGTGTGCCCGTAGGAGACGCCGCTCCCGGCGGGCACGCGCTTGGCGATCGCCACGCTGCTGCGTGCGGTCATCGCGGGCCTCAGGCCGAGGTCGGCGGACGTGCGCAGCTGCGGCACGGGCGAGAGGCCGTACGCCGCCAGGCCGCAGCGCACGAGCTCGAAGTGGGAGCTGGGTCGGGTGAGGGCAGCGGCCGAGTTCGCCAGATGCCGGAGCCGCGCGTGCAGCCCCGCTTGCTCCGCCACGTCGAGCGCAGCGCGGAAGGCCTGCTCCTGGCGGTCGTTGGCCGGGTGGTCGGGCTCGTCGGCGCAGGCGAAGTGCGACCAGATCCCGGTCACCTCGACCGATCCCGCGTCCTGTGCCTTGGCTGCGGCGGCGACCACGTCGGGCCACTCGGACCCGGTGGCGCCGCCTCGCCCGAGGCCGGTGTCGACCTTCAGCTGCAGCCTCGCCACCCGGCCCACCAGCTCCGCGGCCTCCGTGACGGCCTCCACCTCAGGCACCGTGTAGGCGGTGACGTCGATGTCGGCGGCGACAGCGGGCCGGAAGTCCTCCCCCGGCACGGTCAACCAGCTCAGCAGCGGCCCGGTGTCTCCAGCGCTCCGGAGGGCCAGCGCCTCCTCGAGCACGGCGACGCCGAGCCAGGCGGCTCCGGCGTCCCGCGCGGCTCGCGCCGCCTCGACCATGCCGTGCCCGTAGCCGTCGGCCTTGACCACCACCATCACCTCGGCCGGCGCGACCCGCCGTCGCAGCTCCGCCACGTTGGCCCGGATGGCAGCGAGGTCCACGACGAGCTCCGCGCGGGGCGAGCTTCGGGGCTGCGGGGGGCTCACCGCCTCATGGTCTCAGAGCGGTGCAGAGGCGCGGAGCACCCGGGCACATGTCTCGGGCAGGGCGTCGGCCACCTCCCCGGCCGTGACCGGGCCGCCGGCCCGCGCGATCCCCGCCGCAGCGCCGTGCACCCAGGATCCGGCGCTGGCGGCGTCGAACGGGTCCAGGCCGGCGGCGAGCAGAGCGCCGATGAGCCCGGCGAGGACGTCTCCCGCGCCGGCGGTGGCCAGCCACGGCGGTCCGACCGTGGTGACGCGGGCCCGTCCGTCGGGGTGCACGGTGAGCGAGTGACGGTTCTTGAGCAGGACGACGGCCTGGAACCGGGCGGCGGCCTCCCGGGCGTGGCGCAGCTGCTCGGCCTCCACCCGCTCCCGCGGCACCTCGAGCATGCGAGCCAGCTCCCCGGCATGGGGGGTGAGGACCGCGGGAACAGCGACCGGGCCGTCGAGGGCGGCGAGGGCGTCGGCGTCGACCACGACGGGCACCTCGTCGCCGAGGGCGGCACGCAGCTGCTCGCCGGCCGACTCACCGCCGCCCGAGCCGACCACCCAGGCCTGGACGCGTCCCTCCCCCACGACGACCTCGGGGTGTGCGGCCTGCACCAGGTCGGCCACCCCGGCCCTGACCGCCCCGGCCGCCTCGTCCGATCGGGCGCGGGACATGGCGCTCCCCCGATCGGACGAGGCCAGCTCGGCGGGGACGAAGCGCACCATGCCGGCCAGGCCGCAACCGGCTCCGGCAACACTGAGCACGCCCGCCCCCCGGTACTGGTCGGAGCCTGACCGGACGCCGACCACCCCGCGGGTGTACTTGTGGGCGTCGAGCGCCGGACGCGGCAGCAGCGACCGCACGTCCTCAGCCTGCAGGGCGGCCACCGGCGGTTCGGGCAGGTCCAGCCCGATGTCGACGAGGTGCACCGCGCCGCAGGCCTGTGCCGCGGGGTCCACCAGGTGCGCGACCTTGTGGCTCCCGAAGGTCACCGTCACCGCGGCCGTGACGTGGGGCCCCGTCACCTCACCGGTGTCGGCCTCGACCCCGGAGGGAACGTCGACGGCGACGAAGGGGACATCGCCCAGCGACTCGACGAGCGCCGCGGCGGCCGGCCTCAGCGGGCCCGAGCCGCCGATCCCGACGATGCCGTCGAGGACGACGTCGTACGCGCGCCCGGGCGAGCCCACCACCCGCCCGCCGGCTGCCCGGAGGGCGAGCAGGCCGGCCACGTGGGTCCGCTGGGCGTCGAGAAGGACGGCGTCGACCCGGGCGCCGCGCCTGGCGAGGACCGCTCCTGCGAACAACGCGTCGCCGCCGTTGTTGCCCGCCCCCACGAGCAGCAGCACCTGGGCGCCGTACACGTGCCCGAGGAACGTCGCGACCGCGTGCGCCAGCCCGTCGGCCGCTCGCCTCATGAGAGCGCCGTCGGGTGTGGCCGCGAGCACGTCCTCCTCCGCCTGCCGGACCTGCGCGACGGTGTGGGCGCTCCTCATCCCCGCAGGCTACTGATCCGCCACCCGCCCTTCATGTCTGGCCGACCCGCCCTCGATGCCTGCATCGAGGGCGGGTCGAGCAGACATGAAGGGCGGCTCGGCACAGCAGGAGGGGGTCTCAGGACTCGAGGACGACCATCGCGGAGGCGATGCCGGCGTCGTGGGAGAGCGAGAGGTGCACCGAGCCGACGCCGAGGGCAGCCGCGGCAGCGGCGACCGAGCCCCGCAACGAGAGCACCGGCCGGCCGGAGTCCTCGGAGACGACCTCGGCGTCGAGCCACGACAGCCCCACCGGCACCCCGAGCGCCTTGGCCAACGCCTCCTTGGCCGCGAACCGGGCCGCCAGCGACGCGATCGGCCGCTCCCGCTCGGCCGCGGTGAACAGCCGCTCCGCCATCCCCGGCGTACGACGCAGCGCCGACTCGAACCGCGACACGTCGCAGACGTCGACGCCGACCCCCACGATCATCAGCTGCCCCGGCCCGGACGACTACTCGACGGTGACGGACTTGGCGAGGTTGCGGGGCTGGTCGACGTCGTGGCCCTTCGCGGTCGCGAGCTCGCAGGCGAACAGCTGGAGGGGCACCACCGCCGTCAGCGGCTGCAGGAGCGTCGACGAAGCGGGGATGCGCAGCAGCACGTCGGCGTACCCGTCGACGGACCGGTCACCCTCCTCGGCGACCACGATGGTGCGAGCGCCGCGGGCGCGGATCTCCTGGATCCCGCTGACCATCTTGTCGTGCAGGAAGTCGCGGCCGCGGGGCGGCACGATGCAGAAGACCGGCATCCCCTCCTCGATGAGCGCGATGGGTCCGTGCTTCAGCTCCCCGGCAGCGAACCCCTCGGCGTGGATGTAGGCCAGCTCCTTGAGCTTGAGCGCGCCCTCCAGGGCCACCGGGAACCCCGCGTGCCTGCCCAGGAACAGCACCGACCGCACGTCCTTCAGCTCCCGGGCGACGGCGTACACGGTCTCCGCGTCGTCGAGCAGCCGCTGCATCCGCGCCGGCATGGCGGACAGCTCGTCGACCACCGCCGCGATCTCGTCCCCGAACTTGGTCGCGCGCACCTGAGCCAGGTACAGCCCCAGCAGGTAGCAGGCGACCAGCTGGGTGGTGAACCCCTTGGTCGAGGCGACCCCGATCTCCGGACCGGCATGGGTGTAGATGACCGCGTCGGACTCGCGCGGGATCGTCGACCCGTTGGTGTTGCAGATCGCGAGCACCTTGGCCCGCTGCGCCCGGGCGTGCCGGATCGCCATGAGGGTGTCGGCGGTCTCCCCCGACTGGCTGATCGCGACCACCAGCGTGTCCCGGGTCAGGATCGGGTCGCGGTAGCGGAACTCGTGGGCGAGCTCGACCTCGCAGGGGATGCGGGTCCAGTGCTCGATCGCGTACTTCGCGACGAGACCGGCGTAGAACGCCGTCCCGCACGCGGTGATGATGATCTTGTCGACCGAGCGGATCTCGTCCTCCGACATCCGCACCTCGTCGAGCTGCAGCCGTCCCGCGTCGTCGTGCCGGCCGAGCAAGGCGTCGCCGACCGCGTGCGGCTGCTCGAAGATCTCCTTGCGCATGAACCAGTCGAAGCCGCCCTTCTCGGCAGCGCTCAGGTCCCAGTCGACGTGGAAGGCGCGGGGCTCGACCGGCGTCCCCGCGTAGTCGGTCACCGACACCTCGTCACAGGTGATCGTCACGACCTCGTCCTGCCCCAGCTCCAGGGCGTCGCGGGTGTGCTCGATGAAGGCCGCCACGTCCGAGGCGACGAAGTGCTCACCGTCCCCGACGCCGACGACCAGCGGCGAGTTGCGCCGAGACGCCACGACGCGGTCCGGCGCGGCGGCGTCCACCGCGACCAGCGTGAACGCGCCCTCCAGCCGTGCCGAGACGGTCCGCATCGCCGCAGCCAGGTCCGCACCGGCGCTCACCTCCCGCTCCAGCAGGTGTGCCGCGACCTCGGTGTCGGTCTCGGACGCCAGCTCGTGGCCGGCCGCCTCCAGCTCGGCGCGCAGGACGGCGAAGTTCTCGATGATCCCGTTGTGCACCACGGCGACCCGTCCGCGGCTCCCCCGGTGGGGATGGGCGTTGACGTCGGTCGGCCCGCCGTGGGTCGCCCAGCGGGTGTGGCCGATGCCGGTGTGCGACTCGGGCAGCGGCGCCTCGGCCAGGGCCTTGTCGAGGTTGGCCAGCTTGCCGGCCCGCTTGTCACCGACGATCGCGCCGTCGTGGACCAGGGCGACCCCCGCCGAGTCGTAGCCGCGGTACTCCAGCCGTCGCAGCCCCTCGACCACGACCTCCTGCGCCGACTTGCCCCCGACGTAACCGACGATGCCGCACATCCCACCGAGTGTAGGCGGGCGGCTCCTCACCGGTGAGGAACAATGCGCCCATGTCGAGCCCCGAGAGCGCCGCGCCCGACCGGCTGCACGCCACCCGGGAGCACGACGCCTCGCCGTACGTCGAGCTGGACCGGAGCGCCTGGGCCGCCCTCGGCACCGCCACCGAGCAGCCGCTGACCGCCGCGGAGGTGGAGCAGGTCCGCGGGCTCGGCGACTGGCTGGACGTGACCGAGGTGCAGCAGGTCTACCTGCCGCTCTCCCGGCTCCTCAGCCTGTACGTCGAGAGCGCGGGCGCGCTGCACCGCGCCCAGGAGGGCTTCCTCGACGAGCCGCAGCCGCCCCGGACGCCGTTCGTCATCGGGGTCGCCGGGTCGGTCGCCGTCGGCAAGTCCACGACCGCCCGCGTGCTCCAGCAGATGCTGGCCCACTGGCCGGCGCACCCGTCGGTGGCGCTGGTGACCACCGACGGCTTCCTCCACCCCAACGCCGAGCTCGAGCGCAGGGGGCTGCTGGAGCGCAAGGGGTTCCCGGAGTCCTACGACCGCAAGGCCCTGCTGCGGTTCGTCATCGACATCAAGTCGGGCAAGGACGAGGTGACCGCGCCGTCGTACTCGCACCTCGTCTACGACGTCGTGAAGGACCGGCCGGTGGTGGTGCAGCGACCCGACGTCGTGGTCATCGAGGGGCTCAACGTCCTGCAGCCGGCACGGGTCCGCGAGGACGGCCGCACCGGGCTGGCGGTGAGCGACTTCTTCGACTTCAGCGTGTACGTCGACGCGGCGACCGCCGACATCCGGCGCTGGTACACCGACCGCTTCCTGCGCCTGCGCGAGACCGCCTTCCGCGACCCCACGTCCTACTTCACCAAGTACGCCGACCTCACCGAGGACGAGGCGGTGTGCGAGGCCCACCGCATCTGGGACACGATCAACGGCCCGAACCTGAGCCGCAACATCGCGCCCACCCGGGGACGGGCCACGCTCGTCCTCCGCAAGGCCGCCGACCACTCGGTCAGCTGGGTGCGGCTGCGCAAGCTCTAGGCCGGTCCCCCGCCGGCGAGGCGCTTCTGCCACTGCGCCGACCGGCCGGAGGGCACGTAGCCGAGGCGCTCGTTGACCTCGATCATGTGGTCGTTGACCTCCGCGTTCCACGTGATCACCCGGGTGACGTCGTGGTGCTGCCGCTGCAGCGCGGCCTGGTTGGCCACCTTGACCGCCAGGCCCAGACGGTGCCCCCGGTGGGCGGGGTGCACCAGCGTGCCCCACTGGAACGCCTTGCCGGGGTCGTGCCGGGGCACCACGATCTCGGTGTAGGCGACGACCTCTCCTGTCCGGTCGAGGGCCACAGTCACGTAGCGGGAGCGGCCCGACTGACGGGACAGCTCCTCCTCGTGGCGCACCCGCGCGGCGTCGTACACCTCCTCCTCGACGACCAGGTCGCCGCTGGGCGCCTCGGTCACCAGGGTGCCGATGAGCCGGCCGTAGGACTCGACGTGCTCGTCAGGACAGTGACCGACCCAGCTGGCGAAGCTGTAGTCCCCGTGATGGGGACGGCACTCCGCGGCCAGCTCCTCGAGGAGCGCCTCGTCGACCGGCACCGCGAGCGAGCGTTGCACCTCCTCGAGGGCCGGCGTGTATCCAGCCGATCGGAAGAGCTCGACGTTGGGCGCTCCCCCTCCGGCCGGCCCGGACGCGTACGGGTAGTCCAGCGAGGCGACGGCGACCGAGCGCCCCCGCGCAGCGGCCTCGTTCTCCAGCCAGGCCAGCAGCCGCCGCGCGAAACCCTTGCGGTGCTCGTCGGGGTGGGTGTGGACGAGGACGTCGGCGGTGTCGAGGTTGTCCTTGAGGTTCAGCCCCAGGCCGCCCGTCGCGACGACCCTCCCGCCGAGGACGCCCACCAGGCTGACGAGCTCGCGCGCGACCGGCGGTGCCTGCACCTGGGCACGCAGCTCCTCGTACGCCCACGGCGTCGCGAAGGGCCGCTCGCACTCCTCGGCCAGGCGATACACCTCGACCCAGGCCCGCAGCTGCGCCTCGTCGAACGGGTCGATGACCCTGATCTCGAGGTCATCCATCGGCTGCGCTCCCGTCTGCGTCGGAGCGCAGCCGCTTCTGCACCTCGATGCAGCGCTCGACCGGCTCGAACCCGAGCAGGTCGTTGACCGCGTTCATCGCGGCGTTGTTCCCGGCGTTCCCGGTGAAGACGTGGGAGACCGCGGGGAACGCCTGCCGCAGGGAACGCAGGTTGGCCAGCTTGAGGGCGATGCCGAGGCGGTGTCCACGGTGTCCGGGCAGCACCAGCGTGCCCGACTGCATGGCCCGCCAGGGGACGTGCCGGCTCCGTGCCAGCTCGGTCAGCCCCACCGCCTCGCCGTCGGCCGCGACCGCGAGGACGGCGAGCTCCGTCAGCCCTCCGCGGGCGAGCCGCTCCTCCCGCGCCCGGACCCGGGCGCCGTCCCACTTCTCCGCCTCGACCTCCAGCTCGCCCATCGGCGCCTCGTCGTTGAAGGCCTCCTGGAGGCGGCAGTAGCCCTCCAGGACCTCCTCGGGCACCCGCTCGCGCCAGGCCACCAGCCGGTACGCCGCGTGGTGGCCGGCGATCTCCTCGCTGATCCGGTCCCACCGGTCCTCGGTGGCGGCGAGGTCGAGCGCCTTCATGCCCTCCTCGAGTGCGGGCGTGTAGCCGTGCGCACGGGCGAACTCGAGGTTCGGGGACGGACCTTGCGCCGGGGCGTAGACCTCCACCACCACGGTGTCGCGGCCGGCGTCCCGGACGCGACGCTCCACCTCGGCCAGCACGGCGCTGCCGACCCCGCGCCGGGTGACCGCCGGGTCGACGAAGACCTCGGAGTAGGCAAGGTGCAGGTTGTCGTGCAGCGGCAGCTGCAGCTCTCCCGAACCGACCATCGTGGTGCCGTCAAAGGCACCCAGCACGTGGACGTCGCTGTCCTTGCGCCCCCCGGAGTAGGTGGCCCAGGCCGTCTCCCACCCCCACACCAGGTCGAAGGGACGGTCGGCGTTCGCCGCCTTGGTGAGCTCCCAGTGGCGGCGCATCGAGGGTTCGTCGGCGGTGTCGAGCTCGCGCACGTCCCAGTCGGCCATGACCGGGACGGTAGGCGGCCCAGGCTCAGAGCGCGAGACGATTTCTCACGACGCGGGCCAGCCGGTCGGCGACCTGCTGGGCCTGGTCGAGCGACTCGGCCTCCACCATGACCCGGACCAGCGGCTCGGTCCCGGAGGGCCGCAGCAGGATGCGGCCGGTCTCCCCCAGGTGGACCTCCTCGGCCTGGATCGCCGCATCCAGCTCGGCGTCGCGGTGCGCACGGGCCTTGTCGACCCCGTCGACGTTGACGAGCACCTGCGGCAGCCGCGTCATCACCGCGGCGAGCTTCTCGAGGCTGTCACCCGTGGCGACCATGCGGGCCAGGACGTGCAGGGCGGTGAGGATCCCGTCGCCGGTGGTGGCGTGGGAGGTCAGGATGACGTGACCGGACTGCTCACCGCCGAGGACGTAGCCGTTGGCCTTCATCGCCTCGAGGACGTAGCGGTCCCCGACCTTCGTCTGCTCGACGGCGATGCCCTCCCGCTGCATGGCCCTGACGAACCCGAGGTTGCTCATGACCGTGCCCACGACGGTGTCCTTCGTGAGCCGGCCCGCCTCACGGAGCCCCACCGCGAGGATTGCGAGGACCTGGTCGCCGTCGACCACCGCACCACGAGCGTCGACCGCGAGGCAACGGTCGGCGTCGCCGTCGAGGGCGAAGCCGGCGTCGGCCCCGTGCTCGAGCACCGCGGCCTGCAGGACCTCGAGGTGCGTGGACCCACAGCCGTCGTTGATGTTCAGCCCGTCGGGTTCCGCGGCCACCGCGACGACATCGGCGCCGGCCGCCCGAAGGGCGCAGGGACCGGCCTCATAGGCGGCGCCGTGGGCACAGTCGAGCACCACCCGCAGCCCCGCCAACGGGCGATCGCCGAGGTCGGCGATCGTGCCGGTGAGATGAGCGCAGTAGGCCTCGACAGCGGCGTCGTACGGCGTGATGCGACCGACCTTCGCGCCGGTCGGACGGTTCCAGGGCTCGCGGAGCCGCTTCTCGATCAGCTCCTCGATCGCGTCGTCGAGCTTGACACCGCCGCCGGCGAGGAACTTGATGCCGTTGTCGGGCATCGGGTTGTGGCTGGCCGAGATCATCACGCCGAGGTCGACGCCGAGGGCACCGGTGAGGTGTGCGACCCCAGGGGTCGGCAGCACACCGAGGTCGAGGACGTCGACACCGGCGGACGCGAGACCCGCGACCACGGCCGCGCCGAGGAACTGCCCCGAGATGCGGGTGTCGCGGCCGACCACCGCGCGGGGGCGGTGGCCCTCGAAGGCACCCGCCTCGCCGAGCACGTGCGCGGCGGCGACCGACAGGTCCAGCGCCAGCTCGGCGGTGAGGGAGTCGTTCGCGAGTCCGCGGACGCCGTCGGTGCCGAAGATCCGGTGGGTGGTCTCGACGGGCGCGGCGTGCGCTCCCTGCTCGACCATCGGGTCGGTCAGCGCTTGCTGTACTGGGGCGCCTTGCGTGCCTTCTTCAGACCCGCCTTCTTGCGCTCGATGACGCGGGCGTCACGGGTCAGCAGACCGGCCTTCTTCAGCGACGGGCGGTTCGCTTCGAGGTCCACGGCGTTGAGCGCACGCGCCACCCCGAGCCGGAGGGCGCCGGCCTGTCCGGTGATGCCGCCCCCGTGGATGCGCGCGATGACGTCGAAGCGGCCGACCAGGTCGGTGGTGACGAAGGGCTCGTTGACCACCTGCTGATGCAGCTTGTTGGGGAAGTACGACTCCAGCGGCCGGCCGTTCACGGTCCACTGACCCGTGCCGGGGACGAGGCGCACCCGGGCCACGGCCTCCTTGCGGCGGCCGGTGGCACCCGCCGGGGCGACGGTCGCCGGCCTGGCCGGGGCGTCGGCGGACGGCGCGCTCTCGCTGCTGTAGGCGACGCCGCGCTCGTCGACCTGGTAGGTCTCCTCGGCGTCCTGCTGCTCGGTGGTCGTGTCAGTCACGAATGCGTTCCTCGGTCTGCTGCTGGCGGGGCTGGCTGGGCTGGTTCGGGACGTGTTCGGGGGAAGGTCACTGGGAGATCTGGGTGATCTCGAACGGGGTGGCCTTCTGCGCCTGGTGCGGGTGGTGGGGGCCGGCGTACACCTTGAGCTTCTTGAGCATCTGACGCCCCAGGCGGTTCTTCGGCAGCATCCCCCACACCGCCTTCTCGATGGCCCGGCGCGGGTCCTTCTCGAGCAGGTCCCCGTAGGAGGTGGCGCTGAGACCGCCCGGGTAGCCGGAGTGGCGGTAGGCCATCTTCGTGGTCCGCTTGGTGCCGGTCAGCGCGACCTTGCCGGCGTTGACGATGATGACGAAGTCGCCGCCGTCGACGTGCGGGGCGAACGTCGGCTTGTGCTTGCCGCGCAGCAGGTTCGCCGTCTGGACGGCGAGCCGTCCCAGCACCACGTCGGTCGCGTCGATGACGTGCCACTCGCGCTGGATGTCAGCGGGTTTCGGGCTGTACGTACGCACGGTTCGTTGCCTTCTCGTCGAGATCGGTGGTGACCCAGGCGGGCCTGCGCGAGCGCGGCCGAGCGCAGGGATCACCCCGGCCGAGCCGCGACCGTCAAGACTACCCGCGGCCGTCAGGACGGGTCAAAACGAGCAACCTCTACCTGGGATTCGGTCGATCGGCCCGAGGGAATAGGTTGGGCGGACCCGAGCAGCCCGCCCGACCGTACGCTGCGCACCCCCAGCAGCGAGACCAGCCAGGAGCCCACGTGACCGACAACGGAACGCCCGACAGCGCGTCCCTCACCGTCCGGGACAACCGCACCGGGCAGGAGTACGACCTGCCGATAACCGACGGGACCCTGCGGGCCGGCGACATCGGGAAGATCAAGGTCTCCGAGGAGGAGCCGGGGTTGGCGGTCTACGACCCCGGCTTCACCAACACCGCGGCCTGCCGCAGCGCCGTGACCTTCATCGACGGCGACAAGGGCATCCTGGAGTACCGGGGCTACCCGATCGAGCAGCTCGCGGAGAAGTCCTGCTTCCTCGAGGTCGCCTACCTGCTCATCCACGGCGAGCTGCCCTCCAAGCAGCAGTACGACGCGTGGGTGCACGAGATCACCTACCACACGTTCGTCCACGAGAACGTCAAGAACTTCATGCACGGGTTCCGCTACGACTCCCACCCGATGGGCATGCTGATGGCCTCGGTCGGCGCGCTGTCGACGTTCTACCCTGACGCCGGCAACATCAAGGACCCCGCTGTACGTCACCTGCAGATCGTCCGGATGATCGCCAAGATGCCGACCCTGGGGGCATGGGCCTTCCGGCACGCTCAGGGGAAGCCGTACGTCTACCCCGACAACGACCTGTCCTACACCGCGAACTTCCTCTCGATGCTCTTCAAGATGAGTGAGCAGAAGTTCGACGCCGACGAGCGGCTCGTGCGTGCGCTCGACGTGCTGTTCATCCTCCACGCCGACCACGAGCAGAACTGCTCCACCAACGCGGTGCGCTCGGTCGGCTCCTCGCAGGTCGACCCCTACTCCGCCGTGGCCGCCGGAGTCGCCGCGCTGTTCGGCCCACTGCACGGCGGCGCCAACGAGGCGGTGCTGAAGATGCTGCGCCGCATCGGGAAGAAGGAGGAGATCCCGGCCTTCATCGAGGGCGTGAAGAACGGCAACGAGCGGCTCATGGGCTTCGGCCACCGCGTCTACAAGAACTACGACCCGCGGGCGAAGATCATCAAGCAGGCCGCCGACGACGTCTTCGAGGTGACCGGGGTCAACCCGCTGCTCGAGATCGCCCTGGAGCTGGAGAAGATCGCGCTGGAGGACGAGTACTTCGTCAAGCGCAAGCTCTACCCCAACGTCGACTTCTACTCGGGCCTCATCTACGAGGCGTTCCAGTTCCCGCCGGAGATGTTCACGGTGCTGTTCGCGATCGGTCGCGCGCCGGGGTGGCTGGCGCAGTGGCTCGAGCTGGTCCAGGACCCGGACCAGAAGATCGCCCGCCCGAAGCAGATCTACACCGGCGACCGTGAGCTGACCTTCACCGACTCCGCCGAGCGCTGGGCCTAGCTTGCCGGCGCTGGGGGCGGACGACCCGCTCCCCCTGCGCCCACGCCGGATCGCGGTCGCGGGCACGTCGGGCAGCGGCAAGTCGACGCTGGCCAGGCGGCTCTCGGGGCTGCTCCACCTGCCCTACGTCGAGCTGGACGCGCTCCACCACGGCCCGAACTGGCAGCCACGCGAGTCCTTCGCCGCGGAGGTGGAGGCGTTCACCGCCGGGGCCGAGTGGGTCGTCGAGTGGCAGTACGCCGCGGTGCGCGACCTCGTCGCGGACCGGGCCGAGCTCCTCGTGTTCCTGCTCTACCGACGCTCCCTGGTCATGCGCCGCGTCGTCCGTCGGACCGTGGTGCGCCGGCTGCGGCGCACCGAGCTGTGGAACGGCAACCGGGAGGGACCGCTGCACGGGTTCTTCACCGACCCCGAGCACATCGTGCGGTGGGCGTGGCGGACGCATCCCCGGTCGGTCGAGCGGTTCGCCGAGATCAGCCGACGCGACGACCTGGTCGTGGTGGGCCTGCGCAGCCCCCGCCAGCTCGAGGCCTGGCTCGCCGGCCCGCTCACGGCCGCAGGGCGGTGAGCACGTCCTCCCAGCTCTCCTCCAGGGCGCCGAGGTGGTTCGTGCCGGTCAGCAGCCGGAGCCGCGCGCCGGGGATGACGCCCGCCAACCAGTGCGCGTTGCGGGGCGAGGCCTGCTCGTCGAGCTCCCCGTGCACGACGAGGACCGGGCACCTGACCGATGCCGGGTCCCAGTCCCAGCCCCTCATGGTCAGGGCCGCGTCCCTGAGGTAGCCGTCCGGGCACGTGAGTGCCTCGAGGCTCTGCCTCACCGCCGGGTCCACGGGATCGCGCGACCGGAGCTCCGCCAGCGCCTGCCTGCGGTAGGCCTCGAACTCCGGGCGGAGCAGGTCCATCGCCTGCTCGACCGAGCCGGTCGAGCGCACTCGCTCGAGGAGCTCGGCCTGCTGGGCCGAGAGCCCGTCCCTGTGGTGCGGCGGGTGCATCCGGGTGAGGTCGCCGGGTGCGGCCACCGTCACCACCGCCGCCGCCCGGCGCGGGTGGCGAGCGGCGCAGGCCAGCGCGTAGGTGCCGCCGATGGACATCCCCAGCAACGCGAACCGATCGGCCCCCAGCTCGTCGGCGAGCTCGGCGAGGTCGTCGCCGACCGAGAGGTGGTCCGAGTCGTAGGGCGCGGTCTCGCCGTAGCCGGGGCGGTTGACCCCCACCAGCCGCACCCCGGCGCGGCGCGCCGGCAGGTCACCGCTCGCGGCGGCCCAGCGGCTGTCGGGGCAGCCGGGCAGGAAGAGCACCAGCGGCCCCTCGTCGCCCCCGCCCCTCCAGACCTGGAGGCGGCTCACCGGACCCGCTGCACCCGGGACTCGTCCCAGACCGGCTCCGCCGACTCGTAGACCGAGCCGTCCGCGCCGTACACGAGGAACCTGTCGAAGCCGCGGGCGAACCACCGGTCGTGGGTGACCGCGACGACGGTGCCGTCGAAGGCCTCCAGCCCCGCCTCGAGCGCCTCGGCGGACTCCACGTCCAGGTTGTCGGTCGGCTCGTCCAGCAGCAGCAGCGTCGCCCCCGACAGCTCGAGGAGCAGGATCTGGAACCGCGCCTGCTGGCCGCCCGACAGCGAGTCGAAACGCTGCTCGGCAGCGTGCGCGAGCTCGTAGCGGTCCAGCGCCCGCGAGGCCTGCTCCCGCGGCATGCCGTCACGGTGATGGTCGCCCCGGTGGAGCACCTCCAGCAGGGTGCGTCCGAGCAGCTCGGGGTGGGCGTGCGTCTGCACGAACCACCCCGGGCGGACGCGGGCGCCCAGCCGGGCACGGCCGGTGTGCCGCACCGGAGCGATCTGCACCTCGCCGACGGGTCGGTGCTCCACGTCGGGATCGCTGCCGCCGGCCGCGAGAAGCCGCAGGAAGTGCGACTTGCCCGAGCCGTTGGAGCCCAGCACGGCCACCCGCTCGCCGTACCAGACCTCGAGGTCGAACGGCTTCATGAGGCCGGTCAGCTCGAGCTGCTCGCAGACCACCGCCCGCTTGCCGGTGCGGCCACCCTTGAGCCGCATCGTCACCTGCTGCTCGCGCGGCTGGCCCGTCGGCGGTCCCGCTTCCTCGAACTTGCGGAGCCGGGTGGTGGCGGCCTGGTAGCGCGACGCCATGTCGGAGTTGTAGGCGGCCTTCTGCTTGTACATGAGCATCTGGGCGCGGAGCTTGGCGTGCTCCTCGTCCCAGCGCTTCCGCAGCTCCTCGAAGCGGGCGAACCGGTCACGACGCGCTGCGTGGTAGCTCGTGAACCCGCCTGCATGGGTCCACGTCGTGTTCCCACCGGAGCCCCCGGCGCCGGCGCTCGACCCGAGCTCCACGGTCACGACCCGCGTCGCGGTGTTGTTGAGGAGCTCACGGTCGTGGCTCACGAACAGGACCGTCTTGGGCGACTCCCGCAGCCGCTGCTCCAGCCACTGCTTGCCCGGCACGTCGAGGAAGTTGTCGGGCTCGTCGAGGAGGAGCACCTCGTCGGGGCCGTCGAGCAGGAACTCGAGGACCAGCCGCTTCTGCTCCCCGCCGGACAGCGTGGTGAGGTCGCGGTACTTCACCCGGTCGTAGGGCGCCCCGAGCGCCGCGGTGCAGCACACGTCCCAGGTGACCTCGAGGTCGTAGCCACCGGCGTCGCCCCACTCGGCGAGGGCCTCGGCGTACCGCATCTGGGTCCGCTCGTCGTCGCGCTCCATGAGGGCGAGCTCCCACCGGTCCACCGCGGTCGCTGCGCGCTGCGCCCGCTCCGGTGACACCGACAGCAGCAGCTCACGGACAGTGGTCGAGCCGCGACCCACCATCTGCCGCATCACGCCGAGCCCGCCCGAGCGGGTCACGACGCCGCCGTGCGGGTCGATCTCACCGGTGATGATGCGCAGCAACGTGGTCTTGCCGGCTCCGTTGGCGCCGACCAACGCGACCTTCGCCGCGTCACCGACACGGAACGACACCTCGTCGAGCAGCACCCGACCGTCCGGCAGCTCGTAGCGCACTCCGGCGACATCCACATGGCCCACGGCGGACCATCATCCCGGTCCGGAGGCAGACAGGCGAGCCGTTATATGTCGACCGGCGCGCTCGTTGCGACGTTCGGCGTGCCGACCGTCGATTGTCTGTGGCCGAGTCCTGAGCGACCATGCTGCCGTGGCATGCCCTGATCTGACAGCAGCCGTGGGAACTGTGGGCCGCATGCCGCTGACTGCCTCGCTCCTGAAGTCCGACCTCGCCGAGGTGCTCGCCGCTCCCCACGACCACGGGACGGTGCGGATGGTGGTCTGCCGACCCGCCAAGGGCGAACGCCGGCTGCTGACCGAAGGGACCCTCGACGTGCGCGTGGGGCTCGTGGGTGACTGCTGGAGCAGCCGTCCCACCCGTACCGCCGGCGGGCTGCCCGACCCCGACCGGCAGCTCACCGTGATGAACGCCCGCGTGGTGGAGCGGCTCTCGTCGGACCCGCTGCGGCAGGCGCTCGCCGGGGACCAGCTCTACCTCGACCTCGACCTGTCGGTCGAGAACCTGCCCGCCGGGAGCCGGCTGGGGGTGGGCACCGCCGTCATCGAGGTGACCGCACCGCCGCACACGGGCTGTGCGACCTTCGTCCGCCACTTCGGCGAGGACGTCATGCGCTTCGTCAACGGCAAGGTGGGACGGCCCCTGCGCCTCCGCGGGCTGAACGCGAAGGTCGTGGCCTCAGGGACCGTGCGCCCCGGTGACGCCGTCCGGAAGCTCTGAGCCGCTGCCGGGGAGCCGGCCCTGCGCGGGACTGCCTTCGACCTACCGGCGGTTCCGCCGGGCGCGGCCCGCCTCCAGCCGGGCGACGGGCACCCGGAAGGGCGAGCAGGAGACGTAGTCCAGGCCGACGTCCTCGAAGAAGTGGATCGAGTCCGGGTCGCCGCCGTGCTCGCCGCAGACACCGAGGTGGAGGTCCGGTCGGGTGCGTCGGCCGCGCTCGACCGCTTCCACCACGAGCGTCCCGACCCCCGCCCTGTCGAGGGTCTCGAACGGCGAGACGCCGAAGATGCCGCTCTCGAGGTAGGTCGAGAAGAACGCAGCCTCCACGTCGTCGCGCGAGAACCCCCACGTCATCTGGGTGAGGTCGTTGGTTCCGAAGGAGAAGAACTCCGCCGCCTCTGCGATGGCGTCGGCGGTCAGGGCCGCTCTCGGCAGCTCGATCATCGTGCCCACGCGGAAGGAGAGCTCGACTCCCTGCTCCTCCTGGACCGACCGCGCGACGGCCAGCACGTCGGCCTTGACGAGCTCCAGCTCCTGCACCGCCGCAACGAGGGGGATCATGATCTCGGGAAGCGGTCGACCACCGGCCCTGGTGCGGGCGGCCGCGGCCTCGAGGATCGCGCGCGCCTGCATCGTGAAGAGCCCGGGGATCACGATGCCCAGCCGCACGCCACGCAGCCCCAGCATCGGGTTGTCCTCGTGCATCCGTCTCACCGCCGCCAGCAGCCGTACGTCGCGCTTGCTGGGGCGACCCGCCGCCTCCGCGACCGCGACCTTCATCGACAGCTCGGTGAACCCGGGCAGGAACTCGTGCAGCGGGGGGTCGAGCAGCCGGATCGTCACCGGCAGGCCGTCCATCGCCTCGAGGATCCGCTCGAAGTCGGCCCGCTGCAGCGGCAGCAGGGCGGCCAGCGCCGCCTCTCGCTCGTCGTCCCCGGTGGCCAGGATCAGGTGCTCGACGAGCTCGCGGCGCTCACCGAGGAACATGTGCTCGGTCCGGCACAGGCCGATGCCCTCGGCCCCGAACCGGCGGGCGCGGGCGGCATCGCCCGGGGTGTCCGCGTTGGTGCGGACGGCGAGCCGGCGAGTGCCGTCGGCGTGCGCCATCAGCCGGGCGACCGCCTCCACCAGGTGGTCGTCGGCGGCGGTCTCGTCCCCCTCGAAGTGCCGGACGACCGCGGAGTCGATGACCGGCACGTCGCCACCGAACACCTCGCCCGTCGTGCCGTCGATCGAGATGACGTCGCCCTCCTGGACCTCGACCCCCGACGACGTCCGGAACCGGCCACTGCGGACGTCGACCTCGAGCTCGTCGGCACCACACACGCAGGTCCGGCCCATTCCTCTCGCCACGACCGCGGCGTGCGAGGTCTTGCCGCCCCGCGAGGTCAGGATGCCGGCCGCCGCGACCATGCCGTGCAGGTCTTCGGGATTCGTCTCACGGCGGACGAGGATCACCTTCTCCCCGCGCTCAGCCCACTCGACGGCGGTCGCGGAGTCGAACACCGCCTGGCCGACGGCGGCCCCCGGAGAGGCGTTCATGCCCCTGGCCAACCGCTCGCGGCGCGCCCGCGGGTCGAACTGCGGGAACATCAGCATCGCGAGCTGGTCGCCGGTGACCCGGTCGAGCGCCTCGTCGAGGTCGATCAGCCCCTGGTCCACCAGCTGCACCGCGATGCGGAAGGCCGCGGCCGCCGTACGCTTCCCCACCCTCGTCTGCAGCATCCACAGCTTGCCGCGCTCGATGGTGAACTCGATGTCGCAGAGGTCGCGGTAGTGCTCCTCGAGCCGCCGCATGATGTCGAGCAGCTGGCCGTAGCTGTGCGCGTCGAGCGCCTCGAGCTCCTTGAGCGGCACGGTGTTGCGGATGCCGGCGACCACGTCCTCGCCCTGGGCGTTCTGCAGGTAGTCGCCGTAGGTGCCCTGGGCACCGCTGGCAGGGTCGCGCGTGAAGGCGACCCCGGTGCCGGAGTCCATGCCGAGGTTGCCGAACACCATCGCCTGCACGTTCACCGCGGTGCCGAGGTCGGAGGGGATGCGCTCCTGCCGGCGGTAGAGCACCGCCCGGTCGGTGTTCCAGGAGTCGAAGACCGCGCGTACGGCGAGGTCGAGCTGCTCGCGGGGGTCCTGGGGAAACGGTCGCCCGCTCTCGCGCTCGACGATCTCCTGGTAGGTCCGGGTCAGGGACCGCAGCTGCTCGGCGTCGAGCTCGAGGTCGCTCGCTGCGCCGGACCGTCTCTTCAGGTCGTCGAGCGCGCCCTCGAACAGGTCCCCGTCGATGCCGAGCACCGTCTTGCCGAACATGGTCAGCAGCCGGCGGTAGGAGTCCCAGGCGAAGCGCTCGTCGCTGGCCTGCTTGGCCAGCCCGGTCACCGACTCGTCGTTGAGCCCGACGTTGAGGACGGTCTCCATCATCCCCGGCATCGAGAACGCCGCGCCCGAGCGCACGGACACCAGGAGCGGGTCGTCGGGCTGGCCCAGCCGCTTGCCCATCGACTGCTCGAGGGTGAGGAGGTGCTCGCCGAGCTCCTCGCCCAACCCGTCCGGGAGCTCGCCCGTGCCGCCGGCCGCCGAGGCCAGGTAGGCGCGACAGGCGTCCGTGCTCACGACGAACCCCGGAGGGACGGGCAGGCCCAGCTTCGCCATCTCGCACAGGTTGGCGCCCTTGCCCCCGAGCAGGTCCCGCTGGTCCTTGTCGCCCTCGGCGAAGTCGTAGACGAACGTGGTCATGGCTCATCTTGCACCGCCGACGGCACCCACGTGGGTCAGGACGCAGCAGCCCTGACCTCCAGCACCCGGAAGCCCTTGGCGCTCGCGAGCCGGGTGGTGGGGTGCCCCTCCTCGGTCAGCCACCGCTGCAACGAGTCGGCGCCGAGGTTCTTGCCGACCACGAGCAGGGCCCTTCCGCCGGTCGAGAGGCGAGGAAGCCACCTCAGCAGGAGCGCGTGCAGCGCCTCCTTGCCCACCCGGATCGGAGGGTTGGACCAGATCTCGTCGAAGCGGACGTCTGCCGGCACCCGGTCGGGAGTCACGGCGTGGAGCCGCCCGGCCACCCCGAGCGTGTCCGCGTTCTCCTGGGTCAGCAGGACCGCACGCTCGTTGACGTCGACCGCCCAGACCTCGGCATCCGGACGGGTGACGGCGAGGGCGGCAGCGATGACGCCGTACCCGCAGCCGAGGTCGAGGAAGGTACGCCCTTCCTGCGGCGGTTCGACCTCCCTGAGGAGCACGGCCGTGCCGACGTCGAGGCGACCCTGCGCGAAGACCCCGGAGCCCGACTCCAGGGACAGCTCGCGGCCCCACACCCGCGCGTGCACCGGCGTACGACGGAAGGGAACGCCGGGGGCCGCGGAGAAGTAGTGGTCATCCACGGGTGCGCACCACCCGGGTCTGTCCCGCACGTGCAGCCACGTCTCCCTCGGACGGGTAGGCCACCTCCTCCAGGGTGAGACCGTGCGCGGGCACGACGAGCACCGCGGAGTCACGCTCGCCCGCGGTGAGGACCTGGGCCGGCCAGTCCGGCGTACGTCGGCCCTCCCCGACTGCGAGCAGGCAGCCCATCAGCGACCGCACCATGTGGTGGCAGAACGCGTCGGCGCGCACGGTGGCCTCGAGGATGCCCAATGGCGAGCGCTGCCAGCGCAGCTCCAGCAGCTCCCGGATGGTGGTCGCGCCCTCACGGTGCCGGCAGAACGCCGCGAAGTCGTGCTCCCCCAGGAGGGCGGGGGCCGACTCGTTCATCGCCGCGTCGTCGAGCGGTCTGGGCCACCAGAGCACGTGGCCGCGCAGCAGCGGGTCGGCCGTCGGCGGCGCGTCCGCGATCCGGTAGACGTAGCGGCGCCACGTCGCGGAGAACCGTGCATCGAAGCCGGACGGCGCCTCGCGCCCTGCCCGGACGCGGATGTCGGGAGGCAGCAGCCGGTTGACCCGGCGTACCAGCGAGTCGACGGGCGGGTCGGTGCTCCGTCCGGTGGCCGCGGCGAGTCGCTGCTCCTCGACGTCGAGATGCACCACCTGGCCCCGCGCGTGGACGCCGGTGTCGGTGCGGCCGGCGCAGGTGACGGGCACCTGCGGCAGCCGGAGCACCGTGGCGAGGGCATGCTGGAGCTCGCCCTGCACTGTGCGCAGCTCGGGCTGGGTGGCCCACCCCGAGAAGCTCGTGCCGTCGTAGGACAGGTCGAGTCGCAGCCGCACGCCGGTCATCCTTCCACCGCCGACCCGCCCTTCATGCAGGCGTCCTGGGCGGCTCGGCCAGACATCGAAGGCGGCTCGGTCAGACATCGAGGGCGGGTCGGCATAGGGTCGTGGGTCGTGGGTCGCCGAACGCTGCAGCTGGTGACCGGATGCGTCGTGCTGGGACTGGGTGTCACCCTGCTGCTGGCGCCCGCGCTCGGCTCCGACGGGTTCTCCACGCTGGTCAACGGTGTCCACCTCGCCACCGGCATGCCGTTCTTCGCCGCCAACATGCTGGTCAGCGGGAGCCTGCTCGGTCTGGCGTGGCTGCGCGGTCTGCCCCCCGGCCTGGGCACGCTGGTCCAGGTCGTCGTCGTGGGCAGCGTCGTCACGCTGTGCCTGCCGCTGGTCGGCGAGCCCGCAGCGCTGTGGGCCCGGACCCTGATGCTGCTGGTCGCCTTCCCGGTGCTCGCCGTCGGTATCGCGCTCTACCTCGGCACCCACCTGGGGGCGGGCCCGGCCGAGGCGCCCGCCCTGGCATGGGACCCGCCGGTGCCCTTCGCCGTCAGCTACAGCGTGGTCCAGGGCGGCGGGGCGCTCGTCGGCTGGCAGCTCGGCGCTGCCATCGGCCCCGGCACGGTCGCGGTCATCGTGCTGCTGGGGCCGGTCGTCACGCTGGTCGGCCGGCTGCTGCGGATGGACCCCGGCCGTCGCTCGACCGCACCGTCGGCGTGACGGCCGCTGCGTCGGGGCCGGCCGGGAACCGGACAAGCAGTCAGCCGATCGGTGCCGTCAGGTGGCACCGATCGGCTGACTGACTCCGAACCGATCAGGCTTGCGTGCGGTCCTCGGCGGTGGGCTCGGCGGCCGACTCGACCGGCTGCTCGCCCTCGGCCTCGGCATCGACCGCGGCCTCCTCGGCGCCCGGCTCCCCAGCCGGGCCCTCGGCGGCACCCTCCTCGGCACCCTCGGTCGCGCCCTCAGCGGCACCCTCGGCCGGGGACTCGACGTCGGCCTCGGCCTCGGCCGTAACGGCTGCCGGGGCCGGCGTCGCCGCGGCGGGCCGTGCCTGGCGGGCCTTCGGCTCGTAGGCCTCGGTCACCAGCTCGATCACCGCCATGGGGGCGTTGTCACCCTTGCGGGGGCCGATCTTCGTGATCCGGGTGTAGCCGCCCGGCCGCTCGGCGAACTGCGGCGCGATCTCGGTGAAGAGGACGTGTACGACGCCCTTGTCCCGGATCGTGCGCAGCACCAGCCGCCGGTTGTGGAGGTCACCCTTCTTGGCCTTGGTGATCAGCCGCTCCGCGACCGGACGCAGCGCCCGCGCCTTGGCCTCGGTGGTCGTGATCCGGCCGTGCTCGAAGAGCGACGTGGCGAGGTTGGAGAGGATCGCCTTCTGGTGAGCCGGGCTGCCGCCGAGGCGGGGGCCCTTCTTCGGGGTGGGCATGCGTTCCCTCGTTTCTCCCGGGCCGTGTCAGGTACCCGGGTAGGTGGTGCCTGGACGCAGGATCGCGACCATGGCCGTTCCAGGCGGCAGCGTGGCGGCCGACGGCCGACACGCGCGCCATCCAGCTCAGTACTGCTCGTCCTCGACGAAGCTGTCGTCGTCGTCGTCGTACGCCGCGAGAGCCAGCGACGGGTCGAAGCCCGGAGCGCTGTCCTTGAGCGAGAGACCCATCTCGTGCAGCTTCAGCTTGACCTCGTCGATCGACTTCGCACCGAAGTTGCGGATGTCGAGCAGGTCCTGCTCCGAGCGCGAGATCAGCTCACCCACCGTGTGGATGCCCTCGCGCTTGAGGCAGTTGTACGAGCGGACGGTCAGGTTGAGGTCCTCGACCGGCAGGGCGAGGTCGGCGGCGAGCTGCTCGTCGACCGGGGACGGACCGATGTCGATGCCCTCGGCCTCGACGTTGAGCTCCCGGGCGAGACCGAACAGCTCGACCAGCGTCTTGCCCGCCGAGGCGAGCGCGTCACGGGGACGCATCGACCGCTTGGTCTCGACGTCGATGATCAGCTTGTCGAAGTCGGTGCGCTGCTCGACACGGGTGGCCTCGACCTTGTAGGTCACCTTGAGGACGGGGCTGTAGATGGAGTCGACCGGGATCCGGCCGATCTCGTTGTCGGCGCCCTTGTTCTGGGCGGCGCTGACGTAGCCACGGCCACGCTCGACGACCAGCTCCATCTCGAGCCGACCGTTCTCGTTGAGGGTCGCGATCCGGAGGTCGGGGGTGTGCACCTCGACACCGGCCGGCGGCGCGATGTCCGCACCGGTGACCTCACCGGGTCCCTGCTTGCGCAGGTACATCGTGACGGGCTCGTCGTGCTCGGAGGAGACGACGAGACCCTTGAGGTTGAGGATGACCTCGGTGATGTCCTCCTTGACCCCGTCGATCGTGGAGAACTCGTGCAGGACGTTGTCGACCTTGATGCTCGTGACCGAGGCACCTGGGATCGACGAAAGCAGGGTGCGCCGGAGCGAGTTGCCGAGCGTGTACCCGAAACCGGGCTCCAGCGGCTCGATGACGAACCGCGAGCGGAACTCGTCGACGGTCTCTTCCGACAGGGTGGGGCGTTGTGCGATGAGCACTGGTGTGTTCCTTCCCGAGGCCGACCGTCATATGACGGCCTCGATGTAGGGGAAGGCAGCAGGTCGGGTTCGCCGCCGAGCTGCCGTCCCTTCAGAGGTTACTTCTTGGAGTAGAACTCGACGATGAGCTGCTCCTGGACCGGGAGCTCGATCTGCTGCCGGACGGGAAGCTGGTGGATGAGGATGCGCATCCGGTCGGGGAGCACGTCCATCCAGCCGGGCACCAGCCGCTCGCCGAAGGTCTCCCGCGCCACGATGAACGGGGTCATCTCGAGCGACTTCTCGCGCACGTCGACCACGTCGTACTGGGTGACCTGGAAGGACGGGATGTCGACCTTCTTGCCGTTCACGAGGAAGTGGCCGTGGCCGACGAGCTGGCGGGCGTGGCGCCGGGTACGGGCGAAGCCGGCCCGGTACACCACGTTGTCCAGCCGGCACTCGAGGAGCTGCAGCAGGTTGTCACCGGTCTTGCCGGGACGCCGCGAGGCCTCGTGGTAGTAGCGGATGAACTGCTTCTCGAGGATGCCGTAGGTGAAGCGGGCCTTCTGCTTCTCGCGGAGCTGGAGCAGGTACTCCGACTCCTTGGCGCGGCCACGGCCGTGCTGGCCGGGCGGGAACGGGCGGCGCTCGAACGCCATGTCGCCACCGACGAGGTCAGTACCCAGTCGACGCGACTTCTTGGTCATGGGACCGGTGTAACGGGCCATGGTTCGACAGTCTCCTAGCTGCTTCGACGGGTCAGACGCGGCGGCGCTTGGGCGGCCGGCATCCGTTGTGGGGAGTGGGCGTGACGTCCGCGATGGTGCCGACCTCGAGGCCGATCGCACCCAGCGAGCGGATCGCGGTCTCGCGACCCGAGCCAGGACCCTTGACGAAGACGTCGATCTTCTTCATGCCGTGCTCCATCGCCCGGCGGCCCGCCGCCTCGGCGGCCATCTGCGCGGCGAACGGGGTGGACTTCCGTGAGCCCTTGAAGCCGACAGTGCCGGCCGAGGCCCACGAGATCACGCCGCCGGTGGGGTCGGTGATCGTGACGATCGTGTTGTTGAACGTGCTCTTGATGTGGGCTTCGCCCTGAGCGACGTTCTTCTTCTCCTTGCGGCGCACCTTCTTGGCGCCCGCCTGCTGACGTGACTTGGGAGGCATTGGCTGTCTACTCCTGTGAGATCAGTGGGCTCGCGGACCGGAGGTCAGCGCGCCTTCTTCTTGCCGGCGACGGTGCGCTTGGGCCCCTTGCGGGTGCGCGCGTTGGTCTTGGTCCGCTGACCGCGGACCGGGAGGTTCATCCGGTGCCGGCGGCCCTGATAGCTGCCGATCTCGATCTTGCGACGGATGTCGGCCTGCACCTCGCGGCGCAGGTCTCCTTCGATCTTGTAGCTGCCGTCGATCGCGTCGCGGAGCCTGACGAGCTCCTCGTCGCCCAGCTGGTGGACCCGAAGGTCCGGGCTCACGCCGGTCTCGGCGAGCAGCTGCTGGGCGCGGGTACGGCCGATGCCGTAGATGTAGGTGAGTGCGACCTCGACGCGCTTGTCACGCGGTAGGTCGACACCGACGAGGCGTGCCATGAGAGGCGGTGTCCCTTCGTTGGGTCCGGAGGTTTCGTGGCCGTGACGCGTCCCGACCCCGGAGCCCGACGTCGGACCCGAGGGGGCCCCGGCCTCCAGACCGGGGGTGACGCCGTCCGGTCAGGGACGGCGAGCGTTCACAGTGGTGGTGTGCTGTTCAGTTGTGGTTGACGCCCGGGCTCAGCCCTGGCGCTGCTTGTGGCGAGGGTTCTCGCAGATCACCATGACGCGGCCGTGGCGACGGATCACCTTGCACTTGTCGCAGATCGGCTTGACGCTCGGGTTGACCTTCATCAGTCGTCTCTCTCTCGGCTGGACCTCGACCGGGGCGGCGGTGAGGAGGCGGGCTACCGCCAGGGCGTTACTTGTACCGGTAGACGATGCGGCCGCGAGTCAGGTCGTACGGCGAGAGCTCGACGACGACCCGGTCCTGCGGGAGGATGCGGATGTAGTGCTGCCGCATCTTGCCGCTGATGTGAGCCAGGACCTTGTGACCGTTGCTGAGCTCGACCCGGAACATCGCGTTCGGGAGAGCCTCGACGATCGTGCCCTCGATCTCGATGACGCCTTCCTTCTTCGGCATGTCCTCCGCAATCTGTCTGCACTGTTGGCATTCTTGGAGCTGCTGGCGCAGCATCTACCGGGTGACCCGCGAACCGCCCCGCACACGCATTGCGCGGCGGGTGGACCTCGTGACGCCGTCCAGCTGCCTCTTCCCGGGCTCAGAGGCCCAGGCAGCCGCGAGGCAGCACGCAACGGACCCACGTTGGGCCGACGTAGAAGTCTAGGTGAAAAGCAGGGGTGAGCGTTAATCGCGCGGGCCCCGTACAGGCCCGCGCGGGGTCCCCGATCCGACCGCGAGGAGCAGCCGGCCGTTTGTAGGGTGACCCCCGTGACCAGTGCCCAGCCCCGGGGGAGCCTCGTGCGCCACGCGGCGGTCGTCGCGGCGTACGGCGGTGGCGCCTCGCTCCTCGGGGCCTCGTTCTGGGGGCTGCTCGTCATGGAGGCCCAGCTCGCGCGCCGTGCGATCGGCAACGCCACCGGGCAACCGCCGCAGGCGACCGGGTGGTACGGCCACGGACGACCCGGGCCACCGATCCGGATCGCGCTCATCGGCGACTCCTCGGCGGGGGGCTACGGCGTCGAGGAGGTCGAGGAGACCCCCGGAGCCATCCTGGCCTCCGGCGTGGCGGAGGCCACGAACCGCCGGGTCCACCTCTCCTCGGTAGCGAAGGTCGGCGCCCAGTCCAAGGACCTGCAGGGCCAGATCGACCGGGTGCTGCCGTCCCGGCCGCAGGTGGCGGTGGTCTTCGTCGGGGCCAACGACGTCACGCACGGCGTGCCGGTCCGTACGTCGGTGCGGCTGCTCGGGCGCGCCGTCCGCCGGCTCCGGGAGGCCGACGTCGAGGTGGTCATGGCGACGTGTCCCGACCTGGGGACCATCGAGCCGCTGGCGCCCCCGCTGAAGCAGGTGGCGAGGCTGTGGTCCCGACGGCTGGCGGCCGCGCAGGCCGCCACGACGTTGGAGCACGGTGGCCGGTCCGTCGCGCTGGCGTCGATCCTCACCCCGGAGTTCGCCCGGCTCGCCGAGCTGCTGTTCGGGCCCGACCGGTTCCACCCGTCGGCAGCGGGATACGCCCGGATGACCGCGGTGGTGCTGCCCACCGTGCTCGCCGCGCTCGGGCTCGCACCCGAGGAGGACGTGCAGCCGGAGGTCGGACGCGGCGAGGCGCTGCTGCCCATCGACGTCGCTGTCCTCGAGGCGGCCCGACACCCCGGCGCGTCGGTGGAGCCCGCTCCGGCGGGGCAGGCCCGCGCGGCCGGGCCCCGTGGCCGCTTCGTGGTGCTGCGGCGGCGGCGCCAGCAGCCGGAGGCCGACGTCGAGACCCCGGCGGTCAGCGAGACCGTCTGAGGGAACGCGTCGGGAGGCCGTCCGTCAAGGCCCCGGTGCGGGTGCTCACCCGGGCCCGGACGGGCCAGGTGGTTCGGGACGTTCGACCTGGAATCGGTCACAAGACGGTCAGAAACCGCGACAACCGCCTCGGCAGTGTCCAGACTTGCCCGCGAGGGGCGTCACCGGGCGCCCCGGCTCGCCCGAAGCCGTCGGGCGACAAGCAGATCGGAGCCGAAGATGCGAGGGGTGTACCGAGTTCTTGCCGGTCTCGTGGCGCTGGCAGTGGTCGTCCAGGCGGCCTCGATGGTCTACGCGGTGGCCGGCCTCGGCAAGTGGGTCGACGAAGGCGGCACGTTCGACAAGGCGAGCGGTGAGGCGATGATGGAGGGGGACGTCACGTTCGCCGGCGCCGGTGGCTTCGCGCTCCACGCCATCGACGGGCTGATGGTCATCCCCGTGCTCGCGCTGCTGCTGCTCATCGTGTCGTTCTTCGCCAAGGTGCCCGGCGGCATCCTGTGGGCGGGACTGATCCTCCTCGACGTGATCCTGCAGATCGCGCTGGGGATCTTCGGCCACGAGGTTCCCGCCGTCGGTGCCCTGCACGGCGTCAACGCCCTGATCCTGTTCGGCCTGGCCGTGACCGCCGCCATGCGCGCTCGCGACAACGCCGTCACCACCCCACCCGCCACCACCAGCGCGGCGGGCACCCCCACGCGCGTCTGACACGGGGGACGGGCGCTCGCCTCGGGGGGCCACCCGTCCGCCTGCAACGAGGTCTCGGTGATGAAGCAACGCTGGCGGCTGTGGTCGGCGCTGGTCGCGACGCTGGCCATCGTGGCGCCGCTGGCCTGGCTCTGGACGGCCAGTCGGATGCCGGGCGAGTACAGCGTCATGGAGATGGGGTACGTCGACCACGGCGGCGGTGACAGCCATGCTGACGGCCGGCACGCCGCCCATGCCGGCGGGGATGACACGACCGTCTCGGTGCCCGAGCTGGTCACCGATCCCCGGCGCGAGCCTGACGTCTCCGTGGAGCTCGTCGCGCGGGCAGAGCGTTTCGAGCTCGCGTCAGGACGGGAGGTCGACGGCTACACGCTCAACGGCTCCAGCCCCGGCCCGGTGATCGAGGCGCGGCAGGGCCAGCTCGTCGAGGTGGAGCTCGTCAACGAGTCGGTCGAGGACGGCGCCACCCTGCACTGGCACGGCGTCGACGTGCCCAACGCCGAGGACGGCGTCGCCGGCGTCACCCAGGACGCGGTGCCCCCCGGCGGGTCGCACGTCTACCGGTTCCTCGCCGAGGACGCCGGCACCTACTGGTACCACTCCCACCAGGTCTCCCACGAGCAGGTGCGCGGCGGGCTGTTCGGCACCCTCGTCGTCCACCCGACGGGGCAGGCCCGCGGCCGCGAGGTCGTGGCCCCGGTGCACACCTACTCGGGGCGCCGGACGATCGCGGGGCGGACCGGCATCACGACGGTGCCCGCGGAGCCGGGCGAGCAGCTGCGCGTCCGGCTGATCAACACCGACGACGGGCCGATGCCCACGTGGGTGACCGGCGGCCCCTTCCGCGTCGCGGCCGTCGACGGGCGCGACGTCCACGAGCCCTCCGACGTCACCGGGGAGGGCGTGCTGCTCACCGCCGGCGGACGGGCGGACCTGCTGGTGACGGCACCGGCCCGGATCGACGTCGGCGCGGGCGCGGCCCTCGTGCTGGCACCGGAGGGCACCGACGTGCCTGCCTCGGCGGTGCCCGACCACCAGGTCGACCTGCTGGACTACGGCAGCCCGGCCGCCCTGCCCTTCGACCCGGAGGACGCCGACCGCAGCTTCCGCTACGACATCGGCCGGCGGATCGGCCTGCTCGACGGCCGGCCCGGGTTCTGGTGGACGATCAACGGGTCGATGTTCCCCGACGTGCCGATGTTCGCCGTCGAGGAGGGCGACGTCGTGCGGATGACGATCCGCAACGACAGCGGCGACGTGCACCCGATGCACCTCCACGGGCACCACGCCGTCGTCCTCTCCCGGGACGGCGTCGCCGCCACCGGCAGCCCGTGGTGGGTGGACTCCCTGCACGTGCCGGACGGCGCCACCTACGAGATCGCCTTCCTCGCCGACAACCCCGGCATCTGGATGGACCACTGCCACAACCTCGACCACGCGCGGGACGGGCTGGTCGCCCACCTGGCCTACGCCGGGGTCACCGAGCCCTTCCGCAT
>CADCUI010000048.1 GCA_902805845.1 uncultured Nocardioidaceae bacterium
TCATACATGGCATCCCCGCGACCTGCCTCGGACCAGTCGACCACGCCGGTGATCTCGTCACCTTCGACGAACACGTGGGCGAGCTGAAGGTCGCCGTGCATGAACACCGGTGTCCACGGTCGCAGCGCAGCCTCGGCGACCCGACGGTTGCGGTTGACCAGGTCAGTAGGAAGGACGTCGTTCGCCAAGAGCCACGTGCATTCGAGGTCGAGGCTCGATGCCGTCTCTTCGAGGCTGCGACCGGGCCAGGGCGGCAGCGGCGCATCGTGCAGAATCCGTACGGCTGCCCCTACCGCGGCCCACGCCGCCGACGACGTGGTCGACGGCTCACCGAGACGGCCGAGTGCCGTCCCCGGGAGAGCGGCGAGCGCAAGGACGGGCGGCCTGCGCCACAGGACCTCCGGAGTCGGAATCGGCGCCCTCGTCATCGCTTCGACCTCGACGTCGGTGCGCGTCTGATCAGCGTCGACCTTCAGGAACACCTCACCCACGCGAAGGGTCGCGCGCTCGTGATGTGCCACAACGACCTCGACCCCTTCCACGCCGGTCATTGTCGCGGACATTGCCTGTCCCTCAAGCAGCAGAGCCTTCCCGAAGTCGGCCTCGACCTCGTCGGTGAACTCGTTCTCACCGTGACAGGACGGTTCGTCCATCCCGACCAGCGTGCTGACCAGGCACGGAGAGTTGGTCAGGACAGTGCAGGCCGGGAGACTCTGTCCCGGGCATCACTGCGGAGCATGTGCGATCCGCTGACGCCTCAGCGCGCTGGAACAGCAGGTCAGTGTCTGGGCGGATGAGCTGACCTGTAGGCCGGGTTCTGTCCTCGCGCACCTCACGGTGCCTGCGATGGGCGACCATCCATCTGGGACCGCCGTTGCCGGCGGCCTCGTGCGATCTACCCGCGAGCTCGGGCGGGCCGCCCTCGAACGCTCGCGCAGACGCCGCTCCGACCGGAGCCGGGAAGCGTCCTCTTGATCTTGCTCCAGGTGGGGTTTACCGAGCCGCGCCGGTCACCCAGCGCGCTGGTGGTCTCTTACACCACCGTTTCACCCTTACCGGCGCTGCCAGCAAGCCAGCTCCGGCGGTCTGTTTTCTGTGGCACTGTCCCGCGGGTCACCCCGGGTGGGCGTTACCCACCACCTTGCCCTGTGGAGCCCGGACCTTCCTCGACGGCTGGCAGCCGCCGCGGCCGCCCGGTCAGCTCATCCGCTCCACCATTCTACGAGGCCGCCGGCTTCAGCGGGTCATGCCCGATGGACATCAGCTTGCGCCGCCAGTGGTCGTCCCCAGCGGTCGGCTCGAGATCGTCGCGCCGTTCACGCTGCACGATGTCGACGACCTTGGTCATCGCGTCGACATCGTCGTTGGTGAGGTCCGAGCGCCGCTTGGCCAGGATCGCGGCGACCCGGTGACCGAGCGAGGTGCCCGCGGCCTCCGGGACCGCCTCGGCGTCCTCGCCTGCCGAGGAGGTCCGCATCCACTCGACGAGCTCGCGGGACGTCATGTTGACGACGCGGTGGAACCCCTCCCACAGTTCGTCGCTCACCTTGTCCTGAGCCACGCGGTCTCCTCTACGACGGACTGGTCGGTGCGTCGCTCACTGGTCCCGGTTGAAGTCGGGGTCCTTGCTGAGGTCGGTGCCGCCGGCAGCGTTCCGGTCCTCGAAGGCGACCACCTTGGTGACATCGTCGTTCCCGTCGCCGAGCACCATCTCGTCAGCACCCTGGTCGGCGGGGCCGGCGGTCCTGCCGTCGTCGGCGTCGGGGTCCGCGGCCAGTCGCGCAGTGTCGCCGATCCGCTCGCCGGTGTCGGAGCCGGTGGCTGTGCCGCCCCCGATGCCGGAGCCCGGTACGTCCCCGGTGTCGGAGGTGGACTCGGTTGCCGTCAGCGGCGCCGTCCCCGTCGTCGCCGGCGGGGTGTCGGTCACCTCGACGGCCGGCGTGGTGCCGAGGTTCTCGGTGGGAGCCGGCGGAGGGGACACTCGCTCGGTCGAGTCCTCGTCCGAACCGCTCTTCGCCGCGGCGGCGGCTGCGACACCGGCAGCCGCGACGGCTGCGCCTGCGGCCACCACCTTCGGGGAGACACCGGCCTTGCCGCTGTCGCCCTCGGACGTGGTCATCTCCACGCCCGGCGTGCCCACGGCAGGGGCGCCGACGTCGCCGCGCCACCCACCGCTCTCGGTGCCGCGCGACTCGATGAAGGTCTTGAACCTCTCCATGTCGGCCTGGGCCTGGCGCTCGATGATGTTCAGCGCGTCGCCCGCCTTCTCGACCAGCCCTTCCGGGTCGTACTCGAGCTCGAGCGTCACCTGGGTCTGGCCGGCACCCGCGGAGATGAAGTAGACGGCGCCCGCGTTGGTAGCACCCTCCGTCGCTGCCCAGGCGACCTTCTCGTCGGCCCGCTGCTCGAGGATGTCGGCATACCACTCACGGCGTACGCCGGCGATCTCGGCCACCCAGCGCAGCCGCTGGTCGTCGAGCTGCTCGACCTGCTGGACGCCACCCATGAACTGGGGGAACTCCTCGAACTGCGTCCACTGGTTGTAAGCGGTGCTGATCGGCACGTTCACCGTGATGGTCTTTTCAACCTTGGTGGTCATCGCTGGGCCTCCGAGAGACGTTGAGGAATCCGTACACGGAAGGGTTGCCCCGGCAAGGTCGGCTTGAAACTGAGCCTCGGCAGGTTGGGACCGGCATGGATGTGGCGGCGCCGAGCGCTTACGGTGGGGGCTCCGGCCTCGGGTCGGAACACAACTGCAGAGCCAGCCGGCAACGCCGAGTCCTGCCCGCCGCCGCTGGTCACCGACACCACCTTGACCGGGCAGGAGTGGGGGACCCACGTTTCCCGCAGCGTCGGGCGTCCGAGGACGCCCGACACCGCTCGGGGTGAAGTCAGGCGGGCCGGCCACACGACCGGCTCCACTGACGGAGCACCTTTCAGCTCCAACCCGACAGCTCACCTCACAGGCGCGGAAAGGAAGCCACCCATGCCTGTGCTGTCCACGTTGCGGTCCTCCGTCGTCCTCACGACCACCTTCCTGATGCTGCTCGGCTCGACCGTCGTCGGCGCCATGACCTCATCGGCCACCGCCCACACCGGGGGCGGCCGCTGGGAGTGCCTGGCTCACTACGAGTCGACGCACCGGTGGCACGTCAACACCAGCAACGGCCACTACGGCGGCCTCCAGTTCTCGCTCTCGACGTGGCGGTACTACGGAGGGCCCAACTACTCCGGCAACAAGTACCCGCACAAGGCCACCCGGGCCGAGCAGATCGTCATCGGCAAGCGGACCGCGTTCCACGGCTGGGGCAAGCGCGCTCCCCAGGGTGGTCGCAACGCGTGGCCGAACACCTGGTACCGCTGCGACTGACGGCGGGCGACGACCGCCTCAGAGCTCGAAGTGCACCTTGCGCCGCTGCGGGTCGGCCAGCGCCAGCGTCACCCGGACGTCCTGACCGAGCGGAAGCTCCCCGGAGGTGGCGGTGACCCGCGCCTCGACGGCCGGGTCGGTCACCATGACGTCGCCCTCTCGACGATTCTCGTCGACGTCGACGACCATGCCGGCGAACGTCTCCCCCACCCGGTCCCGCAGCACCTCTGCCTCCACCAGGTCGAGCACCGCACGCTCGTACTGGTTGGCGCGGCGGGTGGACTCTCGCATCGTCGCGGGCAGGTCGCCGAGGCGCGCCGTGACCCACTCCGGCACCGGGTGACCCGCGCAGAGCGCGAGGCACACCTCCCCGGCGTACCGGTCGACGAGGCGGCGAAGCGGCGCCGTCACGTGTGAATAGGCCGACGCCAGCGCAGCGTGCATCGGCTGCTCGGGCAGGGTGCCGGTGAAGGAGACGTAGCCGGAGCCGCGCAGCAACGAGGTGGACGCATTCAGCATCGCGGCGTGATCAGCGCGCGACGGGTCGAGTCCTCGGATGAGCTCGGGGTAGGTGGTGGACTCCGGCCAGCCCACGCTGAGCGCCTGCGCCACCCGGCGCAGCCGACGCACGTCGCGCGGGTCCGGCGGAGCCAGGGTGCGGAGGATGCCCACCTGCCCCTCCGACATGAGACCGGCCGCGGCCATGCCCGTCAGCAGGGAGATCTGGGCGTTCCACTCCTCGACCGGCAGCGGGCGCCGGTAGCTCAGCACCCAGCGCTGGTCGACGAGGTCGACCTCCTGGTCGGGAAGCGGCAGGCTGACGCCGCCGCGGTCCCGCTCCCGTGCCAACCGCAGCTCCCCCACCTCCCGGAGCAGGTGGAAGACAGGGTCGGCGCGGCCGGCGTCGAGATCGGCCTGGACCCCGGCGTAGGACAGCTTCGCGCGGCTCCGGACCATCGCCCGCTCCACTCGTACGCCGACGCCCTCACCGGCGGCGTCGACGTCGATCGTCCACAGCAGCGCCGGCCGGTCGCCGTCGGGCAGCAGCGAGCAGGCGTCCTCCGACACTGCCGGCGGGTGCAGCGCAACCTTCTGTCCCGCACCGTAGAGCGTCTCGCCGCGACGGTGCGCCTCCTCGTCGACCGCACCGCCGGGCCGCACGAACGCCGCGACGTCGGCGATCGCGTAGTGGACGCGGTAGCCGCTGCCCTGCCGTTCCAGGTGCAGCGCCTGGTCGAGGTCTCGGGAGCTCTCGGGGTCGATGGTGACGAACGGGATGTCGGTGCGGTCGAGCTCCGGCAGCCGCGGGGCGCGAGCCGACGCCAGTGCTTCCTCCTCCACCGCCGACGGAAAGGCGGGGCTGACGCCGAGCTCCTCGTGGATGGCGGCCAGCCCGCGGCGCAGGGCCTGCACATGGACCCCCGGCACCTTCGGCGAGACCCCGACGACCCGTCGTGGCACCGCGCACCACCCCTCCTCCGTGACCCTGGTTTCCCGGCTTGCCACTCTAGGGTGACGTCGTGCTCATCCTGCTCCCCCCGTCGGAGGGGAAGTCGGCGCCTCGTCGCGGCGCCCCGCTCGACCTCAGGACCCTGAGCTTCCCGGCACTGCACGAGCCCCGCAGCCAGGTGCTCGACGCGCTCGTCCGGCTGTGCTCGGGCGGTACGGCGGCGGACGCTGCCCCCGCCGCCGAGGTGCTCGGCCTCGGCGCGACACAGGCCGCCGAGGTGGCCCGGAACGCGGCGCTGCGCACGGCCGCGACAGCGCGGGCCGACAGGGTCTACAGCGGTGTGCTCTATGAGGCGCTCGACCTCGGCTCGCTCGAGGCTGCGGCGCGGCGCCGGGCGAGCAGCCGCCTGGCGATCACCTCAGGGCTCTTCGGCCTGCTCCGGCCCGGCGACCGCATCCCGGCGTACCGGCTCTCAGGTCAGGTCACCCTGCCCGGCATCGGGCCGATCGCCCGTCACTGGGGGCGTCACCTCGGTGACGCGGTGGCCGCAGCGGCGAGCGGCGGCCTCGTCGTGGACCTGCGCTCGTCGGCCTACCTGCCGTTCTGGCGTCCACCGCGTGCCCAGGCGGCCTCGGTGGTCCGGGTGCGGGTGCTGCACGAGGCGGCCGGGCGCCGTTCGGTCGTCTCGCACTTCAACAAGGCGACGAAGGGCCGACTGGTCCGCGACCTGCTGCTGGACGGCTCGTCGCCGCGACGGCCCGGCCAGCTCGTCGACCTGCTGCGCGACCTGGGCTGGCAGGTGGAGATCCCCGACGAGGCGCGGCCCGGCGACGTCGACGTCGTGGTGGCGACGCTCTGAGCGGCTGGGCGCGACGGGTCAGTCAGCCAGCGCGAAGCCGGCGGGCCGGCCGTTGAGCAGCCGCAGCACCGCCCGGTCGTCGGGTGACCACGCCAGCACCGTCACCGACGCCGGCGAGATCTCGGTGCGGAAGACAGACTGCAGCGGCAGGTCGAGCACCGCACCGGCGAGCAGCTTGATGGGCGTCAGGTGGGTGAGCGCGACAACCGTGCGTCCGCGGTACCGCTCCAGCAGCCGCCGCCGCGTCCCGGCCATCCGGGTGGCCATGCCGCTCAGCGAGTCGCCGGTGCCGCCGGCGGGCCGGTCGACGTCGTCGAGCCACGCCGCCAGCCCCTCCGGGTCGACCTTCAGCACCTCGCCGTAGGACATTCCCTCCCAGGCGCCGAAGCCCGCCTCGGTCAGCCCCTCCTCGACCGTGTACGACGCCTCGAGCCTGGCGGCCACGATGTCTGCACTCTCCCGGGTACGCCGCAGCGGCGAGCTCAGCAGCACCGGGTCGGCCGCCACCAGCGGGGCCAGCCAGTCGGCCGTCGCCCGGACCTGCGCCCGACCGTCCTCGGTGAGGCCGGGGTCGGAGCCCATGCGGCCGCTGAAGCGCCGCTCCCGCGTGTGCTCGGTGACCCCGTGGCGCACCAGCACCAGGGTCGTCGGGGAGCCGTCGGACTGCCAAGGTGCGGTCGGCGGAGGGGTGATCGCGGGGGTCGCCGGAGGGGTCGCCGCAGGGACCGCCCATCCCGGACCTGAGCCGATGACTCTGCCCTCGGGCCCGTCGAGCGCCTCGTTCGCGAGCCGGTCGGCATGCCGGTTCTGCTCACGAGGCATCCAGGTGTAGCGGGCGCCTGGGGGTGCGAGCCGGTTGGCCTCCAAGGCCAGCGGCCTCATGCCCGGATGCTTGATCTTCCAGCGGCCCGACATCTGCTCGACGACCAGCTTCGAGTCCATGCGGACCTCGAGGTCGGCGCCGTCGGCGTGTTCACGGTAGAGCTCGAGCCCGGCGATGAGTCCCCGGTACTCCGCGACGTTGTTGGTAGCCACCCCGATCCGTTCGGCGCGTTCGGCGATGAGCTCGCCGGTGTCGGCGTCCTTGAGCAGCGCGCCGTAGGCGGCGTTGCCCGGGTTCCCGCGGGATCCGCCGTCGGCCTCCACGACGACCGCACGGTGCTGGTGCCCGGCTCCCATCAGATGCCGGACTCGCCCGTCCGCACCAGGATGCGTCCGCACTCCTCGCACCTGACCACGGCGTCGGGTGGCTGCTTCGCGATGGTGGCGAGGTCGCCACTGTTGAGGTCCAGGCTGCAGCCGGAGCATCGCCGGGCGCGCAGCAGCGCCGCGCCGACGCCCTGCTTCGACTCCCGCAGCCGCTCGTACAGACCCAGCAGGTCCTGGGGCAGGTCCGCGATCATGGCCGACCGCTTCTGCGCCACCCCTGCGCCCTCCCCCCGCAGTGCCGTCACTCGGCGGTCGCGGGCCTCGGTCAGCTCGGCGGACCGCTCGTCGATCTCGCCGATCGCGGTCCGCAGCTCGGTCACCTCCGCCTCGGTGCCCTCCAGCCGCTCCATCACGTCGAGCTCCAGGTCCTCGAGCTCGGTGATCCGACGATTGAGCGAGACCAGCTCGTGCTGCAGCCGCTCGAGGTCACGAGGGTTCCTCACCGTGCCGGCGTCGAGCCGCTGCTGGTCCCGGACCCGACGTGCCTTGACCTGCTCGACGTCCGCGTCGGCGCGCCGCTGCTCGCGGGAGAGGTCGTCGACCTCGACCTGGAGGTCGCGCAGCCGGCCGTCGAGGTCGGCCCTCCTGATGCCGAGCTCCCGGAGCTCGGCCGCCTCGGGCGGGTGGGCCACCTGCTGCCGCAGGACATCGAGCCGGCTGTCCAGCTCCTGGACGTCGAGGAGCTTGAGCTGGGCGGACGGGTCGGCGTTCAGGGTCGTCTCCTGTGTCGAAGGCGCGTGGCATTTCCCGCGGCTGCGAGAGTCAGATCCGGAACGTCCAGGGGTCCGTCACGATCTCGCTGACGCGGGTCTCCACCGTATCCCCCGCCTCGGCCGCCGCCTGGCGCACCTTGCGCTCCACGACCGGCAGCCAGGTCCACTCCGCGGCCCAGTGCGGTACGTCGACCAGGGCCGGACCGCCCTCCTCGAGGAACTCGCTGGCCCGGTGGTGCTTGAGGTCGGAGGAGACGTAGACGTCGGCCCCGGACCGACGTACCTCCTCGAGCAGGGAGTCCCCCGAACCGGCGCCCACGGCGACCGTCGTGATCTCGCGGTCAGGGTCCCCGGCCACGCGTACGCCGGGGGCGGCGACCGGGAGCGCGGCGGCCACCCGGTCCGCGAAGCCCCGCAACGAAACGGGTTCCGGCAGCCGGCCGACCCGACCGTGCCCGCGAGTGGCGGCGGGAGCGGGACCGGTCGAGGGTCCGCCGGGAGTCTCGGCCAGCTCGACCAGGTCGAAGGCCGGCTCCTCGTAGGGGTGGGCCGCCCGGAGGGCGGCCACCACTTCCCGGCGCCGCGGCCGCGGGTAGACCGCCTCGACCCGCGCCTCGGCGACCACCTCCAGGGCCCCGAGCTCGCCCAGAGCAGGACGGGCCCCGGGCAGCGGGCGGAACCGACCCTCCCCCCTGCTCGTGAAGGTGCACGAGTCGTAGGCGCCGACGGCACCCGCGCCGGCCTCGGTGATCGCCGCGCGCACCGCCTCGGCGGAGCCCTCGGGGACGAAGACGACGAGCTTGTCCAGGCCTCCGCCGTCAGTCGGCACGAGCACCCGCGGGTCCTCGAGGCCGAGGGCGGCCGCGATCGCGTCGTTGACGCCGTCGGCGGGCACGTCGGCATTGGTGTGGGCGGTGAACAACGCCGTCCCGTTGCCCAGCAACCGGTGCACGACCGAGCCCTTGGCGGTGGTGGCGGCCACGGAGCTGACCGGGGTCAGGAACAGTGGGTGGTGCACCACGACGAGATCGGCACCGAAATCGATCGCCTCCTCCACGACGGCCGCCACGGGGTCGACGGCGAAGAGCACGCGCCGCACCTGGCTCTCCGGATCCCCGCACACCAGACCGACCTGGTCCCGGGCCTCCGCCCACCGGGGGTCGTACCAGCCGTCGAGCCAGGCAAGCAGATCGGCGAGCCGCATGCCCGCGAGCGTAGACCGGCGCCGGGGCCGCCGGATGCCCCGCAGCGCATGAGGCCGCCTGAACGGGGGTAGTGAGCGGAGGACACATGGACGGGGTGTCCGCGGACCGGCGCCTGGACGCCTGATGGGAACGGAGACGGCATGGAGCTGGCAGCCCTCGGACTGTGGATCGCCACGATCATGGGCGGGCTGTACATGTTCGGCATCCTGCTGCGGACGGGGAACACCCACTCGGGGGCGACCGAGACCCACCTGCCGACCACCGCGGTGTTCGCGCACGGGTCGCTTGCCGTGTTCGGTCTCGGCGGCTGGGCCGTCTACATGGGCTACCGCGACGACGTCCTGGGATGGGTGGTGCTGGGGACGGTCGTGGTCGTCGCTCTCGGCGGCGGCCTGCTGTTCCTGCGCTGGCACAAGGACCGGCGGGCCACCGGTCCCCATTCCGAAGCCGTCAAGGCGCGGCTGGCCGAGCAGCAGATCCCTTCGCCGGTCGTGCACCTGCACGGGGCGCTGGCCACGTTCACGATCCTGGCAGTTCTCCTGGCACTCCTCGGCGTCGGCTGAGCTCCGTCGGATGAGCTCCCTCGGCTGAGCTCCCGCCGGCTGCTCAGAAGAGCAGGTAGGCCCCCGCGATGCTGGGGACCCAGCCCAGGAGGACCCACCAGCTGAGGAGCGACTTGCCGTGGATGGCAGCACCCGCCATGAACGAGGCCACGCCGAGGATCCCGGCCAGCACCAGCAGTCCGATCTGGGAGTCGAGCCGCGCCTCGTCGACGTAGAAGGCGGCAGCGATCATGCCGACCACCAGGTGCAACCCGGTGCTCACCGCGAGGACTGACATCACCCACATCTGCACGTGGGTGAGGCTCATGCTGCGGCGCACGCTCACCGGCGCCCGCGGGTTGTCGGGATCCATCAGGTGCCGCGGTCGGCGAGGGGCCGGCGCATCCGGACGGTTGGACGGGTTCGCCATGTGGGCGCAGCAGGGATCGAACCTGCGACCGCTGGTTTGTAAGACCAGTGCTCTACCGCTGAGCTATACGCCCCTGGAAGCGGTGGCAGCCTACGCGAGCCGAATCGGCGGGCGAAAAAGAGAGGCGGCCGCTGGCGTCTCGGGTCACCAGCGGCCGCATGCTCATTGAACCACAGTGGCGGTGGGGTGGGTGCGCTTCCCCCCAAAAAGCGGCCCCGGGTGTCCCGTTCAGCTGGTGAGCTCGTCCAGAGCGCGACGGTAGGCCTCGACGTCTCGGGCCTCAGGTCCCGGGTTGTGGACCTGCCAGTGCACCGTGCCGTCCCTGTCCAGGGCGAAGCTGGAGCGCCTGGAGCTGCCCCGGTGCTCGTCGAAGACGCCGTACGCCGCCGACACGGCCCCGTGCGGCCAGAAGTCCGACAGCAGGGGGAACTCGATCGTCTCGGCATCCGCAGCGGCGCGGAGCGTGAACACCGGGTCGCAGGAGATCGCCAGCAGCTCGGCGCCGGCACGGTCGAGCAGCGGCCAGCCGTCACGGAGCGCAGTGAGCTCCCCGCTGCAGACGCGGCTGAACGCGGCCGGGTAGAAGACCAGCAGGACCGCGGCCTTCCCTCGGAAGGAGGACAACCTGACGTCCTGGCCGTGCTGGTCGCGCAGCGTGAAGTCGGGCGCGAGGGCGCCCCGCCGGAGGCCCGTCACGCGTCGGCCCGCGCTCCCTCGCCGTGCTGCTCTCGCATCTCCCGGTGACGAACCGTCACCGGGCGTGCGACTTGGGCGCCGCAAGCCTGGTGGCGGTCCAGTCCTTGCTCACGGCGGCGGTGGTGGTGATCGCCAGTCCAGCGATGGGGGCGGCCTCGGTCACGTCGGCGGCGTCCACGGCGTTCGGCCGGCCCACCTTGGGTGTGAGCAACCAGATCACGCCGCCCTCGACGAGGTCGGTGAGGGAGTCGACGAGCGCGTCGACCAGGTCGCCGTCGCCGTCGCGCCACCACAGCACGATGGCGTCCACCACGTTGCCGTAGTCGCCGTCCACCATGTCGCCGTCGACGGCGTCCTCGATCTGCATCCGCAGCGTGTCGTCGACGTCCTCGTCCCAGCCCAGCTCCTGGACGACGGACCCAGGGGTCAACCCCATCCGCGCACCGGCATTCGTGGTGTCCGCGCCACCGGGGGTCGCGCTCACGTCAGGAACCTCCACCTCTCCTGGCCCGCGGCTGCGGACCGGTACGTGCGTGCACGTGCGTGCACCCGCGTAGTCCACCGGAAGTGGGCGCAGGGTGCAACCCGCCGTACCCCTGAGGACGCGTAGCGGAGCAGCTGTGGGGGAACCTGTGGGTACTCGCGAGTACTTCGGTCGGCTGTCAGGATGGAACCGTGGTTCACCAGGACGCCCCTCAGGGCGCAGCACAGGACGCAAGGGCGGATCGGCCGGTGGTCATCCACGAGGGCCTCCCCACCCAGCTGCCGGACATCGACCCCGACGAGACCCAGGAGTGGCTGGAGTCCCTCGACGACCTCATCGACGAGCGCGGCCGGGAGCGGGCGCGCTACGTGATGCTCAAGCTGCTCGAGCGGTCGCGGGAGAAGCAGGTCGGCGTGCCCGCCCTGCGCAGCACCGACTACATCAACACGATCCACCCCGAGCGTGAGCCGTGGTTCCCCGGCGACGAGGACGTCGAGCGGCGCATCCGCGCGTTCATCCGCTGGAACGCCGCGATCATGGTCTCCGACGCCAACCGCAAGGGGCTCGAGGTCGGCGGGCACATCGCCACCTACCAGTCCTCGGCGTCCCTGTACGAGGTCGGCTTCAACCACTTCTTCCGTGGCAAGGACGCCCCCGGCGGCGGCGACCAGGTGTTCATCCAGGGTCACGCCTCCCCCGGCATCTACGCCCGGGCGTTCCTCGAGGGCCGGCTCACCGAGGACCAGCTCATGCGCTTCCGCCAGGAGGTGCAGCACGGGCCGGGCAAGGGCATCCCGTCGTACCCGCACCCCCGGCTCATGCCGGACTTCTGGGAGTTCCCGACGGTCTCGATGGGCATCGGACCGCTGAACGCGATCTACCAGGCGCGGTTCAACCGCTACCTGCACAACCGCGGGATCAAGGACACCAGCCAGCAGAACGTCTGGGCGTTCCTCGGCGACGGCGAGATGGGCGAGCCCGAGTCGCTCGGCGCGATCGGGGTCGCGGCGCGGGAGGAGCTCGACAACCTCACCTTCGTCATCAACTGCAACTTGCAGCAGCTCGACGGGCCGGTGCGCGGCAACGGCAAGATCATCCAGGAGCTCGAGGCCTTCTTCCGCGGCGCCGGCTGGAACGTCATCAAGGTCGTCTGGGGACGGGAGTGGGACGCACTCCTGGCCCGCGACGTCGACGGCGTGCTCGTCAACCGGATGAACGCGACGCCCGACGGTCAGTACCAGACGTACTCGGTGGAGAGCGGCGCCTACATCCGTGAGCACTTCTTCGGCGGCGACCCGCGGCTGCGCCGGATGGTCGAGCACCTGAGCGACGACGAGATCCGCAACCTGCCGCGCGGCGGGCACGACTACCGCAAGGTGTACGCCGCGTTCGAGGGAGCCTCCAAGCACGTGGGCCAGCCCACGGTGATCCTCGCGAAGACGATCAAGGGCTGGACGGTCGAGGCGCTCGAGGGGCGCAACGCCACCCACCAGATGAAGAAGCTGACCACCGAGAACGTCAAGCGGTTCCGGGACCGCCTCTACCTGCCGATCAGCGACCGGGTGATCGACGAGGCCTACGAGCAGACGCGGACCGCGCCGCTGTTCCACCCCGGCGAGGACTCCCCGGAGATCGAGTACATGCTCGAGCGCCGCAAGGCGCTCGGCGGTTCCCTGCCCAAGCGGGTCGTGCGCGCCAAGCCGCTGAAGCTTCCCGGCGACAAGGTGTACGCCGAGCTGAAGCAGGGATCCGGCAAGCAGTCCATCGCCACCACGATGGCCCTGGTGCGGCTGCTCAAGGACCTGCTCAAGGACAAGGAGATCGGCTCACGCATCGTGCCGATCGCCCCCGACGAGTTCCGCACCTTCGGCATGGACTCGATGTTCTCCACCAACAAGCTCTACAGCCCGCACGGGCAGAACTACGAGAGCGTCGACCGCAAGCTGCTGCTTGCCTACAAGGAGTCACCGCAGGGCCAGCTGCTCCACGAGGGCATCTCCGAGGCCGGGGCCATGGGCTCGGCCACCGCGGCCGGGTCGGCGTACGCCACTCACGGCGAGCACATGATCCCGTTCTACATCTTCTACTCGATGTTCGGGTTCCAGCGGACCGCCGACTGGATCTATGCGATGGCCGACCAGCTGGCGAAGGGGTTCCTCATCGGGGCCACCGCCGGTCGCACCACGCTCACCGGTGAGGGGCTGCAGCACGCGGACGGCCACTCCCCCCTCATGGCCGCGACCAACCCGGCGGTCGTGCACTACGACTCCGCGCTCGCCTACGAGCTCGCCCACATCGTCCAGGACGGGCTGCGCCGCATGTACGGCAGCACCGAGGAGCACCCGCACGGCGAGAACATCATCTACTACCTCACCGTCTACAACGAGCCGCTCGTGCAGCCCAGGGAACCGGAGGACCTCGACGTCGAGGGGCTGCTCCGGGGCATCTACAGGGTGGCGGATGCGCCGTCCGGTGCACCGCAGGACGCCCCGCGCGTGCAGCTGTTGGCCTCGGGCGTCGGGTTCCCCTGGGTGACCCGGGCGGCAGAGCTCCTCGCCGAGGAGTGGGGCGTGGCGGCCGAGACCTGGTCGGTGACCTCGTGGAACGAGCTGGCGCGCGACGGCATCTCGGCCGAGGAGTGGAACTTCCTGCACCCCGGCGAGGACCCGCGCACGCCGTACGTCACGACGAAGCTCGCCGACGCGGAGGGCCCGTTCGTGGCGGTCTCCGACTACATGCGGGCCGTCCCCTACCAGATCGCCAAGTGGGTGCCGGGCGACTACGACGCGCTGGGCACCGACGGGTTCGGCTTCGCCGACACCCGCCCAGCCGCACGGCGGTTCTTCCACATCGACGCCGAGTCGGTCGTCGTCCAGGCGCTGGCCTCACTGGCGCGGCGCGGCGAGGTCAAGCCCGAGGTGGTGCAGGAGGCCTTCGCCAAGTACCGCATCGACGACCCGACGGCCGTGGCCGATGTCGCACAGGAGGGTGGCGACGCCTGATCCCCGCTCCCGGTCCGCCGACCCGCCCACCATGCTGGGCGGGTCGAGCAGACATGAGGGGCGGGTCGGCGTGGTGGCTGGGAGCGTGAGGCCATGACCCGCGCCAGCAGCCGCTCCGGTGGCGGGGCCGCCACCCGAGCCGTGGTAGTGCGGCAGCTGCAGCGGGCGGTGGACGACCTGACCAAGGCGACGTTGTCGCGCATGGACTCGGAGATGTCGTGGTTCGTCGAGCTGTCAGCAGAGCACCGGGCGTCGATCGGCATGGTGCTGCAGGCGGGATTCAACAGCTTCATCACCTGGTACCGCGAGCCGAACAAGCCCGCTCCGCCGCTCACCGTCGAGGTGTTCGGCAGTGCGCCCCGTTCGTTCGCGGGGGTGATCACGCTGCAGCAGACCGTCGCGATGGTCCGCCTCGGCATCGAGGTCGCCGAGACCGGCGTCACCGACGCCGTGGCCCCCGAGCACGCCGCGGAGGTGCGGGAGGCCATCCTGCGCTACGGCCGTGAGCTCGCCTTCGCCACCGCGGACATCTATGCCCACGCGGCGGAGATCCGGGGAGCGTGGGACGCCCGCCTCGAGGCCCTCGTCGTCGACTCGATCATGCGCGGGGACGCCGACGAGACGGTGCGGACCCGCGCCAGTGCCCTGGGCTGGCTGGAGACCGGGCACGTGACGGTCGTCGTGGGGCGCGCGCCGAACCCGCAGGACGGCACAGCCCGGGAAGGCATCGTGGACGAGGTGCGGTCGGCGGCCCGGCACGCCGGCCTCACGACGCTGGGTGCGGTGCAGGGCGACCGCCTGGTCATCGTCACCGGAGGTGTGTCGGACCCCGACAAGGTCGGGGCACTGCTCGGCAGCCACTTCGGGGAGGGTCCGGTGGTCGTCGGGCCCGTCGTACCGGATCTCCTGCAGGCGCACCACTCCGCGGCGGAGGCGGTCGCCGGGCTCCGCGCCGCTGCCGGGTGGCCGGCCGGGCCGGGGCTGCTGACCAGCGACGACCTGCTGGCCGAGCGGTCCCTCGACGGCGATGTCCTTGCCCGTGACCAGCTCATCGCCCAGGTGTACGCGCCCTTGTGCAGCACAGGGACCGGCATGCTCGACACGCTCACCGCGTTCTTCGACAGCGGCGGCTCGGTGGAGGGGGCGGCCCGAGCCCTGTTCGTGCACCCGAACACCGTGCGCTACCGACTCAAACGCGTCGCCGACGTGACGGGGCTGAGCCCGGCGAACGCGCAGCACGCGTTCACCCTGCGGATAGCACTGGTGCTCGGACGGCTGGCGGACGACCGCCGAGGCACACCCTCGTCTTTGTAGGGTTCCTCCAAGGCCACGCCCATGATCTTCGTGGGGGTCGATGCGGGGCAAAGGCCGCTCGAACGGGAAGAGTGGAGGCATGCTCGTCATCGCTGCTCCCGGCCAGGGTGCCCAGACGCCCGGATTCCTCACGCCGTGGCTCGAGGATCCGACGTACGCCGAGCGGATGCGCTGGCTGTCGGCGGTGGCCGATCTCGACCTTGTCGACTACGGCACCAACGCCGACGCCGAGACCATCCGCGACACCGCCGTGGCGCAACCGCTGCTCGTCGCGTCCGCGCTGGTCACCGCGCTGCAGCTGTTCCCGCACCCGGCCGACGCGTTCACCAAGATCGGCGCCCTCGCCGGCCACAGCGTCGGCGAGCTGGCCGCGGCCGCGGGTGCCCGTGTGATCACCGCCGAGCAGGCCATGGTCCTCGTCCGCGAGCGTGGCCGGGCCATGGCCGAGGCGGCCGCTCGCACCCCCACCAGCATGACCGCGGTGCTGGGTGGTGACCGCGACGAGGTGCTGGCCAAGCTCGAGCAGCACGGTCTCACCGCCGCCAACGACAACGGCCCCGGCCAGATCGTCGCCGCAGGCACGGTCGAGCAGCTCGCCGCGCTCACCGCCGACCCGCCGGGCCGAGCGCGCCTGACGCCGCTGCCGGTCGCCGGTGCGTTCCACACCCACCACATGGCGCCCGCCGTCGAGGTCATCGCCGGTCTCGGCCGCGCCGTGACCACCCACGACGCCCGGACGCCGGTGATCTCCAACCGGGACGGGCACGTCATCCATGACGGCCGCCAGCTCCTCGAGCGCATCGTGAACCAGGTCGCCGCGCCGGTCCGCTGGGACCTGTGCATGGACACCATGCTCGACCTCGGGGTGACCGGCATCCTCGAGATGCCGCCGGCCGGCACTCTCACCGGGATCGCCAAGCGGACGATGAAGGGCGTCGAGACCTTTGCGCTGCGGACGCCGGACCAGATCGACGACGCCCGGGCATTCGTGGAGCGTCACGGCAGCCCCTCGCCCGTCGACGAGACGCCGACCTGGCGGATGCTCGTCTCCCCCGCCAAGGGCACGTTCCGGCAGGTGCCCGACATCGCCGAGGGTGGACGGCTCCCGGTGCAGGCGACGATCGGCGCTGTCGCGGGGCTGCGCGACGAGACACTCATCCGGGCTCCCCACGGCGGCACGGTCGTGGAGTGGCTGGTCAGCGACGGGGACCCCGTCTCGCCCGGACAGCCGCTGATCCGCCTCCACCCCGAGGGGGTGGGCGGGTGAGCGCCACGATCGCGTCCACCTCCGGCGCCCCCCACACCGCGATCCTCGGTCTCGGCGCCTACCGCCCCAGCCGGGTGGTGGGGAACGCCGAGCTGGTCGACGCCATCGACAGCAGCGACGAGTGGATCCAGCAGCGGTCGGGCATCAAGCAGCGACGGTTCGCCACCGAGGACGAGACCGTGCAGATGATGTCCGTGGCCGCCTCCCGGGCCGCGCTGGAGCAGGCCGGCCTTGCCGCCGCCCAGGTGGACGCGGTCATCGTCGCCACGGTCACGCACCTGATGCAGACGCCGGCGGTCGCCCCCGCAGTGGCGCACGAGCTCGGCACCGAGCACGCCGCGGCCTTCGACGTCAGTGCCGCCTGCGCGGGCTTCTGCCACGGTGTCGCGCTGGCCTCCGACATGGTGCGCGGCGGCAGCGCCAAGAACGTGCTGGTCGTCGGCGTGGAACGCCTGTCCGACATCCTCGACCTGTCCGACCGAGGCACCGCCTTCATCTTCGCCGACGGGGCGGGAGCCGTCGTGGTCGGCCCGGCCGACGAGCCGGGCATCGGACCCGTCGTGTGGGGCTCGGACGGCGAGCAGCTCGACATGATCCGCCAACGTGAGGACTGGCGCGAGGCGCTGGCCGCGGACGACCCGCAGATGCCCTTCCTCATGATGGAGGGCAAGGCGGTCTTCCGGTGGGCCGCCTTCGAGATGGCCAAGGTCGCGCAGGCCGCGCTGGACCGCGCCGGGGTCGGGGTCGACGACCTCGACGCGTTTGTGCCCCACCAGGCCAACATGCGCATCACCGACGCGATGGCCCGCGCCCTGCGACTGCCCGAGCGCGTCGCCATCGCCCGTGACATCGCCGAGCAGGGCAACACCTCGGCGGCCTCGATACCGCTGGCCCTGGAGCGGCTCGTGGCGGACGGCGAGGTCAAGAGCGGCGACACCGCCCTGCTGGTCGGCTTCGGCGCCGGCCTCGCCTATGCCGCCCAGGTGGTGAAGGTGCCATGACCCGCATCCCCGCGAACCCCGCCGTCTGACCCCCACACCTGCACGACCTCACCAAACCGAATGCACCACCTCTCACCAGAAGGAGCCACCCATGGCAGACACCTCCGAGATCCAGGCCGAGCTCGCGACGATCGTCGAGGAGGTCGCCGGCGTACCCGCCTCGACCGTGCAGCCCGACAAGGAGTTCATCTCCGACCTCGACGTCGACTCGCTGTCGATGGTCGAGATCGTCGTCGCCGCCGAGGAGAAGTTCGGCGTGCGCATCCCCGACGACGAGGTCAAGAACCTCCGCACCGTGGGCGACGCCGTGGCCTACATCCAGAGCGCCCAGGCCGCCTGAGCGGTCCCACCACCGACCGCCAGCTGACCGGGCCCACCGCATCGCAGCGGCCCGACGAGGAGTGATCTGAGCATGTCCACCACGCGCGTCCTGGTGACCGGTATCGGCGCCACCTCCCCACTCGGGGGAGACGCTCCGAGCACCTGGTCGGCGCTCCTCGCCGGCCAGTCGGGGGTCGACACGCTCAAGCACGAGTGGGCCGACGATCTCCCCTCCCAGATCGGGGCGGAGGTGGCGGTCGAGCCGACCGACGTCCTGGACCGGGTCAAGGCACGGCGCCTGGACCGGTCGAGCCAGCTGGCGCTGGTCGCGGCGCTCGAGGCCTGGACCGACGCAGGGCTCGACGACGCCGAGCTCGACCCCGAGCGGGTCGCCGTCGCGATGGCCTCGGGCATCGGCGGGGTCCAGACGCTGCTGGCCAACTACGACCAGCTGATCCAGAAGGGCCCTCGACGGGTGTCGCCGCTGGCGATCCCGATGCTGATGCCGAACGGCCCTGCCGCGAGCATCGGCCTCGCCGTGAGCGCCAAGGCCGGTGTCCACACGCCGGTGTCGGCGTGCGCCTCCGGCAACGAGGCCATCGCGCTCGGCATCGACCTGATCCGGTGGGGACGGGCCGATGTCGTCGCGGTCGGCGGCACCGAGGCAGCCGTGCACGCGCTGCCGATGGCCGCGTTCGGCCAGATGCGGGCGCTCTCCCAGCGCAACGCCGAGCCGCAGCGGGCATCGCGACCGTGGGACCGGGGCCGTGACGGCTTCGTGCTCGGCGAGGGGGCCGCGGTCCTCGTGCTCGAGTCCGAGGCGCACGCGACCGCCCGCAATGCGCGGGTGTACGCCGAGGCGGCCGGAGCGGGCGTCACCGCCGACTCCCACGACATCGCCCAGCCCGACCCGGCCGGCCTGGGGGCCACGAGGGCGATGACGATCGCGCTGCGCGAGGCGGGGCTCGACCCTGCCGACCTGGTGCACATCAACGCCCATGCCACCTCCACGCCCCAGGGCGACGTGGCCGAGGCGTTGGCGGTCCGCACCGCCCTCGGCGACGCGGTCGACCGCGTCGTGGTGACCTCCACGAAGTCGATGACCGGCCATCTCCTCGGCGCCGCGGGCGCCCTGGAGTCGCTGGCGACGGTGCTGGCACTGCACCACCGGGTGGTTCCGCCGACGATCAACCTCGAGGACCCCGAGGATGTCGGCCTCGACATCGCCACCGACCAGCGCGAGCTCGCGGCGGGTCAGATCGCCGCCATGAACAACTCGTTCGGGTTCGGCGGGCACAACGTCGCGGTGGCCTTCACCAGCGTCTGACCTGCCCTCTCCCGGCACCGCCACCCGATCCGGCACCACCGACCACCTTGGGAGCTCGATGACCACCGCCCCCGCAGCCCCGACGACGGCCACCTCGGACGCCACTGTCCCCGCCGGACGCGCCCGGCCCCCGAAGCTCCCCCGGGATCAGGACCCGAGGCACCCCGGCCGACGGCTCGCGGCCTACCTCGACCCAGGCTCGATCGAGCTGCTGAGCCCGGACGACGACAGCGGCATGCTCGCCGCCCTGGGAACGGTGGAGGGCGCCCCGGTCGTCGCCTTCTGCTCCGACGCCACCGTGATGGGCGGCGCGATGGGGGAGGCCGGCTGCCGGGTCGTGGTCGCGGCGTACGAGCGCGCCCTCGCCGACGGCGTGCCGATCGTGGGGCTGTGGCACTCCGGCGGCGCACGGCTGGCCGAGGGGGTGCGCTCGCTGCACGCCGTCGGCGAGATCTTCCACGCCATGACCACCGCGTCAGGTCGCATCCCGCAGATCTCGGTGGTGCTCGGCCCTGCGGCCGGCGGCGCGGCGTACGGCCCCGCCCTCACCGACATCGTGATCCTCGGACCGGAGGGGCGGATCTTCGTGACCGGCCCCGACGTGGTCCGCTCGGTCACCGGCGAGGACGTCGACATGCTCCGGCTGGGAGGCCCCGAGCCGCACGGCCGGCGCTCCGGCGTGGTGCATCTGCTCACCGACTCGGAGGAGGAGGCGCTGTCCCGAGGCCGCGCGCTGGCCGCGCTCCTCGGTGCGCAGGGCCGGCTGGCCACCGACGACGTCGTGGCTCGCGACCTCGCGACGCTGCTGCCGGAGTCGGCCAAGCGGGCCTACGACGTGCACCCGCTCGTCGAGGGCGTGCTCGACGAGGGCACCGTCGTCGAGCTGCACGCCCGGTGGGCTCCCAACCTCGTGACCGCCCTCGGGCGGCTCGGTGGCCGCACGGTCGGCGTCGTCGCCAACAACCCCCTCCGCCTCGGCGGCTGCCTGGACTCCGCCTCGGCGGAGAAGGCGGCCCGCTTCGTCCGGATGTGCGACGCGCTCGGCGTGCCGCTGGTGGTGCTGGTCGACGTCCCCGGGTACCTGCCCGGAGTCGGCCAGGAGTGGGACGGCGTCGTACGCCGCGGCGCCAAGCTGCTGCACGCGTTCTCGGAGTGCACGGTGCCGCGGGTCAGCCTGGTCACCCGCAAGGCGTACGGCGGTGCCTACATCGCGATGAACGCCCGCTCCCTCGGAGCCACCCGGGTGCTCGCCTGGCCCGGCGCCGAGGTGGCGGTCATGGGAGCGGTGGCTGCGGTGCGGATCCTCCACCGTCGCCGGCTCGCCGAGGTCGCGCCGGAGCAGCGTGCCGAGGTCGAGGCCCAGCTCGCGGCCGAGCACGAGCGGATGACCGGCGGAGTGACCGCCGCGCTCGGCATCGGCGTGGTCGACGAGATCGTGGCACCGGCTCAGACCCGGCAGGCGCTGGCCGAGGCACTGGCCGAGGCGCTCGACGCCGGGAGGGCCGACGGCCGCGAGCCGCGGGGTCGGCACGGCAACATCCCCCTCTGAGTCGACGCCGAGCCGGTACAGGGGCTGGTAGACAGGCCGCGTGAGGTCGACGGCCGAGGGCACGTCGGGGGTCATGTCGGTCCAGCAGCGACGGGCCCGGCTGGTCACCCGCCACTTGATCGACGGTTCGGCTCCCGACCCGGTGACCGCGACCCGCGGTCTCGTGTGCCTCCATGCCACGGACCCGGCGACGGTCTACCTCTCGGTGCTGGCCAGGTCCGCCGGCGTGCAGATCGCCGACGTCGCCGAGGCGATGTACGAGCAGCGCTCCCTGGTCCGGATGATGGGCATGCGGCGGACCCTCTTCGTGGTCCCCGACGACCTCGCCGCCACCGTGCACCACGCCGCCGCCCTCGACGTCGCGGCGACCGTCCGCAAGCGGCTGCTGCAGGAGCTCGCCACCGCGCCGACCGACCCGCCGATGCCGCAGGACGTGGCATCCTGGCTGGCCGAGGTCGAGGATGAGGTCGAGGCAGCGATCCGGGATGCCGGCGTCGCCTCGGGGGCACAGCTCGCCGCGAGGGTGCCCCGGCTGAAGACGGCGATCCTGCCCCGCAGCGACAAGGCGTACGACGTGCGGCGCAGCGTCACCTCACAGGTGCTCGTCCTCATGGGACTGCAGGGACGGCTCGTCCGCGGCCGGCCGCTGGGGTCGTGGACCTCGCGGCAGCACACCTGGGAACCAGGGGCGGCGTGGTGGCCGGACGGCTTGACCGAGCTGCCGACGAGTGAGGCCCGGGCGCGGCTGGTCGGGGCCTACCTCGCCCGCTTCGGACCGGCGCAGGAGGCCGACGTCGCCTGGTGGACCGGCTGGTCGCTGCGCCTGACCCGTGCGGCGGTCACCGACGCCGGAGCGGTCACGGTCGACGGCGGGCTCGTCGCCGACGGGGACACCGACCCGGTCGCCGTACCGGAGCCGACGGCGGCCCTCCTTCCGGCCCTCGACCCGACGCCGATGGGGTGGAAGCACCGGGAGTGGTACCTCCCCCAGGACGCCGACCACAGGGCGTCGCTCTTCGACCGGTCGGGCAACGTCGGGCCGACGATCTGGTGGGGAGGTGAGGTGGTCGGTGGATGGGCGGTCCGCAGGGACGGGACGGTGGAGACCAGGCTCCTGGTCGATCGCGGTCGGGAGGCGGCGCGAGCGGTCGAGGCGGCCGCGCAGCGGCTGGAAGGGCGCCTCGGAGGAGCCGTCGTCGTCCCGTCCTTCCGGACCCCGCTCGAGCGTGAGCTCAGCGGGACCTGAGGGGAGGGAGGACGGTCAGACGACCTGGTGGAGCCACCGCACCGGCGCTCCGTCGCCGGCGTGCCTGAAGGTCTCGAGCTCGTTGTCCCACGGCTTGCCCAGCAGCCGGTCCACCTCGATCTCGAGGGTGGTCTCCCCCACGGCTGCCTTGACCAGCCCGGCCCTGAGCCGGTCCTCGGGGATCATGATGTCGCCGTGGATGCCGGTGACGGCGTGGAAGACGCCGAGCTCGGGCGTGTAGGAGTAGCGAGACCCCTCGCTGGCGGCAGTCGGCTCCTCGGTGATCTCGAACCGCAGGTGCTTCCAGCCGCGCAGCGCCGACGCGATCGCCGCGGCGGTGCCGGAGTCACCCAGCCAGGAGTACTCCGAGCGGTAGGTCCCCGCCTGCGCCGGCTGCGGGGTCCACTCCAGGCTCACCGCATTGCCGAGCACGCCGCCGAGTGCCCACTCGATGTGCGGGCACAACGCAGACGGCGCGGAGTGGACGTAGATGACGCCCCTGGTCGCTGAACGTGTGGTCATCGTGGCCTCCCTGTTGATCTCAGCGCTCGAGTTTGCGCCTTCCCCAGCGGTCTCGAGTACGAGCGATCGGACGAGAGGTCCGGTCAGCGGTATGCGGTTGTGCTGAGCATCATAGCGGCACATCTGTCCCATTTGCCACAGGAATCCCGCAACTTGTGGGGCCTCCGGCGCCTCGTCCGACTGCGCGCGGCCCATGACCCGCGCCCGATCGGACGAGGCGGGAGGGGAGGCGGGGCGGTCAGGTCCCGCAGAAGGTCTGGTACGCCCCGAAGTCCACGGGGGCGGGGGCGGCGTAGCGCTCCAGACCAGGGCGCTCGTCGTACGGCGCGGTGACGGCGTCCAGGAGCCGCTCGAGCGGCCCTGTCTCCCCGTCGGTCGCGGCGGCGAGCGCCTCCTCGACGAGGTGGTTGCGCGGGATGTAGAGCGGGTTGACCCGGTCCATCGCATCCGCATCGGGTCCGAGGGCCCGCCACCGCTCGACCCAGGCGTCGAACGCCGGAAGGTCGACGAACAGGCCGCGCGCGGGCTCGGCGTCCCCCCGGGCGGCTCCTCCCAGGGCGCGGTAGAACGAGGTGTGGTCGACGTGGCTGGCGCGGAGCAAGGTCAGCAGCTCGTCCACGAGCGGTGCGGCCACGCCCTCGTCGAGCCCGTCCGGGAGCCCCAGCTTGGCTCTCATCCCGGCGGACCAGGCGGCGCTGTACAGCGGGCGGAAGGCGCCGAGCGACTCCACCGCGATCTCGACGGCTCGCTCCTCGTCCTCGTCAAGGAGCGGGAGCATGGCCTCGGCGAGGCGGGCGAGGTTCCACTCCGCGACGACGGGCTGGTTGCCGTAGGCGTAGCGCCCACCGGTGTCGATCGAGCTGAAGACGCTGGCAGGGTCGAAGGCCTCCATGAACGCGCACGGCCCGTAGTCGATCGTCTCGCCCGAGATGGTCATGTTGTCGGTGTTCATGACGCCGTGGACGAACCCGACCAGCATCCACTGGGCGACCAGGGCCGCCTGCGCGGCGACGACCGCCTCGAACAGCGCCAGGTAGGGGTGCTCTGCCTGCGCAAGGCCGGGGTGGTGACGGCCGATGGCATGGTCGGCCAGCCGGCGGAGCAGGTCCACGTCGCCGGTCGCCGCCACGAGCTGGAAGCTGCCGACACGCAGGTGGCTGCTGGCGACCCGGGCGAGCACCGCGCCGGGCAGGAGCGTCTCGCGGGCGACCGGCCGTCCGGTGGCCACCACGGCAAGGGAGCGGGTGGTGGGGACGCCCAGGGCGTGCATCGCCTCGCTCACGACGTACTCACGCAGCATCGGTCCGACCACCGCACGGCCGTCTCCCCCGCGTGCGAACGGCGTGCGCCCCGATCCCTTCAGGTGCAGGTCCCGGAGGCGGTCGTGCACGTCGACGATCTCCCCGAGCAGGAGCGCCCGGCCGTCGCCGAGACGCGGGTTGAAACCACCGAACTGGTGGCCGGCGTAGGCCTGCGCCACCGGAGTCGCCCCCTCGGGCACGAGGTTGCCGACCAGCAGCCGGAGCCCGTCGTCGGTCCGCAGCGAGGCCGCATCGAGTCCCAGCTCCTTCGCCAGGGTCTCGTTCAGCGCGAGCAGTCGCGGGTCCGGTGCGGCTTCCGCCTGCCACGGAAGGGCGAGCTCGGAGAGCTCACGTGCGAAGCGGTTGTCGAGGGTGACGGTCGGTGCCGGTGCGACGCTCACAGCATCGAGGTTACGTGGCGCCCCGTGGCGCTCGCCATGACGCTCATCGGGGCCGCAGCCGCACCGTCGGCAGCGGCGGAGCGAGCAGCCGAGGGGCATCGACGCCCTCCACCCGGCCGAACCGTCCGGGCACGAAGTCGACACCGCTGCCGTTCCATGCCTCGCGCTGCTCCACGATCTCCTCGTGCGAGCGGCCGATGAAGTTCCACCACATCACCAGCCGCTCCTCGAAGGGCATCCCGCCCAGCAGCAGGACCCGGGCGTCGCTCTCAGGAGCCCCCAGCCGCAGGGACGTACGACCGGTCCCGAGGTAGGCGAGCCGGTGGCGGTCGACGGTCTCGTCGTCGACGGTGACCGCCTCGTCGACCGCCAGCAGGCCGTGCTCGAAGGCAGGATCCACCGGCAGGTCCGCAACGGACCCGCGTGGGAGCCGCAGCTCCGCCCCCACCAAGGGGCTGTACGCCGGGGCGGGCGACCGGTGACCGGCCAGCTCCCCGACCAGGACGGTCACCGAGACGTCGCCCAGCGTGAACGCGGGAAGCGTGTCGACGTGGGCGAAGTCCGGCGGAGCGCTGTCACGGTGCTCGTCGGGAAGCGCCACCCACAGCTGGACCCCGTGCAGGGTCGATGGCGCGTCCCCCGGTGAGGTCTCGGCGTGGCACAGGCCGTGTGCTGACGTCATGACGTTGAGCTGCCCGGGCCGGATGAGCTGGTCGGAGCCGAGGCTGTCGAGGTGTCGGCCCAGCCCCTCGAACAGCCAGGTGACCGTCTGCAGCCCGGTGTGGGGATGCGGCGGCACCCACATGCCGCCGGTCCGCCGGATGTCGTCGGGCCCGTAGTGGTCAAGGAAGCACCACGCCCCGATCGTCCGCTGCACCTTGTGCGGCAGCAGCCGTCGGACGTGCGTGGTCCTGCCCAGGAGGACGTCGCGGGGCTCGAGGAGATCGAACGCGGGCATGCCGCCAGTGTGCACCGGTGGACCGCGGGAGGAGCCTCACCGGAGCAGACAGCTGAGGGCGCCGGCCGCGCAGACGACCGCACCTGCGGTCCTGACCCGGTCCGCGACGAGCAGTCGACGGACGAGGCGGTCGTCCTTGCCCGCCGACAGCCGCCCGTGGGTGGGGCCCGCCACCAAGGCGGTCACCAGGATCGAGGCAGCAGCGCCGCCGACGCCTACCCAGGTCCCGGTGCAGGAGAGGTCGTCCACGAGCCCCCAGGCCCCCGTGGTGACCAGGGCGCCGTAGAGAAGGGCGACGAGCGGGGTGATCCTGCGGGTGTGCAGCGCGTGGGCGGTCGCCCAGTCCGGCGCTCGGACCAGGGCCGGGTACACGACCATCGTGACCGTCAGCTGGAACCCGAGGTGGAGGCACGCTGCGGCGAGGAGCGCGGCTGATGCAGGCGCCGCGTCCGTCACGGTCGCGGGCGAACGCCCGAGCCCTCGGCCGGCCGCAACGTCCGTCCCGCGCGGCGCGACACGAGCCAGCCGAGGACGATCTGCAGCGCGCCCAGGGCGAGGAACCCGAGGTCCCATGCCAGCGGGCCGCCCAGGTCGTCGCGGACGTGGTGGACGCCCAGGATCTGGTGGTCGACGACACCCTCGACGAGGTTGAACAGTCCCCAGCCGGCCAGGACCGTTCCCAGGTGAAAGCCCCAGCTCGGCGCCAGCCGGCGCTCTCGCCATGACCGGATCGTCAGGAGCGAGGCGGCCACCACGCTGCACCAGGCGACGACGTGGAAGAGGCCGTCGGCCAGCGTGTTGGCCTCGAGCCCGGCCACCGTGGTGGGCGGGTAGGCGTGGACGTCGCTGACCATGTGGTGCCACTGCAGCAACTGGTGCAGGACGATGCCGTCCACGAAGCCACCGAGGCCGATGCCGTACAGCAGCCCGGGGGCTCTGCTCGGTCCGGCCGACGCCGGCATCCCCGCCCGCCCGGCGTCCTCGTTTTCCGCGTGCGTCACGAACCGGCGCGTACCCGCCGCCTTGGTGCGCAAACGACGCCGACCCCGACCACCCACGTGCTCGTCCTCCCTGCGAGACGCTGCGAGACGCTGTGCCACGCTGCTGCCATGGGTCGGATCCGCGTCGGCATCTCGGGGTGGACCTACGCCGGGTGGCGCGGAGACTTCTACCCCGCCGGTCTGCCGCAGCGGCTGGAGCTGGCCTATGCCGCGGAGCGGATGAGCTCGGTGGAGATCAACGGCTCGTTCTACTCGCTGCAGCGGCCCACGTCGTACGCCGCGTGGCGCGAGCAGACCCCCGACGACTTCGTCTTCGCCGTCAAGGGCGGTCGGTTCATCACCCACATGAAGAAGCTCCGGGGCGTCGAGACGCCGGCGGCGAACTTCTTCGCCTCGGGCGTGCTGGCCCTCGGCCCCAAGCTCGGGCCGGTGCTGTGGCAGCTGCCCGCGAACCTGCCGTACGACGCGGAGCGGCTGGACGACTTCTTCCGGCTCCTCCCCCGGACCACGACGGCGGCCGCCGCCCTAGCCGCAGGCCACGACGCCAAGGTCCCCGAGGACCGCGCGCTGACCGTCGCCGACGCGGAACGGCCGATCCGTCACTGCCTGGAGTTCCGGAGTCCGACCTACTGCACCGACGAGGCCTTCGACCTCCTGCGTGCTCACGACATCGGGTGCGTGGTGGCCGACACCGCGGGCAAGTGGCCGATGGCCGAGGCCGTCACCAGCGACTTCGTCTACGTGCGGCTGCACGGCGACACCGAGCTCTATGCCAGCGGCTACAGCGTGGAGGCTCTCGACCGGTGGGCCGAGAAGTGCCGGGGCTGGGCGGCGGCGGGAGACGTCTACGTGTACTTCGACAACGACGCGAAGGGCTTCGCGCCCCACGACGCCGTCTCGCTTCTCGATCGGCTCAGCTGAGGGTCACCCCCCCGGCAGCCGAGAAGCGCGCCTCGATCAGCTCGGTGACCGGACTGCCGCTGCCGCGGCGCACGGCGAACCGTGCATGGCCGTCGCAGAAGGCGGGAATCGTCCCTCATGCGCTTTCCGTTCCGGTTCGCCCCGTCCTACCGATGGGCGGCCCTGCCGTTCGGCGTCACGCCGGCCACCGCCTTCGTGGAGGTGTCCGAGGGCAGGCTGCTCGTCCGGTTCGGGCTGTGGCGGCTGGAGACCTCGGTGACCAACGTCGCCGGCCACGAGGGAACCGGCGGGTTCGCCTTCGTCAAGACCGCCGGCCCCCCGCACTTGTCGCTCGCCGACCGCGGCGTCACGTTCGCCACCAACGCGGATCGGGCGCTGTGCGTGCGGTTCCAGGAACCTGTGAAGACTCTTCTCCCCACCGGGAGGCTGCGGCACCCGAGTGCCACGCTCACGGTGGCGGACCCGCCGGGTCTGGCAGCGATGCTCGACGCCGAACGATGAGCTGACTCGACGTCGGGGGGTCGGCGCCTCCCGCCGGTCGCACGGCCATGTCCGGTACCCGCTACCGGGTCCCGGCCTTCGCAGGACCTTCGACACTAATTGTCGCACTTAGACCTTTCAGCACTTGTGTCCCCTTTCGGGGTGTTGTTGACTTCTGGTCAGCGGGGCCATGGGGGCATGGGACGCACCCGCTCTTTTCCGAGTCATGGGGGCACACAATGAAGAACGCCTTGCGCACCATCCTGTGCACGCTGGTGATCGCGGCCGGCGCAGCTGCCGTCCCGTCAGCCAGCCAGGCGGTTGTCATCGGCTACGACGGCTGCACACCCGGGTACTGGAAGAACCACACGGAGAACTGGCAGGAGACCAGCCCGGCCACGACGTTCGGTTCGCTGTTCACCAAGGCCCGGACCAACGTCAAGACGCTCACGCTTGCCCAGTCGCTGGCGGGCGGCGGCGGAGGCGGGCTCGACGGTGCGGCGCTGATCCTGGCGCGCGCCGCCACAGCGTCCTGGCTCAACGCCGCGCACGACGACCTCGGCTACCCGTGGCGTCGCGCCGGCACCGGCCTGGACGGGCGCCCGGCGCTCGTCAGCACGGTGAACGCCGCCTTCGCGTCGGGTGACCGTGCCACGATGCTCGAGCTCGCCAGCCGTCTCGACCGCGACAACAACCTCGGATGCCCGCTCAGCTGACCGGGCAGGAGTCTGCCGGCTCGCCCTCCGTCCCTGCGGACGGAGGGCGGTCCCGGTTGCGGCATGAGCGGGACCGGCTGGGGTCCCGCGCGTATCGTCCAGGGATGGGCATGTGGGGGCGGCAGTCGCTGCGGCGTCGCTCGACGCTGCGAGACCTCGGAGCCGTCCTCGTCCTGCTCGTGGCGTTGGCTGCGGTGACGTACGCCGCAGCTGGACCCCGCGGCCCGTCGAGCGTCGACGACCTGCCGGACAGCACCCCCTCGACGGTGAGGTCGACCACCGCAGCCACCGCCGAGGAGTCCCTGGCGTCGGCACGGAAGACGCTGCGGACCACCTCCTCGATGGTCGTGCTCAGCGACTCGAAGGGGACGGACCCCAGCACCTGGGTGGTGCAGTGGGCCCGGATGCTCGCCATCGACCGGCGAGTGGCGATCAGGACCTGGGAGCCCGTCGAGCAGAAGTTCGCCGCCAGGCGGACGGTGTTCGGTCGCGGGCTCGGGCACCGGTTGGTGATCTGGAGCATGGCGCAGCCCGGCTCCACCGCGGACTTCTCCGTGATCCGTCTGCCGTTGATCCCCGCGGCCAACCCTGGCCTGGTGGTGCTCGACTACGGGCGCAACAACAGCGCCGACCACCGGATCACCGGATCTCTCGCCAGGGCACGGGAAGCCGTGCAGGCGAGGTGGGGTGAGGTGGCTCAGGTGTTCCTGCTCCAGAACCCTGGCGCAGGCAAGTTCGCGGCGCTGCAGGAGGACAACGTCGCAGCGCTGCGCGCCTGGGCGGCGAAGGAGGAGCTGCCGGTCATCGACGTCTGGTCCGCGTTCGAGGAGGCGCCCGGCCCGACCTCGTTGCTGCTGGCCGACGAGGAGAACCCCAACGAGGCCGGATCCCGGCGATGGGCACAGGTGGTCGCTCGGGCCTTGGGCCCCGCCGCCTGAAGTCTCACGCCCCCTACCCGTCTGTGCAGCTCCACACCGCCCGTTCGGGCCATCTTTCCACCGCCGCGCAGCCAGCCGTGGCTTTCGCGACGCCACGGCCGCACCATGAGGACACTGTTCGGCCAATCGGCCGACGGAAGCGAAAGGCACCTCATGCCACACAGAAGGATGTTCCCGTGGGGCGGCCGGCGCGCCGCCGCACGACTCACCGCGGGGGCACTGGCCACGACGGCGGTGGCCACACTGTCCGGCCTCGGGTCCGCGCCGGCGCAGTCGGCACCGGACACGAGCTGCCCGGCGACGTACCCGATCGGCGAGCTGAGCAGGACGCAGCCGGTCACGGGGCTGACGGTGTCGCAGGGCACCACGCCCGACGGTTTCACCGGTGAGGTGATCGGGGTCCTCCCCGACGGCATCTCGGTAGGCATCGACATGGTCCTCGTGCGGCTGGCCTCCAGCGAGATCAACCGCGTCGGCGGCATCTGGTCGGGCATGTCCGGGTCACCGGTCTACGCCGCCGACGGCCGGCTCATCGGCGCCGTCTCCTACGGGCTCGCGTTCGGGCCCTCGCCGGTCGCCGGGGTCACTCCCGCCGCAGACATGCGCGAGATCATCGACGGACCTGCCGCCCCGGCGACCGGTCCGTCGACGCGCGTGAGGCTCCCCCGACGGATCACCACCCGGATCGTCGCCAGCGGCGCTGCGACGACCCAGGAGGCCGCGGCGGGGATGACGCAGCTGAAGCTGCCCTTCGGCATCGCGGGTCTCGGCAGCGAGAAGCGGTTCCGTCAGGTGACCAAGAGGCTCGACCTCCCCGATGCCCGGATGATGCGGGTCGGCACCAGCGCCGCCGACGCCCCTCCGGTCCAGGCGACCGCGGGCGGCAACCTGGCCGCCTCCATCGCGTACGGCGACGTCACCGCAGCCGGTGTCGGCACGGCCACCCTGGTGTGCGGCGAGGAGGTGGTCGGGTTCGGCCATCCCATGACGTGGGACGGAGCGACGTCGATGACCCTGCACGCCGCCGACGCCCTCTACGTCCAGGAGGACCACATCTTCTCCGGCTTCAAGGTGGCGACGATCGGCGCGCCCATCGGCACCATCAACCAGGACCGCATGGCAGGCATCGCCGGTCAGCTCGGAGCGGTCCCGGACACGGTCGACATCACCTCGACCATCTCCAGCCGCCTGCGCAGCCGCGAGGGCAGCACCCACGTGAGCCTGCCGAGCTGGGTGCCGGAGATGGCGTTCAGCCACCTGCTCGCCAACGAGGACCGGGTGCTCGACGGTCTGGGCGAGGGCAGCGGAAAGCTTGGATGGACCGTGCACGGCACCCGCGAGGACGGCAGCCCGTTCACGCTCACCCGCACGGACCTGTACGCGGACAGGTACGACATCACCTTCCGGACGGCCTGGGAACTGTACGAGGCCTTGTCTCGCCTGCACTACAACGGCATCGAGGAGATCAAGCTCGGAGACATCGACGCCAAGGGCACACTGAGCGAGACCTACAGGGCCGCCTCCATCGACCGCGTCCGCTGGCGCAGCCACGGTCGGTGGGTCCCGCTCGACGGCGTGCGGTCCATCCAGCCCCGGGCCGGCAAGGACGCCCGATTCCTGGTCCGGCTCGACGGTCCGAACGGCAAGCGGGAGATCCAGGTGAAGGTCCCGGTCCGCAAGCGCGATCTGGGCTCGCGTGGCTTCCTCACGGTGTTCGGTGGCAACGGCGCCTCTGAGGACGACGGGGGGTTCTACTTCCGGTCCCACGAGGACGGGGACGAGCCGACGTTCGACCAGGTGCTGGCACGCATCGAGAACGCGCCTCACAACGACGACGTCGTCACCCAGCTCCAGCTCTTCGACCGCAGGACCGACGACGTGGCCAAGCGCGCGACGCGCACGGCCACCGGCATCGTCGTCAACGGCTGGGAGCGCGTGCGGGTGCGCATCGTCAAGTGAGCCGCACGACGCCGTAACGCACGGTGAGGGCGGGTGGCCACGGCCACCCGCCCTCATCTTTGTGCCCCAGACGCGGTAAGCGAAGTGCGGGTGCCGTGCCAGCCGAGCATGGCACCTCAACGGAGCAGCAGCAGGCCCGATCCCACGAGGATCGCCGGGATCGTGGTGAGAACCGTCGCGAGCAGCGCGGACCGGTGCTCGAGGGCCAGCAGCGGCAGCAACGCGTCGCCGTCCTGGCTGATGCTGTTGGCCACCAGCGTGGGCAGCGGCATGCCGCCGGCGAGGAAGATGCCGGCGAAGACGATCTGGACCCCACATCCCGGGATCAGCCCCACCGTGGCGCCCACCACCCGGCCTACGATCTCGGACTGCCCCCGTCGCCCGTGATCCGCCAGCTGGTGGCGCCGTTGTTGGGTCGGCCCGCCGACGGACCGCGCCGCAGCCGTACGCCTCGGATCCGCCGAGCATGACCCGGTGGGTGAAGGGTGAGGCAGGCCGCCCCTGGCTCAGGCGGCGACGTGCACCGACCAGTAGGTGGGAAGCGCGCAACCCCGCGGAGTGGTCGGGCGCCGTCGTCCGCCCGGTGCCGGGGCCACCACGGCGCCCACGGGTGACGCCTGTCAGCGCTCCCGGCCGCAGGTGTCCTGGGTAGTGGTGCCCTTGGTCCCTTACGCCGCGGGGGGAAGTCGTCGACCCTGTGCGGGGGGCCTATTCGAGGCCTCGAACTTCGCGACGCGCTGGGACGGATTCGGGCCGGCGTCGCGGCGATGACCGGGGGGTCAACCAATGCACACACCTTTCATGGCTGCGCGCCGACGGCGTTCGATGTTCTCGCGGCTCACTCCCGCACTGGGAGCGGGGCTGGCGGTCGCCCTGGTGGCGCCCCTGCCCGCCTCGGCCACGGTGAGCACGACGCCGGACGTCGTCGCGAAGGTGGCCGGCATCGTGCACGCCGTCGGCTTGGTCGACCCGGATGACAACCCGGCGACGGTGGACTCCAAGGCCTACCTCGGTGGCGTGTTCACCGCCGTGGGCGGCCAGGCCCGGAGCAACGTCGCCATGGTGAAGGCCGACGGCAAGGTCGACCTCACGTTCAAGCCCACCACGAACGGCAAGGTGCTCGCGGTGGCCGCCTCCGAGGACGGCAGCACCGTCTTCCTGGGTGGCACGTTCACGGAGGTCAACGGCACGCCGCGCGCCAACCTCGCCGCGGTCGACGCCGTCACGGGCCAGCTCGTCGAGACCTGGCAGGCAGATACCGGCGGCACCACCCCCGACGTCGCGTCGCTGGCAGTCAAGGGCAGCGTCCTGTACGTCGGCGGACGGTTCGCCACGATCGACTCCACCAACCGTAAGCGCCTGGCGGCCGTCAACACCGCGACGGGCGTCGTGGACACCACGTCCTTCAGGCCCAACTTCAACGGGGGCGTCCGCGAGGTCGTCGTCAGCCCGGACGGCTCCACCGTGTTCGCCGGCGGAGCGTTCACGGCGATCAACAACCAGCCTCGTCTGGCTGCTGGCGCCGTGTCCGCGGCCACCGGAGCCCCCACCAGCTTCAGCCCGTCTGGCAGCGGCGGCAACGCAGTGTCCGTCGCGCTGAGCCCCACGGGGGACCGGTTCTTCTACTCCACCGAGAACAACACCCTCTTCGCCCACAAGCTGAACGACCCGAACGTCAACCCCAACAACCCGGCGTGGTCGATCAAGACGAGCGGCAACACCCAGGCGATCGTGGCGGTCGAGGACGAGATGTGGATCGGTGGTCACTTCTCGCAGATCGTGACCGGTCACATCGCTCGGCCGTTCGTGGCGTCGATCGACCCCGTCGACGGCTCGGTGAACGACTGGAACTCCCAGTGCGTCGGCGGGAAGATCGGCGTCTGGGCGCTGGCCCACGACGGCAAGCGCCTCCACCTCGGCGGTGCCTTCACCGGGTTCGGCACCGTCAAGCAGCGCGGCTACGCGCGGTTCACCCAGATCGGCTGAGCCCCGCCCCCCAACCGCCTGCCGCCCGCCCTCCCCCGAGCGGGCGGCAGGCTGCTACCCGCCGAGTCGGCGCCTATGCACGCGCGAAGCCAGCCCAGTCGGCGCTTATGCACGCCCAAAGCCAGCCCGATCGGCGTTAATGCACGGGTGTTTAAGTCAGCC
>CADCUI010000049.1 GCA_902805845.1 uncultured Nocardioidaceae bacterium
GTCTACGAGGCCGAGGCCGCCGCCCTCAACGCGACGCCCACCTCCGACATGCCCGGGCTGCTGCGATGAGCCCTGAGGACGGCCCCAAGGCGCCGGGTGAGTTCGACGAGGTCACCCCGGGCACCGAGGACGACTCCACCGACAAGATGCCGGAGAACACCCTCCCGGTGACCCCCGAGGCGCTGAGTCCCGAGGTGATCGACCGGCGCCAGGGCATGTTCGGTGTGCAGGGCTCGGGTGACACCTCCGGGTACGCCGGCGTCGTCCGCCCGGTCACCATGCCCGGCGGGACCCCGCCGCCGTACGGCGGTTGGTTCGACGAGGTGGCCACCGGACTGGAGTCGGCACTCGGCCGCGACCAGATGAGGGGCGCGATCGAGAAGGTCGTCGTCCACCGTGGCGAGATCACCTTCTTCGTGCGCCGATCCAGCCTGCTCGCCGTAGCGGAGAACCTCCGCAACGACCCGGCGCTCCGCTTCGAGTTCTGCTCGGGCGTGTCCGGTGTCCACTACCCCGGTGACCGGGGACGCGAGCTGCACGCGGTCTACCACCTGCTCTCGATGACCCACAACCGCCGGATCCGGCTCGAGGTGACCTGCCCCGACGCCGACCCACACATCCCCTCGGTCGTCTCGGTGTACCCGACCAACGACTGGCACGAGCGCGAGACCTACGACTTCTTCGGCATCATCTTCGACGGGCACCCCGCGCTGACGCGGATCGAGATGCCGGACGACTGGCCCGGCCACCCCCAGCGGAAGGACTACCCGCTCGGCGGGATCCCCGTGGAGTACAAGGGCGCCACCATCCCGCCGCCGGACCAGCGGAGGTCCTACACCTGATGAGCACTTCGATGGGCACCCCGACAGACCCCTACGCTCCGCAGGCCGGGGTCTCGGACACCACGAGCGGCAAGGTCTTCACGGTCACCGGCCAGGACTGGGACACCGTCGTCTCCGGCGTCGCCGAGGAGAACGAGGAGCGGGTCGTGGTCAACATGGGCCCGCAGCACCCCTCCACCCACGGCGTGCTTCGGCTGATCCTGGAGCTCGAGGGGGAGACCGTCACCGAGGCCCGCGCAGGGATCGGCTACCTGCACACCGGCATCGAGAAGAACATGGAGTTCCGCAACTGGGTGCAGGGAGTCACCTTCTGCACCCGGATGGACTACCTGTCACCGTTCTACAACGAGGCCACCTACTCGCTGGGCGTCGAGCGGCTGCTCGACGTGGAGGACAAGATCCCCGAGAAGGCCACCGTGATGCGGGTGCTCCTGATGGAGCTGAACCGGATCTCCTCCCACCTGGTGGCGATCGCGACCGGCGGGATGGAGATCGGCGCGCTGACGGTGATGACGATCGGCTTCCGCGAGCGCGAGCTGGTGCTCGACCTCTTCGAGCTGATCACCGGACTCCGGATGAACCACGCCTTCATCCGGCCGGGCGGTGTTGCCCAGGACATGCCGCCGGGCGCGCTCGACGAGATCCGGGACTTCGTGGCACTGATGCGGAAGCGGCTTCCCGAGTACGCCGACCTCTGCAACGCGAACCCGATCTTCAGGGCACGGCTGGAGGGGGTGGGCCACCTGGACCTGTCCGGCTGCCTGGCACTCGGCATGTCAGGGCCGGTGCTGCGTTCCACCGGGTACGCCTGGGACCTGCGCAAGACCCAGCCTTACTGCGGCTACGAGGACTACGACTTCGAGGTGATCACCCGCGACAGCGCCGACGCCTACGGACGGTTCCGGATCCGCGTCGACGAGATGTGGGAGTCGCTGAAGATCGTCGAGCAGTGCGCCGATCGGCTTGCCGGCCTCGAGGGAGCGCCGGTGATGATCGCGGACAAGAAGATCGCCTGGCCGAGCCAGCTCGCGATCGGGCACGACGGGATGGGCAACAGCCTCGACCACATCCGGCACATCATGGGTGAGTCGATGGAGGCGCTGATCCACCACTTCAAGCTGGTCACCGAAGGCTTCCGGGTGCCCGCCGGGCAGGCCTACGTCCCAGTCGAGTCGCCCCGCGGGGAGCTCGGCGCCCACGTGGTCTCCGACGGAGGCACCCGGCCCTTCCGCGCCCACTTCCGCGACCCGTCGTTCACGAACCTGCAGGCCACCTCCGTGATGAGCGAGGGCGGCATGGTCGCCGACGTGATCGTCGCGATCGCCTCGATCGACCCGGTGATGGGAGGTGTGGACCGGTGACAGAGGCCGTGGACGGCGCGCGCTTCGACGAGAAGACCTATGCCGAACTGCAGGAGATCGTGGCGCGGTACCCGCAGCCTCGCTCGGCGCTGCTGCCGATGCTTCACCTGGTGCAGAGCGTCGAAGGGCGGGTCACCGCACGCGGGATCGAGACCTGCGCGTCGATCCTGGGGATCTCCGCCGCCGACGTCTCCGGCGTGGCGACCTTCTACACGATGTACAAGCGCCGCCCGGTCGGCGACTACCACGTCGGGGTCTGCACGAACACGCTGTGCGCGGTGATGGGGGGCGACGAGATCTTCGAGCGGCTCAAGGACCACCTCGGCGTCGGGAACGACGAGACGACCGCGGACGAGGGCACCGGCAAGACCATCACGCTGGAGCACCTCGAGTGCAACGCCGCCTGCGACTACGCGCCGGTGATGATGGTGAACTGGGAGTTCATGGACAACATGACGCCCGGGTCGGCCACCGATCTCGTCGACGACCTGCGAGCGGGCAAGCAGGTGCGTTCGACGCGCGGGCCTCGGGTGTGCTCCTGGCGGGAGGCGGAGCGGATCCTCGCCGGCTTCCCCGACGACCGTGCCGACGAGGGGCCGGCCGGCGGGCCGCCGACGATGTTGGGTCTCCAGATCGCCCGCGAGAACGGCTGGACGGCGCCTGACCCACAGCGGCAGCCGCAGCCGGGACAGGACGCGGCAGAGCAGCGCGAGCCGGGTCCGACCCAGAAGCAGGCAACCGAGGACGCCGGCACTCCCGAGGCGGAGGGCGATGTCGCCGTGGATGAGGCGCCGGTCGAACGCAAGGGCGGCAAGGGGTCGGCGGAGGCCGACGGGAAGGACGCGAGCAGGTGACCGACACGTTGACGCCGGTGCTCTCCGACACCTGGGACGCGCAGCGCCCGTGGACGCTGCCGGCGTACCGGGACGCCGGGGGGTACCAAGCCCTCGACACCGCTCTCGAGATGGAGCCGAGCGCGGTCATCGACCTCGTCAAGGAGTCCGGGCTGCGCGGGCGCGGTGGTGCCGGCTTCCCGACCGGGATGAAGTGGGGGTTCATCCCGCAGGACCCGGAGAAGTCCGGAGGCGACAAGCCGAAGTACCTCGTGGTGAACGCCGACGAGTCCGAGCCGGGGACCTGCAAGGACATCCCGCTGATGATGGCGAACCCGCACGTGCTCGTCGAAGGGGTGATCATCTCCTCGTACGCGATCCGGGCCAACCATGCCTTCATCTACGTCCGAGGTGAGGTGCTGCACGTCGTACGCCGACTGCAGCAGGCCGTCCGGGAGGCCTACCGTGCCGGCCACCTCGGGACGGACATCCACGGCAGCGGCTACGACCTCCAGGTGACCGTGCACGCCGGCGCCGGCGCCTACATCTGCGGTGAGGAGACCGCGCTTCTCGACTCGCTCGAAGGCCTGCGAGGGCAGCCGCGCCTGCGACCGCCGTTCCCCGCCGTCGCCGGGCTGTACGCCGCCCCGACGGTGATCAACAACGTGGAGAGCATCGCGAGCGTGGTGCCGATCGTGAAGAACGGGGCGGAGTGGTTCGCCAGCATGGGCACCGAGAAGAGCAAGGGCATGACGCTCTACTCGCTGTCGGGACACGTGGCGCGCCCAGGACAGTTCGAGGCCCCGCTCGGGGTGACCCTGCGCCAGCTTCTCGACCTCGCAGGAGGTGTGCGAGCAGGGCATCGGCTCAAGTTCTGGACGCCCGGCGGCTCGTCGACGCCGATCCTCACCGACGAGCATCTCGACGTGCCCCTCGACTACGAGGCGGTCGGCGCCGCGGGGTCGATGCTCGGCACCAAGGCGCTGCAGATCTTCGACGAGACGACCTGTGTCGTGCGTGCGGTGCTGCGGTGGACCGAGTTCTACAAGCACGAGTCGTGCGGCAAGTGCACCCCGTGCCGCGAAGGGACCTGGTGGCTGGTGCAGACACTGGCCCGCCTCGAGGCCGGGCGAGGCAGCGAGCAGGACCTCGAGACGCTGCTCGACCAGTGCGACAACATCCTCGGCCGTGCGTTCTGCGCGCTCGGTGACGGCGCGACCAGCCCGATCACCTCGTCGATCCAGTACTTCCGCGGCGAGTACCTCGCCCACCTCGAGCAGGGTGGCTGCCCCTTCGACCCGGCGGCATCGACGCTCTTCGCGCGCGAGGCGGCGATGGCATGAGCAGCGCCGTCTCGGATGTGTCTGCTCCTCCGTCCACCAGGGAAGACCTGGTCACGCTCAGCATCGACGGCGTCGAGGTGTCGGTCCCGAAGGAGACCCTGGTGATCCGCGCGGCCGAGCAGATCGGCGTGCAGATCCCGCGGTTCTGCGACCACCCGCTCCTGGAGCCGGTAGGAGCCTGTCGGCAGTGCCTGGTCGAGGTGGTCGACGCCGGCAACGGCCGGCCGATCCCCAAGCCGCAGGCGTCGTGCACGCTGACGGTGGCCGAGGGAATGGTGGTGAAGACCCAGGCCAGCTCCCCGGTCGCCGACAAGGCCCAGCAGGGCATCATGGAGTTCCTGCTGGTCAACCACCCGCTCGACTGCCCGGTCTGTGACAAGGGCGGTGAGTGCCCGCTGCAGAACCAGGCGATGTCCAACGGCCGCGGCGAGACCAGGTTCGTCGAGCACAAGCGCACCTTTCCGAAGCCGATCAACATCTCCGCCCAGGTCCTCCTCGACCGCGAACGCTGTGTGCTCTGCGCTCGTTGCACCCGCTTCTCCGAGCAGATCGCTGGGGACCCGTTCATCGCGTTGATCGAACGCGGGGCCTTGCAGCAGGTCGGCATCTACGAGAAGGAGCCGTTCGAGTCGTACTTCTCCGGCAACACCATCCAGATCTGTCCCGTGGGGGCACTGACCTCGGCGTCGTACCGCTTCCGCGCGCGACCCTTCGACCTGGTGTCCACCCCTTCGGTGTGTGAGCACTGCGCCTCCGGGTGTGCCCTGCGCACCGACCACCGCCGCGGCAAGGTCACCCGCCGGCTCGCCGGTTTCGACCCCGACGTCAACGAGGAGTGGAACTGCGACAAGGGCCGGTTCGGCTTCACGTACTCCCGCCAGGACGATCGGCTGACCCATCCGCTGGTCCGGGACGAGGAGGACGGCGAGCTACGTCCGGCGTCGTGGATCGAGGCGTTCGCGGTGGCCGCTCGCGGCCTGCGGGCGGTGGACGGTTCGGTGGGGGTGCTCACCGGGGGCCGACTCACGACCGAGGACGCCTACGCCTACTCGAAGTTCGCGAGGGTCGCGCTCCACACCAACGACATCGACTTCCGCGCTCGCCCCCATTCGAGGGAGGAGGCGGACTTCCTCGCCTCGTCGGTCGTCGCCCGGTTCCGGGAGGTCACCTACGCCGACCTCGAGCGTGCTCGCAAGGTGGTGCTGGTCGGGTTCGAACCCGAGGACGAGTCCCCGATCGTGTTCCTGCGCCTGCGCAAGGCGACCCGCAGACAGACCCGGGTGTACTCGGTGGCGCCGTTCACCTCGCGTGGCCTGGACAAGATGCGCGGCACCCTGCTGCGGGCTGCTCCCGGCGAGGAGCCGTCGGTGATCGAGGACCTTGGCCGCGGTGGCCAGGGCGCGCTCGGCTCGACGCTCGACAGTGGCGACGTGATCCTCGTGGGGGAGCGGATGGCGACGGTGCCGGGTGCGCTGTCCGCGCTTGCCTCGCTGGCGGGTACGACGGGGGCGCGACTGGCCTGGGTGCCTCGGCGTGCGGGGGACCGGGGCGCACTCGAGGCGGGCTGCCTGCCCACCCTCTTGCCCGGTGGCCGGCCGGTCTCCGACGTGACCGCCCGGGTGGACGCCGCGGCAGCCTGGGGAGTCTCGACGTTGCCGGACCGCCCCGGTCGGGACACCGGCGAGATGGTCCGTGCCGCCGCCGCGGGCGACCTACGCGCGCTCCTCGTCGCCGGTGTGGAGCTCAGGGACCTGCCGGACCCGGCCCTGGCGAAGGCCGCCGTGGAGACCGCTCAGTTCGTGGTCAGCCTGGAGGTCCGCGCCAGTGAGGTGAGCGAGGTCGCCGACGTCGTGCTGCCCGTTGCCCCGGTCACCGAGAAGGCCGGGAGCTTCGCCGACTGGGAGGGGCGCGTCCGACCCTTCGACAACGTGCTCCGGCTGCCCGGCTCGCTGCCCGACCTGCGGATCCTCGCTGGGATCGCGGAGGAGATGGGCGTGCATCTCGGCTTCCGCACCGTCGAGGAGGCCCGTCGGGAGATGAGCGACTTCGGTCCCTGGGACGGGGAGCGGCTCCCGGCCCCGGCCGTCTCGCCCAGCCCCGGCGACCAGACCGCCGCGAGCACGTCTGCGCCCGTGTCCAGTGCGTCCGGCGCGTCCAGCGTGTCCAGCGTGTCCGGTGCGGGAGTCCCGCTGACGGCGAGGCTCGCCACCTGGAAGCTGCTCATCGACGACGGGCGGATGCTCGATGGCGAGCCCTACCTCAAGGCGACGGCACGTGCTGCGACGGCGCTGGTCTCGGCAGGGACACTCGCCCGGCTGCAGCTGAATGCGGGTGAGCCGGTCACGATCCGCAAGGGGGATCGGTGGGTGCGGTACCTGGTGACGGCTGCCGACCTGCCGGACGACGTGGTCTGGGCACCCGCGAGCTCCGGCGGCGTCTCGCTGCTGGGTGACCTCGGAGCAGACTCCGGCGACGTGGTGCAGCTCGAGGGAGGACGGCCATGACCGGGTCAACGACGATTCTCGCCTCCGAGGACCTGTCCGCGTTCGGGCAGGACCCATGGTGGCTGGTGATGATCAAGGCCGTGCTGATCTTCGTGGTCCTGGTGCTGCTGACGCTGTTCAACATCTGGTTCGAGCGGCGCGTCGTGGCCCGGATGCAGCACCGGCCCGGCCCGAACGTGCACGGCCCGTTCGGGCTGCTGCAGAGCCTCGCCGACGGCGTCAAGCTGGCGTTGAAGGAGGACATCATCCCCAAGGCGGCCGACAAGGTCGTCTACCTGCTGGCACCGGTGGTAGCGGTCATCCCCGCATTCCTCGCTTTCGCGGTGATCCCGTTCGGGCCGGTGGTCGACGTCCCGTTCACCGACCGGGTGACCCCGCTGCAGCTGACCGACATGCCGGTGGCGGTGCTGTTCATCCTGGCGATCGCCTCGATCGGCATCTACGGCATCGTGCTCGGCGGTTGGTCCTCGGGATCCACGTACTCGCTTCTCGGCGGCCTGCGCAGCTCCGCGCAGATGATCTCCTACGAGGTCGCGATGGGGCTGGCGCTGGTGGCGGTGTTCCTGTACGCCGGCTCGATGTCGACCTCGGAGATCGTCCGAGCGCAGGAAGAGCTGTGGTTCGGTCTGATTCTGATCCCGTCCTTCGTGATCTACATGATCGCGATGGTCGGTGAGACCAACCGCGCGCCCTTCGACCTTCCCGAGGCCGAGGGTGAGCTGGTGGGCGGCTTCCACACCGAGTACAGCTCGCTGAAGTTCGCGTTGTTCTACCTCGCCGAGTACATCAACATGGCCACGGTCTCGGCCCTGGCCACGACCTTGTTCCTCGGCGGCTGGCAGGCGCCGTACCCGCTGGGCGGCCCGATCTGGGAGGGCGCCAACGAGGGCTTCTGGCCGGTGCTGTGGTTCCTCGGCAAGGTCGTCGCATTCATCTTCGTCTTCATCTGGCTGCGCGGCACCCTGCCCCGGCTGCGCTACGACCAGTTCATGCGGTTCGGCTGGAAGCGGCTGATCCCGATCGCGCTGGTCTGGATCGTCGCCGTGGCGACAATCCGATCGATCAGTACCAGTGACGGCTTCGACCGCACCTACCTGCTGGCTGCCATCGCCGTGATCGCGGTCCTCTTCGTCGGCCTGTTCTTCTTCGGCAGCGACGAGGAGGCGGCCGAGGAACCAGCGGCGGACGTCGGAGCCGATGCGGACGGTCATGACTTCGACGCGTTCGCCGGCGGCTACCCGGTCCCACCCATGTCGAGCGCGACGCCCACCCGCGCGAAGGAGCGATGAGCCGAGATGCCCACCCTGAAGGAACAGTTCTGGGACCCGGTCGCCGGCTTCGGCGTGACCTTCCGGACCATGTTCAAGAAGACGGTGACCTACCAGTACCCGTTCGAGAAGCGTCCCACCGCCCCCCGCTTCCACGGACGCCACCAGCTCAACCGCTGGCCGGACGGGCTGGAGAAGTGCATCGGCTGCGAGCTCTGCGCATGGGCGTGCCCGGCGGACGCGATCTACGTCGAGGGCGCGTCCAACACCGTCGATGCAAGGTACTCACCCGGGGAGCGCTACGGGAGCGTCTACCAGATCAACTATCTGCGCTGCATCCTGTGCGGGCTGTGCATCGAGGCCTGCCCGACGCGCGCACTGACGATGACCAACGAGTACGAGCTCGCGGACAACAACCGGGCCGACCTGATCTATGAGAAGAAGGACCTGCTGGCACCGCTGCTGCCGGGGATGGAGCAGCCGCCGCATCCGATGTACCTCGGTGACGACGAGACCGACTACTACCGTGGGTCGTTCAAGTCCAACCCTGCCGGCGACGCCGCCGCGGCGAGGGAGGCGACGTGATCGGCTTCTGGATCCTTGCCCCGGTGATGGTGGCCGCGGCGCTCGGGGTGCTGTTCGCCCGCAAGGCTGTCCACGCCGCCTTGCTGCTCGCGGTGGTGATGATCGGGCTGGCGATCATGTACGCGATCCAGGACGCACCGTTCCTGTTCGCCGTGCAGATCATCGTCTACACGGGCGCGATCTTGATGCTGTTCCTGTTCGTGCTGATGCTCGTCGGCGTCGACGCCTCGGACTCGGTGGTGGAGACCATCAGGCGCCAGCGGGTCCTGTCGATCCTCGTCGGCGTGCTGTTCGGCGTGGTGCTCGCGCTGGGCGTGGCCCAGGTGTCGGTGGGTGCGGTGACCGGCCTGGACGGGGCGCAGCCCGAAGGCAACGTACCTGCCCTTGCGCAGCTGCTCTTCTCCCGCTACGTGTTCGCCTTCGAGGCGACCAGCGCGCTGCTGATCACTGCCGCGATCGGCGCCATGGTGCTTGCCCACCGCGAACGGGTCGAACCGAAGGTGGGTCAGCCCGAGCGTGCCGCTCAGCGCATGCGCGAGTACGCCGAGCACGGCCGGTCGCTGACCCCGATGCCCACCCCCGGTGTGTTCGCCCGGCACAACGCGGTCGACACACCCGCACTGCTGCCCGACGGCACCGCTGCCGAGGGCTCGGTCTCCCGGGTGCTGGTCGCTCGGGGGACCATCCGTTCCGCACCCGGCCTGGTCGACGACGTCGCCGTGGTCAGCGGCTCGGTCGGCGGACGCGAGGAGACCACCTCCGGAGTGAAGCCGGCCGAGGCGGGGGGAGGCCCGAGCGGGCCGATCGCCGGCGACCCCAGTAGCCTGCGGCCCGACGACGAGACCATCGACGAGCAGGGGCTCGGCGACCAGCGTCGAGGAGACCGCGGATGAGCGCCACACCTTTCCTGGTGCTGTCCGCCATCTTGTTCACCATCGGCTGCGTGGGCGTGCTCACCAGGCGCAACGCGATCGTGGTGTTCATGAGCGTCGAGCTGATGCTCAACGCCGCCAACCTGGCCCTGGTCACCTTCGCGCGTGTGCACGGCAACCTCGACGGCCAGATAGCCGCCTTCTTCGTGATGGTGGTCGCCGCCGCCGAGGTCGTCGTCGGACTCGCGATCATCATGACGATCTTCCGCACCCGCCGCTCGGCCTCGGTCGACGACGCAAGCCTCCTGAAGTACTAGGACGAGGAGCGAATCCGGTGGTCTCGAGAACCGCGGCGCACGTTCTCCTGCAGGAGAGCGTGCCAGTCGTGGAACCGGCTGCGGCTGACGGCGTGTTCACCTTGCTGTGGCTGATCATCGCCCTGCCTGCGCTCGGTAGCGCGATCCTCCTCGTGGGCGGCAGACGCACCGACCCCTGGGGGCACCTGCTCGGCTGCGCCACCGTGGCTGCCTCGTTCCTGGTCAGCCTGGTCGCGTTCGTCGCGCTGCTCGGTCGCGACGCGGAGGACCGGTCCGTGCAGCAGCACCTGTTCACCTGGATCGACGTGTTCGGCTTCCAGGTCGATGCCGGGCTCCTGCTGGACCCGCTCTCCGCGCTGTTCCTGCTGCTGGTCACCGGAGTGGGCGGGCTGATCCACGTCTACTCGATCGGCTACATGGCGACCGATCCCCGCCGCAGACGCTTCTTCGGCTACCTCAACCTGTTCGTGGCCGCCATGCTGGTGCTGGTGCTGGCCGACAGCTACCTGGGCATCTTCCTCGGCTGGGAAGGCGTGGGCCTCGCGTCGTACCTTCTGATCGGGTTCTTCCAGCACAAGCCGTCGGCCGCCGTCGCCGCGAAGAAGGCGTTCGTGGTCAACCGGGTCGGCGACATCGGGATGGCGCTCGGTGTCATGCTGCTGTTCGCCACGTTCGGCACCACCGCGATCCCGGCGATCTCCAGGGTGAGCGCCGAGGCGTCCGACGGGGTGCTCACCGCCCTCGGCCTGCTGCTGCTGCTGGCTGCCTGCGGGAAGTCGGCGCAGTTCCCGCTGCAGTCGTGGCTGCTGGACGCCATGGAGGGCCCGACCCCGGTCTCCGCGCTGATCCACGCCGCGACCATGGTGACTGCTGGGGTCTACCTGATCATCCGCTCGAACTTCATCTACGAGAACGCCCCGGTCGCGCAGACGGCAGTGGTGGTCGTCGGGGCGGTCACCCTGCTGTGGGGCGCGGCGATCGGGTGCGCCAAGGACGACATCAAGAAGGTGCTTGCCGGCTCGACGATGAGCCAGATCGGGTACATGATGCTGGCGGCGGGCCTCGGTGTCGCCGGCTACGCGTTCGCGATCTTCCACCTGCTCACCCACGGCTTCTTCAAGGCCAACATGTTCCTCGGTGCCGGGTCGGTGATGCACGCGATGGACGACGACGTCGACATGCGCCACTACGGCGCGCTGCGCAAGGCGCTGCCGGTCACCTTCCTCACCTTCGCGATGGGGTACCTCGCGATCATCGGCTTCCCCGGCTTCTCGGGGTTCTGGTCCAAGGACAAGATCATCGAGACCGCGTTCGACCAGAACCTGTACGCCGGGCTCGCCGCCCTTCTCGGAGCCGGGATCACCGCGTTCTACATGACCCGGCTGATGATCCTGACCTTCCTCAGCGAGAAGCGGTGGGCCGCCGAGGTCCACCCCCACGAGTCGCCGGCGACGATGACCGTGCCGCTCGTCGTCCTGGCGGCGCTCTCCGTGCTCGGCGGCGTCCTGCTGCTCGGTGACTGGATCACCGAGTGGCTCACCCCGGTGGTCGGCAGCGAGGAGCACGGCGAGCTGCCCCTCCCGGCCATCGTCTACACGCTCATCGTGGTCGCGGTCGTGGTGGTCGGCGTCGCCGCCGCGGTCCTCCTCGTGGCCAGGCGCGACATCCCGCGCGAGCAGCCGCAGCAGGTCAGCCTCGCGACGAGGTTCGCGCGCAACGACCTCTACGGCGACCGGCTCAACGAGGCGCTGCTTATGCGGCCCGGGGACTCGGTGGTGAGGTCCATGGCGGACTTCGACGACCGCTTCGTCGACGGCGCGGTCGACGGCAGCGGGATCGCCGCGGCCGGCATGTCCAACACGTTCCGACGGGTGCAGACCGGCTACGTGCGCAGCTACGCGCTCTCCCTGTTCGCCGGCGCCCTGCTCGTCGTCGCGGCCCTCCTGGCGGTGAACCTCGCATGACCACCGTGAACGACTTCCCCTTCCTCACCGCCGCGATCCTGCTGCCGCTGCTCGGGGCAGCGGTCCTCATGGGGCTGCCGCGGCGCTCGGGGCGCGACCTCCCGCAGGTCGTCGCGCTGGGGGTCTCCCTCGTGACGCTGGCGCTGACCGCGGTGATGGCGGTCCGCTTCGACCCCGGCGGCGGCTTCCAGTTCAACGAGCAGCACACCTGGATCGCCGCGTTCGGCGCGCACTACGCCGTCGGCGTCGACGGCATCGGGCTCACGCTGGTGATGCTCACCACGATCCTCACCCCGGCCGTCATCGGTGCCTCCTGGCGCGACGGCGACCCGGGCCGGTGGTCCACCAACAGCTTCTTCGCCTGGGTGCTGGTGCTCGAGGCCCTGGCGATCGGGGTCTTCGCCGCCACCGACGTGTTCTTGTTCTACGTCCTCTTCGAGGCCACGCTGCTGCCGATCTACTTCCTCATCGGCGGGTTCGGCGGCGCCCGGCGGTCCTACGCGGCGATCAAGTTCCTGCTCTACTCGCTGCTCGGCGGGCTGGTCATGCTGGCCTCGGTCATCGGGCTCTACGTCGAGTCCTCGCGCGCCGGCGCCCCGACGTACCTCCTCAGCGAGCTGAGCGAGATCATGGCCGACGTCGACACGGCCACCGGCCGCTGGCTCTTCGTCGGGTTCTTCATCGCCTTTGCGATCAAGGCGCCGATGGTGCCGGTCCACACCTGGCTCCCCGACGTCGCCGACGAGGCGACACCCGGCACCTCGGTGCTCCTGGTGAGCATCCTGGACAAGATCGGCACCTTCGGGATGATCCGGTTCTGCCTGGGGCTGTTCCCGGAGGCGTCGACGTGGGCGACGCCAGTAGTGCTGGTCCTCGCCGTCGTCAGCGTGCTCTACGGCGGCCTCGTCGCCATCGCGCAGGACAGCATCCCGCGGCTGATCGCCTACACCTCGGTCTCGCACTTCGGGTTCATCGTGCTCGGGATCTTCGTGCTGAACAGCCAGGGCCAGACCGGCTCGACGCTCTACATGTTCAACCACGGCCTCTCGACCGGGCTGCTCTTCCTGGTGTCGGGCTTCCTCATCGCTCGCCGCGGCTCCCGCTACATCTCCGACTTCGGCGGCGTGCAGAAGGTGGCGCCGGTCCTCGCGGGCATCCTGCTGGTGGCCGGCCTGTCGTCGCTGTCGCTGCCGGGGCTGTCGCCGTTCGTCTCTGAGTTCCTCGTCATGCTCGGCGCGTTCCTGCACCACTACCTCTACGCCGTCTTCGCGGTGTTCGGCATCGTGCTGTCGGCGCTCTACATCCTGCTGATGTACCAGCGCACGATGACCGGCCCGGTGCGCCCGGAGGTCGAGGGGATGCGCGACCTCGGGTTCCGCGAGGTCGCGTCGCTCGCGCCGCTGCTGGCGCTGGTGGTCGCGCTCGGCTTCTTCCCCGGGCCGCTGCTCGACGTCATCGAGCCGGCTGTCGCCAGCACGCTCGAGCACGTCGGGGCCGAGGACCCCGGGCCGACGATCGAGGACGCCGCAGCCGACGCAGAGCCCACCGAGGGAGGCGACGAGTGATCGCGCGAATGACCACCACGGAGTTCGAGGCGCCGCAGGTCGAGTACGGCACGGTCTCCCCGCTCCTCATCGTCTTCGGCGTGGCGCTCCTCGGCGTCCTCGTCGAGGCGCTGGTGGACCGCAGGCGTCGCTACCTCGTCCAGTCGGTGCTCTCGCTGGCAGGACTCGCGGGGGCCTTTGCGGCGACGGTCGTCGTCGCCACGGGGCTGACCGGCCGTGCCGACGGCGCCGCCCACGGGTCGGTCGTCGCGGAGGGTGCCATCGCCGTCGACGGTCCGTCGGTGTTCCTGTGGGGGACGCTGCTGGCGCTGTCCTTCACCAGCGTGCTGCTCTTCGCCGAGCGCCGCGTCGACGGCGGCGTCACGGCCTTTGCCGGCCAGGCCGCGGCGCTTCCCGGCACCGAGGCCGAGCGGCAGGCGTCGACCCGCGGGCTGGAGCACACCGAGGTCTACCCGCTCATGCTGTTCGCGGTCGGCGGGATGATGCTGTTCGCCGCCTCCAACGACCTGCTGACGATGTTCGTCGCCCTCGAGGTGCTGTCGCTGCCGCTCTACCTGCTGTGCGGGCTCGCCCGGCGGCGCCGGCTGCTCAGCCAGGAGGCCGCGCTCAAGTACTTCATGCTCGGTGCCTTCAGCTCCGGCTTCTTCCTCTACGGCGTCGCCCTGGTCTACGGGTACGCCGGCTCGACGAACCTCGCAGCGATCGCGCAGGCCGTCTCGGGGCGGATCGGCAGCCAGGGGCTGCTGCTCGGCGGCATCGCCCTGCTCGCCGTCGGCATGCTCTTCAAGGTCGGCGCGGCGCCGTTCCACGCCTGGACACCGGACGTCTACCAGGGAGCGCCGACCGCGGTGACGGCCTTCATGGCGGCCTGCACCAAGATCGCGGCCTTCGGGGCGCTGCTCCGGCTGTTCTACGTCGCCTTCGGCGGGGCGCAGCGCGACTGGGCACCGATGATCTGGATCATCGCCGTCCTCACGATGGCGGTGGGCTCGCTGTTCGCGCTCACCCAGTCCGACATCAAGCGGATGCTCGCCTACTCCTCGATCGCCCACGCCGGCTTCCTGCTCGTGGGCTTCGTGGGGCTGCAGCAGGCCGCCGACGGCTCGACGATCTCCTCGCTCCAGTCGGTGCTCTTCTACCTCGTCACCTACGGGTTCATGACCATCGGCGCCTTCGGGGTCGTCACGCTCGTGCGCGACGCGGGCGGCGAGGCGAACCACCTCTCGCGCTGGGCCGGGCTCGGCAAGGAGTCACCGGTGGTGGCCGGCGTCTTCGCGTTCTTCCTGCTGGGAATGGCCGGGATCCCCCTCACCAGCGGGTTCACCGGCAAGTGGGCGGTGTTCACCTCGGCGGCGCAGGGCGGCGCCTGGCCGCTGGTCGTTGTGGCGGTGCTGTTGAGCGTCGTTGCGGCGTTCTTCTACCTGCGGGTCATCGTGCTCATGTACTTCTCCGACCCCGTCGGTGAGGGCCCGACGGTCGCCGTCCCCAGCATCCTCACCACTGCGGTCATCGCGGTCGCCGTCGCCGCCACGCTGGTGCTGGGCGTGCTCCCCGGCCCGGTGCTCGACCTCGCGGGCACGGCCGGCGCCTTCGTCCGGTGACCAAGCACCCCGCCTCGCCTGCGCCGGCCGGGTCGGCGCTGGCGCTGCCGGTGCTCGACCCGGTCCTCGAGGCGCGGCTGCGGGACCGGATGACCGAGGTGGAGGAGCGGCTCGAGACCGAGATCCGGTCCGAGGCCGACTTCATCACCGAGGCGTGCCGCCACCTCATGCATGCCGGCGGCAAGCGGTTCCGGCCGCTGCTGGTCCTGCTGGCAGCAGAGCTCGGCGACGGTGACCCCGAGCAGGTCCTCACCGCGGCGTGCGTGGTGGAGCTCACCCATCTCGCGTCGCTCTACCACGACGACGTGATGGACGAGGCGGCGTTGCGCCGCGGCGCGGTCTCGGCGAACGCCCGCTGGGACAACCACGTGGCGATCCTCGCGGGGGACTGGCTGTTCTCGAAGTCCTCGGAGCTGACCGCCCGGCTCGGGCCGGAGGCGGTGCGGATCCAGGCCAAGACCTTCACGCGCCTGGTCGAGGGCCAGATCCTCGAGACGCTGCCACCGCCGGACGGGGGCGACCCGCTCGCGCACTATCTCCGCGTGGTGGCGGGCAAGACCGGCTCGCTCATCGCGACGTCGGCGCGCTACGGCGCGATGTTCGGCGCCACGCCACCGGCGACGGTCGCGGCGCTGACGGCGTACGGGGAGAAGGTGGGGACCGCCTTCCAGCTCTCCGACGACATCCTGGACGTGGGCAGCGACTCCACGGAGTCGGGGAAGACCCCCGGGACCGACCTCCGCGAAGGCGTCCCGACGCTGCCGGTGATGCTGGCGCTGCGCTCCGCCCGGCCCGAGGACGCGCGGCTGCTCGAGCTGCTGCACGGGCCGTTGACCGACGACGACCGGCACGCGGAGGCGCTGGAGCTGCTCCGCGCCCACCCCGCGATGACCGAGGCCCGCGACCACGTGCGCCAGCTCGCGGAGGAGGCGGCTGCCCTGCTGGACGAGGTCCCCGAGGGGTCGGTCAAGGACGCCCTGGTCGCCTTCGCCGACCTCATCGCCACCCGCACGTCCTGACCCGGGCCCGGCAGCCGCGGGAACGGGCAGCTCGGGCACCACGCCGGGGTCCTCGCGTCGGATCCAGGGAGGCTGCCCGTCGGCGTGGTTGCGTGCGTCAGGTGAGGAGGTTGATCTCGAACGCGTAGCGGCTGGCCGCGTAGAGGTGCGTGCCGTACTCGACGACCGACCCGTGGTCGTCGTAGCTGACCCGCTGCACCGTCAGCAGGGCGGCCCCTCGGCCCTCGTTGAGCAGCGCCGCCTCCGCCGGCGTCGCGGAACGGGCGCCGACGGTCTGGGTGGCGGAGTGGAGCTGGACGCCGTGGACACGGAGCAGCTCGTAGAGCCCGTGCTCGGCGAGCTCCGCCTCCCCGAACCGGACGACGGCGGGCGGGAGGAGGTTGGTGAGCTTGGCGATGGGGAGCCCCTGGGCGGAGCGGAGCCGCTCGATCCTCACCAGCTCGGTCCCCGCGGCGACCCCGAGCTGACCCGCGACCTCCTCGTCCGCAGCGACGTGCTCGAAGCCCAGCACCCGCGTCGACGGTTCCTTGCCGGTGCCGGCGAGGTCGTCGTAGAGGCTCGTGAGCTGCAACGGGCGGCGGACCTTCGGCTGCACGACCCGCGTCCCCACCCCGCGCCGGCGCACGATCATGCCCTTGTCGACCAGGTGCTGCATCGCCCGGCGCATCGTGGGGCGCGACAGCCCGAGCTGGTCGGCGAGGAGGATCTCGTTGTGGAACAGCGTCCCCGGCGGGATCTCCCCGGACGCGATCGCGTTCTCGAGGTGCTGGGCGACCTGGAAGTAGAGCGGCACGGGGCTGCTCCGGTCGATCCGCAGCGCGCGCAGGGAGGCGTCCGGGGAGCCGGTGGCCACCGTCGTCATGGGGCGGAGTATGTCACGACAATATGCAGCGATATATTACGTCCTAATGTAAGGACAAACAGTTGACAGCCTTCCTCCCGGCGTACGACGCTGTCCTCACCGCCCCCTGCCCACCCGCCGGACGAAGGAGCCCGCCGCATGCCCCCGACCGCTCCCGAGGTCGACCTCTCGCGCGTCGCCGGTGCCCCGATCTCGTGGGGGGTGTGCGAGGTGCCGGGCTGGGGTCACCAGCTCGACGTCGAGCGCGTGCTCGCCGAGATGAGCCAGCTGGGGCTCACCGCCACGGAGTTCGGGCCCGACGGGTTCCTCCCCGCCGGCGCCGAGCAGCGGCTCGCGCTGCTCGACGCAGCCGGGCTCCGCGCGCTCGGGGGCTTCCTGCCGGTCGTCCTGTTCGACGACCACGACCCGCTCCCCGAGGTCGACGCCTTCCTCGACGACGCGCGAGCGGTCGGCGCCGACGTGCTGGTGCTGGCTGCCGCGACGGGTCAGGACGGCTACGACACCCGGCCCGAGCTCACCGAGGACCAGTGGGGCGTGCTGCTGGCCAACCTCGACCGGATCACCGCCCGCGCCGCCGAGCGGGGCGTCACCGCGACCCTCCACCCCCATGTCGGCACCCTCGTCGAGAACGGCGACGAGGTCGACCGCGTCCTCACCGGCTCCGGCATCGCACTCACCCTCGACACCGGTCACCTCCTCGTCGGCGGCAGCGACCCGGTCGCCCTGGCGCGCCGCGTCCCCGACCGCGTCGCCCACGTCCACCTCAAGGACGTCGACGCCCGGACGGCGGCCGAGGTGACCGCCGGTCGGCAGAGCTACTCCGACGCCGTCCGCGCCGGGATGTTCCGCCCACTCGGACAAGGTGACGTCGACGTCGCGACGCTCGTGGCGGCGCTGGAGGGAGCGGGCTACCGGGGCTGGTACGTCCTCGAGCAGGACGTGATGCTCGACGGTGAGCCCGACGGCGAGGGTCCCGTCGCTGACGTCAGGTCCTCGCTCGCCCACCTGCTGGAGCTCGGCTCGTGACAGGTCCGTTCGACCTCGTCGCGCTCGGCCGGCTCGGCGTCGACCTCTACCCGCTCCAGGTCGGCGTCGGGCTCGAGGACGTCGAGACCTTCGGCAAGTACCTCGGTGGCAGCGCCGCCAACGTCGCGGTCGCGACCGCGCGCTACGGCCACTCGGCCGCGCTGCTCAGCGGCGTGGGCGCCGACCCGTTCGGCCGCTACCTCCTGCGCCAGCTCGAGGAGTACGCCGTGAGCAGCGCCCTGGTCCGCGAGGTCCCGGACCTCCCGACGCCGGTGACCTTCTGCGAGATCTTCCCGCCCGACGACTTCCCCCTCTACTTCTACCGCCGGCCCTCGGCACCGGACCTGCAGATCACCCTCGACGACGCCGGCCGAGCGGCCTGCACCGGCGCCCGGGTGCTCTGGGCAACAGGCACCGGGCTGTCCCAGGAGCCCAGCCGGGGCACGACCCTCGAGGCGCTCGCGCTCCGCACCGCCGACCAGCTCACCGTCCTGGACCTCGACTACCGGCCGATGTTCTGGGCAGACCCGGCCGAGGCGACCCAGTGGGTCCGCAAGGCGCTCGCCCACGTGACGGTGGCCGTGGGGAACCTCGACGAGGTCGAGGTGGCCGTCGGCACCCGTGACCCCCGGGAGGCCGCGCAGCGGCTGCGGGACCTCGGCGTGCGGCTGGCCGTGGTCAAGCAGGGGCCGCGCGGCGTCCTCGCTGTCGACGACGACGGCGAGGTCGAGGTCCCGCCGGTCCCCGTCGAGGTGGTCAACGGGCTGGGAGCCGGGGACGCCTTCGGCGGCGCGCTCTGCCACGGGCTCCTCGAGGGCCTGCCCACCGCGGACGTCGTGCGCAACGCCAACGCCGCCGGCGCCATCGTGGCCGGCCGGCTGGCCTGCGCGCCCGCCATGCCGACCCAGGCCGAGGTCGACCTGCTGCTCGCCGGAGGCGCGCCGTGAGCACCACCACGACGCTGCAGCTGACCCGGCTCCGCGCCGAGCAACCCGGGCTGATCCGCGTCCGGGCGCAGGAGCGGCCGCGGCCCTCCTCCCTGCTCGGCGCCTCCGGGCGGCTCATGGTGATCGCCGCCGACCACCCGGCGCGCGGCGCGCTGGGCGCAGGCGCGGACCCGCTGGCGATGGCCGACCGCCAGGACCTGCTCGGCAGGCTCGTGGCGGCGCTCGCGCGCCCCGGCGTGAACGGCTTCCTCGGCACCGCCGACCTCGTGGAGGACCTGCTGCTGCTGGGAGCGCTGGACGGCAAGGTCGTCTTCGGCTCGATGAACCGCGGCGGCATCGCGGGGACCAGCTTCGAGATCGACGACCGGTTCACCGGCTACGACGCCGCCAGCATCGAGGCCTCCGGCATGGACGGCGGCAAGATGCTGCTGCGGATCGACCCCGACGACCCGCTGACGGCGCCCACGCTGGAGGCGACCAGCCGCGCGGTGAGCGACCTTGCCGGGCGCGGGCTGGTGGCGATGGTGGAGCCGTTCATGAGCCTCCGGGTCGACGGCCGGCTCCGCAACGACCTCTCCCCGGAGGCCGTCATCCGGTCGATCGCCATCGCGGCCGGTCTCGGCGCCACCTCGGCGTACACCTGGCTGAAGCTGCCGGTCGTCGACCGCATGGAGGCGGTCCTGGCCGCCTCGACGCTTCCGACGCTGCTCCTCGGCGGGGAGGTGAGCGCCGACCAGGACCTGATGTTCGAGCGCTGGCGCGCTGCGCTGGCCCTGCCGACGGTCGTCGGGCTGACCGTCGGCCGCTCCCTGCTCTACCCGCCCGACGGCGACGTCGCCTCGGCCGTCGACACCGCCGTCAGCCTGCTCTGACGCGTCGCCCCCTCGAACCCCCGCACCTCATCGGAGGACCCTCATGGACACCGTGCAGCACTGGATCGCCGGCCGGCACACCGCTGCCGGCTCGACCCGCACGTCGCCGGTCTACGACCCGGCGACCGGGGAGCAGCAGGCCGAGGTCCTGCTCGCGAGCCGCGACGACGTCGGCACCGCCGTCGCGGCGGCCCGGGAGGCGTTCACCTCCTGGTCCCAGAGCTCGCTCAGCGTCCGCACCAAGGTCCTGTTCGCCTTCCGTGAGCTCGTCAACGCCCGGATCGACGAGCTCGCCGAGCTCATCAGCGCCGAGCACGGCAAGGTCCTCGCCGATGCCCGCGGCGAGGTCCAGCGAGGGCTCGAGGTCGTGGAGTTCGCCTGCGGGATCCCGCAGCTGCTCAAGGGGGACTACTCCGACCAGGTCTCCAACGGGATCGACGTCTTCTCGTTCCGCGAGCCGCTCGGGGTGGTCGCCGGCATCACGCCCTTCAACTTCCCCGCGATGGTCCCGATGTGGATGTACCCCGTCGCCATCGCCTGCGGCAACACCTTCGTGCTCAAGCCCAGCGAGCGCGACCCCTCCGCCTCTGCCCTGGTTGCCCGGCTGTGGGCGGAGGCCGGGCTGCCCGAGGGCGTGTTCAACGTGGTCAACGGCGACAAGGAGTCGGTCGACGCGCTGCTCGACCACCCCGACGTCGCGGCGGTCTCCTTCGTCGGCAGCACCCCGATCGCGCGCTACATCCACGAGCGGGCGACCGCGACCGGCAAGCGGGTGCAGGCACTCGGCGGCGCGAAGAACCACGCGGTCGTGCTCCCCGACGCCGACCCCGAGTTCGCCGCCAACCACCTCGTGTCCGCCGCGTTCGGCTCGGCCGGGGAGCGCTGCATGGCGATCTCCGCGGCCGTCGTCGTCGGGCGCGACGGCGACCGGCTCCTCGACCTGGTCAGCAAGAAGGCCGGCGAGGTCCGGGTCGGGCCCGGCCGGGACGCCGGCAGCGAGATGGGTCCGGTCATCACCGCCCAGGCGCGCGAGCGCATCGTCGGGCTCATCGGCACCGGTGAGCAGCAGGGCGCCCGGATCGCCGTCGACGGTCGCGGACTGGTCGTCCCCGGACACGAGAACGGCTTCTTCGTCGGCCCCACGGTGATCGACCAGGTGACGACCTCGATGGACGTCTACCGCGAGGAGATCTTCGGTCCCGTGCTCTCGGTCGTCCGCAGCAGCGACGTCGACGAGGCGATCGCGCTCGTCAACGCCAACCCCTACGGCAACGGCACCGCCATCTTCACCTCCAGCGGGGAGGCTGCCCGCCGGTTCCAGCGGGGGGTCACGGTCGGCATGATCGGCATCAACGTGCCGGTCCCGGTCCCGATGGCCTACTACTCCTTCGGCGGGTGGAAGGACTCCCTCTTCGGCGACAAGCACGTGCACGGGCCCGAGGGCGTCGCGTTCTACACCCGGGCGAAGGTGGTCACGAGCCGGTGGCCGCACGTCGAGGCCGACGACGGCCGCGTGCAGCTCGCCTTCCCGACCTCGAGCTGACCAGCCCCGCCACGACCACCGCAGGAGCCAATGCATGTCCCACCCCCGGTCCGACCCGCTCCGGGTCGGTGTCATCGGCACCGGCGCCATGGGCCGCGACCACATCGCAACCCTGGACCGCTACGTCGCCCGCGCCCGCGTGACGGCGGTCCACGACCGCGCGACCGAGCTGGCGGACAAGGTCGCCGCCCCCGTCGGCGCACGCGTGCTGGCGACCCCGGACGCCCTCATCGACGCCGAGGACGTCGACGCGGTGCTCGTCTGCTCACCCGACCCCACCCACCTCGAGCTCGTCCTGCACTGCCTGGAGGCCGGGGTGCCGGTGCTCTGCGAGAAGCCCCTCGCGGTCACCGCCGACGGGACCGCCCAGGTCGTCGCCGCGGAGACGGCACTCGCGCAACGGCGCGGTGGCGGCCGGCTGGTGCAGGTGGGCTTCATGCGCCGCTACGACCCGGCGTACGTCGAGCTCAAGCGTGACGTCCACGACGGCAGCCAGGGCGACCCGGTGCTGCTCCACTGCGTGCACCGCAACCCCAGCAACCACACCGGGATGACCCCCGAGCAGGTGGTGGGCAACGCGATGGTGCACGAGCTCGACATCGCCCGGTGGCTGCTGGAGGACGAGGTCGTCTCGGTGAGCACGCGCACCGTCCGGCGGGGCGGGACCTGGCAGCCCGGCGACCCGGTGGTGGCCTGGCTCGACACCGCTGCCGGGGCACTGGTCGAGGTCGAGGTGTTCGTCAACGCCGGCTACGGCTACGACGTCCGCTGCGAGGCGGTCGGCAGCACCGGCCGCTCCGCCCTGCCCGACCTCGTCGGGCCGGACTTCCAGACCCGGTTCGCCGACGCCTACCGCCTGGAGCTCCAGCAGTGGACCGAGGCGGTCCTCGCCGGCGAGCCGACCGGGCCGTCGGCCTGGGACGGCCACCGAGCGACGGTCGTCGCCACCGCCTGTGTGGAGTCGCTGCGCACCGGCCGCCCGGTGGAGGTCCCCACCGAGCCTCGCCCGGCGCTCTACGCATGAGCGCGCTGCACCGCCCGTACGCCGGCGCCGCCATGCCGGAGGGGCCAGGGGAGGGGGCCGTCGTCGAGCTCACCCCGCAGGACGCGGGCTGGGAGTGGACCGGGCTCACCGTGCTCTCGCTCGCGCCCGGTGCTCGCCGCACCGTCAGCACCGGCCCCTCCGAGGTGTTCGTGCTGCCGCTCGCAGGCGGCCTGGAGGTGGAGGCGCGGGGGACCGCAGCCGGCCGGACCACGCAGGAGCTGACGCTCGCCGGCCGCGACAGCGTGTTCACCGCGGTCACCGACTTCGCCTACGTCGGCCGGGACAGCGAGCTGGTCCTCACCAACCCCAGTTCCGAGCGGGTCGCGGAGGTCGCCCTCCCGTCGTCGCGGTGCACGCGTGCCCTCCCGCCGGCGTACGGCCCGGCGGCCGACGTCCCGGTGGAGGTGCGGGGCGCAGGGAACGCGACCCGGCAGGTGACGAACTTCGGGGTGCCCGGCGTCTGGGACCACGCCGAGAAGCTGGTCTGCTGCGAGCTGCTCACGCCGCCGGGAAACTGGTCGAGCTACCCGCCGCACAAGCACGACCGCAGCGCGGCCCCCGAGGGCCAGGAGTGCCCGGTGGTGAACGAGGAGATCTACTACTACCGGATCGCGGGGGAGGACCAGGTCACGCCGGACCGGACCGGGTTCGGCTACCACCGCACCTACACCGGGCCGGAGCACCCCGAGGCCGGGCTGGCGCCGCTCGACGAGCTCGTCGAGGTGCGCGACCACGACGTCGTGCTGGTCCCGCACGGCTACCACGGGCCCTGCATCGCCGCCCCGGGCTACCCGATGTACTACCTCAACGTCATGGCGGGCCCGGGCCAGGAGCGCGCGCTCGCGTTCTGCGACGACCCGGCGCACGGCTGGGTCCGCGCCACCTGGGACGACCTGGCGCCCGACCCACGCTGCCCGCTGACCTCCGCGCACGGCCCCGTCCCGAGGAGAACCCGATGACCGACACCGTCCGGCTCACGACCGCCCAGGCCCTGGTCCGGTGGATGGTGGCGCAGCGCTCGGAGCTGCTCGACGGGACCGTGGTGCCGCTCTTCGCCGGCGTCTTCGGGATCTTCGGCCACGGCAACGTCCTGGGGCTCGGCACCGCCCTCCACGAGGTGGCCGACGAGCTCCCGACCTGGCGCGGGCAGAACGAGCAGGGCATGGCACTGGCCGCCGTCGCCCACGCCCGCGCCACCGACCGTCGCCAGGTGATGGCCGCGACCTCCTCGATCGGGCCGGGGGCGCTCAACATGGTGACCGCTGCCGGGGTGGCGCACGCCAACCGGCTGCCGGTGCTGCTGCTCGCGGGCGACACCTTCACCGGACGAGGCCCCGACCCGGTGCTGCAGCAGGTCGAGCACTTCGGCGACCCGACGGCGACGGTCAACGACGCCTTCCGCCCGGTCGCCCGCTGGTTCGACCGGATCACCCGTCCCGAGCAGCTCCTGGGCACGCTGCCGCAGGTCGCCCGGGTCCTCACCGACCCCGCGGACGCCGGTCCGGTGGTGCTCGCGCTGCCGCAGGACGTCCAGGTCGAGGAGCACGACTTCCCCGCGGCGCTGTTCGAGCCCCGGGTGCACCGCGTGCCTCGTCCGCGACCGGACACCGCCGCCCTGGCGGAGGCCGTCGACGTCCTGCGGACCGCCGAACGGCCGCTGCTCGTGCTCGGCGGTGGGGTGCGCTACTCCGGCGCCGCCGCGGAGGTGCTGGCCCTCGCGGAGCGGCACGACGTCCCGGTGGTCGACACCGTGGCGGGCAGGACGCTGCTGCCGCACACCCACCGGCTGTACGGCGGGCCGCTCGGCATCGTCGGGTCCACCTCGGCCAACGTGCTCGCCGAGGCGGCCGACGTCGTGCTGGCCGTCGGCACCCGGCTCCAGGACTTCACGACGTCGTCGTGGACCGGCTTCGCGCACGACGTGCGTTTGGTCCACGTCAACGCGGCCCGGTTCGACGCGGTCAAGCGGGGAGCGCACGCGGTCGTCGGCGACGCGCGGGCGACGCTCACCGAGCTCGACGCGGCCCTGGGTGACTGGCAGGCGGCCGGTGGCTGGGCCGCCCGAGCCGCCGAGGAGCGTGGCACCTGGGACGAGCACGTGGACCGGCTGCGTCAGGGAGCGGCACCGCACGGCCTCAGCTACGCCCAGGTGGTCGGGGTCGTCAACGACGCCAGCACCCCGGACGACTACGTGCTCGGCGCGTCCGGCGGCATCCCCGGAGAGCTGCACGGCGGCTGGCGCACCGGGGACGTCAAGCACGATGCGGGACCCACCTCGGGAGCCACCATGGACCTCGAGTACGGCTTCTCCTGCATGGGCTACGAGATCGCCGGGCCGTGGGGCGCGGCGATGGCACGCCGGACCACCCACCCCGAGGGCCTCGTGACGTCGCTGTTCGGGGACGGGTCCTGGATGCTGCTCAGCAGCGAGATCTTCTCCGCGGCGTTCTCCGGGCACCCGTTCGTGGCGGTCCTCTGCGACAACGACGGCTACGCGGTGATCCACCGGCTCCAGACCGGCCAGGGCGCCGAGGGGTTCAACAACCTGCTGTCCGACGCGCGGGGACCCGGCGCGGACGGCTCCGTGCGGGTCGACTTCGCCGCCCACGCCGCGGCCATGGGGTGCGCCGTCGAGGACGTCCCCGCCGGAGCCGGGCTCGAGGAGCTGCGCGCGGCGTACCTCCGGGCCCGGCAGACGGCTCGCGACACCTCACGACCGGTGGTCGTGGTCTGTCGCGTGCACCCCGGCTCCTGGACCGAGGCGGGTGCCTGGTGGGAGACCGGGGTGCCCGCGTCGCTGTCGGGCCGCGACGCCTACGTCGAGGGCAAGGACCGTCAGGTCCGGTGGCTCTCCTGACCCTCGGCTGAGGTCGGGCCGGGGTCAGGCGGCGGCCTGGTTGTTGCCGGCCGCGTTGGCGCCCTGGTCCTCGACCGCGGGCTGCCCGCCCGAGGACCCGGCGAGGAGGTCGCCGACCTTGAGGACGCGGGACACGAGGTGGTCGAGCGCCTGGAGCTCCGCGTCTCCCACGTTGCCCGGGCCGGAGGCGCCACTGACCTGGGAGACGCCGTAGGGGTTGCCGTCGTTGAACTTCAGCTGGTCGGTGTAGCCGGGCGGCACGATGATCCCGCCGAAGTGGTAGATCGAGTTGTAGAGCGCCAGCAGCGTCGACTCCTGGCCGCCGTGCGCGGTCGAGCTGGAGGTGAAGCCGGAGTAGGCCTTGTCGGCGAGCTCGCCGCGGCTCCACTCGCCGCCCAGCGTGTCGAGGAACTGCTTGAGCTGGCTGGCGATGTTCCCGTAGCGCGTGGGTGACCCGAAGATCACCGCGTCCGCCCAGGTGACGTCGTCCGCGGCGGCCTTCGGCTCGTCCCTGGTGGCGTCGTGGTGCTGCTGCCACCCGTCGTTGGCCGCGATCGCGGACTCGGGCGCGAGCTCGGCGACCTGGCGCAGCCGGACCTCGGCGCCCTGCTTCTCGGCGGCCTCCGCCGAGCGGCGGGCCATCGCGTCGACGGTGCCGGTGGAGGAGTAGTAGATGATCGACAGCTTGGTCATGCGAGGCCTCTCGTCGGGGTGCGGGACAGCGGCCCCGTACCCGACCATTGGCGCTTCAACCTTCGTCGAGTGCCGACGTGACGCGACCCACTCGGGGAGCCGGCGGTGTCCGTTTCCACCCGAGGGCCCTGGGTAGTGCACTCGCATGCGACTCCCCACGGTCGGCCTCGGTCCGCTCACCGAGCGCATCATCGACCGGCTCGGCCTGCAGGGGCAGCCGTCGGCAGGACCGTCGGACCAGGCCCGTGTCATCGTCGTGACCGGCGCGACGAGCGGCATCGGCCGGGCCGTCGCCCACGAGGCCGCGTCACAGGGCCAGCACCTCGTCCTCGCCTCCCGCAGCGGCGAGTCGCTCGAGGAGGTCCGGCGGGAGTGCGCCGAGCGCGGTGCGCTCTCGGCATCGGTCGTCGTCACCGACGTCGGTGACGACGACGAGGTCGCGGCCCTGGTCGAGAAGACCCTCGCCGAGCACGGCCGCATCGACGCCGTCGTCAACTCCGCGGGCGTCGTGGCCTACGGCCAGGCCGAGGAGGTGCCCCGCGAGGTCTTCGACGGGGTGCTGCGGACCAACCTCACGGGGTCGGCCAACGTCGCCCGCCACGTGCTGCCGGTGCTGCGCCGCCAGGGAGCGGGCACGCTCGTGCTCGTGGGCTCGGTGCTCGGCCACCTCGCGGCGCCGAAGATGACGCCGTACGTCGTGAGCAAGTGGGGCGTCCGCGGCCTGGCCCGTCAGCTGCAGGTGGAGAACCGCGACGTCCCGGGCGTCCACGTGTGCCACCTCTCGCTCGGTGGCGTGGACACGCCGATCTACGACCAGGGAGCCAACTACACCGGGGCCCCCGGTCAGCCGCCGCCGTCGGTGAGCCCGGAGTACGCCGCGCGCCGGGTGCTGCGCCACATCGACTCCCCACCACCGGAGCTCCAGGTCGGGATCGGCAACGACGTCATGCGCTTCGGCTTCACGTTCCTCCCGCGTGCGTACGACGCCCTGGTCGGCCCGTTCTTCGGCGTGGTCGGTCTCGACCCCAGCCGCAGCCGCGCGGTGGACGACGGCAACGTCCTGGAGCCGCGCCACCACGGCAACGCCGTCCACGGCGGGTACCAGAGCGTCGTCCACCGCGTCGGCCGCGCGCTGCTGCTCCGGGCCCGGGCGGCGACCGGCACCGGCCCGGGTCGACCGTGACCGAGAAGCGCTACGACGCCGTCGTCGTGGGTGGCGGGCCGAACGGGCTCGTCGCCGCCAACCACCTCGTCGACGCGGGCTGGTCGGTGCTGGTCCTGGAGGCGCAGCCGGACGTCGGCGGCGCCGTCCGCAGCGACCGCGAGCTCCATCCCGACTTCGTCCACGACACCTTCAGCGCCTTCTACCCGCTGGCAGCAGCGTCGGAGACGATCCAGTCCTTCCGGCTCGAGGACCACGGGCTGAGGTGGGTCCACGCACCCGCGGTGCTCGGCAACCCGCTGCCGGGCGGTGAGTGGGCCCTGCTGCACCGCGACCGCGAGGTCACGGCTGCCTTGGCTGAGGCTGCCCATCCCGGCGACGGCGAGGCGTGGCTGCGGTTCGTCGGCCTGTGGGACGTCATGGGCGACTCCGTGGTCCGGGCACTGATCACGCCGTTCCCCCCGGTGCGGGCGGGGCTGTCAGCCCTGCGGCGACTCCCGTCGGCCGGCGGGCTGGACTTCGTCCGGATGATGCTGACGCCGGTGACCGACATCGGCCGGCAACACTTCGGTGGCGAGGCGCCGCGCATCCTGCTCGCGGGCAACGCCGGCCATGCCGACATCCCGCTGGACGCCACCGGCTCCGGCGTCCTCGGGGTGCTGCTGTGCATGCTCGGACAGACCGTCGGCTTCCCCGTGCCGCAGGGCGGCGCCGGGATGCTGGCGCACGCTCTCGCCGACCGGCTACGGGCCGAGGGCGGGGAGATCCGCTGCGACGCCGAGGTGACCCGCATCGACGTCGAGGGCGGCCGGGCGGTCGGGGTCCGCGTGGGGGACGAGCGGTACGCCGCGGACCGTGCGGTGCTCGCCGATGTCGTCGCGTCGAAGCTCTACGGCGGCCTGGTGCCGGACGAGGACCTCCCCGACAAGGTCCGCAAGCAGATGCGGGTCTTCCAGCTCGACCCGGGGACGGTCAAGGTCGACTGGGCCCTCGACGGGCCCGTGCCGTGGGCGTCGCCGCCGGCCCACGACCCCGGCACGTTCCACGTCGCGGACTCCGTCGAGCAGATGAGCGAGTCCCTGGCACAGGTCACGGCCGGTGCCGTCCCGGCCAAGCCCTTCCTGCTCGCCGGCCAGATGACGACCTCGGACCCGACACGATCGCCTGCCGGGACCGAGTCCCTGTGGGCCTACACCCACGTGCCGCACCGCTCGGCGTACGACGCCGGCGCCGAGGGCGGGGAGGTCCGCGGGGTGTGGGACCGCGACGACTGCGAACGGTTCGCCGACAGGATGCAGGCTCGGATCGAGGAGCACGCCCCCGACCTCGCCTCGCGGATCGTCGCCCGGCGGGTGCTCGGGCCGCGGGAGATGGAGGCGCGGGACGCCAACCTCGTCGGCGGCGCCGTCAACGGCGGCACCGCCAACCTCCACCAGCAGCTGGTCTTCCGTCCGGTCACCAGCAGCTGGGGCCGTGCGGAGACGAGGATCGGGAGCCTCTACCTCGCCTCGGCCTCCGCGCACCCGGGTGGCGGTGTCCACGGCGCCCCGGGCATGAACGCCGCCCGAGCTGCTCTCGCCCACCACCGCCTGCGTGCGGTGACCCGCCGGACCTCTTCACCGCGCTGATCGGTTCAGCAGCTCGAAGTACGGATTGCGTGCCGGGTCACACTGCGATTGTGAAAGACGGCGGTGGGTAGGAATGGTGGGCTAGTCCACCACCTTTTGAAAGGAAGCCACGAATGGCTTATTCCGCATCCTCCACCGGAGGCATCGACTCGGGCGCCGACAAGGCAGCGAAATTCGTCCGAAGCATGGCCGGCCTCGTCGGGGCCGTCTTCCTCCTCGTCGGGATCCTCGGGTTCATCCCGGGCATCACCTCGAACTACGGTTCGATGGAGTTCCTCGGCAACGACAGCAAGGCCAAGCTCCTCGGTCTCTTCCAGGTGTCGATCCTGCACAACATCGTCCACCTGCTGTTCGGCGTGGCCGGCCTCGCCATGGCGAAGGCCACCAAGTCGGCGACCACCTACCTCATCGGTGGCGGCATCATCTACCTGGTCCTCACCGTCTACGGTTTCGTCGTCGGTCAGAACACCGCTGCGAACTTCGTTCCGGTGAACACCGCGGACGACTTCCTCCACCTGGTTCTCGGTGTCGGCATGATCGCGCTCGGCCTCCCCGGACGCCGTGCGGTGGACGCCAACGGCGCCAGGACCGTCGCCTGACGGCTGGACCACCACCACGCACCACGCACCACGCAGAAGGGCGCCTCCTCCGGGAGGCGCCCTTCTGTCGTCTTGCCCCGTTGTGGCCTTCGGTCAGTGGGCCTCGCGCGGCGTCCTGCCCTCGACCCGCCCCTCGCAGAGGAACGCCAGCCTGCGGAGCGTCTCGGAGTTGCGCCACGTCATGACCGGGGCGCGGACGACGCCGGGAACCAGGCGGCCCGGGCCGGTCGCGGCGTCCTCACGGATCCGCACCACGGTCTGGTCCCCGGCCGGCTCGACCTCGATGACCACGTCGGCCTCGCCCAGCGGCCACCCCTTGGCCCGCAGCTGCATGCGGCGCTGCGGCTCGACGGAGACGACCCGGGTCTCGTCGTTGACGACGACGGGCCACACCCCTGCGGAATGGTGGAGCCGCGAGCCCGCGGCAGGCCAGTCGGCGTCGACGTCGCGCATCCGGGTGGCGCCCACGACCCACACCGGGTAGAGCCACCCGTCGCTCAGCACCTGCCACACCGCCTCGGGGGAGGCCTGCACCGTCCTCTCGTTCACGCTCATGCCGTGGACCTACCCGGCGCCCGACGCCGCGACACGGGAGACGACCACCCCTACTGGCTCAGCTCCCGGTCGAGCCGGTCGAGCAGCGCCTCCAGCGACCTCTCGAACTCGGCCGCCGCGTCGTGCGTTGCCAGCGGGCCCTGCAGCCGCAGGACGGTCGGAGTGGTGTCGAGGTCGAGCCGGGTGTCGTTGCGGGGGACGTCGTCACGCGCCACGGCGGCGCCGCCCTCGTCGAGGGGCTCGTCGGGAGGGCCGCTGTCGGCACCGAGCTGGGACACCTCCAGCAGCAGGTGACCGAGGAGGAAGCTCGTGAAGACCTTGTAGACCTCGACCGCAGCCTCGTCAGGCAGGCCGCGGCTGACCAGGCCGCCGAGGAAGTCCTCGACGAGCTGCAGGCTGCGCAGCGGGGGGCGCAGCCACGGCGCCGCGGGCGGGTGGGTCGCCATGAGCGGGAAGAGGTTGGGGTGCGCGGTCGCGACGGTCCTGACCTCGTGAGCCACGTGCAGGAGGAAGGCCTGCCAGCCGTCGGCCGGGCCGAGCCTCTCCGCGGCCGGCAGCCGCACGTTCGCCACGACCTCGGCCACCATGCCCTCCAGCAGGTCCTCCCGGCCGTTGACGTGGTGGTAGAGCGACATCGCCTCCACGCCGAGGACCTGCCCGAGCTTCCGCATCGTCAGCGCGGTCAGCCCGTGCTCGTCGGCGTACGCGACGGCCGTCCGCAGGATCGCCGCGCGCGACAGCGGCTCACGTCCGGTCACGTGCCTGTCTACCTCGCTGCACACGTCCCTGCCAAGGGCCGTCCACGCCCGGGGCGGAGGCGGCCCGCTCGGGTCCGCGCCGTCGGGCCCAGGTGTCGGCCGAGCTCCGCCCGGGTAGGTCCCGCTCATGATCGACACCCAGCACATCGACCGGATCGAGGGCTCGACGGCGTACGACGCCGCAGGTGAGAAGGTCGGGCGCGTCGGCCAGCTCTACCTCGACGACCAGAGCGGGACCCCCAGCTGGATCACCGTGGCCACGGGGTTCTTCGGCACCGCCGAGACGTTCGTGCCACTCGAGGGAGCCTCCTTCGACGGTGAGGACCTGCGGCTGGCCTACAGCAAGGACACGATCAAGAACGCGCCGCGGTTCGACACCGACGAGCACCTCGACCAGGGCGAGGAGGCCGAGCTCTTCCGCTACTACGGCCTCGGTGGTGTCGGTGGCGCCGAGACCACCGAGACGACGCAGACCGCCCACAGCACCACCGAGTCCGTGCACACCGCTCCGACCGCGACGACCGGCACCACCCACGCAGGCCTGAGCACGGGAACCACGGCGGCGACCGGTGACGACGCCACGGTGACCCTGTCGGAGGAACGGCTCGACATCGGCAAGGCCGAGCAGGTGGCCGGGCGGGTGAGGCTGCGCAAGTACGTCACCACCGAGACCGAGACCATCACGGTGCCGGTCCGCAAGGAGAAGCTCGTCGTCGAGCGGGTCCCCGTCGCCGACACCGCCACGGACCCGATCACCGAGCCTGACGGCCACACCGAGATCCTCGAGGAGGTCACGCTGCGCGAGGAGCGCGTGATCGTCGGCAAGGAGACCGTGGCCGTGGAGCAGGTCCGCGTCGGCAAGCAAGAGGTGACCGAGGAGCAGGAAGTCACCGAAGAGGTACGCCGCGAGCGCGCGGACGTCGACCACGACCGGCCGACCCACTGAGGTCGTCCGTGGGGAGCCTGCCGGGCGGGGGGCTGCGGTGAGCAGGGACGTCCTGGCGCTCGTGCAGGCCGGCGGTCAGGGCGGCCGGATGGACGTCCTGACGCGGGAACGCGCGAAGCCGGCGCTGCCGTTCGGGGGCGTCCACCGACTGATCGACTTCCCGCTGTCGACCTTCGTCCACGCCGACGTCCGGGACGTCTGGGTCAGCGTGGAGTACCAGGTGGCGTCGATCGACCAGTACCTCTCGGGCGGTCGGCCGTGGGACCTCGACAGCAGCCGCGGCGGCTTCCGCCGGATGGTGCCGCAGACCGGCAGTGGCCCGGCGACCGAGGACAAGTTCGCGCACGGCAACGGCGACCTGCTGCTGCGGCTCGCGCGGGACATCGAGACGCACGGCGCGACCACGCTCGTGGTCTCGAGCTCCGACCACGTCTTCGCCGCCGACCTGGACCCGGTGATCGCCGAGCACCGGGCCGCCGGGCTGGCGGCGACGGTGCTGACCGCGGAGGTCGAGCCCGGCGAGGCCTCCAACAACGTCACGGTCCTCCAGGAGGACGGGCTCGTGACCGGGCTCGAGGAGAAGCCCGACGAGCCCCGCACCGGCACGGTGCTGACCGAGGTCTTCGTCTACGAGGTGCAGCCGCTGCTCGCCGCCCTGCGCGAGCTCCGGGCCGAGCTCTCGGCCGAGGCTGACGGCGACGACAGCGGGATCGGCGACTTCGCCGACCACCTGCTGCCCCGCCTGGTCGACCGACGCCAGGTCAGAGCCGTCCCGCTGACCGGCTACTGGCGCGACCTGGGCCGCCCCTCGGCGTACCTCCAGGGCCACCGTGACCTGCTGGCGGGACGGATCGACGCGTTGACCGTCCCCGACCGTCCGGTCATCAGCAACTGGCAGGACCGGGCCGCCGCCCGGGTGCGGCGTGGTGCCGTGCTCGACGACAGCCTGGTCTCGCCGGGCTGCGACGTCGCGGGGGAGGTGGTCCGCAGCGTCCTCGGGCCCGGGGTCGTCGTCGAGGCCGGTGCCCGCGTCACGGACTGCGTGCTCCTCCAGGACGTCGTGGTACGTCGCGGCGCCACCGTCACGACCACCCTGGTCGACGAGCGGTGTGTCATCGGGGAGGACGCCACCGTCGGGCCGTCGCCGGACCAGCAGGACGAGCAGTCCTGGAGCCGGACGCCCGAGGACGGGGACATCACCATGCTCGGGCTGGACTGCACCGTGGGCCGAGGCGTGAGGCTGGCCGCCGGCTCCCGGCTCGAACCCGGGACGACCGCGTAAAAACCGACGGCCTTACGCGATAAGGGGTGTAACCCCGAGAGCCCCCGGGTAGGTGCTTCCCCGGCGGGGGCCGTACGACGGCCCCGAAGACTTAGCAAGTCGTCAGTCACCAGCCACCACCTACCAACCAGGAGGCAACATGCTTGACGCCCAAGACGCCCGCAGCATCATGGGGGCCACGGCGTACGGCAGCGACGGGGACAAGATCGGCAAGGTCGGTCAGGTCTACCTCGACGACCAGTCC
>CADCUI010000050.1 GCA_902805845.1 uncultured Nocardioidaceae bacterium
GGCTTCGGTAGCCGGTGCGTACGGGGCCGTCGACACGGTCGACTGCGCCGCCGTGGCCCGTCGATCCGCCTTCTCCAAGCGCTTGTTCAGCTTCTTGACCTGCGTGGCCGACTCGGCTGCCGCCTGCTCGAACCGACCGGCCCGCTTCCTCCACCGCTGCGCCTCGGCGTCGGCCCGGTCGAGCTTCGCGCGGAGCTTCTTGACGGTGGCCTTGAGCTCCTTCTCCGTGGATCCAGATCGCTTCTTCGCCGGCACCGGGGTTCCCTTCGTGACATCAACGGGGCTCCATCATGAAGGGCCGTCAGGGCAGGGAACCAGACCGCCCCGGTCTGCAGTCAGCGGGCTGTGGCTTCCTGCACCCCGCCGCCCGGCGTCCCGATCCGGACTTTCTAGGCGATTTCGATGTGGGACCGCGGAGGAATCTGGGACGCTCTCACCACAGGACGGGACGACGAGCAAGGGGCGGGCGACCGAGATGGATGTCGACATGGCCGCCACCATCGCCTGGTGCCTCATGGGGGCAGTGATGGTCGGCATGGCGCTGATGTACGCGTGCCTGCACCGGCTCGTCACCCAGGCATACGAGGACGGCCGGCAGGACCTCCTGAGGCGGGTACCTGCAGCGGAAGCAGCTGTTCAACACCAGGAAATGCCCATGGAGGACATGCCGGCCACGTCGGCACAGCCTGCATCAGAAGCGGCCGCCTGACGGACCCGCTCCGGGGGTCGCGTAGGGCAGGCTTCTCCCGTGTACTTCGTCGGAGTCGACCTGGCCTGGGGTGAGCGTCGGCCTACGGGCCTGGCCGTCCTCGACGAGGAGGGGCACCTGGTGCACGTGTCGGCCGCGGCCTCCGACGACCAGATCTGTGTCGCCTTGGCGCCGTACGTCGCGGGGGCCTGCCTCGTGGCAATCGATGCGCCGCTGATCGTCCGGAATCCGACCGGGAACCGGCCTGCCGAAGCCATGCTCAACAGGGACTTCGCGAGCTTCGACGCCGGTGCGCACCCGTCCAACACCGGAAAGCCGGAATTCCGGGAGCAGCCGCGCGGCGCTCGGCTGGCGGCGCGGCTCGGCCTCGACATGAACCCCCGGTCGCAGCGCGCACGCCGGGCCATCGAGGTGTATCCCCATCCGGCGACGGTGGCCCTGTTCCGTCTGGGGCGGACCCTGAAGTACAAGAACAAGCCAGGCCGTGACCTCGAGCGGCTGCGTGGCGAGCTGCTGACGCTCCTGGGGCTGCTCGAAGGCCTCGCCGACGCTGACCCTGCCCTTGTGGTCGATGGCGATCAGGATCACGAGCGTTCCCGCGCCTGGCGTGCCCTGCGCAACGACGTCGAGACCGCGGAACGAAAGAGCGAGCTGCGGGTCGTCGAGGATCAGGTCGACGCGGTGGTGTGCGCCTATGTCGCCCTGTTCGCGGTCCGCAGGCCGGAGCAGACCACGACGTACGGCGATCTCGACACCGGCTACATCGTCACCCCGACACTGCCGGCGGACCTGGTGCCGACGCCGCGGACGCAGCAGGTCACGCCCGGGATCCCCGCCTCCGGCCGGTCGGCTGTCCGGGAGTACGCCGAGCTGCAGCCTGAGCTGCAGCTGGTGGCGGATGAGTACCTGCAGCTGACGACCTCGATCCTCGACGACGCGGGCATCAACTACCTGAGCGTCACCGGGCGCGCGAAGTCCGTGGCCTCGTTCGCGAGCAAGGCAGCCCGCACCATCGACGGCCGACCTGTCTTCACCGAGCCGCTCCGCGAGATCACGGACCAGATCGGGGTCCGCGTGATCACCTACGTCCACAGCGACGTCCAGGCCGTGGTCGACCTCCTCAGTGACCAGGTCACCGTCCACGACGATCGCGACCTGGGCCGCGAGACGGCGAGCGAAGGCCGTTTCGGCTACGCCAGCCGACACCTGCTCGTCGGGCTGAGTGACGACCAGGCGACCCAGCCCGGTCACGAACGGCTCAGGGGCCGATTGGCGCAGGTCCAGATCCGCACCGTGCTGCAGCACGCCTGGGCCGAGTTCGAGCACGACATCCGCTACAAGGGCACCATCCCTCACGAACACGTATCCGAGTTCGACCGCCGCTTCACGCTGGCGGCTGGTCTTCTGGAGCTGGCGGATCGCGAGTTCTCCATGATCCGGACAAGGCTCGGCGCAGCATCGACCGGGGCGGGGGTCGAGAGTGACGACGACGACCCGAGGATCAGTCCACGAGAGCTGGCGGCATTCCTCGCCGGGCAGTACGCCGATGCAGGATGGTCACGGACCGAGCACTACGCGTGGATCTCCGGGCTGGTGCTCGAGCTCGGCATCACCTCCCTGACCGAGCTCGGGGACATCTTGCGATCGGTGGACGCGCCGGCCCTGGCGCAGCGGATGGACTACCGCTACCCGCCCGGTGCGGTGCGAAGGCTCGACGACGCACTGCTGTGGGCCCGCGGCGACAGCTACATCGAGCTGCGCGCCAACGCCGAGCGGGCGCCGGCCCTGCGCGCGAGACTCGCACGGATGCGAGGTGACCGTGGAGACTCGCTGGCGCTCGACTGACGTGTTCGACGGCGCTGGTGCCACAGGCCGTGCAAGCGGTAGTGGGTCAGCGCGAACTGACCCACTACCCGCACGCAGCCTTACTTGAAGGCGCGCGGCTTGACCCGCACCACCTGCCCGGCGTTCTCGAGTCCGAGGAAGGACCCCACGCTCCACGCCGTGGAGTACAGCATGCCGTTGCGGGTCGTCATGCCGGTGGGCATGGTGACCTGGGCGTGCGTGCGCCGGTCGTTCTTGATCCGGGTGATCTCCCCGATGTTCGCCGGGTCGAAGTCCGGCGCCGGCGGTCCGGCGGGCGCGCCCTCGAACACGCGGGAGACGTAGACGGTCCCGTCCCGACGAGCCGCGACGCCGGTCGGTCCGGTCAGCCGCTTCCAGACCCGCTGGACCTCACCGGTGCGAGCGTGCAGCCGGTAGACGCGTCCGGCGTTCGGCGCATCGGACCCGAGGAAGCTGACGTAGAGGCTGCGACCGACGACCTGGACGCCGGTCGGCACCGAGTCACAGCCCTTGGTCCCTGGGTTGGCGTTGGCGTCCGGCCGCTTGCACCTCCTCGTGTCCTTGAAGGTGCGGGGAGCGAAGAAGGTCGACACGCGGCCGGTACGCGGGTTGATCCTCAGGATGGCGTTGGCGCCTCCGTCGGCCACGAAGAGCCCGAACCGTGACCAGGTCATCGAGAAGGGGTTGGAGAGTGCCTCGACCGGCTGCCCGTCGACGAACTGAACCTGCCCGTCGGGGTTGTGCTTGAGCTCGTAGCGGTGCAGGTTGGCGATCACCTTGACGCGCCCGCCCCGGTAGTCCATCCGCAGGACCCGGCTGGGGCCGTACTCGCCGCCTGTCGGGGCGCCCGCGTCGCTGGCACCGCCGGTAACCGCGAACACGCGGCCCGGTCCGCCGGCGACGCCGGCGACGCCGGGAACGCCCGTGAGGATCGTCCGTCTACGCCCGTCGAAGAAGGCCCGCGTCACCTGGCCAGAGGTGCCTTCCGCCACCAGAAGTCCACGGTGCCTGGGCGCCTTCGCCAGACCGAACGGGTCATCGAGCTTCTTGGTGATGGTCTTGACGCCATCTCCCCCAGCGGCGGCCACCGATGTGGCCGGGATCCCTGCGACTGCGCCGGCCGCCCCCAGGACGACCGCGGCCGCCACCGCCACTCTTCTCTGCACCTGCATCGCACAACCTTTCCGTCGGCTCCTGCACAACATGTCCCACTCAGCGCCCGAGCCTCACAGACCGTGGCACACATCCGTGGCTGAGGACAGGGCCCTACGTCCAGGGAGGATCGCAAGTCTCGTGCGTCGCGCCGTACGTGAAAGACTTCACCCATGCCTTCCGGCCGACGGCGGAGAGCCGCGACCCCCTACGACACGTTCTTCCGGCATGTCGCGACCCGGGTCGACCCGGAGCGGGCGCATCACCTGGCGTTCGACGCCATGCGTGCCGCCGCACCGGTGCTGGCACCCGCCGGCCGACGCATCCGGAAGGCGGCCGAGCCGGTCGAGGCCATGGGGCTGACGTTCCCCGGAGTCCTCGGCCTCGCGGCCGGGTTCGACAAGAACGCGCTCGGCATCGATCCTCTTGCAGCGCTGGGCTTCTCGTTCGTCGAGGTCGGCACGGTCACCGGTCAACCGCAACCCGGCAACCCGCGCCCACGGTTGTTCCGACTGCCGCAGGACCGCGCGATCGTCAACCGGATGGGATTCAACAACGACGGCGCCGTGGCGGTCGCCGCCCGGCTGCGTCGCCGTCGCGAGGCACTCGGCTCGCCCGCCAGGAAGGCCGACGTGGTCGTCGGGGTCAACATCGGCAAGACCAAGGCGGTGCCCGAGAGCGAGGCGGCAGCCGACTACACGGGAAGCGCGCGACTGCTCGCGCCGTACGCGGACTACGTGGTCGTCAACGTGTCGTCGCCGAACACTCCGGGGCTGCGTGACCTGCAGGCGGTGGAGCGGCTGCAACCGCTGCTCGAGGCGGTACGCCGGGCGTGCGACGAGGTCTCAGAAGGCGTCCCGCTGCTGGTGAAGATCGCACCGGACCTCTCCGACGCCGATGTGCTCGCGGTCGCCGACCTCGCGCTGGCCCTCGCGCTCGACGGGATCATTGCCACGAACACCACCGTCCGCCGCGACGGGCTCGTCAGCCCGCACGAGCAGGTGGCGGCACTGGGGGCAGGCGGGCTGAGCGGCGCGCCGCTCACCGACCGCGCCGACGCCGTCATGCGGCTCCTCCGTGACCGGGTCGGACCGGAGCTGACGCTCATCGGCGCCGGCGGCATCGGGTCGGTGACCGAGGCGCGGGCACGGCTGGACGCCGGAGCCACCTTGCTGCAGGCCTACACCGGCTTCGTGTACGGCGGACCCGCCTGGCCGGCCCGTCTTCAGCGCGGGCTGAGGGCTTCGTACCCGGGCGCCGCAGCGACCACCGGACCGGCCGCACGCGAGGTCGGCGTGTGACACCGTTCGGGACGCGGCTGCGCACCGCCATGGACGCCCGCGGGCCGTTGTGCGCCGGCATCGACCCACATCCCTCGCTGCTCGAGGAGTGGGGGCTGACCGACGACGCGAACGGGCTGGAGAAGTTCACGATGACCGCGGTGGAGGGGCTCGCCGGCACCGCCGCAGCAGTCAAGCCGCAGTCCGCCTTCTTCGAGCGCCACGGCTCGGCGGGGATCGCCGTGCTCGAGCGCGCCGTCCAGGCGAGCCGCGATCTCGGGGCACTGGTGGTGCTCGACGTCAAGCGGGGGGACATCGGCTCGACCGCCCAGGCGTACGCCGACGCCTACCTCCACCCGTCGGCACCGTTGTTCGTGGACGCCATCACGGCCAGTCCGTTCCTCGGGATGGGCTCCCTGGACCCGATGCTCGACACCGCAGCCGGGTCCGGTGCCGGGGTGTTCGTGCTGGCGCTGACCTCGAACCCGGAGGGGCCTCAGTTCCAGCACGCCCGCACCCGGGACGGCGGCACGGTCGCCGGCTCGGTGCTCGCGGCGCTGGCTGCACGCAACGCCGGCTCGCTGCTCGGATCGTTCGGCGCGGTCGTCGGCGCCACGATCGGCGGCACGGCGGAGGACCTCGACATCGGCGGACCGCTGCTGGTCCCCGGCGTCGGAGCCCAGGGCGGGTCGGCGGAGTCGGTCCGCCTGATCTTCGGGCCTGCGGCCCGCAACGTGCTGCCGTCGAGCAGCCGGGAGCTCCTCGGCGCCGGGCCGGACGTGGCCGCCCTCCGCGCCGCGGCCGAGCACGCCGCCGAGCAGTTCGCCGCGCTTGCCCGTTGAGGAGCCCCATCCGGACCCCTTGCGCGGGTGAGGGGGCGTCGTTGCCACCCCCACGCGGACGTGGCTAGATTTCGTCCGTCCCCCCCATAGCTCCTCCCACGGATGAGGTCTCGACAGTGGCTCTGCCTCGGCTCACCCCCGAACAGCGACAGGCGAACCTCGAGAAGGCAGCGGCCTCGCGGCGGGAGCGGGCCGAGGTGAAGAACCGGCTGAAGCACTCGGGGGGCTCGATCACCGACGTCCTGGCCCAGGGACAGACCAACGAGGTCATCGGCAAGATGCGCGTGATCGACCTGCTGCAGTCGATGCCGGGGCTGGGCAAGGTGCGCGCCCGCCAGCTCATGGAGCGGCTGGGCATCTCGGAGAGCCGTCGGGTGCGAGGCCTCGGAACGAACCAGGTCGCTGCGCTGCAACGGGAGTTCGGCAACCGCAGTTCCGGCCCCGCGGCGGAGTGAGCGGGCCCGGAGCGGCTGCCGCGGTCGACTCGACCGTCGACCCGTCGGGGCGCCGTGCCCGGCTGACCGTGCTCGCCGGGCCGACGGCGGTCGGCAAGGGCACCGTGGCGGCCTATGTCCGTGAACGGCACCCGGAGATCTGGATGTCGGTGTCCGTCACCACGCGCCCACCGCGGCCGGGGGAGCGGCACGGCGAGCACTACTGGTTCGTCAGCGACGAGGAGTTCGACCGCATGGTCGCCGGCGGGAAGCTCCTGGAGTGGGCAGTCGTGCACGGCCGCGCCCGCTACGGCACCCCGCGACGCCCGGTGGAGGAGGCGCTGACCGAGGGGCGGGCGGCCCTGCTCGAGATCGACCTGCAGGGTGCTCGGCAGGTCCGCCGCACCATGCCGGAGTCGCTCTTCGTCTTCCTGAAGCCGCCGTCGTGGGAGGAGCTGGTCAACCGGCTGGTCGGCCGCGGCACCGAGAGCGAGCAGGAACGGGCCCGGCGGCTGGAGACCGCGGTGCAGGAGCTGGCCGCGGAGGAGGAGTTCGACGTCACCGT
>CADCUI010000051.1 GCA_902805845.1 uncultured Nocardioidaceae bacterium
TTCTGGTCGGCCCAGGCGCGCGCAGCGCTCGCGGTCGTGATCGCGCAGACGGTGGCCGTCGTCGACAGGATGAGCGCGCGGGAGAGCCACGCGTCCTGGACGCCGTAGTAGAGCAGGGAGGGCGCCGCGACGAGGCAGACGGTGCCGAGGAGTGCGACGAGGACGCCGCGCCCACGCAGGTCGATGCCCAGCCACAGGGCGACGAGGACGGCGAGGAAGCCGACTCCGTTCCCGTCGGGGACCATCCGCATGAGCCCGACGGCCCCGAGGTCGAGGACCATGACGACGGCCCCGGCCGTCAGGGACCGGGCCGGCGCCGGGGACAGCAGGGTCCACACGCTCGTGCCCAGCAGCAGGACGAGGCCGCCGACGTACCACGTGCTGAAGGCGTTGTCGGCGCCCCGGTGCAGCGCCGCGTCCACCGCGACCAGCACGAGGAGCAGCGCCTGGCGGACCGGGGGCTGCAGCTGCGTCGTCCCGCGCCGGAACGCGAACGCCCGCACGGTCGTCACACTCATGCTCCTCCTCCCGGTCGGAGCAAGCCTTGCAGAGCCGTGCCCGTCGCGGGCGGGATCGGCCGAAGTCGCCTGACCGGCCGGTCAGTCCGAATGGTCGGCCGGCCGGTCAGGCCCACTGTCAGGCCGGCGGTCAGGCCCGGTTGACCGCCGAGACGACGGCCTTGAGCGAGGCGGTGACGATGTTCGGGTCGAGCCCGACGCCCCAGAGCACCTGACCGCCGACCGCGCACTCGACGTACGCCGCCGCGTGGGCGTCGCCGCCGGCGGACAGGGCGTGCTCGGCGTAGTCGAGCACCCGCACGTCGTGGCCGACGGTCGCGAGCGCGTCGACGAAGGCGGCGATGGGGCCGTTGCCGCTGCCCTCGAGGGTCCGGTGCTCACCGTCGAGGACGACGTCGACGGTGAGCTGGTCCTTCTCCCCCGCCGCGCTCGAGGTGTGGACCGAGTCCAGGCGCAGCGGCTCGTCGCGGTCGAGGTACGTCGCGGTGAACGACCGCCACATCGCGTCGGGCGTCACCTCGCCACCCTCGGCGTCGGTGTGCTCCTGCACGACCCGGGAGAACTCGATCTGCAGCCGCCGCGGCAGGTCGAGCTTGTGGTCGGCCTTCATGATGTAGGCCACGCCGCCCTTGCCGGACTGGCTGTTCACCCGGATGACCGCCTCGTAGCTGCGGCCGACGTCGTGCGGGTCGATGGGGAGGTACGGCGCCTCCCACTCCATCTCCGAGACCGGGATGCCGCGGGCCCGAGCTCGACGGTCGAGATCCTCCAGCCCCTTCTTGATCGCGTCCTGGTGGGAGCCGGAGAAGGCCGTGTACACGAGGTCTCCGGCGTACGGGTGGCGGGGGTGCACCGGCAGCTGCGTGCAGTACTCGACCGTGCGGCGGATCTCGTCGATGTCGGAGAAGTCGATCTGCGGGTCGACGCCCTGGCTGAACAGGTTCATGCCGAGCGTCACCAGACACACGTTGCCGGTGCGCTCGCCGTGCCCGAACAGGCAGCCCTCGACACGGTCCGCGCCCGCCATCAGCCCCAGCTCGGTCGCCGCGACGGCGGCGCCCCGGTCGTTGTGCGGGTGCAGGGAGATGGCGGAGGACTCGCGTCGCGTCAGGTGGCGCGAGAACCACTCGATCTGATCGGCGTAGACGTTGGGCGTCGCCACCTCGACGGTCGCTGGGAGGTTGAGCACGATCTCGCGGCCGGGCCCTGGCTGCCACACGTCCGAGACCGCCTCGCAGACGTCCACCGCGAAGTCCAGCTCGGTGCTGGTGAAGATCTCAGGGCTGTACTGGTAGCCGAAGTCGCAGTCTCCGAGCAGCTCCTCGGCGTACTTCATGACGATCTCGGTCCCGCGGACCGCGATAGCGCGGCACTCGTCCCTGTCCACGCCGAAGACCACGCGTCGGAACAGCGGCGCGGTCGCGTTGTAGAGGTGCACGGTGGCGTGGCGGGCCCCTGCCAGCGACTGGACGGTGCGCTCGATGAGATCCTCGCGCGCCTGGGTCAGCACCGAGACGCGGACGTCGTCGGGGATGCGGCCGCCCTCGACGAGGCTGCGCACGAAGTCGTAGTCGGTCTGGCTGGCCGCCGGGAAGCCGATCTCGATCTCCTTGTAGCCCATGGCGACGAGCAGGTCGAACATCTTCAGCTTGCGGGCCGGCGACATCGGGTCGATGAGCGCCTGGTTGCCGTCACGCAGGTCCGTCGACAGCCACCGAGGTGCCGTCGAGATGACGGCGCCGGGCCACGTGCGGTCGGGGAGGTCGATCGGGGGGAAGGGGCGGTAGCGGGAGAAGGGCATGCCGCTGGACTGCTGCCGGCTGACGGCGCCGGTGTCCTGGGATGGGGACATGGAAGGGGTCCTCGCTGGTCTCGGGCTGTTTCCGGAACGGTGCGGCGAGCTCCGCAGCGAGGGGGTCCGGACCACTACGACGGGGGGCGAACCTCGCTGCGGCAGCGAAGGAGGAGGAGTTCCTCGACCACGTGCGGCATGATGCCGACCACCCTACCGCGTGTCCCGCGGCCCTCATGTGGGTACTCGTTGCCCGAACGGTCCCACGCGGAGGAGGAACACGATGCCGGGCAAGGACGAGCTTCCGTCGACGTTGAAGCGCTCCCCCCAGAAGGCGCAGCGCACCTGGGCCAAGACCCATGACTCGGCGGTGGAGGAGTACGGCGAGGGCGAGCGCGCGCACCGCACCGCTTTCTCCTCGCTCAAGCACAGCTTCGAGAAGGTCGGCGACCACTGGGAGGGCAAGGACGAGAAGGGCCCCTCGGACAAGCAGGCCGCGAAGTCGGGGAAGTCTGCCCGCAAGGGTGGCAAGACGGCCGAGGGCGTCGATGCCAATGCGAGCAAGAGCCACCTCATGGACGTCGCGAAGAAGCTGGACGTCAGCGGTCGGTCGCGGATGAACAAGGACGAGCTGGTCGAGGCGATCAAGAAGGCCAACAGCAAGAGGACTCGCCAGAGCCGCTCCTGACCGCCGAGGGAGACTGCGTCGAGAGGGCCCTCAACCGACCACGACGACCAGGTCCCCCCCGTCGACCTCCTGGGGCCCCCGCACGGCGACGCGCTTCACGGTCCCACCCACTGGCGTCGTGATGGAGGCCTCCATCTTCATCGCCTCGATGGTGGCCACCGTCGAGCCCGCCTCGACCTCGTCGCCCTCCGCCACGGTGGCGGTGACCACGCCGCCGAACGGCGCAGCGACCTGTCCCGGCACCCCGGCGTCGGCCTTCTCCGCCGCGGGCGCGTCCGCGGCCACCGAACGGTCGCGGACGTTGACCGGGCGGAGCTGACCGTTGATGGTGCACATCACCGTGCGGATGCCGCGCTCGTCGGGGTCGCTGATCGCCTCCACCCCGAGGATCAGCGTCTTGCCCTCCTCGATCTCCACGCGGTGCTCGGTGTTCGGGCGCAGTCCGTAGAGGTAGTCCAGAGTCCGGAGCACCGACACGTCGCCGTAGCGTTCGCGTGACTCGAGGAAGTCCTTCGTCGGTCCCGGGAACAGCAGCGCGTTGAGCGTCGTGCGTGTGTCGGTGGCCAGGCCGTGCCGTTGGTCGTCGGTGAGCTCGGTGAGCTGCGGCTTGACGGTGCGGCCGGCGAGCGCCTTGCTGCGGAAGGGCTCCGGCCAGCCACCGGGTGGTTCGCCGAGCTCGCCGGCGAGGAAGCCGATGACCGAGTCGGGGACGTCGAACCTCCCCGGCTCCGCCTCGAACTCCTGGGGGTCTGCGCCCACCGCGACGAGGTGGAGGGCCAGGTCGCCGACGACCTTCGAGGACGGCGTCACCTTGACGATGTTGCCGAGGATGGCGTTCGAGGCGGCGTACATGTCCTCGATCTGCTCGAACTTCTCGCCCAGCCCCAGTGCGATCGCCTGCTGGCGGAGGTTGGACAGCTGGCCGCCGGGGATCTCGTGGGTGTACACCCGCCCGGTGGGGGAGGGCAGCCCGGACTCGAACGGAGCGTAGACGCGGCGGGTCGCCTCCCAGTACGGCTCGAGGTCGCAGACCGCGTCCAGCTCCAGCCCGGTCTCGCGGGCACCGTGGTCGGTTGCCGCCACGAGCGAGGACAGGGCCGGCTGGCTCGTCGTCCCCGCCACCGGCGCGGAAGCGGCGTCCACGGCGTCGACGCCCGCCTCGATGGCAGCGACCAGCGTCGCGAGCTGACCGCCGGGGGTGTCGTGGGTGTGCAGGTGGACGGGGAGGTCGAAACGGTCGCGCAGCGCCGTCACCAGCGTGCGTGCCGCCGGCACCCTGAGCAGCCCGGCCATGTCCTTGATCGCGAGCACGTGGGCACCTGCCTCGACGATGCGCTCGGCCAGGTGGAGGTAGTAGTCGAGGGTGTAGAGCCGCTCCCCCGGGTCGGAGAGGTCGCCGGTGTAGCAGAGGGCGACCTCGGCCACCGCGGTTCCGGTGGCACGCACCGCGTCGATGGCCGGCCGCATCTGCGCCACGTCGTTGAGGGCGTCGAAGATCCGGAAGACGTCGATGCCGGTCTCGGCCGCCTCTCCGACGAAGGCCTCGGTCACCTCGACGGGGTAGGGCGTGTAGCCGACCGTGTTCTGACCTCGCAGCAGCATCTGCAGGCAGATGTTCGGCACTGCGCTCCGCAGCGCGGCGAGCCGCTCCCAGGGGTCCTCGGCGAGGAAGCGGAGGGCGACGTCGTACGTCGCACCACCCCACGCCTCGAGCGACCACAGCTGGGGCGTCAGCCGCGACACGTGCCCCGCGACGGCGAGGAGGTCACGCGTCCGGACCCGGGTGGCGAGCAGCGACTGGTGTGCGTCGCGGAAGGTGGTGTCGGTGACGGCGACCGCAGTCTGCGCCCGCAGCGACCGGGCGAACTCCTCGGGTCCCACCCGGCGGAGCAGGTCCCGACTGCCCTCGGTGGCCGGTGGCGCGCCGACCAGCGGCGGGAGCTTGTCGGTGGGGTCGAGGGCGGCCCGAGCGGGCCCGTGCGGCTGGTTGACGGTGACGTCTGCGAGGAAGGTGAGCAGCTTGGTGCCGCGGTCGGCGCTGGAGCGGGCGGTGAGCAGGTGCGGGTGGGTCTCGATGAAGGCGGTGGTGACGCGCCCGGCCCCGAAGTCGGGGTCGTCGAGGACCGCCTGCAGGAACGGGATGTTGGTGGCGACCCCGCGGATCCGGAACTCGGCGAGGGCCCGGCGCGCCCGCTCCACGGCGGTACGGAAGTCCCGGCCGCGGCAGGTCAGCTTGGTGAGCATCGAGTCGAAGTGCCCGGACACCTCGGCGCCGGTGTAGGTGGTGCCGCCGTCGAGGCGGATGCCGGCCCCGCCGGGTGAGCGGTAGGTGGTGATCACGCCGGTGTCGGGACGGAACCCGTTGGCGGGGTCCTCGGTGGTGATCCGGCACTGCAACGCCGCGCCCCGGAGCCGCACGCCGTCCTGGTGGAGGCCGAGGTCGGCGAGGCTCTCGCCGGAGGCCACCAGCATCTGGGACCGCACCAGGTCCACGTCGGTGACCTCCTCGGTCACCGTGTGCTCCACCTGGATCCGCGGGTTCATCTCGATGAAGACGTAGCGGCCGTGGGGATCGAGCAGGAACTCGACGGTGCCCGCGTTCAGGTAGCCGATCTCGTGGGCGAAGCTGACGGCGTCTGCGCAGATGCGGTCGCGGAGCCCGGGGTCCAGGTTGGGAGCCGGCGCGATCTCCACGACCTTCTGGTGACGGCGCTGCACCGAGCAGTCCCGCTCGAAGAGGTGGATGACCTGCCCCTCGGCGTCGGCCAGGATTTGCACCTCGATGTGGCGCGGGTCGACCACTGCCTGCTCGACGAACACGGTGGGGTCGCCGAAGGCGCCCTCGCCCTCGCGCATGCAGGTCTCGACCGCCTCACGGAGCTTCGCCGGGTCGTCCACGCGGCGCATCCCGCGTCCGCCGCCGCCGGACACCGCCTTGACGAAGAGCGGGTAGTCCATGCCCGCCGTGGCCTCGACGAGCGCGTCGACGTCCGTCCCGGGGTCTGTGCTCTGCAGCGTGGGCACGCCGGCGGCTCGTGCGGCGGCAACCGCCCTCGCCTTGTTGCCGGTCAGCGCGAGCACCTCGGCGGAGGGCCCGATGAAGGTCACTCCGGCCCGGGCACATGCCTCCGCCAGCCCCGGGTTCTCCGAGAGGAACCCGTAGCCCGGATAGACGGCGTCGGCGCCCGCGCGTACGGCGGTCTCCACGATGAGCTGGGGATCGAGGTAGGCCCGGACCGGATGACCGCGCTCGCCGATCTCGTAGGCCTCGTCGGCCTTGAGCCGGTGCTCGGAGTTGCGGTCCTCGTGGGGGAAGACCGCCACGGTCTGCGCGCCGAGCTCGTATGCGGCACGGAACGCCCGGACCGCGATCTCGCCGCGGTTGGCTACGAGCACCTTGCGAAACACCCGAGCTGCTCCTCCTGCCGGGTTGTCCACCCGGCTTCCCTACGACGGCCTGCCCAGGGCTGTGACGGTATCGACTCGGTGTCGAGCGGCTACGACAGTCCCACAATCCGGCCATCGTCGGTGAGGTCGATGCGCGCGGCGGCCGGCTCCTTGGGGAGCCCCGGCATCGTCATGACGTCGCCGCAGACCAGCACGACGAACCCGGCACCCGCCGACAGCCGCACCTCGCGCACGTGCAGCGCGTGCCCCGTCGGGGCGCCGCGCAGCGCCGGGTCGGTGGAGAAGGAGTACTGCGTCTTGGCGATGCAGACCGGCAGGCCGCCGTACCCGTCGTCCTCGATGCGCTTCAGCCGGCGCGCCGCTTTCGGGTCCCACGTCACCGCCGCCGCCCCGTAGAGACGGCGCGCGACGGTCTCGGCCTTCTCGCGCAGCGGCAGGTCGTCCTCGTAGGTGTAGGTCAGCGAGGCCTTCTCCTCCTCCAGCAGCGTGAGGACGCCCTCGGCCAGCTCCGTCGCGCCCGCGCCACCGTCCGCGAAGTGGGTGGCGGCGAAAGCCCTCACCCCGTGAGCACCGATCAGCTCGACGGCCCGCGCCAGCTCGGCCTCGGTGTCGGAGGGGAAGCGGTTCAGCGCCACCACGCAGGGGATGCCGTAGACCTCGCGCACGTTGTCCAGGTGACGGGCGAGGTTCGCCATCCCCGCCTCGAGCGCGGCGAGGTCCTCGGTGCCGACATCGGCGACCGCGACGCCTCCGTGGTACTTGAGGGCACGGATGGTGGCGACGACCACGGCCGCGTCGGGACGGAGCCCCGACTTGCGGCACTTGATGTCGACGAACTTCTCCGCGCCCAGGTCCGCCCCGAACCCGGCCTCGGTCACCACGAAGTCGGCCAGCCGCAGCGCGGACCGGGTGGCGATCACCGAGCTGCACCCGTGCGCGATGTTGGCGAAGGGGCCGCCGTGGACGAAGGCGGGTGCGTGCTCGAGGGTCTGCACGAGGTTGGGCGCGAGCGCGTCGCGGAGCAGCACGGTCATCGCGCCGTCGGCGCCGAGGTCGCGCGCGGTGACCGGCGCCTTGCTCCTGGTGTAGCCCACGACGATGTCGCCGATCCGCCGCTTGAGGTCGGCCCACGACTCGGTGAGGCAGAAGATCGCCATCAGCTCGGAGGCCACCACGATGTCGAACCCGTCCTCGCGGGGGAAGCCGTTGGCGACGCCGCCGAGGCCGACGACGATGTCGCGCAGGGCCCGGTCGTTGAGGTCGACGACGCGCTTCCAGGTCAGGGTCCTCGGATCGATGTCCAGCGCGTTGCCGTGGTGGACGTGGTTGTCGACAAGCGCGGCCAGCAGGTTGTTGGCGGCCGCGATCGCGGTGAAGTCTCCGGTGAAGTGCAGGTTGATGTCCGACATCGGGACGACCTGCGCGTAGCCACCGCCCGCAGCGCCGCCCTTCATCCCGAACACCGGCCCCATGGAGGGCTCACGCAGGCACGCCATCGCCCGGTGACCCAGCACCTGCAGGGCGTCGGTGAGCCCGACCGTGGTCGTCGTCTTGCCCTCTCCGGCCGGCGTCGGCGACATCGCCGACATGAGGATCAGCTTGCCCATCGGGCGGTCCTCGAGCGTCGAGAGGTACCCGAGGTCGACCTTGGCCTTGTGGTGGCCGTAGGGGACCAGGTGCTCCTCGTCCACCCCGAGCCGCTGCCGCGCCACCTCGGTGATGCGCCAGAGGTCGGCCGCGTTCGCGATGTCGATGTCTGGCGGGATCGGTCCCTTGCTCGTCGTGTTCGTCATGACTCCACCTTCCGGCGTACCGTCTCGCGCAGCGCGGCGCCGCGCTGCATGGTCTGCGCGACGTCGGCGACGTCGTCGAGGAGCCGGCGACGCGGGTCGTCCGCCGGCAGGCCGCGAAGGTTCTCGGCCACGTTGAGGGCGGCGGTGCTGGCGGCGGCCTGGAGGGCGTCGGCCGCGGCCGCCAGGTCGCACACCAGCGTCGGGTTCACCACCGGCAGCAGGCGCTCCGCCAGCGCCACCAGCTCGCCGGCGACCGCGACGACCTCTGCCGGAGGGCCGGCGGCGTCCGCGACGGCGTCACGGATGGAGCTGCGGCGCCGTTGCCTGGCCGCCTCGTCGTCGTGGGGCAGGTCGTACGCCGCGCTCACCGCCACGAAGGCGGCCTCGTCGTCGGCCGCCAGGTGGAGTGCGCGGGATCGCAGCCGGTCGGCGGCGTCGACGATCTCTGCCGCCAGGCCGGCGCTGTCGCCCTCGCCGGCTCCGGAGAAACGGGCGCCCATCGCCACCAGCGCCGCGGCCTGGGCGGCGTTGAGCGCGGCGACCGCGCCGCCGCCGGGCGTGGGCGAGCGGCTCGCCAACCGGTGCAGGAACCCGGTGATGGTCTCCTCCCCCACCGCCGGGCGCGGCTGCGCGTCTCCCATGGCGCGAAGCCAACACTGTGTGCGCACTCCGCGGCAAGTGCGATGGCGTCCCCTGAAGACGCAGACAGCCACCTGCCGGGGGCTTACCCCGGAGGTGGCTGTGCGTTTCAGCTCACCGGCCCGTCAGCCGCCTCTCGGCGAGTGGCCGCTCGCAGCGGCAGAAGGTGAGGCCCGGGGGCATGATCCGGACCGGCTGAGAGAGGAACCGCGAGGGCGCGCACGGTATTCCGTGGCGACCGACGTCGGCTCAGTCATCCGAGGTGGACCACTGCAAGCGCTTCTGCAGCAGCGTCTCCAGAGTGATGGACTCGCCGTCGCGCCCACCTCGCCCCACCTCGAGCGGTGGGGGCGTCGGGTCGACCCGGACGGTGCGCCAGCGCCCGAACGGCACTTTCGGCACCAGCAGCACGTAGTAGCTGCCGTCTGCGCCGACGCCGATCGACTGGTTGCGGCGCAGGTACCAGCCGGTGACTCCGGTCCGGTAGCGGCCACGTCCCGACCAGGGGCGGACCTTCAGCTCCTCGGTCGCGAGCCCGCCCTGCACCGCCTGAGCAACGAACTTGTCGATCAACGCCTGGGCCTTCGTGGACTCCTGCTCGCTGCGCTGCCGTTGCACCTGGGTGTGGTACGCCGCCTGCGCTGCCCGCTCCGCCCGGCGCTCCTCCGCCTCGTCCATCGCCCACCTCCATTGCTTCAGCCGCGCGCGAGCCGGACTCCGATGGCCACCCCACCGATCACGATGCCCAGGAGACCGAAGGCACCGAGGACGACCGCGAAGGAGAGGAACACCTCCCGGTCGCCGCCGCCGGCCTGGGCGGCGAACAAGCCGGCGAGGACGGTGAGGACGAGCCCCACCCCCGCGAACCCGAGACCGGGGGTGCCGGACACGGGGGTGCCGGACACGTCACGGGTCTCCGTCTGCATCCGGTGAGCATAGAGCCGGACGCCCCCCACCCGCCGGATCAGCTCGGCACAGCGCGAGAAGGGCGGTCAGTCCGCCGCAGCAGGTGCAGCACCGACTGGTAGTGCTCCGTCACGCGGCCACCGCACTCGTCGGCCGCTGCCCCCACGGCCTCGACCTCGTGCTCGGTCCAGTTGCTGAACGTGCGGAAGAGTTTCTGCACCTGGTCGGTGGTCAGATCGACGGACCACCTCCACCGCTCGGTGCGGGAAGGTTCGAACCACCCACCAGACGCCAGCTCGGCCATGGTCGGTCGGTCATCGGACCTGTTCGCGGCCGCGTGGGCACCGCGTCTGACCACGATCTGGTTCACGTGGTCGCGGAACGCCGTGCTCACACCGGCGTCTCCGAAGATGTGGCGAAACACGGCGAGCGCCCCAGCCGGTCGCAGCGACGCGTGCAGCCTCGGCAGTCCGACCGACAGGTCCACCCAGTGCAACGAGGTCGCGGCGACCACGGAGTCGAACGACGACCGAGGCAGTGCGGTGTCCTCCAGACGACCCACGACCACGGCGGCGGCCGGGACCGCCCGCCGGAGCAGCGTGGCCAGCTCCCGACCGGGCTCGAGCGCCACCACGTCGCTGCCCGAGGAGACCAGGGCCCGGGTGGCCAGTCCGGCCCCTGCCCCCACCTCGAGCACACGAACCCCCGGACCGAGCACCTGCTCCGCCACCAGGGTGTCGAAGATGACGTCCGGATACGGCGGGCGCGAGGACGCGTAGTCGTCCGCCATGCACTCGAAGTGCGTCCACGACACCCGGCCAGGATATTCGAGGCACCCCGGCACGGGGCTCAGGTCGTGGCCGGACCGGTTGGTGCGCATCCGGCTGAGAGCGTCACACTGGCCTTGCGGTATCAGCTACCGGACGCCGGGGGAGGTCATGGTCGAAGCGGCAACCCGGCGGCTCGCCATCCTCACGAGCCCGTGACCACCGCCCACCAGATCGCCCGGTGGCGGCTTGCCAGCCAGCACCTCGTGTCACCCCACCTGTCCTCGGCGTCGGAGGTGGTCGACAGCCTGCTCGCGGTGCAGTCCGAGAACCCCAGTCAGGCAGCGTGGGCGGTGGCCTGCCGGACGAGTCGTCGCGATGCGGCCGCGCTCACGGCCCTGCTCGACGAGGGCCGGGTTGTCCGCACGCACGTGCTGCGACCCACCTGGCACTTCGTGTCGGCAGCGGATGTCGGGTGGCTCCTGGATCTGACGTCGCCACGGGTGCGCCCGGTCGTGGTGCGGCAGCTGACGGAGGTGCATGGATGGACCGGAGCCGACGTCGACCGCGCATCCTCGGTTCTCGGTGACTCCCTGACGGAGCGGCCCCACCAGACCCGGGAGCAGCTGGCGGACAGTCTGGGGCAGCGCGGCGTGCATGCCGGTGGGCAGGCGCTGATGCTCGCGCTCGCCGTCGCGGAGCTGGACCAGCTGGTGTGCAGCGGCCGGCCGCTGGACGGAAGGCACACCTACGCGCTGTTCGCCGACCGGGTGGGGACCACGAGGCGGTTGGACCGCGATGAAGCGTTGGCCGAGCTCGCGCTGCGCTACTTCACCGGCCATGGGCCTGCCACGGAGCGCGACCTCGCCTACTGGGCGACGCTCACGCTCACCGACGTACGGCGGGGCGTCGCTCAGGTCCGCGACCGGCTGGCGTCGTTCGAGCATGACGGCCTCGCGTTCTGGCACGCGCGCGACGCATCGGCGCCGAGCGGGACGCAGGAGCCGACGGGACACCTGCTGCAGATCCTCGACGAGACCTACCGCGGCTATCAGCAGAGCCGGATGGTTCTCGACGTCGAGGGGGTCGTGCCCGTCGGTCGGGAGACCGCGATCGGGATGGCGCTGGTCGACGCGCAGATGGTCGCCCGGATGAAGCGCACCGTCGGCCGCCGTGTCGTCTTCGAGCTCGCTCCCTACCGTGGTGCGCTGGCGTCCTCGGAGCTCGAGTCCTTGGAGGATGCCGCCGCTCGGTACGGAGGCTTTCTCGGTCTCGAGCACGAGCTCGTGGTGCGGCCGTAGGAGTCGTCCGACGGGGCGCCTATCCGATGTCGCGGCGCATCAGCGCGGCGGGCTCGCCGCTCCCAGGTGCCGGGAGGTCGCCTTGGCCGCCTTGCGGATGCCGCTGCGCTCGTCCAGCCAGCCGCCGGCGACGCCGATGACAGGGACCTTGGCGATGGTCCGGGTGAGAACGCCGCCGCGCGGTCGGGTGTCGAGGGTCTTCTGCAGCTCGAGCAGGTTGGTGGCGAGCCTCCACAGGGCCCGCACGCCCCGTTGGGATCGGTTCCTCAGCGACGCCATCCCGCCCGGCGGCTCGGTCTCGTCCTCGCCGGCTTGCTCGAGAGCCTGTCGGGACTCCTGTGCGGTCGGCACTGCGGGCGCCGAGGACACGTCCCGGTCGAAGAGGACCTTGGCGAGCAGCGGGACCCAGTCGTCGGCGGCGACGATGCCGTGCTCGCGCGCCACGGCGCAGACGGCCAGCCCGGACGCGGAGGCCCCGAGGGCCGACCGCAGGGGAAGCCGGTCAGCGACCAGCCCGGCGAATCGTGGGGCGGCGGCCGCAAGACCTGCGGTGACCTCGATGCGCCGCAACCACCAGTCGATCCTCCTCTCCAGTGGCAGGTCGGTCCACGCGGGCGACGACGGCGTGGTGTCCCCGACGAGGCTGTCGCGGGCTCGGTCGAGGAGCTTGCGTGATGGGCCTGCATCGGGCGGTGGGTCCTCGTCACTTCCGAGCCAACGGGCCGGGTCGGCCAGGACCTGCTCCACCATCCCGGCGTAGACGGACAGGCTCCGGACGAGCGCGTCGTCCGACTGGGGGGTCTGCTTGGCCACGGTGGTCTGCTCCTGTCTCGCCGCCCCGAACGGGCGCTGGTCGTCGACGGGCCCGCTTCGGAAGGGTCAGTCCTGGGCGGCGGCCGTCCCCGCACCTTGCCCACCTGCGGTGTGCGCATGCAGCAGTGCGTCCAGCTCCCCCGCGGCGTCGCCGATCCGGTAGGCCAGCTCGTGGACGTCGCCGCCGAGGGCGGTGCCGAAGGCGCCTCCGCTGGCGACGAAGAGCCCGGAGTGGTGCGCCTTGAGCAGGCGCACGGTGTTGCGGGCGCTGGGCTGATCGGCGGCCGTGACCACGCACAGGACGGCGGCGTCGGCGTGGTGCGCACGCACGGCTGTCAGCCAGCTGGCTTCGGGAACGTCTCCCCCCAGGTAGAGCACGTCCAGCCCGCGTCGGCGTACGGCGGTCGCGAAGGCAAGGGCACCGAGCTCGTGCTGACTTCCCGGGGGAAGTCCGACCACCACCTTGGGACCCCGCGCGCGCGACCCGGCGGCCTCGAACGCGGCCGAGAGTCTCCTCAGCACCGCGTGGCTGGCCATGTGCTCCCCGGCGACGTCGATGTCCCCGCGAGCCCAGCCCTGGCCGAGGGCGACCAGCGTGGGCAGCAACCAGGTGTCGACCGCATGCTCGAACGAGCTCAGGGCCAGCCCCTCGTCCAACACAGCCTCGACAGCGTGCGCATCGACCCGTGCGGCGGCATCCAGGAAGGCCTGGGTGTGGGATGCGACCGTGTCGGCGTCCGACGCGCTGCCCGGGATGGGCAGCGGACCGCCGTCCACCGGGATCTCGCCGGTGCGGATGGCGGCAGCGGCGCGGGCAGGCGACCAGCCGGCGTCGACCAGCTTGCGCATCGCGGACAACGTGGCGATGGCGGTGGGATCGTAGACCCGGTACCCGCCCTCACTGCGTTCCGGCGCCACGACACCGTAGCGCCTCTCCCACGTGCGCAGGGTCGCCTCGGTGACTCCCACGACGCGCGCTGCATGCTTGATGGTGAACAAGGTGTGACCACTCTACCGAGACGGGGTGGCACCCCTCGGCCGGATCGGGTTTGATCGTCCCACCTAAGATGCACAATGTTTGTTCACGCTTCGTTTGGGCCTCCGCACGCCCGGGAAAATATGTGGAGCCACGCCGTCTCCCTGGCCCGCCCCGGGCCAGGTCCAGCACCTCGCGTCACGGGAAACGGATCTGATCGCATGAGCACCGCCAGCGTCTTCACCGCCATCCTGGCCGGCATCGTCATCGGCGCCCTGGGCCGGTTGATCATCCCCGGCCGCCAGGCCATCGGCTGGATCCTCACGTTCGCCCTCGGCCTCGTCGGCGCAGTGGTCGGCGGGTTCCTCGCCGAGGGCATGGACGTCGAGGTGTGGTGGCAGGTCCTGATCTTCCAGGTCGTCGTCGCCGGGGTCCTGGTGGCTCTCGTCAGCCTCCTCATCCGCAACTCGGCAAGCAAGTGGAGCAACCGCAGGAGCCACGCATGACCTCGACGACCGAACCGCTCACGCGACGGGAGGCAGGGTGCCCCGACTGCACCGACGGACTCGGCGCTGCCACCCCGGTCCAGAAGGGCAGCTGGCGTGACCGCATCCGCACCAAGCCCGGGCTCGCGCAGGCCTGGCGCGTCGGCGTCTTCGTCGTCGGGCTGCTCTGCGTCGCCCTCGGCTTCGCACTGGCGGTGCTGCCCGGACCCCTCACCATCCCGCCGGTGCTCCTCGGCCTGTGGGTCTGGTCCACGGAGTTCCACTGGGCACGCCGCTTCTTCGAGAGCTTCAAGGAGAAGGCCAGAGCCACCTGGGCGCACGCGAAGAGCCACCCGGCCAGCTCCACGCTGATCACCGTCGGCGGCTTGGCCGCGGCCGCCGTCGCCTTCTGGGCGGTGGGGCACTTCGCGCTGGTCGACCGCCTCAAGGACGCCGTCGGCCTCTGATCGTCGGCGGGCAGCTGAGCCGTCGCCCGGCCGGTCCCGCCGGCGCTGCTCGACCAGGGGCGCCCGTGTGCCGGGCATGCCCTTCGCTCGTAGGTCCAGTGCCTTTCGGCCCGTTTGCCTGAGCGCTTTGCGCCGTAGGGTCCGCATCGGGGAAACCCGAAGCTCGGTGTTCCTCGACAGAGCGCGCCGCGGGCGGCGCGACCACCAGCGGTGGGTTGCGGCAAGGGGGATCCATGTTTCGGCTTATGGGGTTGCGTCGTGCGGCCTGTGTGGCGATCGCGCTCGCGGCGACGGGAGGGTGGCTCGCTCCAGCGGACGCGGCGCCCACGACGCAGCCGGCGCCGAGCTGGGTGCCGAACGGGACTGTCTACGCGGTCGCCCACGTCGGCAACGTGGTCTACCTCGGCGGGAAGTTCACCGCTCTCCGGGACCCGGCGACGGGAGCACAGGTGGCGCGGGCCCGCGTGGCCGCGCTCGACGCCACGACAGGGGCGCTCATCAGGGACTGGAACCCAGGAGCCAACGGCGTCGTGCGCGCCATCGCGGTCGGCTCGAACGGCACCGTCTACCTCGGTGGCGACTTCACCGCCGCGGGAGGCCGGACCGCGGTCCGGTTGGCCGCCATCTCGCCCTCGGGGGCCTCGGTCTCCGGGTGGTCGGCGTCGGCGAACGGCGTCGTGCAGGACATCTGGGCTTCCGGCTCCTCGGTGTACGTCGGAGGGCGGTTCGGTTCGGTGAACGGGCGCTCCCGCGGAGGCGTGGCCAAGCTGGCAGCCGCCACGGGGGCACTGCAGAGCGCCTTCGACGCGAAGATGGGCGGTGGGCGCGTCTGGGCGATCGAGCCGTCTCCGGACGGTGGCTCCCTCGTTCTCGGAGGCTGGTTCACGTCGTTGAGCGGTCAGAGTCGTTTGTTCGCCGGGGCGGTGTCGCTCGACACGGGGGAGGTGACCGGCTGGCGGCCGCCCTCGGAGTGCTCCACCTGCTACGTGATGGGACTCGCCTCGGACTCGAGCAGCGTGTACGCCGCCACGGCCGGCCCCGGCGGTCGGGTGGTCGCCTGGTCAGGGACGACCGGGTCGCGGCGATGGGTACGTGGCGGCGACGGCAACGTGCAGGCCGTGGACGTCCACGGCGGCGTCGTCTACGCCGGTGGACACTTCGGCCCGAAGTTCTCAGGGACGACCCGCCACCAGCTGGCCGCCATGAACGCCTCGACCGGTGCGCTGCTGTCCTACTCCCTGCCCTTCTCCGGCAACGACCACCCTGGCGTCTGGTCTGTCGAGGCCGACGCCTCCGGGCTGCGCCTCGGAGGCGGCTTCACGTTCGCCGGCAACCCAGCCGCGAGGTACGCCTATCTGCGCGAGCAGTAGCCCGGGCCGTCGGCCCGGACGCGCTCGGCTCGCGGTCTCCAGGTCAGAAGCCCAACCGGCGCAGCTGTCGCGGGTCGCGCTGCCAGTCCTTGGCGACCTTGACGTGCAGGTCGAGGTAGACCGGCGTGCCGAGCATCGCCTCGATGCTCTTCCGGGCCTGCGTGCCGACCTCGCGCAACCGGGCGCCGCGGTGCCCGATGACGATGCCCTTCTGCGAGGAGCGTTCGACGAACAGCTCAGCGTGGATGTCGAGCAGCGGCCTGTCCTCGGGGCGGTCCGGCCGCAGTCCCATCTCCTCGACCACGACGGCGATGGAGTGCGGAAGCTCGTCGCGCACCCCCTCGAGGGCCGCCTCCCGGATCAGCTCGGCGACGATCGCCTCCTCCGGGGTGTCGGTCAGCTCGCCCTCCGGATAGAGCGGCGGTCCCTCCGGCAGCCGCGCCACCAGGAGGTCGGCGAGGAGGCCGGTCTGGTGTCCAGAGACCGCTGACACGGGCACGACGTCGGCCCACTCGACCCCCACCTGGTCGCCCAGCGCGGCCAGGTCGACCAGGTGCTCCGCGATCCGGTCCGGCGGCACCAGGTCGGTCTTCGTGGCCACGGCGAGCTTCGCGGTGCGGCGTACCTTGGCCAGCTCGGTGGCGAGGAACCGGTCGCCCGGACCCACCTTCTGGTCCGCGGGGAAGCAGGCGGCGACGACGTCGACCTCGGCCCACGTCGAGGTCACCAGGGCGTTGAGCCGCTCCCCCAGCAGGGTCCGTGGCCGGTGCAGCCCCGGGGTGTCCACCAGCACCAGCTGCGCGTCGGGCCGGTGCAGGATCCCCCGCACCACCGTCCGTGTGGTCTGCGGGCGGGACGAGGTGATGGCGACCTTCGTGCCGACGAGCGCGTTCGTCAGCGTGGACTTCCCGGCGTTGGGCCGGCCGACGAAGCAGGCGAAGCCACTGCGGAACGCGGTCACCGTCAGCTCAGCCAGTCCGGCCTGAGCGGGAAGCCGGAGCTGCCGTCGGCGTTCGGCCGGACTCCGAGCACCTGGTGCAGCTGGATGTCGTTGATCTCGAAGCCACGGCTGCAGCCGGTGAGGTAGAGCCCCCACACCTTCGCGGTGCCCTCCCCCACCTCGGCGACGCACGCGTCCCAGTGGGCGGCGAGGTTGCGCGCCCACTGTCGGCAGGTCATCGCGTAGTGCTCACGCAGGTTCTCCTCGTGACGCACCTCCAGGCCGACGTCCTGCATCTCGGTGATGATCCGCCCCGAGCCGATGAGCTCGCCGTCGGGGAAGATGTAGCGGTCGATGAAGGCGCCCACCTCGACGGGTCGGTTGTGCGGCCGGGTGATGCAGTGGTTGAGCAGCCGGCCTCCCGGGGTCAGCTTGTCGCGCAGGAACGTGAAGTACGGCGGGTAGTTCTTCACGCCGACGTGCTCGGTGAGACCGATCGAGCTGATCGCGTCGAAGTCACCCTCGGCGACGTCCCGGTAGTCCTGGTGACGCACCTCGGCGAGGTGGTCGAGCCCGTCCCGCTTGATCGCCTCCTGCGCCCATGTCGCCTGTCGGCGCGAGAGGGTCACGCCGAGCACCTCGACCTCGTAGTTGCGCGCCGCGTGCCGCACCATCCCGCCCCAGCCACATCCCACGTCCAGCAGGCGCATCCCCGGCCGGAGGCCGAGCTTGCGGGCGACGAGGTCGTACTTGAACTCCTGAGCCTCCTCCAGGGTCGCCTCGGGCGTGGGGTAGCAGGCACAGGTGTAGGTCATCGAGTGCCCCAGCACCAGCTCGTAGAACCTGTTCGAGACGTCGTAGTGGTGGGAGATCGCCCCGGCGTCACGAGTGCGGCTGTGCCGGGCACCCTCGAGCAGCCGGCGCCAGCCCGGGAGCGTCTCCTGCGGCGGCGGTGGCGGCGGGACGAGGTTGCGCAGGCCCAGACCACGCACCAGCCTGACCGCGTCGGCCGCCGTCGGCCGGCGGAAGCTGAGCCGGCTCATCGCCAGCACCATCACCTCGTAGGGGTCCCCCAGGTCGACACCCTCCAGATCGAGGTCACCGGACACGTACGCCCGGGCCATGCCGAGGTCGCCGGGGGCAGTGAGCAGGTAGGCGAGCCCCCGCCGGTTCCGCAGGTGCAGCTTCACCGGAGAGTCCACCGGGCCGGCGGCGCTCCCGTCGTACGCGGTGAAGCGGAACTGGAGCCCGTGCTGGAACAGGCTCTCCAGGGCGCCGGCGATGGTGACGTCCGCACCGGATCGCTGGTTGCTCATCGCCGTCCCACCGCCTTGTCGTAGAGACCCGTCAGCCGCCCCGCCGGGTCCAGCTCCTGCCTCAGGTCGTCGAGGTTCTGCGTGTTGTAGAGCCGGTCGAAGGTCGCCTTGTCGTAGTAGGCGTCGGAGTAGAGGGACTTGTGCCCGCCGAGCTCATGGACCTCCCGCTCCACCGCTCGGTTGACGTCCCCGTCGCGGCGTCCGGGCGCCACCGGGACCGTGCCCCAGAACCCGGCGTTGACGTAGGTGGTGCCGGTCGACAGAGGGTACGTCGGCCAGGGCCGCGCGCTGCCCGGCCCGGCCGGCTCCCGGAGCCGCAGCGGGCACAGCCACACCGGCCGCATGCCCACCTCGGCGTCGAACCAGGTCAGGAAGTCCGGCAGCCGCGACAGCGGCACCTCGATGTCCTGGACCACCCGTTCCCGGCGCGTTCCGTGGCGGGCGTCGATCCGCCTCGACACACCCCACCGCTGGTCGAGCGCGATCAGCCGCGAGTAGACGTCGCTGCGGCGCCAGCGCCGTGGCCACGCCCTCCGGACCCGTGGGTCGTGGAGCCCGAACGCGCCCGAGCACCAGAACCAGTCGGTGTCCCACCGCCACAGGTAGTCGTGCGCCGTCAGCCGGTCGACCGTCCGCTCCTGGATCGAACGGAAGTAGATCTTGTCACCGGTGTAGTCGCTGGTCGTGACCTCGCTCGCGCGGCTGGACGACCAGGTGGCGAGCGTCAGGTAGGCCTCGTCCGGGGCGAACGCGACACCGTCGAGTCCGTCGACCCGGGTGCCGTCCCACTCGCGGGAGGTCGTGATCTGTTCGATCGCCTCCGTCAGGGCGCCCAGGTCGGTGAAGTGGACATGACGCAGGTCGACGACCTCGGGCACGGGCTCGAGCTCGATGCGAAGGCGGGTGGCGTAGCCCACACATCCGTAGGAGTTCGGGAACGCGTCGAAGAGCCGGTCCCCCGGCTTCACCGTCACGATGTCACCACCACCGGTGAAGACGTCGATCTCCACCACGGACTCGTGCGGAAGCCCGTTGCGGAACGACGTGGACTCGATCCCCAGCCCCGTCACCGCTCCACCGAGCGTGATCGTGCGCAGCTGCGGCACGACGAGCGGGATGAGCCCGTGCCGCAGGGTGACGTCCACCAGGCGCTCGTAGGTGCACATGCCCTGCACGTCCGCGGTCCGTGCTGCTGCGTCGACCTCGATGACCCCGTGCAGCCCTGAGACGTCGAGCCCGGGCCCTCCGGTGCGGGCACGGGAGCGGAACAGGTTGGACGTGCGCTTGGCGAGCCGCACGGGCGCGCTGGGCGGGATGACGGCGTAGGACCGCGCCAGGGCACGGACCCCGGCCTCGTGACTGTCCCAACCCACCTGGTCGACCACCCGCCACAACCTACAACCGGGAGACGGGGTGCCGCCGCTGGACCGGTGGGTGAACGCCCGCGTGGGCGGCCGGCAGGTCAGGTGGTGGTCGTGGTGATCGCCTGCCCACGCGGGTCACCGGAGTGGATGGACACCCCCGCGCCTGCGAAGTCCCGCACGAGCACCACGTCGGCATCGTCGACCTCGTCCGCGTCACCCAGCACCACAGCCGCCTCGAGGCCGGCGGCAGCGCTCGAGACCGCCATCGCGACCGCCACTCCCAGCGCGGATACCCGCAGCGTCGGGAGCTCGACCGTCGCGCCGGCGTAGGTCCGGCCGTCGAGGTCGCGAACCGCGGCTCCCTGGGACGCGCGGGTGCGAGCCCGCGCGGAACGGGCGAGCGTGACGAGCTTGGCGTCCTCGGCGGAGAGCGACGTACCGGCGGGCTCCGGCACGGGACCGTCAGGCATGGGTGTCGGTGTAGGTCTCGGCCGCGTCGGTGTCGTCCACGTCGACCGGGGTCTCCAACGGCGTGATCAGCACGGTGCCGATGCGGTTGCGCCGCCCGCGCGGGCCCTCTGCCTCGAACCGGAGACCGTGTGCCTCCACGACGGAGCCGGCGATCGGGACGCGACCCAGGTGCTTGCCCATCAGCCCCCCGACGGTGTCCACGTCGTCGTCGTCGATGCCGACGCCGCACACCTCGTCCAGGTCGTCGACGAGCAGCCGCGAGCTCACGCGGATGGAGCCGTTGTCCAGCTGCTCGACCGCGACCTCGGCCTGGTCGTACTCGTCGGTGATCTCCCCGACGATCTCCTCCAGGACGTCCTCGATGGTCACCAGCCCCGCGGTGCCGCCGTACTCGTCGACGACGACCGCGACGTGCTTGCGCTCGGCCTGCATCTCGCGCAGCAGCTCGTCCACGGGCTTGGAGTCGGGGACGTACATCACCGGACGCACCACCGACTCGACCCGTTCGGTCGTCTCGGCCTCGTGCCTGTCGAACACCCGCTTGGTGACGTCCTTGAGGTAGGCGACCCCGATGACGTCGTCGAGGTTCTCGCCGATCACCGGGATCCGGCTGAAGCCGCTGCGCAGCGCCAGCGACATGGCCTGACGCAACATCTTGCTGTGCTCGATGAACACCACGTCGGTGCGCGGGACCATCACCTCACGCACCAGGGTGTCCCCGAGCTCGAAGACCGAGTGGATCATCTGGCGCTCGCCGGACTCGATCACCTGGCTCGCCTCGGCCAGGTCGACGAGCTCGCGCAGCTCGGCCTCGGTGGAGAACGGTCCCTCGCTGAAGCCGCGGCCGGGCGTGAGGATGTTGCCCAGCACGATGAGCAGCTGTGGCAGGGGTCCGAGCACGCGCGTGAAGAGCACGACGAAGCCGGCGCTGAGCAGCGCGACCCGCTGCGAGTGCAGCCGGCCGATGGTCCGCGGCCCGACGCCGATGATCACGAACTCGACCACGAGCATCACGGCGACCGTGATGACGGCGGCGATCCAGGTGCGGTCGACGTACCCGAGGACGACCTCGGTCACCAGCACGATCGCGGTGATCTCGCAGAGCATGCGCAGGAACAGCGCGGTGTTGACGTAGCGGGGCGGGTCCTCGGCGATCGCCAGCAGCCGGCGCGCGCCGTGCCGCTCCTCGGCGACCAGCTCTTCGGCGCGGACCTTGGAGACCGACGCGAGGGCGGCGTCGACGCTGGAGAAGAAGCCGGCCACGAGGACCAGGAGCGCGGCGGTGACGAGGAGCCACGGGTCAGCGTTCACGACCACATCACCGGGCTCACTCGACCGACGCGCCCGAGAGCACGCCCTGCCACTCGGCCAGCAACCGTGCCTGGAGACCGAACATCTCCGCGTGCTCCTCGGAATCCGCGTGGTCGTAGCCGAGCAGGTGCAGGATGCCGTGCACCGTGAGGAGGTCGACCTCGTCGGTGAGCGAGTAGCCGGTCTGCCCCTTCTCGCGGGCCTCGTCCGCCTGCCGCTGGGCGACCGACGCGCACAGCGCGAGGTCGCCGAGGACGCCCTCGACGGGCTCGTCGTTGACGTGACCGGGCCGAAGCTCGTCCATCGGCCACGCGAGGACGTCGGTGACGCCGGTGCTGCCCATCCACTTCTCGTTGAGCTCCGCGATCGTCTCCTCGTCGACGAGCATGATGCACAGCTCGGCCTGCGGGTGCACGCGCAGCCGGTCGAGGACGAATCGGCCCAGCCGCACGAGGCGGCGCGCGTCGACCTCGGACTGCGACTCCTCGAGCACCTCGATGCTCACGGTGTGCCCTCCTGGCGACGTCCGCGGGGGCCTCTCGCCGGCGGGCCGTCGTCGGGCGACTGGTTGGCCTCGAACTCGTCGTAGGCCGCGACGATGCGGCCCACCAGCCGGTGGCGTACGACGTCGTGGCTGGTCAGCCTGTTGAAGGAGACGTCCTCGACCCCGTCGAGGATCTGCTCGACCACCCGCAGACCGCTCTTCGTCCCGCCCGGGAGGTCGATCTGGGTGACGTCGCCGGTGACGACGACCTTGGACCCGAACCCGAGACGGGTGAGGAACATCTTCATCTGCTCGGGCGAGGTGTTCTGCGCCTCGTCGAGGATGATGAAGGCGTCATTAAGCGTTCTACCGCGCATGTATGCCAGGGGCGCGACCTCGATCGTCCCGGCCGCCAGGAGCTTCGGGATGGTTTCCGGGTCGAGCATGTCGTGCAGCGCGTCGTACAGCGGGCGCAGGTAGGGGTCGATCTTCTCGCTCAACGTGCCCGGCAGGAAGCCCAGCCGCTCTCCCGCCTCGACGGCCGGCCGGGTGAGGATGATCCGGTTGACGTTCTTGGCCTGCAGCGCCTGGACGGCCTTGGCCATCGCCAGGTAGGTCTTGCCGGTGCCGGCGGGCCCGATGCCGAAGACGATCGTGTGCTTGTCGATCGAGTCGACGTAGCGCTTCTGGTTCAGCGTCTTCGGCCGGATCGTGCGCCCGCGGTTCGAGAGGATGTTGAGGCTCAGCACGTCGGCGGGCCGCTCCTGCGACTCCGCGCGCAGCATGCCGATCGCCCGCTCGACGGTCTCCGGGGTGATTCCCTGGCCGGTGCGCAGGATCGCCACCAGCTCGTCGATGAGCCGCTCGGCGAGGGCCAGCTCGGCCGACTCGCCCCGCAACGTCACCCGGTTGCCACGGACGTGGACGTCGGCGTCGAACCCGCTCTCGATGAGGGCCAGGTGCTCGTCGTTGGGGCCGAGCAGCGACACCATGTTGATGCTGTTGGGCACGTCGACGATGTGCTGGGGCTGGTCGCGACGGTTCGTGGTCTCGGTCATGGACGGCCTGCGGCGGCCGGGCCTCCTGGGTCGGGGCTGTTCGGACCCGTCCATGCTACGGGTCGAGCGTCGCGGATGCGGATCCGTCGTACGCCGCTCAGCCCGGAGGCCACCCCATCGGCCGACCGCCGAGGACGTGGCCGTGCACGTGGAAGACGCTCTGCCCGACCTGCGAGCCGGTGTTGAAGACCAGTCGGTAGTGCCCGTCCAGCCCCTCCGCGTCGGCCACGGCCGCAGCGCACGCCATCAGGTCGGCGAGCGCTGCGGGCTCGTGCTCGGCCAGGGCGGCCACGTGCGGCTGGTGGGTTTTCGGGATCACCAGGACGTGGGTCGGGGCCTGCGCGTTGATGTCGCGGAAGGCCAGTGACGCCTCGGTCTCGAGCACCACGTCGGCCGGCACGTCACGGGCGACGATGGCGCAGAAGAGGCAGTTCCCGTCGCCGTCGGTCATGGCCGCACCCTACCGACGTACGGCATCCCGGGCGGGTCGGGCAGGCATGGAGGACGGGTCGGGCAGACATGGAGGGCGGGTCAGCGCCAGCGGGGGGTGCGGGCCAGGAGGGCCGCGGCCGCCGCGACCCCGGCGGTGGACGACCGCAGCACCGACGAACCGAGCCGGAGCGGCTCGGCACCGACGTCGGCGAAGGCTGCGAGCTCGTCGTCGGTGAGCCCGCCCTCCGGGCCGACGACGATCACGATCTCGCCACGGCCGGGCACCGGGACATCGGCCAGCGGACCGGAGGCGGCCTCGTGCAGGACCACGGGCACCGAGGCGGAGGACAGCAGAGCAACGACCTCCCCTGTCTCGGCGACGGGGCGGACCTCCGGGAACCACGCACGTCGTGACTGCTTGGCGGCCTCGCGGGCCGCGGTGCGCCACTTGGCCAGCGCCTTGTCGGCCCGGTCGCCACGCCACCGCGCGATGGACCTCGCGGCCGCCCACGGCACGATGACGTCGACACCGACCTCGGTGAGCATCTCGACGGCGAGCTCGCCACGGTCGCCCTTGGGGACGGCTTGCACGACGACCACCCGCGGGGACTCCGCCGCACGCGTGCCGACCTCGAGCACCTCGGCCGTCAGGGACCCCTTGCCGACGTCGCTGACCCGGCCACGGATCACGGTGCCCGCCCCGTCGGTCAGCGCGATCTGCTCTCCGACCGCCATCCGCCGCACCACGGCGGCGTGGTGGCCCTCGGGGCCCTCGAGCACGGCGGTGTCCCCCACGGACAGGCGCGCCGCGTCGGGCAGCTGGAAGTAGGCGACCGTCATCGGCTCAGCGGGTGCCGAAGAGGCGGTTGAACACCGACTTGCGCTGGGACACCTGCCCCGACGGCTTCTCCTCCCCGCGGAGCTCGGCGAGCTGGCGCAGCAGCGCCTCCTGGTGGTCGTCGAGCCGGGTCGGCGTCTCGACGACGACGCGGACGACGATGTCGCCGCGGGTGCCTCCGCGGAGGGAGGGCACGCCCTGCCCCGGGACCACGAGCTCGGCGCCCGACTGGGTGCCCGCCTTGATCTCCAGCGGCACCTCGGCCGGCGGGGGCGAGCTGATGCCGGCATCGGAGGCCTCGGTCGGTGACAGGTCGGACTCCAGCGTCGGCAGGATCACCGAGGCCCCGAGCGCGGCGGCCGTCATCGGCAACGAGACCGTGCAGTGCAGGTCCCGGCCCCGGCGCACGAACACGTCGTGCTCGGCGACGTGCAGCTCGACGTAGAGGTCGCACGACGGTCCACCGCCAGGACCCACCTCGCCCTGCTCGGCCAGCTGCACCCGGGTGCCGTCGTCGACGCCGGCCGGGATCTTGACGGTCAGGGTGCGCCGGGAGCGGACCCGTCCCTCGCCCGAGCACTCCCGGCACGGCTCGGGGATCAGCTGGCCGAAGCCGCGGCAAGCGGCGCACGGCCGCATCGTGCGGATCTCGCCGAGGAACGACCGCTGGATCTGCACGGTCTCGCCCCGGCCGTGACAGGTCTGGCACGGCACCGGGTGGGTGCCGGGAGCGGCGCCCTCGCCGGCACAGGTCGGGCACAGCACGGCGGTGTCGACCTTGAGCTCCCGGGTGGTGCCGAAGGCGGCCTCGGCCAGCGACACCTCCAGGTGGATCAACGCGTCCTGCCCTCGACGTACCCGCTGCCGCGGACCGCGGCCCTGCGCCGCCGCGCCACCGCCGCCGAAGAACGCGTCCATGATGTCGGTGAACGAGAACCCCGCCCCCGCCCCGGCACCGAAGCCCCCGGAGAACGCGTCGCCGCCCATGTCGTACTGCTGGCGCTTGTCGGGATCGGAGAGCACCTCGTAGGCCCGCGTGACGTCCTTGAAGCGCTCCTGGCTGGCCGGGTCGGGGTTGACGTCGGGGTGCAGGGTCCGGGCCAGCCGGCGGTAGGCCTTCTTGATCGCGTCGGGGTCCGCGTCGCGCGGAACGCCGAGGATCTCGTAGGGGTCGTTGCTCACCAGGAACTCACTGACTTTCTCGTCATCCTTCGTCGAGGATCTTGGACAGGTACTGCGCGACTGCCCGGACGCTGGCCATCGCGCCCGGGTAGTCCATGCGGGTCGGTCCCAGCACGCCCAGGGTCGCCACCGACTCCGAGCCGGGGCCGTAGCCGGTGGCCACCACGGCGGTCGAGGCGAGCCCCTCGTAGGGGACCTCCGAGCCGATCCGGACCGTCAGCCGCGCGGGGGACCCGGACTCCCCGAGCAGCTTGAGCAGCACGACGTGCTCCTCGAGCGCCTCCAGCAGCGGGCGGATCGTGAGATCCAGGTCGTCGCCGAAGCGCGCGAGGTTGGCCGTGCCGCCCACCCTCACGCGCTCGTCGGAGCGGTGGTCGGAGATCGCCTCGACCAGCGCCGCGACGAGCAGCGAGAGCAGCGGGCGATCGGCGCCCTCGTACGCCGCAGGCAGGCTGGCCAGCTGCTCGGCGGCGTCGGCGATGCGCTTGCCGGCGACCGCGCGGTTGACCGCCAGCCGGAGCGCGGCGACCTTGTCGTCGCTGATCCCCTCGGGGAGCTCCACGACGCGCTGCTCGACCCGGCCGGTCGACAGGATCAGCACCAGGAGCAGCCGCGTGGAGCTGAGCGTCACGAGCTCCACATGGCGCACCGTGGAGCGCGACAGGGTGGGGTACTGCACGATGGCGACCTGCCGGGTGAGCTGGGCGAGCAGCCGGACCGACCGCTGCACCACGTCGTCGAGGTCGACGGCTCCCTCGAGCAGCGTCGTGATGGCGCGGCGCTCGGCTGCACTCAGCTGCTTGACCTGGCTGAGCCTGTCGACGAAGCGCCGGTAGCCCTTCTCGGTCGGGATCCGGCCCGCACTGGTGTGCGGCTGGGCGATCAGCCCCTCCTCCTCCAGCGCGGCCATGTCGTTGCGGACCGTCGCCGGGGAGACGCCCAGCTGGTGCCGCTCCACCAGAGACTTGGATCCCACCGGCTCCTGCGTCGACACGTAGTCCTCGACGATCGCACGGAGGACGGCCATCTTCCGATCCTCGACCACGACCCCTCCTCCCGAAGACCTACCTCGTCTGGCACTCACCTGCGGCGAGTGCCAATGCTAGCGCGTGGCGGGGCTGGCTAGGGTGGGCAGATGACCGGCGCCCTCCCCGAGCCCGGGTCCGCGCCGGTGGAGATCGCCGACCGCGTCTGGGCGGCTCCGTCGGAGTCCGGCCCCGAGGCCACCGTCGTCGTCGTGGCGGGTGCAGCCGGTCTGCTGGTGATCGACCCGTCCGGGCCCGAGGACCGCATGCAGCACCTCGTCGCCTGGCTGGCAGGACGCGGCGAGGTGGTGGCCGTGGTCAACACCCATGGTCACGCGACACACACCAGCGGCAACGCCGCCCTGCGCACCGCGTGGCCGAAGGCCCCGGTCGTGGCCCACGAGGCCGCCGTCCTCGACGGCGGTCCGCCCGAACGCTCCTTCTCCTCCGTCGCGACCGTCGACCTGGGCGACCGGATCGTCGAGCTCCTCCACCCGGGTCGAGGGCACAGCGCCGGGGACCTCGTGGTGCTGGTGCCGGGCACGGACGTCGTGGCCGCCGGCGACCTCGTCGCCGGCGAGGGTGCGCCTGGGTACGGCCCCGACTGCTTTCCGCTGGAGTGGCCGGCCAGCCTCGACCTCGTGCTGGGGCTGCTGAGCGAGCGCAGCGTGGTGGTGCCCGGCCACGGCGAGGCGCTCGGGAGCGCGGCGATCGCAGGTCAGCGCGCCGACATGGGGGTGCTGGCCGAGTCGGTCCGCGACCTCGCCGGCCGGTCGGTGCCGGTCGAGCAGGCGCTGGCGGAGGCGGAGTGGCCCTTCCCCCGGGAGACGCTGCACCACGCCGTGCGCCGTGGCTACGACCAGCTGCCTCGGTCCGCGCGGCGGCTGCCGCTGCTGTGACCCCGTGAGCAGTGGCCGAAGCCGCGGCTGAGCACCAACCAGCCGATGAGCAGGGCCACGAACAGCGGCAGGACGTCGAAGAGAGTCAGAGACGCCAGGACGAGCAGCAGGATGAGCGCACCCGGCCGCACACCCGACCGCCGGCGTCCGCCGTTCCCGGCAGATCGAGCCGGGACCTGGGCGCGTGTCGCCCCGTTGGGGGCCCCGGCGGACCGCAGCGCCGGCAGGTCGCGGAACAGCGGCCACAGCTCGGCGTTGGTCTTGGCCGCATGTGCGCGGGAGCTGCGCTCGTCGAACTCCTCGTAGGTGATCCGGCCCGCGGCATAGTGCTCACCGAGCAGGGCGACCGCGTGCTCGCGCTCCGCGTCGCCGATCCGGAGCCGGGGACCAGACTGACCGGACGGTCCGGAGGCGCCGCCGGGCAAGCCCGTGCTCATGCGTCCCCCTCGGCGAGCAGGCCGTACAGCCGGCGCCGGGTGTCGGCCAGGATCTCGGCCGCCTCCGCCTGCTGCTGGCGGGTTCCGTTGGTGATCACCTGCCAGACGGCGCCCATCACCTGCCCGATGACCGGCTTGAGGTCGGTGGTCTCGGTGCCCTCGTCGGGGTCGCCGCCCTCAAAGGCGCTCCACGTGGCCGCCAGCTCCTCGGGGTGCTCGGCGACGTACGCGCGCCCCTCCTCGGTGAGCGTCAGCAGCCTCCGCCGGTCACTCTCCACGCCCTCGACGAGTCCCTCGTCCTCGAGCTGCTGGATGGTCGGGTAGACCGAGCCGGGACTCGGCTTCCACGCGCCGCCGCTTCGCTCGGCGATGTCCTGGATGACCTGGTAGCCGTTCTTCGGCTCGACGGCGAGGACGTCGAGGATCGCCGCGCGGACGTCACCCCGACGTACCCGCGGCCCCCGTCCGGTGAACGGTCCCTGCCCGCCGCCGTGGGTGAGGCTGATGAGGCCTTGGACCCACGGTGGTGGGGTGCTGCTCCACCCGCCGCGGCGATGGCCGGAGCCACCTGCCGGGCGGTCCGCGCTCGACCACGGCTGGTCCCATGAGCTGCGACCCATGTCAGCGTCCTCTCGCCGGGAGGACCGGGTCAGAGGACCCGCTCCGATACCGTGACGATATATCGCGATGGGTCGCCGGACCACCCCTTGTCTGAACGATTGTCGGACGGTCGTCTGGACGTCCCCGGCCCGGCGTGCCGGGCGGGCCGCGACCGCAGCCGCGACCTAGCGTGGGCGCTCATGACCTTCGACCGCTACGGCTCCGACATCCTCAACAGCGACTGGCGCGCGCCCCGGCGCGGACGCGCGGTGGAGATCTCGGCGGACAAGGGGCTCGTGGTCGAGGAGGTCACCACCGACTGGTGCGGAGAGATCGTCACGGTCGAGCGTGATCTCGCCACCGTCACCCTCGAGGACCGCCGGGGCCGCCGCCGCACCTTCCCGCTCGGGCCGGGGTTCCTGCTGGAGGGAGTGCCGGTGATCCTCTGCGCCCCCGTCAGGTCCGTGGCCACGACACCCACCCGGACCGCCTCGGGGTCGGTCGCGGTGCCGGGCAGCCCGGCGCGGGTGGCCCGGGCAAGCCGGATCTTCGTGGAGGGCCGACACGACGCCGAGCTGGTGGAGCGGGTCTGGGGCGACGACCTGCGCCTGGAGGGCGTGGTCGTGGAGTACCTCGACGGTGTCGACGACCTCGCCGAGCAGCTGGGCGACTTCCGTCCCGGACCGGAGCGGAAGGCCGGCGTGCTCGTCGACCACCTCGTGCCCGGCTCCAAGGAGAGCCGGATCGCGGCCTCGATCGCCCGAGGTCCGCTCGGTCGGCACGTCCTCGTGGTGGGGCACCCGTTCGTCGACATCTGGCAGGCAGTCAAGCCCGAGCGCCTCGGCCTGGAGGCATGGCCGGTGGTCCCGCGCACCGTCGAGTGGAAGCACGGCATCTGCCAGCGGCTCGGTTGGCCGCACCGTGACCAGGCCGACATCGCACGGGCCTGGAAGCACATCCTCGGGAAGGTGCGCTCCTACCAGGACCTCGAGCCCGCCCTCCTGGGTCGGGTCGAGCAGCTCATCGACTTCGTCACGACGCCCGAGGACTCCTGACCCGGTAGCCGCGTCAGGACTTCAGGATGCGGCCCTGCGCGTCCCTGGAGTCGCTGGTCAGCAGGATGATGCCGTCGATGATCGACCACAGGGCGCCGATGCCGCAGGTGAAGATCGCGACCAGCAGCTGGGCCACGCCGAGACCCACCTGACCGATGTACATCCGGCCGACGCCCGAGATGAAGATCTGGAGCAGCCCGGCGACCAGCTTGGACTTGTCGGAGTACGGCAGCCCCGTCTCGGGGTGGATGCCGTAGGGCGCAGCAGGGTTGTAGGCCTGCCCGTAGAAGCCTGCCGGAGCCGGCTGGCCGTAGCCGCCCTGCGCCGGCTGCCATCCCTGCGGCGGTGCCTGTGCGTAGTCCGGCTGCGGGGGCTGCCAACCCTGCTGCGGGGGCTGCCAACCCTGCTGCGGCTGCTGGCCCTGGGTCTCCCATCCTGTCGGCGGCGGGGGGGCGGCGTCGTAGGAGGGCGGCGGGGGCGGCAGCGGCGTCGTCGGCTCCTGGGATCCGTCGGAGCCGCCCGTGGGGTCGGGCTGTCCCTGCTCGGGACCCGGCGTCTGTGTCATGCGCTCACCCTAGCCACGAACAACTCCAGCAGAGAGAGGAAAATCCCGGAGCATCACGCCACGAGGTCGCGCACCACCGCGTCGGCGAGCAGCCGGCCCCGAGGAGTCAGCACCACGTGGTCCCGGTCGGGCCCCACCAGGCCCCGCGAGCGGAGTCCCACGAGCTGCGACCGCCCGTGGTCGTCGAGCACCGACACCGGCAGCCCCTCCACCAGTCGGGTCTCCAGAAGGATCCGCTCCACGCGGCGAGTCTCGGGGTCCAGCAGCTCACGACCGACCGCCGGGGATCCGCCCGACCCGAGCCTGGCAGCCCAGGCAGTCGGGTGCTTGGCGTTCCACCAGCGGACCCCGCCGACGTGGGAGTGCGCCCCCGGGCCGACACCCCACCAGTCCCCCCCTCGCCAGTAGAGGAGGTTGTGGCGGCACTGGGCGGCGTCGTCGCGGGCCCAGTTGGAGAGCTCGTACCAGCTCAGTCCCGCGCGGCTCAGCTCCTCGTCGGCCGAGGCGTACTTGTCCGCCAGGTCGTCGTCGTCAGGCGCCGGGACCTCGCCGCGGGCGACCCGCCGCGCCAGCGCCGTACCCTCCTCGACGATCAGGGCGTACGCCGAGACGTGGTCGGGGTCGCACGCCAGCGCCGCCTCCAGCGTCCGGAGCCAGTCGTCCCGGGACTCCCCCGGCGTGCCGTAGATGAGGTCGAGGCTCACCTGGTCGAAGCCGGCAGCCCGCGCCTCCGCCACCACCCCGGGTACGCGGTCCGGGTCGTGGGTGCGGTCGAGCACCCGCAGCACGTGCGGCACCGAGGACTGCATGCCGAAGGAGATGCGGGTGAACCCGCCCTGCCGAAGCGTGTCGAGCTCGCGCCGACTGACCGTGTCCGGGTTGCACTCGGTGGTCACCTCGATGCCGGGCGCCAGACCGAACTCCCGGTCGATCCGGTCCAGGACCCTGACGAGATGGTCCGCGGGGAGCAACGTCGGCGTCCCGCCGCCGAAGAAGACCGTGTCCACCGGCCGGCCCACGTCCCCGAGGACCCGACGTGCGAGCTCGACCTCGCCAGCCGCCGCCTCGGCGTACGTGTCCTGGGAGGCGCCGACGAGGCCAGGCGGCCCGAGCTCGGACGCGGTGTAGGTGTTGAAGTCGCAGTAGCCGCACCGGACGGCACAGAACGGCACGTGGACGTAGAAGCCGAGTCCGCGCTCGCCGACCGACGTCAGGGCCGCCGGGGGGAGCGCGCCATCGGTGGGCACGGGGTCTCCGACCGGCAACGCAGATGGCACGCCCCCAGGATCTCACCCGCGGCTTCGCCGCTCCCCCGCCCCGTCCGATCGGGCGCGGGACATGGCGCGCGCCCGATCGGACGAGGCGGGGTGTACGGGGGCGGTTGTGGATGACGAGGACCCGGTACGGCGCAGCTGTGGGACGGTCCTCGGATGCGCGCCGACGACCTCAAGGGGTGGGTGGACCTTGCCGAGCGACAGGCCGGCGTGATCTCCCGTGACCAGCTGCGCACCTACGGGGCGGACCGCCACTTCGTGCGTACCCAGCTCTCGGCCCGGCGGTGGCAGCAGGCGAGCGGCACCGTGCTCGTCACGACGACCGGGCCGCTGTCACGCGCTCAGCGGCTGTGGGTAGGCGTGCTGCAGGCCGAGAGGCCGGCTGCTCTGTCAGGGCTCACCGCGCTGGAGGTCGCCGGGTTGCGCGGCTGGGCCCGGGAGGAGATCACCGTGCTCGTGCCCAAGTCCGACGACCCGGTCCGGCTGGCCGGCTATCGGTTCGCCGAGACCCGCAGGGACATCCCGATGCTGACCGCTCCCACGGCGCCGCCCCGGCTGCGCATCGAGCCGGCGACGCTTCTGTGTGCTGCCTACGAGCGTTCCGAGCGGACCGGGAGTGCGCTCCTGGCCGCCGTGGTGCAGCAGCGGCTCACCACGGTCGGCAGGCTGCGCGAGGAGCTCGCCGCACTCCGGCCGCTGCGCCGGGCGCCCCTGTTCCGGCTGCTTCTCGGTGACATCGAGGGCGGCGCCCAGTCCATGGCGGAGATCGACCTGGGACGGGTCTGCACCCGGTTCGGCCTTCAGCCTCCGCACCGGCAGACGCCTCGGCGGGACCGCAACGGCAGGCGACGGTGGCTCGATGCCGAGTGGCACCTGGCCGACGGTCGGATCATCGTGCTCGAGGTCGACGGGGCCTTTCACGGCGATGTCGAGCACTGGTGGAGCGACATGGGACGCGAGCGGGAGCTGGTGATCAATCGGCGCGAGGTACTCCGATGCAGCTCCTACGAGCTGCGCCGGCAGCCGGAGCGGATCGCGGCCGACCTTGCTCGCATCGGCGTACCGATGCGGCGTCCGGGCGAGCGCGGCGCCTAGGACGCGCTCGATCGGACGAGGCGGATGCGGCGGCGGGCTCACCCGCCTCGTCCGACTGAGCGCGGCGCATAGCACGCGGGCGATCGGACGAGGCGGGGGT
>CADCUI010000052.1 GCA_902805845.1 uncultured Nocardioidaceae bacterium
CTGCCGAGTCGGCGCTTACGCACGCGTGTTGACGTCAGCCGGTCGTCCCTGGTCGTCCGCCCTCGCCGCAACACACGGTGAGAGCCTGGGGCCATGGTGGACGAGCGTCCGGCGCTGCTGCTGCTGCCCGGGCTGGGTCTCGGGCCCGAAGCCTGGGAACCCACTCTCACGTCTCTGCGTGCTGCCGCGGCGTTCAGCGAGCTCAGCGTGCTGCCGCTGCCCGGCTACGGCGTGCCGGGGGACGTCGGCGACGACCTGTCACCATCCGCGCTCGCTCGAGTCGTGGGAGCGCGCCTTGCCGACGCGGGCCCGACCGTCCTCGCCGGCCACTCGGCCAGCTGTCAGGTGGCCGCCCGCGCCGCAGTCGAGCAGGCCGGCACGGTCGTCGGCCTGGTCCTCGTCGGGCCGACCACCGATCCGCGGGCCGGAGGCTGGCCGCGATTGGCCCAACGGTGGCTGGCGACCGCACGCCACGAACGGCCGGAGCAGGTGCCCACGCTGGTGCGTCAGTACCGGCGTACGACGCTGCGCACCATGGCCCGGGCCATGGACGCCGCTCGCCGCGACGACATCCAGCAGACGTTGGCGGACGTGTCCTGCCCCGTAGTCGTGGTGCGCGGCGTGCACGACAAGATCTGTCCGGCCGACTGGGCGTCGCGCCTCGCCCCCACGGTGACGCTGCCCGCCGGCGGTCACATGGTGCCGCTGACCCACGGCGACCTGGTCGCCCGGCCCTTCGCGAGGCTGACGACCGCGTTCTGAGGTCTGCGGCGGGTCGAGCGTCAGCTCTTGAGCTCGTCGACGTTCTCGATGGCAGTGTCGCGGGACGTCCGCCGGTTGATCAGCCAGGTCACCAGCCACAGCACTACACCGAGCGCGAGCAGTGCGCCGGCGATCTCGTACTGCACCCAGGCCTCGCGTTCGCGTGCCCACGGCCCCGCGAGCGCCAGGCATGCCACGGCGGCGACGACCGGCGCGAAGGTCGGGGCGCGGAACGTGCCGGTAGCCGGTTCACGCCGCAGCACCAGCACCGAGATGTTGACCACCGCGAAGACGCACAGCAGCAGCAGTCCCGTCGTACCGGCAAGCGCCGACACCGTCGACTCCGCGAGCTGCTCGACGATGAGGACCAGCGCCAGCGCGAGCAGCGTGGCGAACACGATGCCTGCCCACGGGGTACGGCGGCCCGGCAGCACGCTGGCCAGCGGGCTGGGCAGCACGTTCTGCTTGGCCAGGCCGTAGACCAGCCGGCTGGCCATCATCATGTTGATCAGCGCGGTGTTGGCGACCGCGAACACCGTGAGGAACGGGAAGATCGTGCTGACGGGGAAGCCCGGCACGCCTTCCTGCACTGCGGCGAGCAGCACGCCCGTCTCGCTCTCGGCGTTCGCCGCGATCTGGTCGAGGGAGAGGATCGACACCACCGCGACTGCCACGAGCATGTAGATGACGACGGCGATGCCGAGACCGGTGAACATCGCCCGCGGGAACAGCCGTTCCGGGTCCTTGGTCTCCTCGACCATGTTGACGGAGTCCTCGAAGCCCACCATGGAGAAGAAAGCCACCGCGGTGGCGATGGTGATGGCCAGGATCACGCTGGTGCCGTCGGCACCCTGGAAGTCCACGACACGCGCCAGGTCGGCGTCTCCACGGGCCATCACCCACAGGCCGATGCCGATCACGATGGCCAGCGCGAGCATCTCGACCAGGGTCAGGACGACGTTGAACTTCACGCTCTCGCCCACGCCGCGGAGGTTGATCGCCGCCAGCAGCGCGATGAACAGCATGGCGACGACGAGCCCGAGCGTCTCGTCGCCCGGAATGGGGATCCAGCCCAGCCCGGCGTCCCCCAGCGTGGCCTCGAGCCCGGCGAGCAGGTTCGAGCCCAGCAACCGCGAGGACGTCGCCGCGCTGGTGATGCCGGAGGAGATGACGGCGAACGCGACCAGGAACGTCACGAAGTGGATCTTGAAGGCCTTGTGCGCGTAGAGAGCGGCGCCGGCGGCCTGCGGGTACTTGGTGACGAGCTCGAGGTACGACGTGGCGGTCAGAGCCGCGACCGTGAACGCCAGCAGGAACGGGAACCAGGCGATGCCGCCGACACCGCCGGCGATGGTCCCGGTCACCGCGTAGACGCCGGCGCCCAGGATGTCCCCCACGATGAAGAGCAGGAGCAGCTTGGGGCCCATCACCCGCCTCAGCTGAGGCTCGGTCTGACCCTGGTTGGCTTCTTCCACCCGCTGGCTCATGCCGTCACCTCGTCCGCTCGGGATTGCCAGCATTGTCGCCCCGCACCCCCCTGCTGTGGCAACACGCACAGGAAACGTCGACTTTTGCCCGGGGAGGCGCCGCCGGTGGCCCGCAGCCGCGGCGCGGGAGGTCAGCTCAGGATCGCCAGCCGATGGTGGGTCTCCCCGTTCACGCGGGTGAAGGCGCCTCCGATCGCGAGCCAGTCGCCTCGCCTGGCGGCGGACATGGCCCACACTCCCTCCGCCGAGTCCGCACCGGGGTTCCATCCTTGAAGGGACCCGTCGCGCTCCAGCGCCGCGAGCTTCATGCGCCGCGTGCCGCCGTCGATGCAGTCACCCGTGGAGGTCACGGTCCGTGTGGTGTTGCAGACGGTCGTGAAGTGGCCACCGGTGTAGAGCAGGCCCTTGCTGAGCGCGAGCGCGGCGACGTCGCCGTCGTACTGTCGCAGCCACCGCTGCCCACCGCTCCTGCGGGCGTACGCCGCGACGAAGCCGCCTCCTGAGCCCCCCGCGGCCGCGTAGACCTTGCCCCTGTCGCTGGTGACGTCGAAGATCGGCATCGTGACCGCCGGGTCGAACCTCCTGACCAGCGCACCGCCGCGCTGGTTGACCATGGCGAGCTTCTTGTAGGAGCCCTGGCCGTTCAGCTGGTTGAAGAAGCCGCCCACGACGACCCCGCCACGGGTCTTGCGCAGCGCCCTGACCTCGCCGTCGGACGCCTTGGGGCGCCAGCCGGTGACCCGGTAGGGCGACCGGCGGCTGACCGCTGCGAGGTTGACGCGGGGCTTGCCGGCAACCCGGGAGAAGTGTCCGCCGACGAAGAGGCGTCGCTTGTTCAGCGTCAGGGCGAACACAGGGCCGCTGACGGCGCGAGCCATCCCGCGCACGCTGCCGGAGCGTGACGCCTGGACATTGGCGAGGTTGCGCCTCGCGGCACCGTCGACCGTGGTGAACGTCCCACCGAGGTAGGCAGTGCCCCGGGACACGACGATGTCGTGCACCTGACCGGAGACGTTGGGGTTCCACCTGAGGACGAGCCCGGTGTCGCGGTCGAACGCCGCGGCGCCCCGGCGGACGTAGGTGCCGTTCCTGTCAGTGACCCTGGTGAAGCTGCCTCCCACGTACACCGTGGACCCGCTCCTCGTCACCGTGTAGACGGTGTCGTTGAAGTTGGGTGTGGCGTCGGTCGGGTTGCTGCTGACCAAGGCGTTGGCCGCTGGGATCTGTGTGGCGCCGAAGGTCGTCATGGTCGCCATGAGGACGGCGATGACGGTACGACGAAGTCTTACCCGAGTCATGAAAGTTCCCCCGTGCAGTTCTTGGAGCCGCGTTAGCAGGTTGATGGCACAGGCACAATACCTGTCCCCCACCACCCGGACCCGAAGTCGTCGGAGCAACCCCGTGTCACTCGAGGGTCCCCGCCGTGTCCCGGGTGGCCGTAGTCCTCATTGTCCGAAACGTCAGCGGTGTCGGATAGGTCCCTTCGAGTAAAAACTTCCCCAACTGCTGCGCGAACCCGGATCGGCCGGTCCTCCGATCAGCGGTCACAGCCCCCGTCTCGGTCCCTGCGCAGGTAGGTGCGGACCAGGTCGGGCGTGCCCTTGTAGGCGTACGGGTCGCGGCCGGCGACCAGCATGACGTCGCGGTGGTCGAACTTGCCGATGTGCTCCCCGTCCGGGATCGGCCCCCTCCAGGGCAGGAGCGACTCCGCGCTCATGTAGTGGTTGACGAGCGCCCGCCGGAAGCTGCCGCGCCTGGTGTTGGGCAGCGAACGGTGCAGCAGGTAGCCGTTGAAGAGGAGGACCGAACCCGCATCGAGCTCGACCGGGACGCTGTCGGCCTCGTCGTACGGGAAGTCGTACGCCTCGATCGCGCAGTCGTAGCGGGGGTCGTCGTGCTCGCGGTCGGGGTAGAGCACGCCGGGTCGGTGTGAGCCGGGCAGTACCCACAGGCAGCCGTTGTCGACCACCGCGTCGTCGAGGGCGATCCACACCCCGGTGAGGGACCGGTCGCGGGTCGGGATGAAGTGCTCGTCCTGGTGCCAGGCCTGCCCCGCCTTGCCCTCCGCCTTCATGTAGAGCATGGATTGCATGGCTTTGACATTCGGGCCGATCACACGGGTCAGTGCGTCGACGATGGTGGGGTGCCGCATCGTCTCCCGGATGGCTCGAGAGATCTTGTGCGGGAAGTTGATGGCGACGTAGCGACGCATCGCCTCCTCGTCGGACTCGGCCGGGCCGGCCGGCTCCAGCCCGTCCACCGGCCCGCCGTCTCCGCGGCAGATCTTGGCGGTCTCTGCGCGTAGCCGCGTCACCTCGCTGGGCGACAGGGCGTCCCTGAGGACGACGTATCCCGCGTGGTCGTAGTTGTCGTGATCGAGCTCCAGCGGAGCGGTCATGGTCATGAGGACCAGCGTTGTCCGCTCCGCCTGGTCGTTCCATGGAACTTCGACGCATGCAAGTGTCTGATCGTGACCTCCATTGCGGTGGGTGAAGTCGGATCGGCCGTCTACCAACCAGGCGCCGCAGTAGGACCGCGCACCATGGCGGGGTTCCAGCTGGTGTGGATCCTGCGGGGAAGCGCCGAGTGGTGGGCCGATGGCGTGCTGCACACCTTGCTGCCCGGCCAGCTGGTCCTGGTCCGGCCAGGAACGCGCGACCACTGGTGGTGGGACCGCGACGACCCGACGACCCACGGCTATGCGTACTTCACGCTCGCAGGGTCGTGGCGTCCATCCGCCGAACAGTGGCCAGCGCTTCGTGTGGTCAGCGAGGACAACCCGGTCCCGGCCACGTTGCGGTACCTGTTGAACCTCGACGTCGCCTCACCTGAGGACCTCGACATCGCGGCGGAGCTGATCCGGTTCGTCCTTGTGCTGTTCACCTGCGACCGCGACCTCCGGGGCCGCGCTGCGCTGCCGCCGGCCGTCGAGTCCGTCGTCGAGCACCTCCACCGCACCTGGGCACCCTCGGGCATCGCTCGTCCCGTCGGGCTTGCCGAGCTCGCCGGAGCCGCGGCCCTCTCCGGCGGACAGCTGAGCCGGATCTTCCGCAAGCACTACGGCGTGGGCCCCGTCTCCGCCATCGAGCTGCTCAGGCTTGCGCGCGCGGCAACCCTCCTTTCCCAGAGCGACCTGCCGATCACCGCCGTGGCGCGGGCCTGCGGCTTCACCGACCCCGGCCACTTCTCCCACCGGTTCCGGCGGACGTACGGGACGCCGCCGGCCCGCTACCGTCACGCGGCTGACTCGCCGGATCCTTCGGCGCCCCTGGCCACCGCGGGGCTCCTCGCGATCGCCGCTCGACTGGTGCACTGACCCGCCGGAGGGGTCAGCCTCCACGCAAACGGAAACTTTGCCTGCGAGACTGCTTGAGTCGGCCGCCGGCCGGGAAGGAGCCCTCCATGGACACTCGTACAATCGCCATTGCCGCGCTCGTCATCGTCGTCATCGTGGTGCTGATCCTGGTCCTCTGACCTCGCAGTAGCCGGGGGGAAGGCCTTCGGCCGACTCCCCGGCCGCGGACACCACCGCCACCAGCCCAGAGGCCGCTCAGCTGACGCTGACGGCCGACCAGGCACGACCGACGGCCGTGACCTGTGCGCTGCCCGAGCCGTACAGGTCCGAGGCTGCGTTGAGAGTCGCGCTGCGAGCACCTTGGTAAGTCGTCCGGGACGTCATGTACACCGTCAGCGCGCGGTACCAGATCTGAGCCGCCTGGTCGCGGCCGATCCCCGTGACAGTGGAACCGTTGCAGGTCGGGCTGTTGTGCGCGACGCCGTTGATCGTCTTCGCGCCGCTGCCCTCGGCGAGCAGGTAGAAGAAGTGGTTCGCCGGCCCCGACGAGTAGTGCACGTCGACCGACTTGGTACGTCGGCTCCAGCAGTCCTGGCTGGCCCCGTCCATCGAGGGCCGGTCCATGCGGCGGATGTAGTTCGTGGCTGGGTCGTAGCGGAAGTAGAGCTCCTCGCCGACCACGTAGTCCGGGGTGTCGTTGGCGTTGCCGGCGTAGAACTCCACCATCGTGCCCATGATGTCCGAGGTCGCCTCGTTGAGTCCGCCGGACTCCCCCGAGTACTGCAGTCGCGCCGTGCGGCTGGTCACACCGTGGGTCATCTCGTGGCCGGCGATGTCGATCTCCACCAGCGGCTGGTAGGTCACGCCGTCGCCGTCGCCGTACCGCATGCAGAAGCAGGCGTCGCTCCAGGAGGCGTTGACGTACGCGCCGTCGTGGACGAAGGAGCGGGCGCCCTTGCCGTCGTTGCCGATGCCGTTGCGGTTGAAGGTGGCCTTGAAGTAGTCCCAGGTCGTGGCGACGCCGTAGTGCGCATCCACGCCTGCGGTCTGCGGGTTGCTGTTCGAGCCTGTGCCCCAGACGTTGTCGGCGTCGGTGAAGATCGGCGCGTTCGTGCTGTAGGGACCGTTGTGGGTCTGGTTGCCTCCTCGGGTCGGGTCGACGAGGCGGAAGCTGCCGGTGGTGCCGCTGGTCTGGAGCGGGACGGTCCCGCTGTACAGCCCCGTCCCGGATCCGGTCTCCTCGAGGACGGAGGGCCAGCGGGCTACCACACGAGGCTGCGTTCCCCGGGCGGCGACGAAGACGTACTCGCCCTGCGGGGCGCCGGTGCGGTCCCGGCCGATGACGTCGACGCGCCAGGTGAGGACGGGCTTGTCGTTGGCGAGGACGACGAGCTCGGGCGCGGCCCGTTGCACGCCGAAGTCGACCTGTCCGGCGGCGTACGTCGCTGCCGCCTGCGGCGCGAGCTGCGGGGAGGCCGCGACGCTGAGCGGCTGCAGCCGCTTCCCCGAGAGCGAGCGGTAGGAGCCGTCGGCGCGCTGGTGGACGACCAAGTCCCCTCCCACGACCTCGAGGCCGTGGTAGGTGCGCTCGAAGCGCACATGGCTGCCGCCGTCGCGGTCGAGCACGACGTCGAGCACCTCGAGCGCCTGACCGCTGCCCAGCCCCGTGGCTCCGGCATGGCGGGCCGCGTTCGCCTGGGCCCGGCTGATGGCAGTTGCCCGGGCGTCGTCACGGCCTGGGTCGGGGGCCGCGCTGGAGCTCGCTGCGGCTGCCAGCGTCGCTGCCACCAGGCTGAGCGCGGCGACGGCCGACGCCTTCACGTGCGTCATCGAGAACCACGTCCGATCCATCCCGAGAATGCGCGTGGCAATGACGGCTTCCGCGCTGTCGACCGTGCCGGCCGGCGCCTGACGGTAACCCAGGCGGGGCGTTCTTGGGGAGACCCGGAAGGGGCCCCGTCAATCCCCGCGGGCTCCACCCTCAGATGGTTGTCACCCGGTCAACGTGCGTGAGATCTTTCCCTCGGACTGGTCCGTGAGCGAGATCTTCGTGCTGCCGGAGGGCGAGACGCCGTCGGTGACGGTGACCTGCACGAGGCCGTCGTCGAACTCCGCGGTGATCTGGTCGGGATCGGTGCCGTCGGGCAACGTGATGACGCGGCGGAACTCGCCGTAGAACCGCTCGCGGATGTAGAACTCCGCGTCCCCGTCACCGGCCCCAGGACGACGGGTGCCCGACACCGTGAGCACACCATGGTTGAAGCGCAGGTCGATGTCGTCGGGATCCACCCCGGCGAGCTCCACCCGGACCACCAGGTCGTTGCCGACGGCCAGGATGTCGGTGGCCGGCACCCACGCCGACGCGTGCGTGCGTTCGGTTGCCTCGCCACCGTGCTCGCCCCTGCCGTGCAGTCCTACCGAGCGCATGCGGGCGAGCTCGCTGAAGAAGTCGGTGACACCTTCAAACGGGTTGCGACGGTCCGGCATGGGTCCTCCTCGGGTACGACGGTCTCGGGCTCAGTCGCCGCGAAGGGGCTGCATGAGCCCGACGCTGCGGAGAAAGCGGGTGGCGACCTCGCTGTCGTCGCCCCCTTCGGTCACCTCGGCGTTCATCTGCACCATGGCTTCCTCGCTGAGCTCGCCGTTGACGGCGTCAACCACCCGCAGGAACGCCTCTGCGTCGATCGAGTCCAGCTTGTCCTTGCTCACCACCATCACCACGTTCTGGGACCCGAACAGCAGCTCCGGGTCCTCGAGCAGCACGTAGTCACCATCCCTCAGCTGGGGGTCGGTCGTGAAGGCGTTGACAGCGTCGGCGTCCCCGTTGTCGAGGGCGGCGTACTGAGCACCCAGCGCGAACGGTGCGAACCTGGCGTTCGAGAGCCCGTAGACCCGCTGCAGTCCTTTCAGCCCGAGGTGGAGCGACTCGAACTCCGGCCGGGCGCCGAGCACGAAACCGTCGAGCCGACGTAGGTCGGCGATCGTGGTGAGGTCGTTCTCAAGCGCGAAGGAGCGGGTGGTGGCGATGGCGTCCCTGTTCTGGAACGGCGTCATCTGGCTCATCGCCATGCCGTGCGCGGCGTAGTACTCCTTGGCCTTGGCATAGGTCTCCTCCGGGTCCAGGCCGGAGACTTCCATGCCGGCCACGATCGAGAGGACCGTGCCCGTGTAGGCGACGTACCCGTCGATCTCCCCGTCCCGCAGCGATCGGTCGAGGTCTTCCGCGGGGCCGATGCTCTTGCGCAGGTCCACGGTGTAGCCGTTGACTGCCAGCGCCTCGCGCCACAGCTCGCCGAGGATCCGCCCCTCGGGGAACTCCTGCGTGCCGAGAATGACTCGCAGTGAGGCACCCTGCGGTTGTTGAGAGGCGTTGCGCTCGGTGTTGGCCTCCCCGCAGGCCGCCAGGAGAGCGAGGCACACCAGCGCCACCACCGCGCTGAGTCTTCTCACCGTCGGCTCCGGCCGCTCGGCGCCGCCGTCGCCCCCGCCTTCGGCGTCGTCACCGCCCCGTCGTCGACGACGCCGGTGTCGGCGCGCAGCGCCTTGATCCAGCACCAGGCAACGCCGACCAGCACGACCGTGAACGGTACGGAGCCCAGGACCGCCGCCTGCTGGAGCGCAGTCAGCCCTCCGACCAGGAGCATCGCGCAGGCGATGCCGCCCATGAGCAGGCCGAGCACGGCGATCACGAGCTTGGAGGGGGCCAGGGACCCCCGCGAGGCCATCGTCGCCATCACCACCGACGCCGCGTCGGCGCCGCTGATGAAGAACAGGGCGATGAGGACGACGCAGACGGCCGAGCTGACGAGCGGGAGCGGCAGCACGTCCAGCGCGGTGAACAGGGACAGCTCAGGACTCCCGAGCGACCCGACGATGTCGGCCCTGCCCTCGCGCTGGAGCTGGATGCCGGTCCCTCCCACCACGGCGAACCACAGGAAGCCGAAGCCGGTCGGGGCCGCGACGACGCCCATCACGAACTCGCGGATGGTGCGGCCCCGCGAGATCCGCGCGACGAACATCCCCACGAAGGGCGCCCAGCTGACCCACCAGGCCCAGTAGAAGATCGTCCACCCGGCCATCCACTGCTCGTCGCCCACGCCCGTCTGCAACGACATCGGCAGCACCTGGACGATGTAGGTGCCGATCGACTCGATGCCCTGGGAGATCACGAGCACCGTCGACCCGCCGACCACGAGGAAGAACAGGAAGAGCCCGATCGTCGCCACCGCGCCGAGGTTCGCCAGGAAGTTGATGCCCTTCTCGACGCCCGAGGTGGCAGAGAGGAGGAAGAGCGTGGTGACCACGATGATGATGACGACCGCCACGGCATCGGACTTGGGGGCCCCGAAGAGATACTCCAGTCCGCTGTTGAGCTGGAGGCCGTTGAGGCCCAGCGCCGTGGCGGTGCCGAAGAGCGTGGCCACGATCGCGAGCGCGTCGATGAGCCTGCCGACCGGCCTCTCGCTCGCGTTCGGCCCGAGAATGGGCGTGAACGTCGCACTCACCAGGGTGGGCAGCCCCTTGCGGAAGCTGAAGTAGGCCATCGCGCCGCCCATGACGGCGTACATCGCCCACCCGTTGAAGCCCCAGTGGAAGTAGGTGTAGCGCAGGGCGAGAGCAGCGGACTCGTCCGAACGGGGCTCGGCCAAGCCGTGCGGCGGCGCTGTCCAGTGCGAGACGGGTTCGGCGATGCCATAGAACAGTAGTCCGGCGCCCAGACCGGCCGCGAACATCATCGAGACCCACGAGAAGGTGCCGAACTCCGGTCGCGAGTCGTCAGGGCCGAGACGGATGGCGCCCCACGGGTGCAGCACCAAGAAGATGCAGAGGGCCAGCGCTGCGAAGGCGAGGAGCACGAACGCCCAGCCGAAGTTCCCGATCACCCAGCCCAGCGACGAGGACATGACCGAGCCGAGACTCTTCGGCGCGAAGATGCCCCAGCCGACGAAGCTCGCGATCAACACCGCGGAACCGACGAAGATGGCAGGGTCCACACCTCTGACGTACCGGTTCAACCCGTCCCTCGTCTCTGAAGAGGTCGGACGCGACGCGGAGTCGGTCCGGAAAGCGTCCACGATGTGTGGCGCCGGCGACGGTGTCAACGCCTGGTTGCCCCGCCGTGCGGCGACCCCGCCTCTCACCGTCGCTCTCAGGGAGACGAGGAGCGGGCAAGCAGCTCGTCGTAGATCGCGGCGGTCTCGTGCGCCATCCGGGTGCTGGTGAACTGTCGCTCGAACACGGCCTTCGCTGCCTTGCCCCACCGTCGGGCGAGCTCAGCGTCCTGCAGCGGTTGCAGGATCGCCTCGGCCAACGCATCGGCGTCGCCGCTGCCGTCGAGCCTGCCGCCGTCCACCAGACGACCGGTCTCCCCGTCACGGATCACCTCGCTGGTCCCGCACACGCGGGTGCCCACCACCGGCCGTCCCGCCGCCATCGCCTCGAGGACGACCAGCGGCAGCCCCTCCACCATGGAGGTCAGGACAACGACGTCCGCGGCTGCGATGAGGTCCGGAACATCGTCACGGTGACCGGCGAACCACAAGGAGTCCTCGACGCCGGCGTCCTTGACCCGTTGCCGTAGCTCCGGCTCCTGAGGCCCGTCACCGACCCAGAGGAACAGAGCGTCGGTCTTGTGCCGGAGCACCTCGACGGCGGCCCGCAACAGGAAGAGGTGCCCCTTGACGTCGATCATCCTGCCGACGGTGAGCACGACGGGCCGGTCCTCGGGGATTCCCAGCCGCTCGCGGGTACTGGCTCGGTCGGAGGTGGCAGGCGTCGGCCGGATGCCGTTCTGCACCACCGACAGCTTCTCCGGGTCGACGCCGACCTCGAGGAACGTGCCGCGGACACCGTGCGACACGCACAGGACGCGGTCGACCAGCCGGACCATGTCGAGGTAGTCGGCGCGGTCTCGAGCCACCATGTCGCGCAGCTCCTCCACGCCGGGCCGCCGGTCCGGGAGGTGATAGGGCGAGTACACCAGGTCGGGCAGCTCGGCGGTCGCGAAGATGGCCGGCAGCTCGACGAGGTGCTCCGTGCGGAGGATCGCCGGCACGGCTCCGTGCGCCGCGCGTACGCCGACGTGACCCTCCCAGGCGACGCCGGCGTGGCAGTGGAGGAGGTCCACGCCTCGTCGCCGGAGGAAGTCCCGCAGCTCGGCATCCGCGGCCGGGTCCCCCCGGACCTCGAGGGCCTTGACCTCGAGCCGTAGCTCGGAGGCTGTGGCCAGGACGGAGGCACTTGCCGGACCGCCCGGGCAGACGAACGACAGGTCGTAGCGGTCGGTCAGCTCCTCGGCCAACGTGAGCATCTGCTCGCCGACGCCGGAAGGCTTGAGGCTGTCTGTGAAGAGACAGACATGGGGTTTCACCGTCACCTCGATCCCGGCGCGCTCAGATCGCCTGTCAGGCGCGGGACGTACCCCCGGCAGCCAGTCCTGACACCCTGCCATGTCGGGTGCTTCACTGACCCAGACGCCGACAAGAAACGGTCTCGCGCCCACCAGGAGCCACATGTCTGTCCACCGTTCAGCGCCAGAGGGGCTGTCGTCCGCCGCCCTGGCCGCTCAGGCCCACGACGTCCCGGCGAGGGACGGCGGCCTGAGCCGGCTGTGCCATCTGCGCGCTCCTGGGACGAGCGTCGTTCTCGAGCTGCCGTCTGACGGCCTGCCCGTGGTGCTGCACTGGGGCCCTGGGCTCGGCGAGCTCACCGGTGACGACTTGGAGGCCATGTTCCGAGGTGTGCAGCCGCACACCGCCAACAGCCGGATCTACACCCAGACGTCGGTGTCGGTGCTGCCCCAGCACTCCACAGGGTGGCTGGGTCGCCCCGGTCTCGCCGGGAGCCGGTCGGGGCGCGCCTGGTCGGTGCAGCTCGACCAGGTTCGCCACGAGGTGAGCCCGTCGGGGACCGATGGCAACGATCGCGATGGAGCTCCGGCGGTGGGAGGAGGCCAACCGGTCGAGGTGAGGAGCGTCGCCATCGACGAGGCGTCACAGCTCGAGGTGGTCACGGAGCTCCAGCTCCATCCGAGTGGCGTCGTACGGCTGCGCGCGAGCGTGCGAAACCTCGGCGACCCGTACGTCGTGACGGCGCTGGAACCGGCCCTTCCGGTCCCTCCCGAGGCCGACGAGCTCCTCGACATGGCGGGGCGTCACACTCTCGAGCGCATGCCCCAGCGCCGACCCTTCGCGGTGGGGGCGTGGGTCCGGGAGTCGCGGGGCGGTCGCCCGGGCCACGACTCGGGCACGCTGCTGTGTGCCGGCCGGCCGGGCTTCGCCTTCCGATCCGGACGGGTCTGGGGGGTGCACCTCGCCTACAGCGGCAACCAGGTGCTCTACGCCGAGCGGACCTTCAACGGCTGGCGCCTCTTGAGGGCAGGAGAGCTGTTGATGCCCGGTGAGGTGGTGCTCGAGCATGGTGAGTCGTACACGACCCCGTGGCTGACGGCGTCGTGGGGAGAGGGGCTCGACGCACTGTCCCACCGTTTCCACCACCTCCTCCGGTCACGGCCGCAGCACCCCCGGCACCCCCGCCCGGTGCTGCTGAACACCTGGGAGGCGGTGTACTTCGACCACGACCTCCAGCGGCTCTACGAGCTTGCGGACAGGGCCGCTGCGGTCGGGGTCGAGCGGTTCGTCCTCGACGACGGGTGGTTCCGCGGCCGCCGCGGCGAGCACGCCGGTCTCGGTGACTGGTACGTCGACGAGGACGTCTACCCCGACGGACTGCATCCGCTCGTCGAGCGGGTGCGGAGCCTCGGGATGGAGTTCGGGCTGTGGTTCGAGCCCGAGATGGTGAACCTGGACTCAGACCTGGCGCGCGAGCACCCGGAGTGGCTCTTCGATGCCGGGCACGGCCCGGGCATGCCGTCCCGGAACCAGCACGAGCTCGATCTGGGACAGCCGGAGGCGTACGCCTACGTCCTCGAGCGCGTGTCCGCCCTGGTCGAGGAGTACCGCATCGACTACGTGAAGTGGGACCACAACCGGCCGCTGATCGACGCGGGACACCAGCCTCACGGCGAGCCGGGGCTCCACCGGCACACAGAGGCGCTGTACCGGATGCTGGCCGAGCTCAGGCGGCGTCACCCGGCGCTGGAGATCGAGTCCTGCTGCGGAGGTGGCGGCCGCATCGACATGGGGATCCTGGAGCACACCGACCGGGTCTGGGCCTCGGACTGCAACGACCCGCACGACCGGCAGACCATCCAGCGCTGGACCTCCCTGCTGCTGCCTCCGGAGGTGGTCGGGGCACACATCGGTCCGCCGGTGTCCCACACCACCGCGCGGGCGCACGGCCTGACGTACCGGGCCGGAACGGCGATGTGGGGACACCTCGGAATCGAGTGGGACATCACCGAGGCGTCACCGACGGAGCTTCAGGAGCTCGCCGCCTGGGTCCGCCTGCACCGAGAGCACCGGGACCTGCTGCACACCGGGACGGTCGTCCGCGCCGACCTCCCCGAACCCGCACTGCGGGTCGAAGGTGTCGTGGACGAGGACCGGCAGCGGGCCCTCTACGCCGTCACCGCGGTCGACCGACCCCTCACCTGGCCCCCGGGCCGCGTCCCGCTTCCCGGGCTGGACCCGGAGCGGCGGTACCACGTCCGACCGCAACCGCCCGGTGACGACCACCCCGGAGTGGGCTACCCGGGGAAGCCCCCGTGGATGACGCACGGGGTCATCCTCCCCGGCCGGGTCCTGGACGAGGTCGGCATCGAGGCGCCTCCGCTTCATCCTGACCAGCTCGTGTTGATCAGGGTCGAGGGTGTCGGAGAACCGCCCGGCTGAGGTGCGACCTCGCACGGTGACTCGCACGGGGATTTGACTCGCCCTGGCCCGCTTGCCACAGTGGCGCGCGCAGTCGGGGGCTCGAGTCCGTACATGTCGAAGGGAAACCGCGTGAGAAAGCTTGTCGCTGCCATGGCAGCCGCTCTGGCAACGGGTGGAGTCGCCGCAAGCCTGGTGGCCATCACCTCTGCACCGGCTTCGGCGGGAACGTTCGGGTCCATGCAGGTCGTGTGTCACCCCTCGCACGTGAACCACGACGACCCGATCGTGTTCCCGCGTCAGCCCGGGGCTGCACACCAGCACGAGTTCTTCGGCAACAGGTCGACCAACGCGTACAGCACGCTCAGCAGCCTCACGGGCAAGCCGACCACCTGCTCCCGGCCGGGAGACACCGCTGCCTACTGGGTGCCGTCGGTGCTCAACAACGGCCGCCGGGTCGTGCCGGACCGGGTCATCGCCTACTACCGGACCACGAAGATCCGCGACATCGACTCGATCCGCCCGTTCCCACGCGGCTTGAAGATGATCGCCGGCTCCGCAATGGCCACCGCGTCCAACCCGCAGCCCACCCGGATCGTCAACTGGAGCTGTGGTGACGGCGTCGAAGGGACGGCGAGGCCGCCGGCGTCGTGCCCCAACACGACGACGGAGACGCTGCGGCTGCGCATCGCGTTCCCGAACTGCTGGAACGGCAAGACCCTGGACTCGGCGGACCACAAGAGCCACATGGCCTACGCCGGGGTGGGCGGTGTCCGGGGATGTCCTTCCTCGCACCCTGTCCCGGTGCCGGAGCTGAGCCTGAACTTCCGCTACAAGGTCGCGGGTTCGCTCAGCGGCGTTCGTCTCGCATCCGGGGGCGTCCACAGCGCACATGCCGACTTCTTCAACTCGTGGAACCAGAGCGTCCTGGCGCAGCTGGTGAAGGACTGCCTGAACGCCGGGCGGGTCTGCAGCAGCTCGATCTCCGACGCACCACGACCCTGACGAGGAACCGAGCCCCGTCAGCACCCGACGGGGCTCGGTTCCTCGTCACGGCGTCATGTCAGGGAGTCATGCTTCGCGCGTGGCGGTTCCGGACCGCCGTACCTCGTGTGCCCACAGCCGGGTGAAGGTTGCCCTGCGGAAGCCGCCCGGCGGCAGCGGGGCCGCGGTCGACCGCTCGATCCGGCGCACCTCCGAGGGAGCGTGGATCATCCAGGTGAGGGCTCGGAGCGGGCCGATCGCGGCCCGGTCGAGCCCGACCGCCGTCGCGTAACGGTCGACCGCCGCCGCGCAGACGTCACCGCTGGTGGTGCCCACGTCCGTCAGACGCGGGTAGACCTCGGCGAGCCGGCTCTCGTGGACCCCCTCGACCGCGAGCGCCGCCCAGGTGAGGAAGTACCACAGGTCCGTCAGTGGCAGCCCCACGCCGACCGAGGACTCCCAGTCGGTGACCTGCCAGCTTCCGTCAGCAGCGACCAGGACGTTCCAGGGGGCGAAGTCGCGGTGCTCCACGCAGCGCCGGACCGGCTCCATGACCGACAGCGTCCGTCGACTCGCGGCGAGGAGCCGTGGATCGACGGATCCGCCGGCCAGGTCGGAGAAGGCGTCGACCACCGGTGCCACCACAGCGGGCCACCACGGCGTGGGTTCGGAGGACTCGGTTGCCGAGGTGCCAAGTGCGAGCTCGGCCAGCCACTCGGCTGCCGTCATCGCCACCGAGCGGTGCGAGGCCCTGGTGAGCGACCCGCCAAGGGTTGCCCCTTCGAGCATCGTCTCCACCAGAGCCGGCCCGACGTCTGTGCCGTGCGTGTGGAGCAGCGCCGGAACCGAGCCACGGGCGCGCGAGTCCCTCGTGCGGCCCAGAAGCGCCAGGTTGTCGGCCTCCCGGGACAGACCCTCTCCGGCAGCGATCGTGCGTGGCCACTTGACGACGAGTCCCGGTCCCGTGGCGCCGAATGCGGTGACGAGGGTGACCGCTTTGCTGATGCTCTCGCGCCCGCCGGTGAGCAGTGTGCGGGAGAACCGATCCGCTGGGGGCAGCCCAGGCGTCGTCGCCCAGAGGTGTCGAAGCGGGACCTGTGCGGTCGTCGCCTCATCGGCTCCCGGCTTCGTGGCGACGACGTAGACGCGGCCCACGGGGGCGGACCTGAACAGCCAGAGCTCGAGCCGCCCGGTCCACCAGCGAAGCCAGGACCTGGGCCACCTCACGGACAGACGCCGCGGCGGAGGCCGTCCGAGCAGCCGTCGACATGCGACCACGTCGCCCAGTGGCAGCCACGCTGTCGGGCGGTCGGCAAGCGGCCAGGGCAGGTAGGTCTCGGCGTCGACGAGCCCCGCGTCGCGGCAGCGCTCCAGCAGCCGGGTGCGGGACGCGCGGGAGACGAGAACCAGGTCGGCACCTGGTCGCAGCGCGGTGACCATGCGGCGCAGGGTCGCGGCGTCCGGCTCGACCGCGACGGCGAGGTCCACGGTGGAGGGCTCGGTTGCCAGCCCGGTGACCACCTCGCCGGTCACCGACCGCAGCTCCCTGAACATGTCGGCAGGCGCGACGGCCGAGGAGAAGTCCGCGGCACGGCCGAAGCGGTCGCGCCCGGTCAGGAATCGCCAGTCCAGCTTGCGCAGTGCCGCGGATTCCCTCGCACCCACCGGCGTCTGGACCGCCCGGCTCGGGCCCCCGTCGAGCAGCTGTTCGTACAGCCGCTGGTATCGCAGGGCCATACGGTCTGCGCGGAAGTCCTGGTGGAACCGACTCCGTGCCGCCGCCCCGAGCCGCGCACCGGCCGCCGGGTCCTCGAGCAGCGAGCGGATCGCCGAAGCGAGGGCGAGAGGCTGACCCGCCGGCACGAGAAGCCCGTTCACGCCGTGCTCCACGGCCTCTCCCACGCCATCCACCTCGGTCGCCACCACCGGACGCCCGAGCGCGGACGCCTCGAGAAGGACCAGGGGCAGTCCCTCGACATGCGAGGGGAGAACGACGACGTCGGCAGCTCGCATCAGCGCCGGCATGTCGTCTCGGTGCCCCAGGAACTGCACCCGGTCGGCCACGCCGGCCTCTGCCGCAAAGCGCTCGAGCTCCTCCCGTCGAGGACCGTCCCCGGCGAGCAGCGCGAGGACCCCGGGCAGGTCGCGGAGTGCGGCCAGGAGGTCGCGGTGACCCTTGTGGACGTCCAGCCTGGCCGGCACGAGAACGGCGTACGGCGCCTCGGCGCGCCAGCGCCGACGCAGGTCAGCCACCTCGGTCGTGGAGGGTTCTCGGGGCGGCGGCACGCCGTTGTGGATGACCTCGATGTCCGACTCCGCGATGGCGAACCGGTCGCGCAGAACGTCGCCCAGCGACTCGGCCACGGCGACGTGCCGACGCACCAGCCGGTCCACCACCACCCGGCGGAGCAGGAAGGCTCGGCGCGGAGTGCCGGGGAGGAACAGGTGCTCGGTGACCACCACTGCGTGGCAGCGAGCCAGCGCAGCCCCCACCACACCAGCATTCCCCGACATCGACCACGAGCGGTGCACGTGGACGACGCCGGGGCGCAGCCTCCGGAGCGTCCGCGCCAGGGCGGGGACGCTCCACATCCCGTTGGGCCCGCTCCGTGGTGGAACGACCTCCACCTGGATCCCCGACCGGCGGGCGGCGTCGACCATCGAGGCGAGGCCCGGGGCCTGGTGCACCAGCAGCACCGGTCGCCAGCGCTCGCGGTCGAGGAGGCTCAACAGCGTGAGACATACCTGCTCCACACCACCCGGATAGCCGCTGTCGACGTAGTGGACCACCGTGGTCGCCTTGGGGACCGGGCCCTCGCCGCCGCGTTCCTGGTCGACGCCTGCCCAGAAGCATCCGTCGAGGAGCGCCTCGACGATCCGGTCCGCCACCGCCGGTCGCGCCTTCTCCACGGCCGTGGCCACCAGCTCGACGACGCGCACTGCCGAGTCCATGCCCGCGGGGCCGGCGACCCATCGCCTGCCGACCGCGCGCACGACCCGACGCGGCCGCGAGGCACGTCTTCGTCGCGTCACGGCGGACTCACCCGAACGCTCCGGGTGCCGAGCCAGGAACTGCTGCGCGGTGCGGCCCTTGTCCACGTTGTCCGCAGCCAGCTGCGCGAAGGTCTTGGTGTACCTCTGTCGAGCCACGGCTTCGGGAGCGAAGTCGATCGGAACGCCGACGGCGATCAGCCGTCCTGCGAGCTCGCCGTCCTCGTTGCCGTACTGCACGAACCGTTCATCGAATCCTCCGACGGCGAGGAACGCGCTGCGGCTGATCGAGAACGACCCCGTGTAGACGTCGCGCACGTCCATCACATGGCCCGGTGCCGCCAGCTTCTGCAGGTGCCGGTCGAACCTGCGCCCGACGTACCGGGCGGCCAGGGTCGCACCAGGATCCGGGACGACCGGAGCGGCACCGACGACGCCGGCAGGGCGCGGCCCCTCCTGACGTGCCAGGTGGGCCGCGAGTCCGTCCGGCTCCAGCACCATGTCGTCGTCGAGCAGGAGCACCGCGTCGGCGGCAGCCGCGCGAACGCCGGTGTTGCAGGCGGCCGCCCGGCCACGACCGGTCGAGGCGAGGACGACCAGGGAGAACGGATGCCGCCGGGCGCGCAGGGTCTCCACACGGTCGGCAGCCGGGCCGTCCAGGACCACGACCACCTCGAAGGTGTCCGGGGGCGTGGTCTGCTGCGCGAGGGCCTGCAACGTGGGAGTGAGGGACTCCGCAGCGCGACAGGTCGGGATCACCACGCTGATCCTCGGTTCAGTGCCCGACATCGCGCCCGTTCGACAGCTCCTCGTAGTGCGCCGCCAGCTGCTTTCCGATCACCGACCACGCGTACGTCGACTCCGCGACTGCCCGGCCGGCACGTCCCACCGCCTCGGCCCGCTCAGGCGAGGCGAGCAAGGAGAGCACTGCCGCTGCGAACGCTTCCGGCTCATCGGCGATCAAGGCTTGGGTCCCGTCCACGAGGTTCAGCCCCTCGGCGCCCACCGAGGTGCTGACGACCGGGCACCCGAGGGCCATCGCCTCGAGGATCTTCAGACGGGTCCCACTCCCGGCGCGGAGCGGCACGACCGAGACCGCGGCGCCGGCGACGTACGGGCGCACGTCCGGCACGCCGCCGGTGAACCGGACCGATCCGTCGGCGAGGGCAGCCAGCTCGTCCGAGACGCCGCGGCCCACGACCACGAGCTCGACGTCGGGCCGTTCGCGGCGCACGAGCGGCAGGATGTCACGCACCATGTGGAGCATCGCGTCGGCGTTGGGCTCGTAGCTCATGACCCCGACGAAGACGAGGTAGGGCTTGCCGTCTGCGGTGCCGTTCGCAGTGCCATTCACAGGGCCGGCCACAGTGCTATCCACGGTGCCGTCCACCAGCGGGACGACGGTCGCAGGCTCGACCCCGTTGGGGACGGTGACCACGCGTGCCCCACTGGCCCGCATCACGGCCTCCTCACGCGCCGAGGTGGCCAGGCACAGGTCGGCCCGGCGCCAGGCCCGACGTTCGACGGCCCGGTCCCGCCAGAACAGCATGGACCTGATCGCGCGGCGCGCGCTCCAGGGGTGCAGTGACCGGCGCCGCCGGCCGAGCTCGGACCAGATGTTGTGCGAGTCCAGGACGACGTAGGCGCCTCGATCGGCCGCGACCGGCACGAGCTCGGGGATCTCGACCTGGATGATGTCGAAGCTGCGGTGCGTGAGGAGCCGGTCGAGTGCCATCCCCAGAGCCGGCACCCAGTGAGACAGCCACTCGGAGGGGCGGCCCCGGACCAGCTTGGACAGCCGCCACCGCCAGGTCGTGGGTCGCGTACCGGTCCGTTCGGTGACCGCGATCACCTCGACGTCGGCAAAGCCCTCCACGGGCACGGACCCGTCGGTCGGTGCCAGCAGGCTCACGTCGTGCCCATGGTCTGCCAGCGCTGAGGCAAGGTGATGGACCCGGATCCGGAAGCCCTGGTCCAACGGCGCCGGAAGATCGGGGCTGACGATCAGGATCCGGAGTCGCGAGCCGGGGTCCAGCGTGGCCACACGCTGGGGTCGCGGTCCTTGACGCGTTGCGGCTCGCCGCCGAGCCGCCGCCACGCGCCTCAGGCCCCGGCGCGCAGCTCGCTTGACGGTCACGGGAAGTGCTGAGCGCAATCGGCTTCGCAGCGCGCGCAGGACCTGGTGCTGGAGGCGGTGCCGGTAGGGCCACAGCTCCTTCCTCAGCAGCCGCCGTAGCCCTGGATCCCGGATCCCGGCCTCAGCGAAGTGGCGTTCCAACCATGCGAGGAAGACCCCTCGGGGGGCGGTCGGCGAGTAGTCGTCGGTGTGGACGCCCTCCCGGATGCGCACTTCGCACATCGCCTGCGGGTGGCGGCGGTACCGGTCCCAGGCACGAGCCTCGACGTACGCCGCCTCGACGAGCAGGAGCTTGAAGAAGAAGGCCTGGTCCTCGTAGAGGTCGAGGAAGCTGGCGTCGAACCCCCCGACGGCTTCGATCGCCGTCCGTCGGATCAGGACGCCACAGGTGGCGGGGGTGTCGGCTCGGCGCTCGAGGTAGGCCCGGACCAGCTCGGGAGCGGGAACGAGCGTCTCCGGCGGCGCGCCGGTGCGCCGGACGTGGTCATGGCCCTGGTCCCGGGGGTCTCCGGTCCAGCTGTGCCAGTGTGGCGTGGGTCCGAAGACGATGCCCGCGCCGGGGTTGGCTGACAGGGCCATGAGCTGGCGCTCGAGCTTCTCGGGCAGGAACACGTCGTCGGCGTCGAGGAACGCGACGAAGTCTCCGCGGGCAGCCGCGATCCCGCGATTTCGCGATGCGCTCATCCCCAGGTGCTGACCGTTCGGGTGCCGCAGGAGCTTGATGCGGTCCGGGTCGGTCGCGGCCGTCTGCCGGGCGAAGTCCGCGCTGCCGTCGGTGGAGCCGTCGTCGACGAGAAGAAGCTCCCATCTCGACTCGGTCTGCGCCAGCACGCTGTCGACGGCTTCCTGGAAGAAGGGAATCGGAGCGTTGCGGAAGATGGTGATGACCGACACGAGCGGCGTGGGCGTCGTGGTCGTCGCGGAGTCGGAGTCGATGCTTCCTGCGGGTTCGACCATCGGACTAGCTCACGTCGATCCCGGCGTAGCGCCACAACAGTCGCGCGAACCCCTCGCCGTCCATGTTCTCCACGAACAACCTCGGAAGTCGGTGGATGTCCCCGGACCTGCGAAGCCGTCCCGACGAGGCGAGGAAGGCGGAATCGAACCCTGTCTCGCGCACGGCCTCCAGGGCGGTCGCGCCCACGTCGCTCCAACCGCCGTGCGGGTAGGCGAACGACGTCACCGGGCGGTCCACGAACGCCTCCAGCTCCTCGCGGCCGGACTGGATCTCTCGTCTCTGGCCTGCCGGGTCCAGTCCCGCCAGCCATGCGTGGTTGGCCGTGTGGGCTCCGATCTCGACCAGGCCGTCAGCGGCCAGGCGGTGAAGCTCTGCCGACTGCAAGGTGCGATGCGTCGGGCGCGCTGCGAGCGGCAGACCTGCCCACGACACGACCTGGTCGGTGAGCTCGTCCCTCTCCTCGGCGGGACGGCTGCGGAGCTGCGCCCACACGTCCCGGTAGACGACCTGCCGAGGCGTCACGCCTCCGACCTCCCAGCTGCTGGCGCGGGTACCCACCGTCAACCTGAGCACACCGGTTCCGGCGTCCGGGCCGATCAGGGCGCGAGCCAGCGCGTCCCACCAGAACTCCCGATCCCGGTCCACCGCCCGGGACACGATGAACATCGTGGCCGGAACCCCTGCGCGTCGAAGTCTGGGTGCGATCTCGGTGACCAGGTCGGCGTAGCCGTCGTCGAAGGTGACCAGGACCGTCCTCGGGGGGATGTGGCCGCGCTCGCGGGCCGAGCGGAGCGCCGCGGCCGTGACGGGGCGGGTGTGCTTCGCCAGGATCTCCAGGTGCTCGGACAGGTGCTCCGGCTCGACGGCCAGCCGCCAAGGGTCGACAGCGTCCTGAGCGGCGCGGTGGTAGAGGAGCGCCACCGAGCCGTTGCGCACCGGCGGTCCGACGGCCTGGCGAAGGCGTCGGGCGCGGGTGCGGACGGGGCGCAGCCGAAGGGCGGCCCGTCGCCGGCTCGGGCCCGTCACCGTCCCGCTTCCACTGGTCCCGCCGTCCTCGACCCGCCCTCCTTGACGGCGCGCACTCCGACGAAGACCGGATACGCGGGATCGTTGGCCGCGAGCTCGGACTCCGTCAGCTCGTGGGAGGCCAGCCCCTCCAGGAACGCCACCGCGGACAGGACGTTGCCGTGCTGCTCGACGGTGATGTTCTCGCTGCCGAACTCCCCCTCGAAGAGGCGTTGCACGGCGTGGGACGTGAAGCTCCAGTACCAGGTGTTCCCCCACTCCCCCCGGTCGACCTGGCTGATCCCCGGAACGGTCACCAGCACGACCCCTCCCGGCGCGAGGATCCGACGGAGGGTGGCCACCGCGGCGGCGAAGTCGAAGACCAGGTGGAGGGTCTGCGTCAGCACGATGCAGTCGAAGGAGTCGGTAGGCACATGCCCTGCGTCGGCGAGGTCTGCCACGACAGTCGCTTCCGGTGACCCCGCATCCACGTGCAGGACGTCGCTCCGGGTGACCCGGTCACCGCCGAAGCGCCGGGTGTACGACGCGTCGCCCACCTCGAGGACCCGGCCACGGATGTCGCCCGCTTGGCGCTCGAGGAACCGCTCGATGTAGTAGCGGTCGACCGGCTGTCCACGCTCCCAGCCGAAGTGGGCACTGATCGGTTGGGTGCGCCGCAGGTCACCGAACGCCACCCGCCCGGGCAGGGGGCTGGACAGCGGGTTCCGGCGGCGCAGGACCGCTCGCGGGACGACGTTTCGGGCGAGGAGCCGGACCCGTCGTTGCATGTCGCCGTTCGTCGTCACAGGACCTCCAGGTTCAGGCGGCACGTCACCGCGCCGTACTCAGCTCCGGGCGTGACCCCGAAGCCCACGGACTCGAACTCCACCACGTCGAGGTCGAAGGCCGGCTCCACGAGGTCGTAGCCGACCCCGACGAGGTCTCCGGCCCAGAGGGTCACGGCGTACGTCCCCGCGACGAGGTGCAGCTCGTCGATGGTCAGCTTGACGAAGTTGCGGCCGGGCTTCAGCCGAAGCTCCAACCCGCGGGTCAAGACGTCGGCGTTGACCAGCTTGGCCCCGTTGCGGTCGGAGAACACCACGCCGAAGCTGGGGACGGTGCACGCCTCGCTGGCGTCGACCTCGAGCTCGAACTCGACCCTGCCGTCCGGGTACGGCCGGAAGCCGGTCTGCTCGTTCGCCGAGGTGTAGCGGGCTGCGACGAAGCGGACCTGACCGGTGCCTCGGCGAGGAGCAGCCGAGACGTCGATCCACTGGTGCGGACCGCTGCCCACGAGCTCGTCGTGCAGGTAGTGCGCCACGATGTCGCGAGTGGGCCCCGCCTTCACCAGCCTGCCGCCCTCGAGCAGCAGGCTGCGTTCGCACAGCCGTTGGATCGCGCCCATGTTGTGACTGACCACGAGCACCGTCCGACCGTCCCGGTCTGCGATGTCGCTGATCTTCCCCAGGCACTTGCGCTGGAAGCGGGCGTCACCCACGGCGAGCACCTCGTCGACGAGCAGGATGTCCGGCTCGAGATGCGCCGCGACGGCGAAGGCCAGCCGGAGGTACATGCCGTCGGAGTAGTGCTTCACGGGCGTCGAGAGGAACCGGTCCACCTCGGCGAACGCGACGATCTCGTCCATGCGTCGGTCGATCTCATGACGCCGCATCCCCAGGATGGCCCCGTTGAGGTAGATGTTCTCGCGGCCGGTGAGCTCGGGATGGAAGCCGGTGCCGACCTCGAGCAGGGAGCCGACGCGTCCGCGCACCAGTGCCCGCCCGCTCGACGGCTCGGTGATCCTGGACAGCACCTTGAGCAGGGTGCTCTTCCCGGCGCCGTTCGCGCCGACCAGGCCGACCACCTGTCCCTGCTGGACCTCGAAGGACACGTCGCGCAGGGCCCAGAACGGCTCCCTCGCCGGCTGCCGATCCCGGCCGGTCGCGCGTCGAGGCGCCCGACGCAAGGCCTGGGTGGCGGCCTCCCGAAGGCTGTCGGCGCGGGTGGTGCCCAGGGAGTACTTCTTGCCGAGACCCTCGACCTGCAAGGAAACCGTCATCACACCACGTCCGCGAAGGTGCCCTCGACGTGGCGGAAGAAGTACAGCCCACCGACGAGGACGACGATCGCCGTGACCGCCGAGACGAGGATGAGCGGGCCGGGCGCGGTGTCTGCGCCGAGCAGTGCCCACCTGATCCCCTCCACCACGCCGACCATCGGGTTCAGCGCCGACAGCGTCCGCCACGGCTGGTCGATGAGGCTGCTCGGATAGGCGACCGGCGTCAGGAACAACCAGACCTGGAGCACGAACGGCACGACGTACTTGACGTCGCGGTATCGGACGTTCAGCGCCGCGAACCACACCCCCACCCCCAGGGAGGCGACCACCCCCAGCAGCAGCAACGGCAGCACGAGGAAGGCTGTGGGTCCCGGTGCGACGCCGTAGATCGCCATCATGGCGCCGAGCACCACGCTGGCGAAGGCCAGGTCGACCACTCCGACGACCACGGCTGCCACCGGGAGCGAGAGTCGGGGGAAGTAGACCTTCTGGAGCAGGTTCTGGCTGCTCACCAGGCTGTTGCTGGCCAGCAGGACGCCGGTGGCGAAGAGGGTCCAGGGCAGGAGGGCGGCGAAGGAGAACACCGGATACGGCAGCCCGTCGGAGGAGATCCCCGCCACCTTGCCGAAGATCACCGAGAACACCACCATCGTGACCAACGGCTGGATGACCGCCCAGAGTCCACCCAGCACCGTCTGTCGGTAGCGCACCTTGATGTCGCGCCAGATGAAGAAGTAGACGAGCTCCCGGTGGGTCCAGAGCGACGACAGGTCGAGGTGCACCCGGCCGTGCCGAGCGCGGAGGACGTGCAGCGTCGGGTCCGACGGCGGCGCTGCGGTGGGCAGGTCCGGCTCCGTGGCGGTCACCGCGAGGACCTCGTCACGACCAACCACTGCGCGGCTCCGGTGAGGACTCCGACGCTGTAGACGAGGTCGGCCATGCCGTCGCGCGGCCGCCGGAGCAGCCTCTTCGGAGCACGTCGGACGTGGCGCCAGACGTCTCGGCCCATGCGCTGCCCCATGTACCGGTCATGTCGCGACATGTGCTTGACGAAGTAGGCCCCCTGGCCGCGACCGTAGTCCCACCGCAGCGGCAGCAACGCCTCCGGCTGTCGCCAGGCGCGATGCGTGACGACCACGTCCGGGTCGAAGACGATCTGGTACCCGGCTTCGAGCAGGCGATAGCCGAAGTCGTTGTCCTCGGAGGACGGGAACCGCGATCCGGCGCCGAGCCGTTCGTCGAACGTCCCTACCTCCTCGAACGCGGAGCGGTACATCGCCATGGTCATCGATGAAAGCACGTCACGGCCGGGGCGTCCGCTGAAGACCGCGGGTCGGGTGTCGATGATCAGCGACGGTGCGAACCCGCCGGGTGCCTCCTGCCCTCCGGAGACCACTCGACCGGTGATGACCGACTTGTTCCCGGCCTCGGTCAGGACGCCGACGATGTGGCTGAGCCAGGTGGGCGGCACCAGCACGTCGTCGTCGATGAAGAGGAGGATCTCACCGGTCGACCCGGCGATCCCCGTGTTGCGTCCGAGGCTCAGGCCACGCGCGGGGTTCCAGAGGTAGCGCAGCCGCACCTCCGGGGTCTCAGGCCACGTCGAGAGCTCCGGGTGCGCGACGTCGCTCTGGTCGACGACCACCAGCTCGGTGGGCACCTTGTCGCCGTCGAGCACCGTCCGCACGGCGTCGGAGAGGAGTGCCGGCCGGTTCCGCGAGCTGATGATGAGCGACGTGGTGGGGACGTCGTTCCCCCCGTCCTGCCCGACCATGTTCCCCTTCTCGCGGTTCTGCGCTCACCGTGTCTTCACGGCGTCCCTGGTCGGCAAAGTTACACGCAGCCTCACGACGACGGAGTCGTTCGGGCAACCTCGGCGTACACCTCGAGCAGCTCCCGACCGACGCGGCGCCAGCTCAGGTCGGCGTCGTTGGCCGCCGCCACCCCGGCTCGGAGCCGGCTGTTCAGCTCCGCGTCCTCGAGGCAGGAGATGACGGCGGTGGCGAGAGCATCGACGTCGTCGACCGGCACGACCAGCCCGGTTGCCCCGTGCGAGACGTACTCCGGCAGACCGCCGACGTCGGTGGCGACGACCGGGCAGCCGAAGGCGTACGACGTGAGGACGACTCCACTCTGGGACGCGTCCGTGTAGGGGCACACCACGATGTCCGCCTCTCCGAAGAGGTCGGCGATGCGCGCGCTGGGGACGTAGTCGTAGTGGGTGTCGATCGATCCGCCGTTGTCCAGCTGTGGCGGATCGGGGGGCCGGTAGCCGGTGATGGGCCGCCCCGCGACCACGAACCGGACACCCGGAACGGCACGCGCGATCGCGGGTGCTGCCTGGAACAGCAGCTCGACACCCTTGTACGGCGTGATCCGACCGAACAGGAGCACCGTCGGATGCGCCGACGACCGCCCGGAGTGGCCGGTGAGGTCCTTTGCGGCCCCGTCCGGTGCCTGCGGAACGTGCAGGTGGCGCAGCAGCGCGTAGGTCGCCAGCCGGACCAGGTGGATCGGCCTGCGCAGCCGAGGATGCCGTCGGCGGAGTGCGGACCGTCCGGCCTCGTGGTGGACCAGAACGGCGTGCACCCGGGCGAAGGCCAAGCGCCGGGCGAGCTGCTTGCGTCCCCAGTGGCGTTCCCCCGAGTGCGGATCCGGGTCGTGGCATCCCATCAGCGTGGGGCACGGCGCGCCGCCGATGGCGAGCGCGAGGGCGAGCCTGGGCGAGACGTCGACGTCGTCGACGTGGAGGAGGTCGGCATCGAGGTCGCGGATCCACCGCAGGAGGCGAAGGGTGGCCGACAGGGCAAGCAGGCGGTCGCGGTTGCGCCGCCCGAGCGAGACCAGGTGGAAGCTGGCTGCCTTCCGCCACATCGCCCGCACTGTCTCCGGATAGAACGGCGCGAGGATCTCGTCGGCGGCGACAAGCCCGGAGGGCAACGAGCGCGCCGTGGCCTCGAAGCTGGCGATTTGCGACGTTCCGGCAGGCACCTCGAGGATGACGTGCACCTCCGCCTCGGAGGACAAGGCATCCACCATGGACAGGGCAGGCTCGAAGAGCGCATGGTGCACGTAGAGGACGATTCTCATGAAGCTCCTCTGCCTCGGTTCCGGAGAAGTAGCATAGAGGGATAAATAGGACGTCTTCTCTGGAGGGTCGACGAGCTGACGGGGGCTGAGGGGTGGCCAGTGTGGGGGCGCGGCCGGGATCGGTGGTGGTGGCCACCGTCCTGCCGCGAAAGGGTACGGTCGGTGTCCAGACGCACGTCGCGCAGGTCATCGACCTGCTGGACCGCGCCCACAGGCCGGTCGCCGTGGTGGATCCTGGCTCGTGGGTGCCGGCCCTCGGGCCCGCTCTCCTGCTGCCAGGTCGCCTCCTGCGGCGCGCCCGCTTCGAGACCGGCGTCGGGTTGGACCGCTACTGGCATCGGCGGTTCCTGGAGTCGGCACTCCAGCGGGAGTTCCGACGGGCTCAGCCGGCTCTCGTCTACGCCCAGGACCCTCGGTCGGCGTACACCGCCCTGAAGGTTCGAGGGGCGGCGCCCGTGCCGGTGGTCATGGCGGTGCACTACAACGTGTCCCAGGCGTCAGAGCTCGTCGACCGGGGACTCATCTCGCCCGGGGGGCGGACCGACCAGTCGATCCGCGCCTTCGAGGCGGAAGTGATCGGCGGTGTCGACGGGCTGGTCTTCGTCTCCGAGTTCATGCGTCAGCAGGTCCTCGACGCCGTCCCGGCGGCCCGCAACGTGCCTTCGACGATCGTTCCCAACTTCGTGCAGGACGTATCGATCCCTGCTCCGTCGACCCATTCGGCGGACTGCATCACCGTGGGAAACCTGCTTTCTCGCAAGAACCACCACTACCTGCTCCACGTCCTGGCCGCCGCCCGTCGCAGGGGCCGTCGCTACACGCTCACCGTGGTCGGGGACGGTCCCGAGCGTGGCCGGCTGGAGCAGCTGTCGTCGCGGCTGGAAATCCGGGACCAGGTCCGCTTCACCGGCGCCCGGTTCGACGTCGCTGAGCTGCTGGTCCAGCATCGGCTCTACGTGCACAGTGCGCGCATGGAGAACTGCCCCTTCGCTCTGATCGAGGCGCTCTGCGCGGGACTGCCCGTCGTCGCCGCGGCCGTCGGTGGCATCCCCGAGGTGCTTGGCGACGACGACGCCGGACGGTACTGGGACCTCGAGGACCCGGAGTCCGGAGCCGACGTGCTGGCCCGGTTGCTCGACGACCAAGCGGTGCTGTCGCAGGCCAGTGCACACGCCAGGAAACGCTTCGAGGAGCACTTCACAGCTGACGTGGCCGGCGAGCGGCTGCTCGCCTTCCTCGAGTCCCTTGACCGGATCCACCGGTAACCCGTCGACGCTCCCCGGCATCTCGGACACTCGACCAGTCTCGGCCGGCGGTCGACGTGCCGGCCTTCATGTCGACCTGACCTGAAGGCCTGACGGCGTCCTCCTCCGGGCCGCGCTCGGCGGCCCCAGGTGCGCGTCCCGAGAATCCGGTGAACGACCCAATTTTTCCCGCACCGATCGGGCAGAAGCAAAACCCCGCCTCCACCCAGGTGGAAACGGGGCTTCTGTGAGCGTCAGGTCACCAGGCGGCGTACTTCCCGGAGACCTTCCACTTGCCGTTGCTGCGCTCGTAGTCGACCCAGACGGTGCCGTGGTAGCCATAGGACTTCGTGCAGGCCCGGTACTCACGGTTCTGATACCCGTAGCCGACGTAGGTCTGCTGGCCCTTGATGTCGAATCGGTTGTGGACCCGGGGCATCCCCCAGCCCATCTTGACGGCCCGGAACTCGGCCTTGCTGACGCACTTCGGGGTGTCAGCGAAGGCGGTCGGGATCGCAACGGTCATGGGAATCGCCAGTGCGAGCGCAGTGGCGGTGACGAGGCGTTTGAGCATGGTTCCCCCTACGGTTTGGGTGCAGTACGTCCAAGATGCCCCGATCTGAAGCGCTTCGCGCAGGGGCGAAGGTCCTGATGACCGACGACTCCTCCGACCGGTGGAAGAACAGACCCCTTCCAGCGTGCCCGAGCCGCCTAGGAGCGGTCGTCGCAGATCCGAGCAGATCCGCAGTCCGAGCGTGGCGGAAGTAAAGCCTCAAGGCTTTACCTCATCGCCACTCACATCCGGAGCCGGCTGGTCGTAATGGACACTCGTGAACAATTCACCCATATCGGTCCCGGTCCTCCCGCTGTCACGGCGCGCGGTCCTGCGCGGCGGCGTCTTCGGTCTGGGGGCCGCGACTGTGTCCGGCTCGATCGGCCTGGGAGTGGCCCAGTCGGCGCCCGCGCAGGCAGCGACCCTGACGGTGGTTCCGCTGTCCTCCATGGCGGTGCACAACAACCTCGGGTACTGCGCGCACCCGGCGTTCCAGTCCACGGTGTACCAGCACATCGACGCCTGGATGAGCCGCCTGGCGGGCATGGGCGTGACGTACTTCCGCGGACTCTACGTCGGCGCGAAGCACGCACCGACCGCCGCAACCGTGGCCGCGTGCCGCAAGTACGGCGTCAAGTGGGTGATGATGGTCACGAGCGAGGTGGGCTCCACGGTCGAGGCGACCCGCGCCCGCGTGCAGCACATCGCCGACAACGCTGCCGATGTGTGCAAGGCGATCGAGGGCATGAACGAGCCGAACCACGCGCGCAACTCCACGGAGGTCATCCCCGCCAACTGGGCTCAGATCGCCGTCGAGCACCAGGCGGCCATCTGGAGCACCGCCAGGAAGCCCGGGTCACCGATTGCAACGGTGCCGATCATCGGCCCGTCGCTGCACGACGTGGCGGCGGCGAACTCCTACACGAACTCGAACACCGTGGGCGGTCCCCGGCACTACCACCAGCTCGCCGCCGCCGACGTCCTGAAGTACCAGACGCACGTCGGGCTGCACCGCTATCCCAACTCAGGCGTGCCGCTGGCGATGCTCGCCTCTCGGCTCTCGCTGGTGGCGTCCGCGTACGGCTCCGGGTTCCGCACCTGGGTGACCGAGTGGGGCTACCACAACGCGATGGCAACGAGCGTCGGTCACCTGCCGACCGACGAGGCGAGCACCGCGGTCTACCTGTCCAGGGCGATCCTGCAGTTCGCCCAGCAGGGCATCCCACTCACCCGGTACGAGCTCCTCGACGACCCCGACGCGGGGGCCAAGGACGCGCACGAGTCGAACTTCGGGGCGATCCGGGTGTCCACGGTGTCGGGGGCTCCCGACACGACCTGGACCGAGAAGCCGGAGGCTGCCGCGGTGCGAAGGATGCAGGCCGCGCTGCTGGACCCGGGTCCCGCGTACACACCCGCCCCGATCGCTGTCTCGGTCACGGGACAGGACGTCACCTCGGTGGTGACCGCCAAGCGGGACGGGACCGCCACCGTCTGGTTGTGGCGTGACCTGCCGGTCTGGAAGAGCGGCACGCCGATCCAGGTTCCGACGGTGGTGGCCACGGTGACCGACGAGCTCGGCACCCGGACCCTCAATGTCGGTGCCACGGTCACCTCGATGGTCCTGCGGCGAGCGTCCAACCCCTCCCCCAGCCAGTCGGCCACCCCGACCCAGACACCCACCGCGACCCAGACACCCACCGCGACCCAGACACCCACCGCGACCCAGACACCCACGG
>CADCUI010000053.1 GCA_902805845.1 uncultured Nocardioidaceae bacterium
CGACCCTGGCCACTTCCGCGGTCAAGGGTTCGGCGGCCGGTGACTACCCGATCACGGTGACCGGGGGGACCAGCGCGAACTACACGCTGACCCGCACCGACGGGACGTTGACGGTCAAGGCGGCGGTCCTGACCGTGAAGGCGGAGGACAAGTCGCGGGTCTACAGCGACTCGACTCAGCCCTTCACCTGGACCGTCAGCGGGTTGGCCGACGGCGAGACCCTGGCTTCCTCGGGCGTGACCGGATCGCCGGCCCTCTCGACGACCGCCACGTCCGACAGCCCGGCGGGCACCTACCCGATCACGCCCTCGAAGGGGACGCTGGCGGCGTCGAACTACTCCTTCGTCTTCGCCGGCGGGACGCTGACGGTCCTGAAGGAGATCGCCAAGATCGAGTACACCGGTGACACCCTCGTGAGCACCGGCTCGACCTCGACCTCGTCCACAGCGCCGCTGCGGATGTCCGCGGTGGTGACCGAGGAAGCCGATGGCGCCTTGGGCAGCAGGCTGGGGTCCACCAAGGTGCTCTTCACGCTGCTGGACTTCAACGGCAACCCGAAGACGTCCTGCGTCGGCACGGTGGCGGCCCCGTCGCCGTACACGGGCAAGGGCACCGTCGGCTGCAACCTGTCGGGGATCACTGCGAACAACTACACGGTGCAGATGTCGCTCCAGGTGAACGGTTGGTACGAGGCGCCGGTGGAGAACGCGGCGGCGACCGTGGTCAACTCCGGTACCGGCTTCACCACTGGCGGTGGCTGGTTCACCGAGCCGCAGCTGGGCTCGCGGAGCAACTTCGGATTCACCGCGAAGTACCTGAAGAACGGTGGGGTCCAGGGCAACAGCCTCTACATCTTCCGCAAGAGCGTGGGGGCAGGCTCTGTTGCCAGCCCGACCGGCGGGTTCCTTCCGGCGGGGCAGTACAACTGGATCATCAAGAGCAACTCGATGACCGGACTGCTCCAGGCGAAGAGCACCAGCTGCCCGACCGCCACCCTGGCCTGCAAGGCCACGTTCACCGGCAAGAGCAACGTGACGGCGGTGAACCGCCAGACCGGTGTGGCCTACAGCCTGGGAGGCAACCGGCAGTTCCAGGTGGACGTCACCGATCTCGGTGAGCCGGGCTCCAAGTCGGCGCCCGTGCCGGACACCTACGCCTTGAGGGTGTGGGACGGCAGCGGCACCTACTACCAGGTCGGCTCGCCCACGTCCCAGAAGGCGCTGGAGGGAGGCAACATCCAGGTCCGCCCATGACGGAGGCCTGACAGTGGGGCCGCTGGCGCGATGTCGCCGGCGGCCCCCGACGTGTCCGGCGCCGTGCCCACGGCCGGCGAGGACGGTACGGCGGGAATGCGCGTGAGACTGTCCGGGCTCAGGGCTATCGTCGGCGAGGTGTCCTCTCCTGCCCGCACCGACGCTGCCTCCAGCGGCAGGGGCGCGGATCCGTCGGGGCAGGGGGCCATGGTGTCCGCACGGGGGCTGTGTAAGGCCTACGGCTCCTTCACCGCAGTCGACGGCATCGACGTGGAGGTACGCCGCGGCGAGGCGTTCGGCTTCCTCGGTCCCAACGGAGCCGGCAAGTCCTCGACGATGCGGATGATCGCAGCAGTGTCCCCACCGGGGGGCGGGGAGCTCCGGGTGCTCGGGCTCGACCCGGCCACCCATGGGTCGCAGATCCGGTCCCGGCTCGGGGTCTGTCCTCAGGAGGACACCCTCGACACCGAGCTCACGGTGCGCGAGAACCTGCTCATCTACGGCCGCTACTTCGGGCTGTCGCGGCGCCATGTCGCGGCCAAGGCCGACGAGCTGCTCGGGTTCTTCCAGCTCACCGAGAAGCGCGGCGCCCGGGTCGACGACCTCTCGGGCGGGCTCAAGCGTCGCCTGACCATCGCGCGGTCGCTGATCAACGACCCTGACCTGCTGCTCCTCGACGAGCCGACCACCGGCCTCGACCCGCAGGCGCGGCACACCCTGTGGGACAAGCTGTTCCGGCTCCGTCAGCAGGGGGTCACGCTGGTGCTGACGACCCACTACATGGACGAGGCCGAGCAGCTGTGCGACCGGCTCGTCGTCATGGACGGTGGCCGGATCGTCGCCGAGGGCTCACCGCTGCAGCTCATCCGCGAGCACGCCACGCGTGAGGTCGCCGAGCTGCGCTTCGGCGTCGGCGACCACGCCGAGGTGGCGGCCACGGTGGCCGACCTGGCCGACCGGGTCGAGGTGCTCCCCGACCGGATCCTGCTCTACACCGACGACGGCGAGGAGGCCCTGGCCAAGGTGCACGAGCGCGGGCTCTCGCCGGTGGCGATGCTCGCGCGGCGCGCGACCCTCGAGGACGTCTTCCTGCGGCTGACCGGCCGGACACTGGTGGACTGAGATGGCGAGCAGCACCACACCGGCCGGCCGGGGTCATGACGAGCCGCGCCTGCTGACGATGCTCGGTCGGCAGGTCGACTACTGGTGGACCGCCTACCGCCGCACCTGGAGGGGCTCGGTGGTGACCTCCTTCCTCTCGCCCTGGCTCTACGTGCTGGCGATGGGCGTCCTGCTGGGGGGCTACATCGACGGCTCCACCTCGGGGCTGGGCGGCGCCCCGACGTACCTCGACTTCGTGGCCCCCGGCCTGCTCGCAGCGACCGCCATGCAGGTCGCGGCCGGTGAGGTGATGTGGCCTGTCATGGGTGCGATCAAGTGGGACAAGACCTACATCGGCATGCTGGCCTCGCCGCTGCGCGTCGTCGACCTGGTCTTCGGTCATCTGGGTTTCGCGGCCTTCCGCGTCGTCTCCGCCGCGGCGGTCTTCGTCGCCTCGCTCGCCCTGATCGGCATCTTCGCATCCGTGCTGGGTGCGGTGACCGCCTTCCTCGCCGCCGTGCTCACCGGGCTGGCGTTCGCCACGCCGATCTACGCGTTCACGGCCGGAGCGAAGACCGAGCAGGGGTTCGCGCTGATCTACCGGCTGGGGATCATGCCGATGTTCCTCTTCTCCGGGGCGTTCTTCCCGGTCACGAACCTGTCCGAGCCGCTGGAGCAGGCGGCGCGCCTGACGCCGCTCTGGCACGGCGTGGAGCTGTCCCGGATGGCCTCGCTCGAGCGGTGGGACGCGAGCGCCGCCGCCGTGCACGTCGCCTACCTCGCGGCGCTGGTCGGGATCGGGCTCTGGTGGGCGGTGCGCCGCCTGACCGGAAGGCTGGTCGTCTGATGGCGCTGACCGGCGCCACCCTGGCGCGCCTCACCCGCCAGGAGGGCGGCCGCACGAGGAGCGGCGGGCCACCCGCGCTCATCTATCGCCAGTTCGCCGTCTACCGTCGCAACTGGGTCTTCTTCACCACCGGCTTCCTCGAGCCCGTGCTCTACCTGTTCTCGATCGGCGTCGGTGTCGGCGCGCTCATCAGTGGCTTCGAGATCCGCGGTCAGCAGGTCGACTACGCCGACTTCGTCGCACCCGCGATGCTGGCCACCTCGGCCATGAACGGCGCGGTGATCGACTCGACGTTCAACGTCTTCTTCAAGCTCAAGTTCCAGAAGATCTATGACGGGGTCCTGGCCACTCCGATGACCACCACGGACGTCGCCCGCGGGGAGGTCGGCTGGGCGGTCATGCGTGGCGGTGTCTACTCGGCCGGGTTCCTGCTGGTCATGCTGGCGATGGGACTCGTCGGGTCGTGGTGGGCGGTCCTCGCCCTGCCCGCGGCGGTGCTGAACGGCTTCGCGTTCGCTGCGGTGGGGATGGCGCTGACGACCTACATGCGCTCCTGGCAGGACTTCGAGCTCGTCCAGCTCGCGCTGATGCCGATGTTCCTGTTCTCCGCCACCTTCTTCCCGATCACCGCGTACGGCGAGGGGGTGCGCTGGGTCATCGAGGCCACCCCGCTCTACCGCAGCGTCGTCCTGATCCGAGAGCTCTCGACGGGGCTGGTGACGCTCGAGTCGGCGGTCTCGGTCGTCTACCTCGTGGCGATGGGCCTCATCGGGATGAAGATCGTGTCGCACCGGCTCGACCGGCTGCTGCTGACGTGAGATCGAGGTGAAAGGCTTCGCGGATGAGGCACACCGAGTTCTGGGCGCGGATGGATCAGGTGCTCGGTGCGTCGTACTCCCGGGTGTGGGCCCAGCAGCAGGTGCTGGCAGACCTCGACGGCCGGACGGTCGACGAGGCCCTTGCCGGGGGAGAGCCGCCCAAGATGGTGTGGCGGGCTGTCGCCGAGGCGTTGTCCCTCCCCGAGTCGCAGCGGTGACCCGCTCCGGGGAGCCGGGCACATGACGGCTTCGGCGCACGACGTCGAGCGCCTCCAGCAGCACACCGTGCGGGTGCTGGTCGGCTCGCAGGCGCTGGGCGGACTGGGCACGACCGTGGGCATCGCCGTCGCCTCCGTGCTCGCCCGCGACGTCTCCGGCAGTGAGTCGTTGGCAGGCCTCGCCCAGACGGTGCAGGTGCTGGGGGCGGCGCTGGGCTCGTACCTGGTCGCCCGGCTGATGGGCCGGCGAGGACGGCGGATCGGCCTGGTCACCGGCTACCTGGTGGGCGCCTCGGGCGCGGCGATCTGCGTGGTCGGCGGCGCGGTGCGCTCCTTCCCGGTGCTGCTCCTGGGCGCACTCCTCCTGGGAGCAACGACGGCGACGGGGCTGCAGGCCCGGTACGCCGCGACCGACCTGGCGTTGCCGGCGAGGCGGGCGCGTGCGCTCTCCACCGTGCTGTGGGCGACGACGCTCGGCGCCGTGGCGGGCCCCAACCTCGTGGGCCCGGCCGGCCGGCTCGCGTCGGCGGTGGGGCTTCCGCGGTTGACCGGGCCCTTCCTCGTCTCCGTGGTCGCGGTGCTGCTCGCCGCCGGTGTGGTCGCGGCGGCGTTGCGGCCGGACCCGCTCCTGGTGGCGAAGGAGCTGGCCACTCGGGCCACGCCCGGCGCCGCCGCTTCCGGCGTGGTGTCGGCCCGGGTCGCTTGGCGCCGCCTGCAGGACCTGGCGCGGACCAGTCCGGGCGTCGGTGCTGGGATCCTCGCGGTCTCGGCCGCCCAGGCGGTCATGGTGGCCGTGATGATCATGACGCCGCTGCACATGGACCACGGCGGTGCGGCGCTGCAGGTCATCGGGCTGGTGATCAGCATCCACGTGCTGGGGATGTTCTTCTTCTCGCCGCTCGTCGGGTGGCTCGCCGACCGCGCCGGTCGTCCGGTGACGCTGCTGCTCGGGGCGGGGGTGCTGTGGACGGCCCTCGTGCTGGCGGGCAGCTCGCCGGCGGGGACCTCGTTCCGGATCGGCGCCGGGCTGTTCCTGCTGGGTCTCGGCTGGTCGTGCTGCACGATCGCCGGGTCCGCCCTCGTGACGGAGTCCACCCCCCTGACGGACCGCACGGACGTCCAGGGCGCCGCCGACCTGGTGATGAACGTCGTGGCGGCGGCGGCCGGGGTGCTCGCGGGCGTGGTGGTGGACGGCTGGGGGTTCACCGCTCTCAACGCCTTCGCGGGGGTGCTGGTGCTCGGCGTGCTGCTCGCGGTCGCCCGGTCACGACGGGCTGACGTGCTGGTCGCCTGACGGCGCTGTTCGCCTTCTGCGTGGTCCGCGTGTCGTACGCCGCGGTCGAACACACGTTCGGGCTAGGGTGGTCCCGCAGCCTCGCTCATGGGTCGGCCAGCCGCAGTTCTCCCCAGCATCAGGATCACGGCGGAAACTGTCGGCGGCGCTCCCTAGGGTCGGCGACGCAGGCTTCACCAGTGCTCCGCAGGCGCGGACCGGACGACGGGAAGACACCCATGGCAACGGGAGATCGTGACAAGGCGCTCGACGTAGCGCTCGCCAACATCGAGAAGCAGTTCGGCAAGGGCTCCGTCATGCGGCTGGGCGAGGAGGCCCGGGTGCCGCTGTCGGTGATCCCGACCGGCGCGATCGCCCTCGACGTGGCGCTGGGGCTCGGCGGGCTTCCCCGCGGCCGGGTCGTCGAGATCTACGGCCCGGAGGCGTCCGGCAAGACGACGGTCGCGCTGCACGCGGTGGCCAACGCCCAGGCCGCCGGCGGCATCGTGGCGTTCATCGACGCCGAGCACGCGCTCGACCCCGACTACGCCCAGGCGCTGGGCGTCGACACCGACGCCCTGCTGGTGTCGCAGCCCGACTCCGGAGAGCAGGCGCTCGAGATCGCGGACATGCTGATCCGCTCGGGAGCGCTCGATCTCATCGTGATCGACTCGGTCGCTGCTCTCGTGCCGCGGGCCGAGATCGAGGGCGAGATGGGGGACAGCCACGTCGGTCTCCAGGCGCGGCTGATGAGCCAGGCACTGCGGAAGATGACCGGCGCGCTCAACAACTCCAGGACGACCGCGATCTTCATCAACCAGCTGCGCGAGAAGATCGGTGTGATGTTCGGATCGCCCGAGACCACGACCGGTGGCCGGGCGCTCAAGTTCTACTCCTCGGTCCGGCTCGACGTCCGACGCATCGAGACGCTCAAGGACGGCCAGGAGATGGTCGGCAACCGCACCCGCGTCAAGGTCGTCAAGAACAAGGTCGCCCCGCCGTTCAAGCAGGCGGAGTTCGACATCATGTACGGGCAGGGAATCAGCCGGGAGGGTGGCCTCATCGACGTCGGCGTCGATGCGGGGCTGATCCGCAAGGCCGGCGCCTGGTACACCTACGAGGGCGACCAGCTCGGCCAGGGCAAGGAGAACGCCCGCGCGTTCCTCCGGGACAACCCTGACCTCGCCAACGAGATCGAGAAGAAGATCCTCGAGAAGCTCGGCGTCGGGCCGCAGGTTGGCGAGGAGCCGGCTGAGGACCCCGTCAACGTGCAGTTCTGACCGGCTGACCACGGACCCGTGCACGACGACGCGCCACCGCCTCCTGAGGACTCCGAGGCCCTCGGCCCGGAGGCCGACCATGAGGCGGTGGGGCGCAAGATCCTCCTCGACCAGCTCACCGGGCAGGCCCGGAGCCGCGCAGAGCTCGCCGCGAAGCTGTCCAGGAAGCGGGTGCCCGAGGAGGTCGCCACCCGGCTCCTGGACCGTTTCCAGGAAGTCGGGCTCATCGACGACGCCGCTTTCGCGCGGGAGTGGGTCCAGTCGCGGCAGACCGGCCGGGGCCTGGCCCGCCGTGCGTTGGCGGTGGAGCTCCGCCGCAAGGGCGTGGACGCCGACGTCGTCACCGACGCGGTCGACGAGGTCGACCCGGCCGATGAGCTGGAGGCCGCGCGACGGCTCGTCCGTCGCAAGCTTCCCTCGTTGCAGCGCTTCGACGCCGCGACGCAGGTGCGGCGGCTCACCGGCATGCTGGCGCGCAAGGGCTACCCCTCCGGAGTCGCCTATTCGGTCGTCCGCGAGGAGATCGCCGGGGCCGACAGCCTCGTCGACGAGCCGCTCTGACCGCGGCGGCAGACGGCTCCACCCCTGCGCCTTCCGCGAGGTATGCCTTGATCGGGACCTCCGTCGGGCCTAGCCTCGGACTACTGAACGGGCGGCCGCAAGGCCGACCGCTGGAACCGAAATCGAAACCTCGGGGTGACCCGGGGACTGCGCAACTACGTGCTCGACCGCTCGACCGGCGCCGTCCGCGACGGCGCCCCTGCGGCGTTGCCTTGTGCCGTGGCGAGTGGTGGGGCGCAGAGGCGCCTGAGCCACAGGAGCCGCCATGGACGCGTCCGCAGTCTCGACGCCCGCCGTCGCCGGTGTGGACCTGACCGTCGCCCTGATCGGCCTCGCCGCGCTCGTCGGGCTCATCTGTCTCGGCATCGTGCTGTCCCGGCACTACGCCGCCCGCCGCGAGCACGACCTCCACCTCGACCTCCACGAGCAGCGGGTCGACATCGAGCGCCGCGAGCAACGGTTGGCCGACCGCGAGTCACGGCTCGACGAGGAGTTCACTCGGCTTCGAGCCCAGCAGGGCGAGGTCGAGGCGGCCGACGACCAACGTCGCCGGATCCTGGAGCAGGCCGCCGGCATGACCGCCGTGGAGGCGCGGCAGGACCTGCTCGCCGCGGCCGAGCGCGACGCCCGACTGCACGGCGCCGCGCTCGCCCGTGACATCGAGGACGCGGCCAAGGACGAGGCCGAGTGGAAGGCACGTCGGCTGCTGGCAACGGTCGTCCAGCGGCTGGCCGCCGAGCAGACGGCGGACAGCACCGTCTCGGTCGTCCGCCTGCCGAGCGACGACATGAAGGGCCGGATCATCGGCCGCGAGGGCCGCAACATCCGGGCCTTCGAGCAGATCACCGGCGTCAACGTCGTGATCGACGACACCCCCGAGGCCGTCGTCCTCAGCTGCTTCGAGCCGGTCCGACGGGAGGTCGCCCGGCTGGCGCTGGAGTCGCTGGTCGCCGACGGTCGCATTCATCCCACCCGGATCGAGGAGGCGCACGGCCGCGCCGGGGAGGAGGTGGAGGCGCTGTGCCGGAAGGCGGGGGAGGAGGCGAGCCTCGGCATGGGCATCACCGACCTCCACCCTGAGCTGGTCCTCGTCATGGGCCGCCTCAACTACCGCACCTCCTACGGCCAGAACGTGCTCAGCCACCTCGTGGAGTCGGGGCGCGCCGCCGGCCTGATCGCCGACGAGCTCGGTGTCGACCGGGCGGTGTGCGTGCGCGCGGCCTTCCTGCACGACATCGGCAAGGCCCTCACCCACGAGGTCGAGGGCTCCCACGCGGTGGTGGGCGCCGACCTGGCCCGCCGGTACGGCGAGTCGGAGGACGTCGTCCACGCGATCGAGGCACACCACAACGAGGTCGAGCCGCGCACCGTCGAGGCGCTCGTGACCCAGGCCGCCGACGCGATCAGCGGCGCCCGCCCCGGGGCCCGGCGGGAGTCGATCGAGTCCTACCTCGAGCGGCTCCACCGCCTGGAGGAGCTCGCGATGGCCAAGCCCGGCGTCGACCGCGTCTACGCGATGCAGGCCGGCCGGGACGTCCGGGTCATGGTCCTGCCCGACCAGGTCGACGACATCGGCGCCCAGCTGCTCGCCCGTGACATCGCCAAGCAGTTCGAGGAGGAGCTGACCTATCCCGGTCAGATCAAGGTGACGGTGATCCGGGAGAGTCGCGCGACCGAGGTGGCTCGGTGAGACGTCGCCCGGCAGCGGTGCCGCCCGGCTGAGAGGCGTCAGCCCTGCTCGCCGTGCCGGCCGGTCGGCCCCATCACCTGGGCGGAGGCCAGGGCGTCCACGTCGATGGGCTTCCTCTCACCGACGAGTCGCCGCTGGGCAAGTGTGGCCAACCAGGTCAGCACGAGGTTGGTGACGATGTAGAGCAGCGCGAGCACCACAGCCGTCTGCACCGTGTTGCCGAACTCGTCCTCGATCTGCTCGCCGACCCTGGTGAGGCCCGGCGCCAGGATGTAGACGCCGAGGCTGGTGTCCTTGAGCGCCACCACCATCTGGCTGATGATCGCCGGCAGCATGATCTTCACCGCCTGCGGGAGCAGCACGAGCGTCATCACCTGCGTCTTGCGCATGCCGATGGCGTACGCCGCCTCCGCCTGGCCCGTCGGGACGGCGTTGATGCCTGCCCGGAAGACCTCGGCGAGCACCGAGCCGTTGTAGAGGGTGAGTGCGAAGACCACCGACCAGTAGGAGCCGATGCCCCCACCGACACCCACCAGGAAGAAGATGAAGACCATCAGCAGCAGCACGGGCACGGCACGGAAGAACTCGACGACGAGCCACGACGGCCAGCTGATCCACGCGTGGTTGGAGAGCTTGCCCACGCCGAAGACCAGCCCGAAGACGACGGCGAAGCTCACCGACAGGAGGGCCATCTGGACGGTCCTCCACAGCCCGTCCACCAGCAACGCCTCGATGTAGGCGGGGGTGAGGAACGGCTCCCACTCCTCGTAGGCGAGCTGGTCGTACTCCCACATCCGCCAGAGAAGACCCGCCGCCAGCAGCAGCAGGATCAGCGCGGCCGCGAGGGAGTACAGACGGTGCCGCGCCCGGGTCCTCGGCCCCGGGTGGTCGTAGAGGACGCTGCTCATCGGGCCACCTTCCAGCGACGCTCGAGCCCGAACGCTCCGGCCGAGATGACCTCGACGATGACGATGTAGCCGAGCGCGAAGGCGACGAAGATCGCCGTCCGGTCGTCGGCCTGGTCGTTGGTGAAGCCGCGCATCCGGCCCGTCGCCTCCGTCAGCCCGAACACCGCGGCGACCGAGGTGTTCTTCGCCAGGGCGATGAAGACGCTCGCCAACGGCGGGACGACGGCCCGGAAGGACTGGGGGAGGACGACATGCCGCATCGAGCCCGCGAAGGTCATCCCGATCGCCCGGGACGCCTCCGCCTGCCCCACCGGGACGGAGTTGATGCCGGACCGCACGGCCTCGCAGACGAACGCCGCGGTGTAGATCGACAGCGCGATGACGCCCTTCACCAGGAACGGGACCTGGGTCAGCCACCGCACGTCGAGCGCCGCGTTGAAGATGAAGATGAAGACCACGAGCAGCGGCGTGTTCCGCACGATCGTCACGTAGAGGGCGGCGAAGCGGCGGAGCACGGCGACCGGTCCCACGCGCATGGCCCCGAGCAACGTGCCGAGGGCCAGCGACGCCAGGGCGGACAGCACCAGGAGCTGGATCGTCACCCAGAACGCCTTCAGCACGAGGTCGAGGTTGTCGAGCACGTACTGCATGCAGTCACCTCCTCGCGTCCGGGGATGGGCGGATGGGCCGGCGGACCGCGCCCGGCCCTGGGGACGACCCGGTACGGGTCGTCCCCACGGCAGGCAGGCTCAGCTCACTGGCAGGGGTCGAGCTCGGGCTGTTCCGGTGTGTCGACGCCGGACTGGCCGAGGGTGGCCTTGAACGCCTCCTCCCAGCTGCCGTCCTCGTAGGACTGCTCGATGGTGGAGGAGATCCACTCACACATCTCCGGGAAGTCCTTGCTGTAGCCCACGCCGTACCGCTCCTCGGAGAACGGCTCGACGACCACCTTGAGCTCGTCGGGATGCTCCGCGGCGTAGCCCAGCAGGATCGCGCCGTCGGTGGTCATCGCGTCCACGGTGCCGCCCAGCACCTGGTCGACGCACTCGGAGTAGGTGTCGAAGCCACGGGCCTTGCCGCCCTCCGCCTCGATGTTCTCCAGCGACGTCGAGCCGGTCACCGAGCAGACCTCCGTGCCCTTGATGTCCTCGAGCGTGGAGATGTCGGAGTCCGTCGGCACCAGCAGCTGCTGACCCGTCACGTAGTACGGACCGGCCTGGCCGACGACCGCACGGCGCTCGTCGTTGATCGAGTACGACGCGATGACCAGGTCGACCTCGCCGGACTGGAGGAACGGCTCCCGGTTGTCGGAGATCGTCTCCTTCCAGGTGATGTCGTCCACGGCAATGCCGAGCGAGCCGGCGAGGATCTTGCCCATCTCCGGGTCGAAGCCGACCGGGATGTCGTCGGTGGCGCCCTTGAAGCCGATGCCGGGCTGGTCGTACTTCACGCCGATGGTGATGTTCCCGGCCTCGGCGAGCTCACGCATCCGGGTGCCTTCGTCGAAGTCCTCCGCGGCGTTCTCCGCGACCTCGACCTCGGTGTCGCCGCCACCTCCGTCCCCGCCCGAGCCTGCCTCTCCGCACGCGGCCAGGCTCAGGGCCGCGAGGGCAGCGACGACGACAGTGGTGGGGGACTTTCGTCTCAGGGTGCGCATTGTGTCTCCTTGTGGGTTCGGCCGTACGGCGCAGCAGCCGGACGGTCAGTGCTTGAGGATCTTGCCGAGGAAGTCCTGGGCTCGTTCGGATCGTGGGTTGGTGAAGAACTCCTCCGGCCTGTTCTCCTCCACGACGGCGCCGTCGGACATGAACACCACCCGGTCGGCCGCCGTACGCGCGAAACCCATCTCGTGGGTCACGACGATCATGGTCATGCCACCCTCGGCGAGCTCGACCATGACGTCGAGGACCTCCTTGATCATCTCGGGGTCGAGTGCGGAGGTCGGCTCGTCGAAGAGCATCACCTTCGGCTCCATGGCCAGCGCTCGGGCGATCGCCACCCGCTGCTGCTGGCCGCCGGAGAGCTGGGCGGGGTACTTCTCCGCCTGGTGACCCACCCCCACCCGGTCGAGCAGCTCTCTCGCCCGCTGGTTGGCCTCCGACGCCTTCACCTTGCGGACCTTGATCGGTCCGAGGGTGACGTTCTCGAGGATGGTCTTGTGGGCGAAGAGGTTGAAGGACTGGAACACCATCCCGACCTCGGCGCGGAGGTTCGCGAGCTCCTTGCCCTCCTCGGGCAGCGGCTCTCCGTCGAGGGTGATCGAGCCCTTGTCGATCGTCTCGAGCCGGTTGATCGCCCGGCACAGGGTGGACTTGCCGGAGCCTGACGGTCCGATGACGACGACGACCTCGCCGCGCTTGACGCTCAGGTCGATGTCGCGGAGCACGTGCAGGTCGCCGAACCACTTGTGGACGCCGTCGAGCACGACGAGGGGCTCACCCTCGGCCACGTGCGGCTGCGAGGACGGCCGAGGCAGTGCCGCATTCTCCGTCATTTCAGGCACGCTATGTCACCGCAGGGCACGTGACCACCTGCAGTAGCCTCCGGCGTCATGGACATCAGTGGAGCAAGCGCCGTCGTGACCGGCGGAGCCTCGGGGATCGGGGCGGCCGCTGCCCGCGCGCTGGCGGCCCGCGGAGCGCGGGTCGTCGTCGCGGACCTCAGCGAGGACAAGGGCAAGGCCGTCGCAGACCAGATCGGCGGCGTCTTCGCCCGGGTCGACGTGACAAGGACCGAGGACATCGTCGCTGCGGTCGACCGGGCCGAGCAACTGGGCCCGGTACGCGTCCTGGTGAACAGTGCCGGCATCGGCTGGGCGCAGCGCACCGTCGGCAAGGACGGCAGCTACGGGTCCGCCGCCGACCTGGAGGCCTATCGCAAGGTCATCGCGATCAACCTCGTCGGCACCTTCGACTGCATTCGCATCGCGGCGACGGCGATCGGCCGGACCGAGCCGCTGGACGACTCGGGGGAGCGCGGTGCGGTCGTCAACCTGGCGTCGGTGGCAGCGTTCGACGGCCAGATCGGCCAGGCGGCGTACTCCGCCTCCAAGGGCGGCGTGGTGGGCATGACGCTGCCGGTGGCCCGTGACCTCGCCGCGGTCGGGATCCGGGTCAACACCATCGCGCCCGGGCTCATCGACACCCCCATCTACGGCGAGGGCGAGGCTGCGGCGGCGTTCAAGGCCAACCTGGAGAGGGGCGTGCTGTTCCCCAAGCGGCTCGGCGTCCCCGAGGAGATCGCCTCGGTCGTGGTGGAGGCCGTCACGAACAGCTACCTGAACGGCGAGACGATCCGTGTCGACGGCGGGATCCGCATGCAGCCCAAGTGACCCTGAGTGACCCCAGGTGGCCCCGGGTGACGTGGTGAGACTCACCCCTCGTCATGGGGTTTTGGCGGCGGTCCGAACGGGGAACCACCCGGTAACAGACGAAAGGGAGCACCCGTGCTTGCAGTCAGGTTCGTGAAAGGTCTGGCCGGTACAGCGGTGTCGGCCGTGAGGCATCCGGTCAGCACCGCCGGCCAGGTCGCAGGTCGCGCCAAAGGTGTGGTCAGCACCGGTGCTTCCGTCGCCTCGGCGGGCAGGTCGGCCACCGCTCGGCTTGTCGCGCAACCCAAGAAGGGCCCCGCCGGCGAGGAAGCCGCACCGTGGTCGGACTCCCCCCAGGCGGCTGACGCCGCCGCGGCCACGGAGGCGACGGAGACCCCGCTGGCGGCCGACGTGCAGGCAGCGGCCGAAGCCGTCGAGGAGGCGCCGGCTGAGGTCACGCCCATGCCGGTCATGCGCGACCCGGCCCCGCCGCTCGAGCCGCCCGTGGACATCGTGGAGCAGGTGCTGGCCGCCGAGGAGGAGGACGAGCCGCCTCACTACGGCCACGCGACGGAGCCGAAGGCCGCCTCCCGCGACGAGGAGCACGGCGACGCCGCGCTCCAGCGGGCCGAGGCGGAGGAGATCGCCGAAGAGGTCGCCGAGGCGTTCCCCGCCGGCGCGGTGGACGTCGAGACCCCTGTCGGTACGACGGGTGCCGACGTCGGCTTCAACCCTGACACCGCGGAAGCCGACCTCCAGCAGCCGGGCACCGCTCCGCTGGTGGACGACGCCACCGTCAAGGCGGTCGCCGCCGAGACCACGACGGGACGCAAGGCAGCGCGCCCCAAGAAGAAGGCCTGACCCGTTCAGCGCACGTGGGGCCCGGTTGCTTTGGGGGCGACCGGGCCTCAGTGCGTCCGTGACACTCAGCCGCCGTAGCCGGGGCCGAAGTCAGCCCTGGGGTCCCGTCCGGCGTACGGGTCGGGGGGAGGGTCCACCGCCTGGCCGGTGATCGTGTCCTCGAGGCGCACGGGTTCGGGCAGCTGTCGGTAACAGTCACCCGTTCGCGTCGGCGAGTCCTGCGGGTCGAACCGTCGCCCGGTCATCACGCGCACCTCCTGCGTCGAGTGTCCCATTCAGGCCGGTGCGGTCAAGGGGCTCCGATGCGGTCGGGGTGGCGGACGCACGAGCGAGCCGGCTCCAGGATCCGGCGTATCCTTCCGGTGCGATGAACCTCCACGTCACCACCGACCCTGCGCGCTCGTACGAGGTCCGCACCTACGGGTGCCAGATGAACGTCCACGACTCGGAGCGGCTGACCGGGCTGCTGGAGGATGCCGGCTACGTGAAGGCGTCGATCGGCGAGCAGGCCGACGTCGTGGTGTTCAACACCTGTGCGGTGCGTGAGAACGCCGACAACCGGCTCTACGGCAACCTCGGCCACCTCGCCCCGGTCAAGGCGAAGCGGCCGGGCATGCAGATCGCGGTGGGGGGCTGCCTGGCGCAGAAGGACCGCGGCGAGATCGTGCGCAAGGCCCCGTGGGTCGACGTCGTCTTCGGCACCCACAACATCGGCTCGCTGCCGGTGCTGCTCGAACGCGCCCGTGTGCAGGAGGAGGCCCAGGTCGAGATCCTCGAGTCGCTGGAGGTCTTCCCCTCCACGCTGCCCACTCGCCGCGAGTCGGCGTACGCCGCCTGGGTGTCGGTCTCGGTCGGCTGCAACAACACGTGCACCTTCTGCATCGTGCCGAGCCTGCGCGGCAAGGAGAAGGACCGCCGGCCCGGCGACGTGCTCGCCGAGGTGCGGGCACTGGTCGACGAGGGCGTCAGCGAGGTGACGCTGCTGGGTCAGAACGTCAACTCCTACGGGGTCGAGTTCGGCGACCGGTTCGCGTTCGGCAAGCTGTTGCGCGCGTGCGGCGAGATCGAGGGGCTCGAGCGGGTGCGGTTCACCAGCCCGCACCCGGCAGACTTCACCGACGACGTCATCGCCGCGATGGCCGAGACCCCGAACGTGATGCCGCAGCTGCACATGCCGCTGCAGTCAGGATCGGACCGGATGCTGCGCGCGATGCGCCGGTCCTACCGCCAGTCGAGGTACCTCGGCATCATCGAGCGGGTGCGCGCCGCCATGCCGGAGGCGGCGATCACCACCGACATCATCGTCGGCTTCCCGGGCGAGACCGAGGAGGACTTCGCCGAGACGCTGCGCGTGGTCGAGCAGGCGCGGTACGCCGGCGCCTACACGTTCCAGTACTCCAAGCGCCCCGGTACCCCGGCGGCCGTCCTCGAGGACCAGGTCCCCAAGCAGGTGGTGCAGGAGCGCTACGAACGGCTGGTGCGGCTCGTGGAGGACATCGCGTGGGCGGAGAACAAGAAGCTCGTCGGGAGGGACGTCGCGGTGCTCGTGGCGGAGGGGGAGGGGCGCAAGGACGCGGCTACCCACCGGCTGTCGGGCCGGGCCGAGGACAACCGCCTCGTCCATTTCGTCGAGCCCCCGCCGAACGCGCTTCCGGCGCCGATCCGTCCCGGCGACCTCGTCGAGGTCGAGATCACCTACGCCGCCCCGCACCACCTTGTCTCGGATGCGCCGGTGAGGTCCGTACGCCGGACCCGGTCGGGGGACGCATGGGAGGCGCGCACCGCCTCGCCGCCGCCGTCCGGGGTGCTGCTGGGGCTGCCGGGTGTGGGTGCGCCACCGCCGCTGGCGCCTGCCACGCCCTGCGGATGACGCGCCACGCCCTGCGGATGACGCGACAAGCCCCGCCGCTGACGCGGCACGCCCGACCGCTGACGCGGGTCAGCCCGAAGGCGCCACGTCGTCGGTGTTGTCGGTCGCCTGCTCCTCGGGCTCGTCCGCCTCGGGCTCCTGGATGGCGTCCGGGACCTCGTCCTCGTCCTGCTGCGCGGAGAGCGGCGGGTCAGGGGTGATGACGTCGCCGTCAGGCTCGTTCGCGCCGACATCGCCCTCGGCGTACGCGTTGGCGTCGGCACCACCGGGCGCGCGCTCGGGCTGTTCGTCGCGGTGGGGCTCTGGCAGATCGCCGATGTCGGTGGTCACGCCCTCACCCTCCCCCCTTCTTCCTCCTTGACACCGCCGACCCGCCCTTCATGCAGGCATGAAGGGCGGGTCGAGCAGACACGTGGGGCGGCTCGGCCAGACATGTGGGGCGGGTCGGCGGCTACTGGGCGCGGGAGGTGCCGGGCTGGTCGGGAGAGGAGTGCCGGTCGCGTTCGTCGTCGATGGGGTTGGCACGCGGCTCCCCGACCGTCCGGTCGACGTTGCCGGGCACGTCGAAGACCCCACCGGTGTCGTCGAGGTGGTCGTCGCGATCCTGGTGCATCCCGCTCTGTGACACGTCGGGCGCGTCGAACGTCGTGGGAGAGGTGTCCAGCCCGCCGTCCGTCCGAGCCGTCGCGCCGCCCTTGCTGCCGGTGCCTGTGAAGGAGGCGCCGCCGCTGCCCATCCCCCGCGGGTCGTCACCCTCGGGCCCCGTGCGCTCGCTGCTGACCCCCATGCCGCCCGACAGCCCGGCCGGGCCGCCGCTGTTGGGGTTGGAGGCGCGGTTGTCGAAGCCTGCCTGCTGCGGGTCGGGCTCGGGCTGTCCCTCCGGGGTGCCCTCGGTCGGGATGACCTGCGGGCCCTCGGGGGTGCTGGAGGGCACCACCTGCGGGTCGGGTGCCTCGGTGGGTTCGGTGCTCATCGTCGGCTCCTTCCGAGCGGTGACCGGTCGGCATCCGCTCCACAGGGAGCGTCACCGTCGCCCCCGCGCCACAAACCCCGGCCCTGCGGGTGCCGAGTCGGCGCTTGTGCACGCCGGAACCGTGCCGAGTCGGCGCTTACGCACGCGAACCCGTGCCGAGTCGGCGCTTACGCACACGCAATCCTCGGCGAGTCGGCGCTTACGCACGGCTCAGTGGGACCGGGCCGTGCACAAGCGCCGACTCGGCGGTGGGTCGAGGTGTCCTCAGAAGCCGATGCTCAGGATCGGCGGGACGGTCCCGGCCGCCAGTAGTTCCAGGATCCGGCCCTCGTGGGGAACCATCGGCGCCGGCGGCGAGGACGGCCGGAACCAGCCGAGCTCCGCGCACTTCGCGGGTTCGCGAGGGGAGGGGTCGCCGGACCAACGCCTCGCGGTGAGGAAGAAGTCGACCCGCTGCTCGACGGGGTCGGCGCAGCCGGGCAGGGTGCGCTGCACGGAGCACAGCGGCGTGACGTCCCTCGGGTCGACCTCGATGCCGAGCTCCTCGCCGGCCTCCCGCACCGCCGCGGCCACGACCGACTCGCCGTACTCCACGTGCCCGGCGGCCCCGCAGGCCCAGTGCCCCGCCATGAAGCTCGTCCCACTGCCGCGTAGCTGCAGCAGCACCTCGAGCTCGGGCCCCGTCCCCCGCATCAGCAGCAGGTACGCCGCGGGGATCACCGAGAAGGTCACGACCGGCGAATCTACCGTCGGCCGAGCCGCCCAGCATGAGGGGCGGGTCGGGCAGACATGAGGGGCGGGTCGGCGGGGTGGAAGCATGAGGGGCATGCCGCCGCCGTCCCTCGTGCCTGTGGTGGCAGTGGTAGGAGCGACTGCGGTCGGCAAGTCCGACCTCGCGGTCGAGCTGGCGCTGCGGCTGGGCGGGGAGGTGGTCAACACCGACGCGATGCAGCTCTACCGCGGCATGGACATCGGCACCGCGAAGCTCGACGTCGAGGGGCGTCGTGGCGTGCCGCACCACCTGCTCGACGTCCTCGACGTCACCGAGACCGCGACCGTCGCGGAGTTCCAGCGCCGCGCCCGATATGCCATCGCGGACTGTCGCGGCCGCGGTGTGGTTCCGGTGCTGGTCGGGGGCTCGGCGCTCTACACCCGTGCCGTGCTCGACCGGTTCGAGTTTCCCGGCACCGACGAGTCGCTGAGGAGCCGGCTCGAGTCCGAGCTCGCGGAATCCGGCGCACCGGTGCTCCACCGCCGGCTCGCTGAGGTCGACCCGAGGGCCGCGGCGCACATCCTGCCCAGCAACGGCCGCCGAGTGGTCCGCGCACTCGAGGTAGTGGAGCTCACCGGGCAGCCGTTCACCGCATCCCTGCCGGAGCGCGAGTACGTCGAGTCGGGCACCGTCCAGGTCGGCGTCGACTGTCCGCGTCCGGTTGTTCACCAGCGCATCGCGGACCGGGTACGCCGGATGTGGGAGGCCGGCTTGGTCGACGAGGTCCGGCGCCTCGAGGCGCAAGGACTCCGCCGTGGCCGTACGGCGAGCCGCGCCCTGGGCTACCAGCAGGTCCTGGCACATCTGGTGGGCGAAGGCACCGAGCAGGAGGCCCTCGAGGCCACCGTGACCGGCACCCGCCGGTTCGCCCGCCGCCAGGACGCCTGGTTCCGCAAGGACCCGCGGATCGCCTGGGTCGCCTGGGACGACCGCGACCGGGTGGAGTCGGCGCTCTCCGTCATCGCCCAGGGTCGGTGAGCCGTCAGCCGGCGCGGCGCTCGAGCAGGTCCGAGCCCCGGACCGTGAGCTCGACGAGCAGGACGGCGGCGTCGCAGTCGCTGCAGCAGAACTCGAACTCGTCGTCGTCGACCGGAAGCAGGATCCGCTCGTCACCGCAGTCGGGGCAGCGTCCCGCGATGCCCCGGAGCATCAGCACCTCGTCCATGTCTTCACGGTCACACACCCCACCGACAAAGTCGGGAGGCACGCGGTACAAAGGACCCATGGCCTCGACGTACACCGTCCAGCGCACCCGCCGGGTCGACGCCCCGCCGGGTCGGGTCTACGGATTGATCGCCGACTTCCACGAGTGGCCGAAGTGGTCGCCGTGGGAGGACGCCGATCCCGACCTGCGGCGCGACTACTCGGGCGCTGCCTCGGGCCGTGGTGCCGTCTACAGCTGGTCCGGGAACCGGAAGGCAGGCAAGGGGCGCATGGAGATCGTCGACGTCGACGACAACCGCCGCGTCGACCTCGACCTCTCCTTCGAGAGGCCGTTCACGTCCGAGAGCCGCATCAGCTTCCTGCTGACGCCGGCCGGGGACGGGACCGACGTCACCTGGCAGATGACCGGTACCCGACCGCTCCTGATGCGGCTGGCGGGGCCGTTGCTCGACATGGACAAGCTGGTCGGCAAGGACTTCGAGAAGGGCCTGGATCGGATGGCTCGGGCGGCGACGGCCGGATGATGACGGCGTGACACGGCGAGACGCCGTCCGGTTCCTCAAGGGCCACGGCACCGAGAACGACTTCCTCCTGCTTCCCGACCACGACGGCGGGCAGGGAGCACCGTCGCCGGAGCTGGTCCGGGCGATGTGCGACCGGCATGCCGGTCTGGGCGCGGACGGCGTGATCCGCGTGGTGCGCACGGACGCGACCGACGACCCGGCGGCGGTTGCGGCACGCGGGGAGGCGGTCTGGTTCATGGACTACCGGAACTCCGACGGGTCGCTGTCGGAGATGTGCGGGAACGGCGTCCGGGTGCTCGGTCGCTACCTCGTCGAGCACGGGGGAGCCGACGCCGCCCAGCCGCTGCCGATCGCCACCCGGGCCGGCGTCAAGGTCCTGATCTTCAACGCCGACGGCGAGATCACCGTCGACATGGGGCGGGCCGGGGTGCACGGCAGCCCCCAGATCGCCGTCGCGGACCTGGTGTGGGACGCCGTCCACGTCGACCTGGGCAACCCGCACGCGGTCGCGTTCGTCGACGACCTCGACCAGGTCGGGCCGTTGCTCGACGCGCCGAGGTCTGACCCGGAGGTGTATCCCGACGGAGTCAACGTCGAGTTCGTGGTCGTCCGCGGGGAGCGCCACCTGGCGATGCGGGTGCACGAGCGCGGTTCAGGTGAGACCCGCTCCTGTGGCACCGGTGCCTGCGCCGTCGCGGTGGCTGCCGCGCTGAGGGACGGACACGCCACCGTCGGCGCCGACGGCTCGGTCACCCCGAGTGACGGTCACGGCGCGGCCTCGTACGACGTGGAGCTTGCGGGCGGGACGCTCAGGGTCGGCTGGGACGGTGGGGGACGCGTCCTCCTGACCGGTCCCGCGGTGCTCGTGGCGGAAGGTAATTGGCTCGCTGTGCGTTGAGGCAGATGCAACCCTTGGAGGCATATGAGCACCCACAAGCACGAGTACGACGAGACCGCGGTCCACGTGGACACCGGCCCCGACACCGACATCGACGACGATGTGGAGCTGGACGACGACTGGGAGTCCGGCTACGCCGACGACGAGCCGGCGGCCCGGCTCGACGGCGACGACCCGGAGAGCGACGTCCAGACCGACGGCGACTGGGACCTCGAGGCGCGCTACGCGCTCAAGCGCGTCAGCGGGCTGCGCACCGAGCTCGAGGACATCACCGAGGTCGAGTACCGCCAGCTCCGCCTGGAGCGGGTGGTCCTGGTCGCGGTGTGGACCGAGGGCACGGTGGTGGACGCGGAGAACTCCCTGACGGAGCTGGCCGCGCTCGCGGAGACCGCCGGGTCGGAGGTGCTCGAGGCGATCTTCCAGCGGCGCCAGAAGCCTGACCCGGCGACCTTCATCGGCCGCGGCAAGGTCGACGCTCTTCGGGAGATCGTCCACCACACGGGCGCCGACACCGTGATCTGCGACGGTGAGCTGGCTCCGGGGCAGCTGCGCAACCTGGAGGACCGGGTGGGCGTCAAGGTCGTCGACCGGACCGCGCTGATCCTGGACATCTTCGCCCAGCACGCGAAGTCCCGTGAGGGTCAGGCGCAGGTCGAGCTCGCGCAGCTCAACTACATGAAGCAGCGGCTCCGCGGCTGGGGCGGCAACCTGTCCCGGCAGGCCGGTGGTCGCGTCGGGTCGCAGGGTGGCGGCATCGGTGGTCGTGGCCCCGGTGAGACCAAGATCGAGACCGACCGGCGTCGGATCAACACCAAGATCGCCAAGCTCCGCAACGACCTCAAGCACATGCGCACCACCCGGGAGACCAAGCGGGCCGAGCGGCGTCGCCGTGAGATCCCTGCGGTGGCGATCGCCGGCTACACCAACGCCGGCAAGTCCTCGCTCCTCAACCGGCTCACCGACGCCGGGGTGCTCGTCGAGAACGCGCTGTTCGCGACGCTGGACCCGACGACCCGGCGTACGACGACCGCCGACGGCCGGGTCTACACGCTCTCGGACACCGTCGGCTTCGTGCGGCACCTGCCGCACCAGCTGGTGGAGGCGTTCCGGTCCACGCTGGAGGAGGTCTCGGACGCCGACCTGATCGTCCACGTGGTCGACGGTGCTCACCCGGACCCGCAGGGCCAGCTGGCCGCGGTGCGCGAGGTGTTCGCCGAGATCGGTGCCCAGAACGTTCCCGAGCTGGTGGTGATCAACAAGGCCGACGTCGCCGACCCGTTGGTGCTGGCGCAGATCCGGGCGGCCGAGCCGCACTCGGTCGTGGTGTCGGCCCGCACGGGGGAGGGCGTGCCCGACGTGCTCCGCGCTCTGGAGGCGGACCTGCCTCGGCCCAGTGTCGAGTTCGAGGCGCTGTTGCCCTACGAGCGTGGCGACCTGCTCAACCGCATCCACACCAGCGGCGAGGTCGAGGAGCTCGAGCACACCGGTGAAGGGACCCGGGTGCGTGGCCGGGCGAACGCCGACCTCGCCGGTGAGCTCGGCCCGTACAGGCCCTGACCACGCCCCTCGCCTTGTCCGATCGGGCGCGCGCTCTGCGCCGCGCCCGATCGGACGAGGCGGAGGTCAGCGAACGGTGAGCTGGCAGACCTCGCGCCACTGCGTCTCGGTCACGGGGGCGACCTCGTGGCCGAACCACTCGCGACACCGGTCGATCGTGTGCGCGAGCAGGTTCACGAGCACGTCCTCGCGCTCGGCGTCGGCCGCCACCGCGATGCCGGAGATCGACACGTGCACGATGGCCGGTGCGCTGCGCCGCCGGAAGGCGTCGGCCTTGAACGCCCCCGCTCCGCAGAACTCGCGAGCCCAGTCGCGTGCGTGCGGGACGCCGTCGAGCGCCCACCGGGTCTCCGGGGCGACGTCGTCCAAGGGGCGTCCCTCGAGGAACGCCAGGTAGCGCTCGGAGCGGAGCAGCCCCACGGCGGCGACGCCCTGCTTGGCAGAGGCGACGAGCGGCAGCGCAGCGAGGGCGGCCTCCCGGGCGATCCACGCGTCCGCGCGCAGGTCGTCGGTGGTCAGCCCGATGACGTCCGGCACCAGGTGCCCGAGACGGGACCGGCCGGCATCGCCGACGTGGTCGTTGATGTCCCTGGCCATCGCAGCCAGGAGGGGATGCGTGCAGGACGGATGGTCCGACCACGGCTCCCCGGCCAGGAACGACGCCAGCTCCATGAAGCAGGCGCCCTTCTTCGGTGTGCGGTGCTTGCCCCGAGAGAGAACGGGGAGAAGGTCGGGTACAACGCTCATCGAGCAACCCCTCGTGAGACGACGAGATCCGCGCTTGCTTGGCGGCGTCGTCCAGTGTGCGCCGACATCGGTCCGGGGACAACAGGCACTTTCTCGACGGAGCCTCCGGGACCGCCCTTCTCCCGAATGGAACGGCGGATCGCGCTCGGTGTGACGCCGCGCGTCGCATCGTCCACCCGCACTCTCCGACGCGGGGCTATGGACGCTTCACAAGAGGTGTGCCGCTGGCAAAGCGTCCACAGCCCTGACCAAGAGGTACGACGGCTAGGGTGACCCGGTGCCCGACCGGACCGCCACCGACACGCGCACCGCGCCGGCCCTGCGCGACGTGCTCGCCGCCGCCGTCGAGGCACTTGGCGGCGAGGAGCGGCCGGGTCAGGTCGCGATGGCCGAGGCGGTGGCCGCTGCCATGGACGACGGCGTGCACCTGCTCGTCCAGGCCGGCACCGGCACCGGCAAGTCGCTGGCCTACCTCGTGCCCGCGCTCCTCCACGACCAGCGCGTCGTGGTCGCGACCGCGACCCTCGCCCTCCAGCACCAGCTGGTCGAGCGGGACATCCCGGCGCTGGTCGAGGCCGCCCAGGACGTCCTCCACGAGACGCCGTCGTACGCGGTCCTCAAGGGTCGCTCGAACTACGCCTGCCTGCACCGCATCCGCGAGGGAGTTCCCGACGACCAGGGGACGCTGGTCGACGTGGCCACCGGCTCGATGGGCTCGGAGGTCCTGCGGCTGCGCAGCTGGGCCGAGCAGCAGGCCACCGAGGGCGGGCTCGGCGACCGCGACTCGGCCCCCCGGCACACCGACCGGGTGTGGCGCCAGGTGTCGGTCTCGCACCGTGAGTGCCTGGGCGCGGCGCGGTGCCCCTTCGGCGCCGAGTGCTTCGCGGAGCGGGCCCGCGAGCAGGCGCTGCAGTCCCAGCTCGTCGTGACCAACCACTCCCTGCTCGCCATCGACGCGATCGAGGGCGTGCCGATGATCCCGTCGTACGACGTCGTGGTGATCGACGAGGCCCACGAGCTGGCCGCCCGGGCGACGCAGGCGGCGACCTCGGAGCTCACCCCGACGCAGGTGGAGCGGGCGGCGAAGCGGTGCTCGCGCCACGTCAGCGGCACCGAGTCCGACGACCTCCTCGACGCCTCCGACGCCCTGCGCGACGCGCTGGCCGACTGCCCGTCCGGCCGGCTCGACCCGGTCCCCACGGCGGTGCGGGACGCTCTCGTGCTGGTGCGGGACGCGGCGCGCACGCTGGTGTCCGCGTTCGGCAGCGGCGGGGGCGGGGGGCGGAGCCGCGGACACGGCGCGGACGGCGACGACGCGGGCGCGACCCAGGCGAAGGGCTGGGCGCAGGAGGTCTTCGTCATCGCCGAGCGGATGGCCGCCGATGCCGAGACCGACGTGATCTGGCTGACCGACCGCGACACCGCGCGCGGCGGCGCCCAGCTGAGCGTGGCCCCGCTGCAGGTGTGGGGTCCGCTCCGCGACCGGCTGATGGCGGAGAAGACCGTCGTCCTCACCAGCGCCACCCTCAAGCTCGGCGGCGACTTCGACGCCCTCGCCACCACCGTGGGCCTCGCGCCGGGGGAGCGGGTCGGAGGCGCTCAGCTGAACGACCAGAAGACCGACCCGCCGGGCGGCTCGGGGAAGGAGGGCGGTGACGCCCAGCCCTGGCGCGGGGTCGACGTCGGCTCGCCGTTCGACTACCGCAGGCAGGGGATCCTGTACGTCGCCGCCCACCTGCCGCGACCCGGCCGTGACGGACTGGGACCGAGCCAGCTGGACGAGATCGTCGACCTGGTCGACGCCGCCGACGGTCGTGCGCTCGGCCTGTTCTCGAGCCGCCGGGCCGCGGAGACCGCCGCCGAGGTCGTCCGGGAGCGGCTGGCGCACCTGACGGTGCTCGCCCAGGGCGACGCCCAGCTGCCCGAGCTGACCAAGCAGTTCCTCGAGGACCCGCACACCTGCCTCTTCGGGACCCTCGGCCTGTGGCAGGGGCTCGACCTGCCGGGGGAGACCTGCCAGCTCGTGCTCATCGACCGGATCCCGTTCCCGCGGCCCGACGACCCGCTGATGTCGGCACGGCAGAAGGCGGCCGACCGCGCCGGACGCAACGGCTTCATGGCGGTGTCCGCCACGCACGCGGCGCTGCTCATGGCGCAGGGGGCGGGACGGCTGATCCGCACCGGCACGGACCGGGGGGTGGTCGCGGTCCTCGACCCGCGGCTGTCCGGCACGACCTACGCGCGATTCCTCCAGGAGTCGCTGCCTCCGATGTGGCGCACGACGGACCGGACGGTCGTGCTGGCGGCGCTTCGCCGGCTGGCGTCGGCCTGAGAGCCGTTCAGGAGGTCAGACGGGTCGCGCTGAAGCCGAAGTCCAGGTTGTCGTCCTTCGGCCGGCCGGAGCACGACCAGTCGGAGTACTGCCAGCACGAGAACGCGTGACCGCCGTTGGTCAGGACCAGCTCGACCTGCTGCACGGTGTCCACGTCGAAGGGCACGCTGGTGGCGCCGACCCCGTTGGAGCTGAGCGACAGCCGGGTGACCCTCGCCGTACCGTTCGTCCGGACCACCACGGCCCGGACCACCGGCTCGTGCACCGCGTCCGGCACGTCGACGTCGATCCGGAGTCGTGTGGTGGCGGCGCCTTGTGGACGGAACGCCGCGGTCTCCGATGAGAGGTGGCTCAGCGTGGGAACGGCTCGGACCGTGCGCTGCTCGCTGGTCATGTCGTAGGGGCCCAGCGAGACCGGGGCCGTCGGGTAGGCCGACCCCTCCTCGTAGAAGGCCCCCGGCCTCCGGTTGGCGGTCGAGAAGCTGCCGTAGAGCTGGGAGATCTGCTGGCCCCGGGCGGTGAGCACCTTCTCCAGAGCCCTGAGCGAGTAGAGGTTGGGGCGCGTCGTGTCGGCGGAGTCGGCGGCCCGCCACACCGTGCGGACCAGCACGGGGAGCCCGGTCTTCCGAGCGCCCGGGAACCGCTCGGTGAGGTAGCGCCACCAGATCCAGGAGCCGTAGACGTGCAGGCTGCGTCTGTCGAGGTCGAGCGGCCGGGCAGGGAACGACAGCGGACTGTTGGCGAGGTAGTAGCGGTTGTCGTTCACCCCGTCGTAGATCTCGTCCTCGATCCAGGTGGCGGTGCTCTCCATGAACCACGGGTCGTCGAAGGCGTCGTAGGCGAACTGGACGGCGTGGAAGAACTCGTGGGCCGCGGTGACCTTCAGGTTGGCGAGCGGGGTGTTGGTCCCGAACTGGTCACGGCTGTAGTCGTCGTCGAGCACGCAGTAGCCGTAGCGCGCGTTGCCCGACACCTTCCTCTCGGTCGCGCAGTAGCCGAAGACCCCCGCGTCACCGATGTCGGCCAGGTACACGTCGAGCTTGCCGTTGCCGCCCCGGCTGCCGTCCCTGAGCGGCGCGCGGTACCCCCCGCGCGTCACCGTGCGCCTCCACACCTGGGACACGACTGCCCGGGTCGTCTCGACCTGGTCCGGGATCCCGTCCCGGTCCCGGTCGCCCGACGGCGGTGCGTCAGCGGTGCGCCGTGCCCAGTGCACGCAGAATCTCGGCGACCTGCGGGGCGCCTGCGCACAGTCGCTGGTGGGACGCGCCCGGGCGCCGTAGTTCGCGCCGAAGTCCTCGTTGCCGTCGGTGGGTCGGGCGAAGTAGCGCTCGGCGGTACGCCGCTCGCCTGCGGACAGCCCGTCGAGGCGCCGGCGCAGCTCGAGGAGGAGCATCGTGACGTCGGTGCTCGCTCCGTCCGCCGACGTCGGCGTGCCGTGCTCGTGGCTGCCCGCACCTCCTCCCCGTCCCTCGAACGCGGCCTCGACGGCGGTCAGCGCCCGATCAGCGGCGTGGGTGTTGCCGGTCGACCCGGGCGGCGTCGGCCCTGTCGCCCGGGCCGGGGGGGTGCCGGCTTCGTCGTCGGCCGCCGCGGCGGCGGGGATGAGCCCCACCGCCAGGATGGCGGCTGTCGCAAGGCCGGTCAGTGTCCCAGGGCGCACGTCGCTCCTCGTGTCGGCGGGGGTGGGAACTCCCCACGTCCCGAGAGGAGGTCACGCCATTCTCCGCCGACGTACATTCCACCGCAAACGAACGCCCCGATGGAGCGGCGACGATCGAGGTGACGCCGGGCTCAGACGGGTCAGACGCGCCGCAGGACCGTCGTGACCTTGCCGAGAATCGTCGCCTGCGCACCGTCGATGGGCTCGTAGGCGTCGTTGTGCGGGAGCAGCCACACCGCGCCGTCGCGTCGCTGCAGCGTCTTGACGGTGGCCTCGCCGTCCAGGAGCGCGGCGACGATCTCGCCGTTCTCGGCGGTCGGCTGCTGCCGGACCACCACGTAGTCGCCGCTGCAGATGGCCGCGTCGATCATCGAGTCGCCCACGACCTCGAGGAGGAAGAGCGTGCCCTCACCGACGAGCTCCTTGGGCAGCGGGAAGACGTCCTCGACCCGCTCCTCGGCCAGGATGGGGCCACCGGCCGCGATGCGCCCGACCACCGGCACGTACGCCGGAGTGGGTCGGGCGTCGCCCGAGCCGGTTTCATCCTGCGCCTCCTCGACGCCGGCGACGGCGAGCGCGCGGGGCCGGTTGGGGTCGCGGCGGATGTATCCCTTCTCCTCCAGCGTCCGCAGCTGGTGGGCGACGGAGGAGGAGCTGGTGAGCCCGACCCGCTCGCCGATCTCGCGCATGCTCGGGGGATAGCCACGGTCGAGGAGGGACTCCCGGATCACCGTGAGCACCCGCTGCTGCCGCGGCGTCAGGCCGGTCGCGTCAGGCGGGCCGTCGGGCAGCTCGCGGACCGTTGCCCGGGAGTCGGCCCGGGAGTCGGTCCGTGAGTCAGCTGGGGAGTCCGGGGGAGTGCCTCCGCGCTTGCCTGCCATGTGTCTGCCTCTTTCGCTCCGGTGGACGACCCCTACTGCGGTGACCTGCTGCCGTGGGCTCACGGTAACGGTCGCGCCGGACGGCTTCAAACATGTGTTCGAACAGCGTGTCGCGGGTGGCCGCCTCGCCCGGGTGGTGAGCCCAGGGCGCCAGAGACAGCTGCTCGACGCTCGAGGCCTTGCGTAGTTCGAACGTGTGTTCTAACGTCGTACACCTGTTCGAACGAACTCGTGTTCGAGGCGATCGCCGGGCCGGATCCGGTTTTGTCGGTGCCGGTCGGTAGGTCTGGGACATGAGGACAGCGCAGCAGGACCGGAACAACGCCGGTCACTTCCCCAGGAGGTCCCGCATGACCACGATCCACCTCTCGTCCCCCGTGCACACCGTGCGATCCGTCCGATCCGTCCGGCCTGCGCGCGGCGAGCTGCGGCTCACCCGCCGTGGCCGCGTCGTCGTGACCCTGGTGATGCTCACGCTCGTGCTCGTGGCCTTCACCCTGTTCAGCGGCTACTCCGCCGCCACCCGTGAGGCAGGCGTCGCGGTGGAGAGCCGCACGGTCGTCGTCGGTCAGGGCGACACGCTCTGGGCGATCGCCGCCGAGGCCGCCGGCGACCGTGACCTCCGCGAGGTCGTGCACGAGATCCAGAAGCTCAACTCCCTCGCCGGCCCCGAGCTCGTCGAGGGCCAGGAGCTGGCCGTGCCCGTCGGCTGACGGCCCCCAGTCGACTGCTCGCCTCCTCGACCCGGGCGAGCGGTTGGGAAGGAACCGCGGGTGGGGTCGCCTTGGGGAAGGCGGCTCCACCCGGTTCCCGGCCCGTTCAGGCCGGGTCGGCCACTCCGAGGCGGTCGAGGACCCATGCCTGCACCTCAGCCTCGTAGGCGAGGTGGGCGTACCTGCCCGACGGTCCGGTGTGCGCGCCGGCACCCGTCTCGACGCGGAAGAGGCAGCGCGGCGACCACTCCGGGTCCGTCTCGCGCAGCCGTGCCACCCACTTCGCCGGCTCCCAGACCATGACCCTGGCGTCGTGCACCGCGCCGGTCACCAGGAGGTCGGGTCGACCGCCGGCCGGCGGGGGGTTGTCGTAGGGCGAGTAGGCGAGCAGCCACCGGAACTCCTCCTCCCGGCGGGGGTCGCCCCACTCGGCCCACTCCTGCGGGGTGAGCGGGATCCCGGCGTCGAACATCGTGGTGACGACGTCCACGAACGGCACCTCGGCGACGACCGCGCGCCACCGGTCGGGCCGCTGGCTGAACACCACTCCCTGCAGCAGCCCGCCGGCGCTGAGGCCGCGGGTGGCGATCCGGTCGCCGTCGACGAGCCCGCTCGCGGCCAGACCGTCGGCCACCGCCACGTGGTCGGAGAAGGTGTTCTGCTTGCGCGACATCCGGCCGTCGAGGTACCAGCCGCGCCCACCCTCCCCGCCGCCACGGACGTGCGCGTGGACGAACACCACTCCCCGGTCGAGCAGGCACGGCAGCCCGGCCTCCCACTCCGGCTCGAAGGAGTACTCGTAGGCGCCGTAGCCGTAGAGGAGCGCCGGCGCCGACCCGTCGAGCGGGATGTCGCGCCGCCGGACGACCGTGGTCGGGACCGGGACGCCGTCCGGTGCGGGAAGCTGCATCCGCTCACAGACGTACCGCTCCGGGTCGTGACCCGGCGCCTGCTGCCGGTGCCGCTCGGTCCGCTCGCCGGTCGACAGGTCGAGGTCCGACCAGACCCAGGGGTGGATGTAGGAGCCGTCCGCGACCACGATCGTGGTCGCGTCGTAGGAGACGTTGGGGCCGAGGTGGAGCGTGCCGGCGGCGAACATCGGGCGAACCTCGATGCCGACCTCCGAGCCGACCCGCAGGCCGACCTCCAGCCCTGCCGCGCCGGATCCCGGCACGTCGAGCGCGCACACGCGGAGCCGGCGCTCGCCGCCGGTCCGGAGGCTGAGGACGAGGTGCCCGGCGAACGCGTCGACCCGCTCCAGGCGCTCGGCCGGCCGCTCCGGAAGCAGCTCCTCCCAGGCAGCGTGGTCCTGGTCGGCCGACCGGGGCACCGGGGCGCGCATCAGCCGGAACTCCGGCGCGCCGTCGTCGGTCACCACGAGCAGTGACTCCGAGCCGTCGGGGAGGACGGCGTGCTCGGCGTGGTAGGTCACGCCGGGGCGACGACCTCCGACGGAGCGCGGTGTCGCGGTGGGGTCCGCGGTGTCCAGCACCCACACCTCGGAGGTGTCGGACGCACGCACCCACGCCACCGCCAGCCGTCCGCTGCGGGCCTGGCGCACCCGGAGCTCGAACCGCGGATCGGGCTCCTCGAGCACCAGCGTGTCCTCGGACGCCGGGGTCCCGACCCGGTGGCGCCAGAGCTGGAAGGGCCGGTAGCTCTCGTCGTGGACGGTGTAGAGGAAGTGGTCGGACGCCGAGCCCCAGGCGCCGCCGTAGTAGCTGCGCGGCACGTCGTCCTCGAGGTCGGTGCCGGTCTCGAGGTCGCGGAACCGCAGCCGGTAGACCTCGTCGCCGCGCACGTCGTAGGAGTAGGCCAGCAGCCGCTCGTCCGGACTGACGGCGGTGAGGCCAAGCTCGACGTACGACGACCCGTCCGCCAGGTCGGCGGTGTCCAGCAGCAGCTGCGTGTCACGACGGAAACCGTCCCCGACCACCGCGTCCGACGCCGGATCCCGCGTCGGTTGCGCCGACGGAGTGTTGAAATCGCGTAACAGCTGCCGATGATCACTTCCCGCCGGGAGTCGCGTGTAGTAGGAACAGACACGACGCCGACAGCTGACCGACGAGTCAGTTGCCGGGGTCCGCCCCACCATCTCGGACTGCAGCTCCTCGACCAGGGAGGCCAGATGGCCCGTCGCAGCGTCGTACCAGGTCCGTTCCGCCGCGAGGTGGGCAAGCGCCGCCTCGGAGCCGACGTCCCGGAGCCAGGCGTAGGGGTCCGGCCGGGACACGCCGTGCTCGGAGTGCTCATGGGTGCGTCGGGGCGCAGCTGGTGGAGCGGTCATGGGCGGCACCGTACTGCGGCCGGCGTCGTCGCCGCCCTGTCGCTGGTGGGCACCGCGCTGCTCGGACCGGCGCTGGCCGGCCCTGCAGCCGGCTCCGAGGGCGACGGGGGCGACGGGGGCGACGGGGGCGACGCGAACGTCACCTTCACC
>CADCUI010000054.1 GCA_902805845.1 uncultured Nocardioidaceae bacterium
GGGGTCCTGGGTGGCACACCCTGGCATGGTCGAGGCCTGCCGCGAGGCGTTCGACAAGGTCCTCGGCGACCGGCCCAACCAGCTCGACAACCTCCGCGAGGACGTCCGAGTGACCGCGGAGATGCTGCTCGACGTGAGGTCCACCCCGGGCGAGATCACCGAGGCGGGGCTGCGCGCCAATATCAGCGTCGGCATCCAGTATCTCGAGTCCTGGCTGCGGGGTTCCGGTGCCGTCGGCATCAACAACCTGATGGAGGATGCCGCCACCGCGGAGATCTCGCGTAGCCAGGTGTGGCAGTGGCTGCACAACGACGTCGAACTCTCGAACGGCGAGCGGGTCACCCGCGACCTCGTCGAGCGGATGGTCGAGGAGGAGATGATGAAGATCACGGAGCGGGTGGGCGACGAGGCCTTCGAGAAGGGCAGGTGGGCCGACGCGCGGTCGACGTTCACCACGACCGCCCTCGCCGACGAGTACGTCGACTTCCTCACTCTGCCTGCCTACGAGCAGATGCCCTGACCCGATGAGTGGCACGCACGGGTACCCCCCTCAGCGCAGGCGGCGACACCGGCGAGAAAGGTGAGCGGGTCACGGCGCTCGCATCGCTGACCAGGAGGGCCCGTGGCCTCGTCCCGGAGTCCGGCGTCATCACCGACCACGCGCGGCTGCGCACGTACGAATGCGGCCTCAGCACACCAACCCCGAAACAGGCAGCCACCGGTCAGCAACCCAACGACTACCGGAGCGGTCAAAGGCTTTGCCGCCAGCTCTGACGACAGAACCTCTGACCTTCAGTTTTCTTCAGTAGCGGGGGCAGGATTTGAACCTGCGACCTCTGGGTTATGAGCCCAGCGAGCTACCGAGCTGCTCCACCCCGCGTCGGTGAGCCCGATGCTACCGGGTGCCCTCGGCTGATCTCAAATCCGCCGAGCCCGCCCGCGCGGGCTCGACGGCGACTTGCGATGACCAGTCTCGACCGGGCTGACTCAGCCGGTCTGCGCCGCCTCGAGCGCCTCCCGCACCAGCGCCTCGGCCTGCTGCAGCAGCCGCGCGTGCTTGACGGGGTCGCCCGCCGTCAGCGCCCGCTCGGCTGCGGCGTACTTCGCGTCCGCCTGCTGGAGGAGGTCGAGGACGTCCGCCGGAACCTGGCCGGTGCCGCCGCCGTTGTTGCCGCCGTCGTTGCCGCCATCACCGCCGTCGGTGCCGTCGTCCCCACCCGGCTCGGTGAGCGCTCCGGATTGCAGCACGTCGTTGAGCGCCGCCGTGAGCGATGTGCCGAAGCCGGCGTTCTCACCGAAGGAGGCGAGCACGAACTGCAACACCGGGTAGGCGCCCTGGCCGCTCTCCCGCAACGCGTAGACCGGCTGGACGTAGAGCAGTCCACCACCGACAGGCAGCGTCAGGAGGTTGCCGTACAGGATCTGGGAGTTCTGCTTGATCGGCAGCAGCCTGGCCTGGATGCGTTCGTCGGCCGCGAAGGTGTTCGCGATCTGCGAGGGACCCTGCACCTGGGTGTTGTCGGGCAGTCGGAGAATCTGGATCTTCCCGAAGTCAGGGCTGGTGGCATCGGAGTTCGCCGCGATGAACGAGGCGAGGTTCGACCGGTTGGCCGGCGTGTAGACACTGGTGAGGGAGAACGTCGGCTCCTGCGCAGGCGGCGCGTCCGACTCCGACTCCTCGGCCGGCATCTGCACCGACAGCCGGTAGGGCGGCTGCTTCTGCGTCTGCTCCGCCGGGTCCTCCGGGACCTCCCAGCGGTCCGTCCCGCGGTAGAAGTCCTGCGACGCGGTCACGTGGTACTGCGCCAGGACGTGACGCTGCACCTTGAACTGGTCCTCGGGGTAGCGCAGGTGGCTCCGCAGATCGTCGGGGATCGCTGAGTTCGGCCGCACCACACCCGGGAAGACCTGCTCCCACGCCTTGAGCATGGGGTCGGCCTCCCACTCGTAGAGCGTCACCGAGCCGTCGTAGGCGTCCACGACGGCCTTGACCGAGTTGCGCATGTAGTTGATCTGGTCGGTCGGCAGCGTGACGTACGACGTCGTCGGCGTCAACGCGTCGCTCGTCATCTCCTCCAACGACTCCCGCTCGGAGTTCGGGTAGCGGTCAGTGGTCGTGTAGCCGTCGAGCACCCACACCACGCGACCGTCGACCACCGCCGGGTAGGGATCGCCGTCGACCGTCAGCCACGGTGCGATCTTCTCGACCCGATCACGGGGGTGACGCTCGTAGAGGATCTTGGAGTTGTCGTTGACCCGGCTGGACAGCACGATGTTCGGCTCGCCGTACTTGAGCGCGTAGAGCAGCTTGTGGAACAGCCCGCCCACGGGCACGCCGTCGCCCCCGTCGTACGTCGTGGTGCCGCCGCTCTCCCCGGAGGTCTCCTCGGGGATGTTGAGCTCGACATCACTGGCGCCCTCCGGCTTGCCGACGATGGAGTACGCCGGGCTCTTCTCGCCGAAGTAGATGCGGGCCTCGTAGCCGTCCTCGGTCAGGTCGCTGAGCTCTCCCCGCGGCGGAAGGTCCTCCTCCGCCCACGGCGGCTCGTCGCTCACCGGTGTGCCACCGTCGGCGGTCCGGTTGTTGCCGTAGGCAGCGATGACGCCGTAGCCGTGCGTGTAGACGGTGTGGTCGTTGGCCCAGTTGCGCTGCTCCGGGACCAGCCCGGACTGGTCGAGCTCCCGGACACCGAGCACGACGTCGCGGCTCTGCCCGTCGATGTTGTAGCGGTCGACGTCGAGAACGGGGGCGACACTGTAGTAGCCCCGGACCTGCTGCAGCTGCTCGAAGGCCTGGCTCATCCGCAGCGGGTCGATCAACCGGATGCCGGGAAGGGTCGCCGCACTGTCACGCAGCTGGTCCTCGGTCACCGACACCGTCGCGTCGTACCGCTGTTCCTTGACGTCGCTGATGTCGAACGCCTGACGGGTGGCGGCGATGTTCCTGTCGAGGAACTGCGCCTCCTTGTCGGGCTCCGACGGCTTCACCTGGAACTGCCACACGATCCCGGGCCACAGGGCGCCGAGCAGGATCGCGGAGAGCACCAGGAGCCCCAGGCCGACGGCCGGCAACAGCCAGGTCCGGCGGAAGATGTTGGCGAAGAACAGCAGCGCGCAGATCAGCGCGATGAACATGAGGATGTTCTTCGAGGGCAGCACCGCGTTGAACGCCGTGTAGTTGATGCCGGTGAACCGGCGGCCCTGGTCGGTGGTGAGGTCGAACCGGTCCAGCCAGTAGTCGACGGCCTTGACCAGCACGAAGAGGCCGAGCAGCACCGAGAACTGCACCTGCGCGGAGCCCGACACCTTGTTGCCACGCGACTGGAGCCGGATGCCCCCGAACAGGTAGTGCACGACGATGGCGGCGATGAGACCCAGCACGATCGTCATCAGCACGAAGTTGACGACGTAGTGCAGCCACGGCAGCTGGAAGACGAAGAAGCCGATGTCGCGGTCGAAGTAGGGGTCCTTCGTGCCGAAGGACTGGTTGTTGCGCCACAGCAGGAAGGAACGCCACTGCCCCGCCGCGGAGCCGCCGGCGATCAGCCCCAGTAGCCCCCCGATCACGATGACGACCCACTTGCGCATCGGCTCCACGGCCTCGCGGTAGCGGTCGAGATTCGCCTCCCGGGGGAGCGAGCGGAAGTCCGGACGAGACCGGAAGGCGGCGACGACGTTGGCCGCCACGAAGCCGCCCATGAACGCGCCGAAGACGGCGAAGAGCAGCGACCGCGTCAGCAGCACCTTGGTGAAGACATCTCCGTAGCCGACGCTCGAGAACCACAGCTTGTCGGTCCAGACACCGGTGAACGCCGACACCAGGAAGAAGCCGGCGATCAGCACTCCGGCGGTCGTCAGCAGCGCCCGCGAACGGTTCGGGCCCGGACGCGGGGGGGTACGCCGCGGCGACGTGGGTGGGTCGTCGAAGAGTCCGCTCACGGTTTCCTCACTGCTCGGGGACGTCGGGCAGGCTCGCGTCGAGAGTATCGACTGCGTCCGCCGGCGCCAGGGTGGCTTGCAACAACTCTAGGAGGGCCGGCACCAGGTCCGCGCCCTCCACCACGTGGAGGTCGTCGTCGTGCTCGCGCAGCCGGAGCGCGCAGTACGTCGCTCCGGCGCGCGTCGCGGCCGCGGTCATCCGCACCTCCTGGCGCTCGGGGTGGCTCACTGCCACCTCCTGTGCCTCCGCGTCGTCCTCGGGCAGGGTGACCGAGGGTGGCAGCACCAACCGCTCGACGACGACCGCGGTGCCGTGCACCTCCGCCGGCCACATCATCTCCGTGAGCAGCTCCTCGATCGGCTGCTCGGCGGGCAACGCCTCCTGCTCGACCGGAGTGAGGCTGCCGGTGAGATCCAGGCTCGGGTCGACGCCGAGCATGTCGGCCAGCGCGGGCTCCTCGGCGAGCAGCGCCTCGGTGTGGACCAGCGCGAACAGTCGTGCCGGCTGGTCCCAGCCGGAGGAAGCCGCGTGCCGGTCGAGCTCGAGCACCGCCGCCCGGAGGGCGAGGTCGAGCGGCGGCAGCTGGGGGTCCGTCATCGAGGGCACCTCGGGAGGTCGGCGGAGGGGTCGTCGGCGTACGTCTCGAGCGAGCTGACCGCGGAGCTGAAGGTCTCGGCCAGCACGAGCTCCATCTCCTCGGGCGGGCTGGCCTGCATCGCCGACGCACAGTTCGCCTCGGGGACGAAGAAGATGCGAGCCCCGCTGTCCTCGGCTCCAGCGATCTTCTGCTGGATGCCGCCGATCGGCCCGACCCGCCCGGAGGGGTCGATGGTGCCGGAGCCGGAGATGACCCGGCCGCCGGTCAGCGAACCGCGAGTGAGGGTGTCGTAGATCGAGAGCGCGAACATCAGCCCCGCGCTCGGCCCGCCGATCGTCTCGGGAACCTCGACGCGCACCTCGAACGGGAAGCGCCAGGCGGGCCCGATGAAGATGCCCAGGACGGCCTGCTTGCGGTTGTCCTCCGCCGCCCGGGTGGTGATCCCGATCGTCCGCGTCGTCTCGTCGCGGACCACCACGACCTCGGCGACCTCGCCTGGACGCACTCCGTCCATGGCCTCCAGCACGTCCTCGGCGGAGCGGATCTCGACGCCGTTGAGTGAGCGGATCCGGTCGCGGGTGCGGAGACGTCCCTTCGAGGCGCCGTCGGGGCTGACCGCGGTGACCTCGACGTAGCTGGGGAGCCGGTAGCCCAGCTCCTTGAGCGCCACCGCCGCCGCGGCGTCCTGAGAAGTGACCATCTGCGCCGCCGACTCGGTGCGCTCCTGCGTGTCGCTGCTCCGCTCCGGGTACATCGCCTCGCGAGGCACCACCGCGATGTCGTCGCGCGCCCAGGCCGACAGCGCCTCGACCAGGCTGACGGCCGACTCCGGCCGGGTGATGGACACGGTCGTGAAGCGGATCTGACCGGTGGTCGGGAAGGTCCGCCGCCCCTCGACCTCGACGGCCGGGTCACCGGTCTCCTCCCCCAGCACGTCCACGGTCCGCCCGGGGGCGACGGTGACGTAGGGCACCGGCATCTGCGCCGACGCGATGACCAGCGCCAGCAGCAGGCCCACGGCCGACAGGCTCGCGACGCTCCGGCGACTCATGGGAGTCACCCTCTCACCCGGCCCCAGCCTCGCCCGGGGCTTCTCGCAAGGCCCCTCCTGCCGCGCACGCCCCATCCGACCCTTCGATGCGCGAGATGCACCGCTCCGGGCCTCCACGAGGTGCATCTCGCAGCAGCGTGTGACTGAGGTGTGACTGAGGCGCCTAGTCCCCGCGACGGGACGGGCGTACGGCGATGCCGGTGCTGCGGTCGCGCTGTGTCGGCGGGCGTGGTCGGCCGACTGCTGGGTGCTCCTTCGCCATCGCAGCGGCGAATCGCTCGTACGCCGCCTCGGAGCGCACCGGGTCGTCACGGCCGGGCCGGCCGGCCCAGCTGGCCCAGGCCATCGCGATGACGGTCGCGACACCGGCGGGCGCCAGCCACCACAGGATCTCCACGACGACCACGGTAGGACCCGCCGAGCCGCTCCTCTCGGAGGCGCACCGGTGCCGGTCACGCGCACCAGGGCGGCTCGTCGTGCCCCCTACGGCAGGCCGACCCACTCCTCGTCGCCGTCGGCGAACACCTGGTGCTTCCAGATCGGCACCGTCGCCTTGAGGTCGTCGATGAGGTCACGAGCCGCCTCGAAGGCCTGCCCCCGGTGCGCGGCGGCGGCGGCCACCACGACCGCGACGTCGCCGACGTCCAGGCGGCCGACCCGGTGGATCGCGGCGACGCCGGTGACCGGGTGGCGCCCGGCCACCGCATCGGTCACCTCGCGCAGTCGGTCCAGCGCGGTCGGGTGCTGGGAGTACTCCAGGTGGGAGACCGGCCGGGAGGAGTCGTGGTTGCGCACCGTCCCCACGAACACCGTCAGGCCGCCTGCAGCGTCGTCCTCGACCGCGGCGATCGCCTCGGAGGCGTCGAGGGGGGTGCTGCGGATGTCCACCAGCCGGACCACCGACCGGGACTCCGACTCGGACCCCGGCTCGGAAGCCGACTGGGACGCCAACGCGGCTTCCGCACTGCTCACCTGCCCGACCCTAGTCCCTGGGCGGCGCGGGTACCTTGGAGCCATGACGAACGAGCCTGGCGAGGAGCCGAACCCCTTCCGGGGCACCCCCTTCGAACAGCTCTTCGGGATGCTCGGCGGCGGCCTCGGCGGTGGGCCGGGCGGCCCGGCCGGCGGGTTCCCCGCAGGCAACTTCGGCGCGCTGTTCGGCGGTCCCGGTGGGACGGGCGCCGGCATGCCCGACTTCGCGGCGTTGATGAGCCAGGTCCAGGCGATGATGCAGCCGCACGAGGGAGCGGTGAACTGGGAGCTCGCCAAGGACGTGGCCCGCAAGGCGGCCGCTCAGGAGCCGGACCCCTCGGTGTCGTCGGCCGACAAGGTGCGCATCGCCGACGCGCTCAGACTGGCTGACCACTGGTTGGACTCCGCCACAGAGCTCCCCGGCGGCGTCAGCACCAGTGACGGCTGGAGCCGCGCCGACTGGATCGAGCAGACGCTCCCGGTGTGGCGGACGATGGTCGAGCCGGTCGCCGAGCACGTCGTCGCGGCGATGACCGAGGCGCTGCCGGCCGAGGCGCGCGCCATGGCCGGGCCGTTCGCGGCGATCCTGGGGCAGGCCGGAGGGGCGATGTTCGGGTCGCAGGTGGGCCAGGCGCTCGCCGGCCTGGCCGGTGAGGTGCTCAGTGCTTCCGACATCGGTCTGCCGTTGGCGCCGGCGGGACGCGCTGCGCTGCTGCCCGCCAACGTCGCTGCCTTCGCCGACGGGCTCGACGTGTCCGAGCAGGACGTCCTCCTCTTCCTTGCCCTGCGCGAGGCCGCCCACCAGCGGTTGTTCGCCCACATCCCCTGGCTGCGCGCCCATCTGGTCGCGGCGGTCGAGGACTTCGGCCGGGGGACCACCATCGACATCTCCGCCATCGAGGAGAAGATCTCCGGCATCGACCCGACGAACCCGGCCGCGCTGCAGGACGCCTTGCAGGGCGGCTTGTTCGAGCCGCAGCGGACGCCCACCCAGCAGGCGGCCCTGGTCCGGCTGGAGACCATGCTCGCCCTGGTCGAAGGGTGGGTCGACGAGGTGGTCAGCCAGGCCACGAGCGACCGGATGCCCACGGCGTCGAAGCTCCAGGAGCAGGTCCGGCGTCGCCGCGCCGCCGGTGGTCCCGCCGAGGCCGCCTTCGCCGCGCTCGTCGGGCTCGAGCTCCGGCCGCGCCGGCTCCGTGACGCCGCCACGCTCTGGAGCAGCCTCCGCTCACGTCAAGGCGCGGCGGCCCGCGACGCGGTGTGGGCACACCCCGATCTGCTTCCCACGCCCACCGACCTGGACGACCCGCTCGGCTTCGGCGAGCAGCCCGACGAGGCGGCCGCCCTGGTGGAGGAGGACTTCGACGCCGCCCTGGCGCAGCTGCTCGACGACGAAGGTGGCGCCACGGGCGACGAGCCCCGGGAGTGAGCGGGCTCCACGCCGAGGCACTCCAGCTGCTGGCGACCTGGTCCGCGCCGGCCACGGCACAGGAGCGGCTCCGTGAGCAGTACGTCGCTCACCTGCGAGCGCACGTCGACGGCCTGGATCGTTCTTGTCGGCCCGACCACATCACAGCGAGCACACTGGTCATGTCACCCGACGGGGACGCGGCGCTTCTGACCCTGCACCGGAAGGCCGGCCAGTGGTTCCAGCTCGGTGGGCACGTCGAGCCCACGGACCGGACGCTGGCTGACGCCGCGCTGCGCGAGGCGACCGAGGAGTCGGGCCTACCGGGCCTGCGACTCGACCCTGTACCCCTGCAGCTCGACGTCCACGAGGTGCCGTTCTGCGGCGGCGAGGGCACCCGCCACCTCGACGTACGGTTCCTCGCGGTGGCGACGCCGGACTCCGGACCTGCTCCGGGGCGGGAGTCCCTCGACCTACGCTGGTGGCCGGCGGCCCGGCTCCCCAGCGACGAGCCGTCACTGCATGAGCTGGTCGACCTCGGCCGAGATCGTCTCGGCGCCTCCAGGGCCGGCGCCGGCTGAGCGCTCGTCGATGACGTCGTCGTCGGCGACCGCGAGGTGCGTCGCCTGGGCCACCCCTTCGAGGTAGCCCTTGGCGCGCTCCGCCCTCGGATAGCGGTCGACCAGCCGCCAGAAGGACTTGGTGTGCCCGACCTCGAGAAGGTGGGCAAGCTCGTGCACCAGCACGTAGTCCACGACCCAGTCGGGCATGCCGCGCAGCCTGCTCGACAGTCTGATCGACCTCGTCGCCGGGGTGCAGGAGCCCCAGCGGTGCTGCTGGTTCTCCGACCAGCTGACCGACCGAGGGCGGGCCAGACCCTCGAGGTAGCGGTCGGACAGCCGGACCGCGCGCTTGGCCAGGTCGGTGTCGCTGGGGCGACGGCGTGCCTCGGACCGCTCGACCCGGGCCACCATGGCCTCGACCCACCGGCGTTCCTCGGCCCTGGTCATCCGCGCCGGCATCAGCACCACGACGGTGCCGTCGTCGTTGCGGTAGGCGGAGACGGTCCGGCGGCGGCGACGGCTGCGTCGGACCTCGACCGCGGGCGCCGTACCGCGCTCCGAAGGTCCGGCCTGCATGGCGGCACGGTACTCGGCTCCAAGGCGCCGACGCGGTATTCCGACCCTCAGCCGGTCTGGTTCCCCGCCCACTCCAGCAGTCGGGGCAACGGCCACGTCGTCACGATGCGGTCGGTGGGGACGCCGAGCGAGTGTGCCCTCATGGCGCCGTAGTCGAGGAAGTCGAGCTGACCCGGCGCGTGCGCGTCGCTGTCGATCGAGAAGAGGCAGCCGAGCTCCAGGGCGAGCAGCAGCAGGTCGTCGGGCGGGTCCTGCCGCTCGGGACGGCTGTTGATCTCCACGGCGACTCCGTGGTCGCGGCAGGCGGTGAACACCTGGTCCGCATCGAACTCGCTCGGGGGACGGGTGCCCCGCCCGCCGCGGACCAGCCGGCCCGTGCAGTGCCCCAGCACGTTCGTCCGCGGTCGTCGGACAGCGGCCACCATGCGACGAGTCATGGACGCGCGGTCCATGCGCAGCTTGGAGTGCACCGAGGCCACCACGACGTCGAGCCGTCCCAACATGTCCTCGGACTGGTCGAGGGCGCCGTCCTCCAGGATGTCGACCTCGATGCCCTTGAGCAGCCGGAGCCCGCCGTCGAGGTGGCTGTTGATGGCCTCGACCACCCCGAGCTGTCGTGACAGCCTCGAGGCGCTGAGACCGTTGGCCACCGTGAGCCGTGGCGAGTGGTCGGTGAGTGCGAGGTACTCGTGCCCCATCTCCACGGCCGTCATCACCATCTCCTCGATGGGTGACCCGCCGTCGGACCAGTCGGAGTGGGAGTGCAGGTCCCCTCGCAGCCGGCGGCGCAGCTCCTCACCACCGGTCACCAGCGGACCGGCGGTGCGCTCGAGCTCCGCGAGGTACGCCGGGGTCCGGCCCCCCAGCACGTCGACGACGACCGCCTCGGTGGCCTTGCCGATGCCCGGCAGTTGCCGCAGCGTCCCGCTGTCCGCGCGCTCGACGAGCTCGGCCCGGTCGGTGGCCAGCACCGTCGCCGCCGCCGACCGGAACGCCTTGACCTTGAAGGTGTCGGCGAGCGTGCGCTCCAGGAGGAAGGCGATCCGGCGCAGTGCCGCAACCGGGTCCTGGCTGGTCTGGTTCACCTGCTGCCTTTCTCGCGTCCACACCGCGTGAACACAAGTCGGTGCAGGTCAGCTCGCGTGTCGCCGAAACTCTCGGGCGTGTCGTCCACAGCTGTGTGCACGCCACTCGCCGAGGCCTCCACAAGGGGCTCAGCGTGTTCCACACAGTATCCACAGCCCTGTCCACAGGCGGGGGAAAGCCTGCGTTGACGGGCTCCCGGAGGCGATTTAAGTTCCTTGTCAGAAGAGGCCCCCGGCCGAACGGCACGTCGTCTGCAAGGGGAAGGCGGGCGGCGCGCCGCCACAGCCGGGGGCCCTTCACCCCCGCACGTCCCGGCTCCGCCGCCCGGCACGCGCCGGTTCCCGGGTCCCGGACCGCGCCGCGGGCGGGTCGTGGTCAGCGGCCGGTGAACCTCGGGGCGCGGCGCTCCCGACTGGCGCGCACGCCCTCCTGCAGGTCCTCGGTGGCCAGCGTCACGGGCTGGGCCAGCGCCTCCCAGGCGATGGCGGTGTCGAAGTCGGTGTGGCCGCCGTCGCGCAGCGCGACCTTGGTGAGCCTGCTCGCGATCGGAGCGGTGCCGGCGATCTCGCCTGCGGTCGCGAGGACTGCGTCGAGAAAGGACTCGTCGGGTGTGACGCCGGAGACCAGGCCGATCCGCAAGGCCTCGTCGGCGTCGACCATCCGGCCGGTCAGGAGCAGCTCCCGGGCCCGGGCCTCCCCCACCACACGTGGCAGCGTGTACGTCGCGCCCATCCCGGCGTGCATCCCGAGGCGCACGAAGGGCACCGACATCCGGGCCGACGCCGCGGCGTACCGGATGTCGCAGGCCAGGGCCAGGCAGAGCCCGGCGCCGACGGCTGGTCCGTTGACGGCCGCGATCGTGGGCACCTCGAGCTCACGGATGGCAAGCCACGAGCGGTAGAAGCCGAGCATCCGGTCGCGCAGCCGGTGCACAGGGGCGTCGGGCTCACCGGCGATCCACCGTGGGTCCCCGCCGGAGCAGAAGGCGCTGCCCTCTCCGGTGACGACGACGACGCGCGCGCCGGCGTCCGTCGCGAGATCCCGCATCGCCGCCGACCACGCCTCCGTCATCGGAGCCGACATCGCGTTGCGCTGCGTCGGGTTCGCCAGCGTGAGGAGGACGACACCGTCCACCGGCCGGTCGACACGGAGCTGCTGCGCGGTCGACTGGCTGCCCGGATCCGTCATGACGCTCAAGGCTAGTGGCCGGGCCGACCGGCGCCCTGCCGGAGGGACGTCGGCGCTCCGCGGCGCACGGGACGCCGCCTTGCGCGGTTCAGGGCGCCTTGGGGCGTAGGGTTCGAGGCGGCCGTGCGGGCCGCACCGGCGGGAATCCGCTGACGGCTCGCCTCCAGGACCGAAGACGACGACCGAGCAACACCGAAGCAAGGAGTGCACATGGCAGAGACGTGGAGCGGTGAGTTCTACTGCGTGAAGTGCAAGGAGAAGCGCCAGGCCGACGGCGAGGTCAAGGTGAACGACAAGGGCACCCGGATGGCCAAGGCCGTCTGCCCCGTGTGCGGCACCAACCTCAACCGCATCCTCGGCAAGGCCTGACAAAGGCTCAAGGGGGCCCCGTCTCGGGCGGACCCCTGCAGACAGGGGCGGGACCAGCCGGTCCCGCCCCTGTCTGCTGTGGATGACCGTTCGCGCCCACCGACCGGCTGAGGCAGGCTCCCGCCATGCATCCGGTCCTCACTCCCGGCACCCACGTCCTTCGCCGCGGTCCCCGCGAGAGCCAGGTCGGTCTGGCCACCGGATCCGCCGTCCTCGCCGGTCCGCCGCCGGATCCGGCGGCGCTCGGCGACGACGAGCACCTGCTGGCACGTCTGGGCTCCGCCGGACTGGCCGTCGCCGACGACCGGGCGCTGCGCGAGGCGCTGCCGGGCCACACGGCCGATCCCTGGCTCCGGCACTCCGTCGCCGCGTTGGCGCGGCGCAGCAACGACGAGCTCGGTGACGTCCTCGCGCGTCGCGGCTCGGTCCGGGTGGTGGCGGTCCGGTTCGGGCACCCGGTCGGTGAGCTGCTGGTGGCGGAGCTGGCCGAGCTGTGTCGGCGTACCGGGCTGGTCACCGCGGCGGCGCCGCGCGCACGCAGCCGCGGCTCGGCAGCGAGCTCGCTGGTCCGGGTGCTGGTGGGTGTCGGGGAGCCGAGCCGTGAGCTCGTCGACCCCTGGCTGCGTGACGGGACCCCTCACCTCCTCGTCCGCCTCACCGAGGGGCGCGCGGTGGTGGGTCCGTTCGTGGTGCCGGGCCGCACCGCGTGCCTGCGGTGCCTCGACGCCTACCACCGCGAGGAGGACCCGGTGTGGCCGCTCCTCGTCGAGCAGTACGCGCGGGCCACCCGCTCGGACCGGGCTGACGGCATCCCTGAGCCGGTCGACGCCGCGCTCGCCGCTGTCGCGGTGGGTTGGGCGGCCCGTGACGTTGCGACGTACGCCGAGGGCGCAGCCCCCGCCACGCTCGGCACCACGGTCTCGTTCTCGCCACTGCTGGAGCCGGTCACCCGGCAGCAGTGGCGTCAGCACCCGCACTGCGGGTGCGCGTGGTGAGCCCGGTGCCTTGGCCGGCGCCTCGGTCGGCGCCTCGGCCGGTGCTGGCGGGTCGGGCACAATGAACACATGCCGGACCTTCCCCGCAAAGCAGTGACGCGCACGGCCAAGCTGGCGTCGCTGCCGCTGGGGTACGCCGGCCGGACCGCGCTCGGAGTGGGTCGGCGACTCGGGGGCGCCCCGGCCGAGGCGGTGATGACCGAGGTGCAGCAGCGGACGGCCGAGCAGCTCTTCCGCACCCTCGGCGAGCTCAAGGGCGGCGCGATGAAGTTCGGCCAGGCCCTGTCCATCCTCGAGGGCGCCTTGCCCGAGGAGATGGCCGCGCCCTATCGCGAGCAGCTCACGCGCCTGCAGGACTCCGCTCCCCCCATGTCCACCGCGGTCGTCCACCAGCAGCTGGTGCGTGAGTTCGGGGCCGCCTGGAAGCGGAAGATCGTCGAGTTCGACGACGTGCCCGCGGCGGCCGCCTCGATCGGCCAGGTCCACCGCGGACGGTGGGTCGACGGCACCGACGTGGCGATCAAGATCCAGTACCCGGGCGCCGAGGAGGCGCTGCGGGCCGACCTCCGGCAGATCGCGCGGCTGGCGAAGACGTTCGGCGGCCTCGTGCCCGGGATCGACGCCAGGGCTCTCGCCCAGGAGCTGCAGGACCGGGTGGCCGAGGAGCTCGACTACCGGCTCGAGGCCGAGGCGCAGGAGATGTTCGCCGCCGCGTTCGCCGGCAGCCGCTTCGTGGTGCCACGGCCGCTTGCCCACAGCCAGCGGGTCCTCGTCACGGAGTGGATGCCGGGCACGGCCTCGCTCGCGCGGGTCATCGACAGCGGCACCCAGGAGCAGCGCGACCGCTGGGGTGAGCTCTACGCCCGGTTCATGTTCGAGGGGCCTGCGCGGACGGGCATGCTGCACGCCGACCCGCACCCGGGCAACTTCCGCATCGTCCCGGCGTCCGACGGCGGCGAGGAGCGGCTCGGGGTGCTCGACTACGGCGCCGTGGCCCGGCTGCCCGGCGGAGAGATGCCGCGCTCACTGGGGCGGCTCATGCGCATCGCGCTCCTCGACGACTACGACGACGTGGTGGCGCACCTGCGCGACGAGGGCTTCATCAGACCCCACATCCGGGTCAGGGCCGAGGAGCTCAAGGCCTACCTGGGACCCTTCGTGGACCCGGCCCGCCAGGACAGGTTCCGTTTCTCCCGCGAGTACATGCGCGAGCAGCTGCAGCGGATGCAGGACCCGTCCCAACCGGAGACCCAGCTCGCGTTCCGGCTCAACCTGCCTCCGGACTACCTCCTCATCCACCGCACCTTCGTCGGCGGCGTGGGCGTGTTGTGCCAGCTCGGGGCCGAGGCGCCGTTCCGCGGCATCCTCGAGGAGCTGATGCCCGGGTTCGCCGACCCCATCTGACCTGCCTCCAGCAGGCCTGACCCGCCTCCGGCGGCTGCGGCACGGCGGGCTGCTGCAGCCGGCGAGGTCAGCGTTCGAGGTCGAGCTTGCCCTCGAGGTCGCGGAGGTTCTGGCGGGTGCACGGCTCGCAGTACCTCTGCACCCGCCCCCGCTCGACCGACAGCGACCAGGTGAGCGGCGGCTGCTCCTCGTCGCGCGCTCCGCCGCAGGCGTCGCAGGTGATCGGCACCTGCTCAGGGTACGTCGGCACATGGCGGAGCCCGGCTTCCTCGCTGTGGGAAGCCGGGCTCCGGCGTCGTGAGACCTGACGTGGACCTGACGTCAGCACTCGGCGATCTCGTCGCCGGGTGCTCACACCGAGCGAGCCAGGGCGAGCCGCGCCCGGAGGGAGGCCCGCTCGGCGCGGCGGACGAGCCGTCGGGCCACCAGGATCTGATGGCTGCGGCGCCGCGAGTGCGCCTCGTCCAGTCGAGAGCAGAGCTGTGCCCTCGCCAGGTCCTCGTGGAGGAGGAGGGTGTTCATGATCGTGCTCCTGTGGATTCTTGTTGCCGGTGATCGATGTCGTCCGCCGGGTCAGGCGCGGGCCAGGGCCAACAGCGCCCGTTGCGCAGCCCGCTCGGCACGGCGAGACAGTCGACGGTTGAGGACGACGTGGTGTCCGCGTCGCAGCGCGTGCGCCTCTCCCAGGCGCTCGGCCATCTGCGCTCGGGCGAGGTCTTCATGCATCAAGAGGTTCATGGCGGTGCTCCGGTTCATCTCGGTGTTCAAGGTGGGTTCCTCTCGGGTGCCGCCACCGGCGGCAGAGCATCCGCACACGGCGGATGCACATGGGTGGTGCGGTCGACGCGAGCCTGAAGGTCAGGCGGCCACCTCGGTCTTCCGTGGACGGCCACGCGGACGCTTGCGAGGCACGATGGTCCCCTGGACAACCAGCTGCCCGCCCCAGACTCCCCACGGCTCACGGCGCTCGAGAGCTCCCGCGAGGCACATGGCGCGGACCGGGCAGGCGCCGCAGAGCTCCTTGGCCAGCTCGACGTCGGTGGGCGACTCGGCGAAGAACAGCTCCGGGTCCTCCCGGCGGCAGGGCAGCTGGTCCTCGTCGAATCCCACGGCGGTCCTCGGCGGCGCGAGGACGGTGGTACTCATGTCGGTTCCTCCTGGTGGGTCTCACTGGTGGGCTGACAACTGGTGGAAAAACACGTTGGCCGCGGATCCCGGGTTTCGGGTTCCGCGGCCTGGAGGCTGCCGATGAGGAGAGACTCCTAGATCGGTGGACTCCAGGCAGAGGTACCCGGGGCGGTGCGGCCATCGGCCGTGGCGATGCGCACGTCACCCATGACGTCCGCGTCGTGAGCCGACACCTCACCCTGGAACTCGGGAAGTGCCCACAGGCATGCGTCGCGGGCGACACCGGTCGTGGGCATGGCGAGGCGGATCCTCCCGCTCGGCTTGACGGAGACAGTGCTGTACATGGAGGACACCTCCTTCACCTTCCTGGTGCGTGGCTCACGGCAGTCGCCGGGAACTGTTGGACACGGTACTGCTGGCCGGCGCACGGCCGCAATTGATTAACGGTCAGGATGCAAAAAGGTGACCATCGTCCGGCGTCGGCCCAAGGTGCACAAAGCTCCGAGCTCGGACACACGTCAGGGGTGCGACCCCTGCAACAACGCCAGCACGGCCTCGCCGTACTTCTCCTGCTTGCTCCGACCGATGCCGCTGATGGCGAGAAGCGACTCCGGCGAGGTGGGCTGCACCTCGGCGATGGCTTGGAGGGTGAGGTCCGTGAACACGACGTACGCCGGGACCGACTCTGCCTTCGCCGTCTCCATCCGCCAGCTCCGCAGGCGCTCGAAGAGGTTCTCGTCGTAGGTGGACGGACACTCCTCGCAGCGCCCGATCTTGCGCTCGGTGACCGAGTGCAGTGTCCGGCCGCAGGACCGGCAGCCGCTGGAGCGCCTGCTGCGGCTGGGTCGCCTCTCGCGGGACTTGTCGGACTCGGCCTCGGGTCGGAGGCCGTCGAGGAACCGTGACGGTCGCCGCGACGCCCGCCCGCCGGGGTTGCGCGCCAAGGCCCACGACAGGGCCAGCTGCCGTCGTGCCCTCGTCATGCCGACGTAGAGCAGCCTGCGCTCCTCCTCGACCGCCGCCGGAGAGTCCAGCGCATAGGTGATCGGCAACGTGCCCTCGACGAGCCCGCCCAGGAACACCGCCTCCCACTCGAGGCCCTTGGCGGCGTGCAGGGTGGCGATCGTGACTCCTTCGGCCACGGGGGCGTGCTGCTCGGCGGCACGCCGGTCGAGGTCCGCCACGAAGTCAGCCGGCGTCGCGTCGGGTGCGCCCGTGACGAAGGTCTGCGCGAGGTCGGTCAGCGCCTGCAGCGACTCCCAGCGGTCGCGCACGCTGCCCCGTGCGGTAGGCGCCTCAGGCGTCCACCCCATGCCGGCGACCACGGCCCTGGTCTGCTCGAGGACCGGCGCGCCGCTGTCCCCGTCGGCCGCCCGGGCGCTGCCGCGCAGGAGTGTCACCGCCTGCTTGACCTCGGGGCGCTGGAAGAAGCGCTCGGCGCCGCGGACGACGTAGGGGACCCCCTTGGCGGCCAGCGCCTCCTCGAAGGCCTCCGACTGGGCGTTGATGCGCACCAGGACGGCGACGTGGCTCGCCGGCATGCCGCCGTCGAGCAGCCTCCGCACGTCGGCCGCGACCGCCTCGGCCTCGGCCACCTCGTCCTGGTGCTCGCGGTAGGTCACCTCGGGACCGGCCTCCGCCTGGGCGCGCAGCCGCACCGCCCCGGTGCCGGTGCCTGCCATCAAGGTGTTGGCCGTGGCGACGACCTGGGGGGTCGAGCGGTAGTTGCGGACCAGCTCGATGCTCGTGGTGTCCGGGTGGGCCCGCGGGAACTCGAGGAGGTAGCGCGAGCTCGCTCCGGCGAACGAGTAGATGGTCTGCGCCGGGTCGCCGACCACGCACAGGTCGTGGCGGCCGCCGAGCCAGAGGTCGAGCAGCGCTGCCTGGAGGGGGCTCACGTCCTGGAACTCGTCGACGACGAAGTGGTGGTACTGCCGGCGTACCTCGGCGGCGACGCGTTCGTCCTCGGTCAGGATCGCCGCGGCGCACAGCAGGACGTCCTCCATGTCCATGCGCCCGGCCTCGCGCTTGGCGTCCTCGTAGGAGGCGAAGACCCGGGCGATCGTGGCCGGGTCGGCGCCGGCGACCTCACGGCCACGGGCACCCGCCACGCGGGCGTAGTCGTCGGGACGGACGTTGCTGACCTTGGACCACTCGATCTCCCCGGCCAGGTCCCGCAGGGTGGCCGGGGAGGTGTCGACGCGGTTGCGCCGTGCGGCGGTGCCGACGAGCGGCAGCTTGGACTCCGAGAGCTGAGGGAGGTCACCGCCGTACACCTTGGGCCAGAAGTAGCGCGCCTGGCGCAGCGCAGCCGAGTGGAAGGTGCGGGCCTGGACGCCGTGGGCGCCGAGCCGGCGCAGCCGGGTGCGCATCTCGCCCGCCGCGCGGGTGGTGAACGTGACGGCCAGGACCTGGCTGGGGTTGTACACCCCGGAGGCGACGCCGTAGGCGATCCGGTGGGTGATCGCACGGGTCTTGCCCGTCCCCGCGCCGGCCAGCACCCGGACCGGTCCCCGCAGCGCCAGGGCGACCTCGCGCTGCTCGGGGTCGAGCCCCATCAGCAGCCGGTCCGCCGTCCCCGATGCTTCAGGTGCGCGTGATCCGGGCAAACTCGACATCGGGAAGAGACTCCAGGGTGCGGGTGTTGGACATCCGAACCCTACGACGCAGGAAGGACATTCATGGCGGCCGAAGCGACCGTGACCATGTACTCGACCGCCTGGTGCGGCTACTGCCACCGGCTCAAGTCACAGATGGACCGTGAGGGCATCGACTTCGAGGTGGTCGACATCGAGCAGCACCCGGAGGCCGCCGACATCGTCGCGCACCACAACCGCGGCAACCACACCGTCCCGACGCTGCTCTACCCCGACGGCACCGCGCAGACGAACCCCGGCATCAAGGACGTCAAGGCCAAGATGGCCTCGTTGGCCTGACCCCGCCGACCCGCCCAGGATGTCTGCCCGACCCGCCCACGATGTCTGCCCCGACCCCCCAGGATGCGGGCTTGGTCAGCCGCCGACCTTCCATTCGACGTCGCCGTCGTCCGAGGTCATCTTGACGGTGGCCTCGGACTTGGTGCCGTCCGCCTCAACGACGTCGCAGGTGAAAGTGTCCCCGGTCTTCCAGTCGACGGAGTCGGGGCAGTCGACCTCGACGTCGATCTCGTTTTGTTCCTTGACCCCGCTCGTGATGTTGTCCTCGATCTTGCCGATGTCGACCGTCTGAGCTCCACAGCCGACCAGGAGCAAGGCGCCTGCTGCCGTGACGGTCGCCCGGACGAGAGCTTTGCGCATCGTGTCTCCCCTGGTTGCTCGGTTCAATGCCGAGTGGGACCTTATCCGGCGGCCCGACGCGTGGCATGGGTGACTGCCTGACTCCCGCATCCCGGGCGGGTCGACCAGACATCCTGGGCGGGTCGTCACCAGGAGCCGGGGAGAGGGCCGCCGTACCACGCCTCGATGAGCGAGCGGCTGATCGAGATGCCGCCGGGCAGGACCACGCTGCCGTCCTCGGCGCCCCTACGCACCTCGTCGCGGGTGAACCACCGGGCGTCCTCGATCTCGTCGCCGTCGACCGTGATGGTGGTCGTCGTGGCGCGCGCGAAGAAGCCCACCATGAGGCTGGACGGGAACGGCCACGGCTGGTTCCCGAAGTAGCTCACCTCGCCGATCTCCACGCCGGCCTCTTCCGCGACCTCCCGGACGACCGCCTGCTCGAGGCTCTCCCCCGGGTCGACGAATCCGGCCAGCGTCGAGAATCGACCGGGCGCCCAGGAGGGCTGGCGTCCGAGGAGCGCCCGCTCCCCATCGGTGACGAGCATGATCACCGCCGGGTCAGTGCGCGGGAAATGATGTCGGTCGCACCGCGTGCAGCGCAGCACGTACCCGCCGGCCCTGACGTCCAGCGCGCCACCGCACCGCGCACAGAACCGGTGCGCGCGGTGCCATTCGGCGAGAGCCTGCGCCTGCACGACGAGCGCCGCCTCCTCCCGGGAGAGAAGAGGTCCGGCCGTGCGCAGCATGCCCCAGGCGTCGGGTGCCTGGAAGTCAGGCGGCAGCACGGCGAAGTGCACCACCCCGTCCTGCTCGCCCAGGAGCAGCCGCTGCCCTTCGGGCGCCGCGTCGGGGGCCACCCATCGCACCGCCCTGCCGTCGTCGCCCAGCGGGAACCTGCCGCCGGACAGGACCAACACCCGCGTCGCGGCATCGGCCCACTTCTCCGCCAGCCACGCCTCGTCGGTACGACGGCCCCCGACGCGTTCGTGGCTCCGTGCCGACAGGGCGACCTCGACCGAGTACGGCAGGGGGAAGGGCTCCACGAGGCGAACCCTACGACCGGCGCGACGGCGGGTGGGCCGCTCAGACCCTCCTAGAGTGAGCCCCCATGAGCACCCACATCGCGGCCCGGGCGGGCGAGATCGCGCCGCATGTCCTCATGCCAGGCGACCCGCTGCGCGCGAGGTGGATCGCCGAGACTTTCTTCGACGAGGCTCACTGCTACTCCGAGGTGCGGGGAATGTACGGCTTCACCGGAACCTGGCAGGGCAAGGCCGTGTCGGTGCAGGGATCCGGCATGGGGCTGCCCTCGATGTCGATCTATCTCAACGAGCTGTTCGGCACGTACGACGTGCAGACCGTCGTACGCGTGGGCTCGTGCGGAGCGATGGCGCCTGAGCTGGCGTTGCGTGACCTCGTGGTCGCCTCGGGGGCGTGCACGGACTCGTCGATGAACCGGCTGCGGTTCGACGGCATCGACTACGCGCCGGTGGCCGACTTCGAGCTGCTCCGCCGCGCCGTGGACGCCGCCGACGCCGCCGAGGTCACGACCAAGGTCGGGCTCGTCTACAGCAGCGACTCGTTCTACCACCCGCGTCCCGAGATCGGCTCCCGGTTGGCGGAGTACGGCGTGCTGGCCGTCGAGATGGAGGCCAGCGCCCTCTACACGTTGGCTGCGAAGTACCGCCGGCGGGCGCTGGCGATCTGCACCGTCTCCGACCACGTCCTCACCGGCGAGGAGACCACGGCACTGGAGCGACAGGAGACGTTCGGCCAGATGGTCGAGGTGGCGCTCGCGGCAATGCTGTCCTGAGGACCGCGATTCCTGGTGACTCCGCCCCTGCATGACGGGCGGGTCGGCCGGACATCGAGGGCGGGTCGACCAAACATCGAGGGCGGGTCAGCCAGACATCGAGGGCGGCTCGGCGCGGAGGAGCAGCTCCAGCTGGGCACGGCCCGGGAGGTCGGGCGGCTCGACGACGTCACCGTCGCGGACGTAGTAGAACGCCGCACGGATCTTCTCGAGCGGCACGCCGTGCAGCTCGGACCACGCGAGCCGGTAGACCGCGAGCTGCAGGGGGTCGGCGGAGTGCGCCCGGTTGGTCTTCCAGTCGACGAGGAGCACCCCGCCGTCCTCCTCGGCGAACACCGCGTCGATGCGGCCGCGGACCACCTGACCGTCGAGCACGAGCGCGAACGAGGGCTCGATCGCCACGGCTCGACGTTCGGCGAAAGGCCCGGAACGGAACTTGGCGATGAGCTCCTCGAGGTCCGCGTCGTCGTCCACCCCGAGGTCCGCCCGTCCGCTGAGCTCGTCGGGATCGACCAGCAGGTCCTGCCGGTCGGCGTCGTACCAGGCCTCGACCCACGCGTGGAACCGGGTGCCGAACCGGGCGGCCGGCGAGGGCGGACGCGGCATGGGCCGCGCGAGCGAGGATGCGAAGGCGTCAGGGTCGTCGCGAAGCGCAGCCAACGACGTCGCCGACAGGCTGGAGGGCAACGGCACCTCGACCGTGGTCGCCCGGCGGGCTCGCGCCTCGGCCAGCAGCCGTTCGGCCTCCCGGTCCCAGGCGGCGAGCAGCTCCGCCTCGTCCGCCGCGAGGTGACGCTCGCCATCAGCCTCGGAGTCCGGCTGCCAGGTGCTCGACGAGGCCGCCGCCCTCCGCTCCATCTCCGTCCGCACCAGTTGCGCCGCGGCGAGGCGTCGTGCGACCTCGTCACTGTGGGTCTCGACGGGCCAGGGCCGGCTCACCCTCGTCGCCAGCAGCGGGTTCACCTGGTCCTTGCCCGGCACGTCGCGCCACCGAGGCGGCGTCTCCCCCCAGGACGCCAGCATGGTCTTGACGACCTCCTGGTAGGCGGACGGCCCGTTGCCGGTCTTGCGCGACGCCGTCCAGCAGTACGACGACACGACGAGCTCGTGGCGCGGCCGGGTGAAGGCGACGTAGCCCAGCCGCAGCTCCTCCTGGCTCTCGTGCGCCTTGCTGTCCTCGGCGAACGCCCCCAGGTCTGCCTTGGTGTGCCCGCGCAGCACCGGCAGGTCGCGGGCGTCGCCCCGCAGCGCGTAGGGCAGGATCCCCGGCCCCGACGTCCACTTGATGCGCGTGCGGTTGCTCGGGAACTTGTCGCGGGCCACCCCGACGAGGAACACCACGTCCCACTCCAGCCCCTTCGCCCGGTGGACGGTCAGCAGCTTGACCGAGTCCGCCTCGGTGGGGGTCGCGACGTCCAGGCCGTTGCCGCCGGACTCGTCCTCCGCCTGGAGGTAGGCGACGAGAGCCGGCAGGGTGACCGCCCCGTCGATGGCCTGGAAGTCGGCGACGGCCCGCACGAAGAGGTCGAGGTTCTCCCGACGGGCCCGGGCCGCGGGGCTGACGGACGAGGCCAGCTCGACGTCGATGCCGGTGACGTCGATGATGCGCCGCACCAGGTCGAGCAGGGGCTCACCGGTCGATCCGCGCAGGTAACGGAGCTCCGCGGACAGGAGGGCGAACCGCTCCCGCGCCTCCGGCGAGTAGTCGCCCTCGCCCGGGTCGTCGAGAGCGTCCGACAGCGAGGGCACCTCGGTCGGGTCGACCCCGCTCACCGCCTCCTCGAGCTCCTCGGCGAGCGGACGGTGCGGCTCGGAGCCGCGCCGCCGGCGCCCGCCGGCCAGCCGCTCGGCCCGGCGCCCCAGGAGGGCGAGGTCGCGAGGACCGATGGCCCAGCGCGGGCCGGTCAGCAACGTGAGCAGGGCGGCGTTGGCGGTCAGGTCGTGCAACAACATCAGCGTGGCCACCACCTCGGCGACCTCCGGCAGCGCCAGGAGCCCCTTGAGGCCCACGATCTCCACCGGGATCTCGGCCTCGGAAAGAGCGCGGAACACGTCCGCCGCGTGGGCGTTGTCCCGGGTGAGGACCCCGATCTCCCGCCACGAACCGCAGCGCTCGTGCGCGGCCGTGACCTCCCCGGTCAACCACGAGAGCTCGTCGTCGTAGGTCTCGAAGACCTCCGCCCCGACCGTGCCCTCGGCCGCTTCCTCGGGCGCCTCGAGCGGCTTCACCATCGGGAACTCGGCGAGCAGCGGCCGGGCCAGCTCGTTGGCGACCGCCAGGATCCGGCGGTCGGACCGGCGGTTCACGGTCAGGGGGTACGACGGGACCGCGGTGCTGCCGTCCGCGGCCGGGAAGTCCTCACCGAACCGGAGGATGTTCGAGACAGACGCCCCTCGCCAGCCGTAGATCGCCTGGTTGGGGTCGCCGACAGCGGTGACCGGGTGACCCCGGCCCTCCTCGCGTGTCGCCCCGGAGAACAGCCTGCGGAGCATGAGTGCCTGCGCCACCGAGGTGTCTTGGTACTCGTCGAGCAGCACGACCTTGAACTTCGCCCGCTCTGCGTGTCCGACCTCCGGGCGGAGGTCGGCGAGCCGCGCCGCCAGCTCGATCTGGTCGGAGAACTCCATGAGCCCGAGGTGCTGCTTGAGCGCCCGGTAGCGCTCCACCAGTCCGACCAGCTCCTCCCGGCGGTCGATCGCGGAGAGCACCTTCTCCAGGTCGACCTTCGCCTTCGACACGGCCAGTGCCTCCGCGAAGGCGGGACGCTCCCGGCGATGGAAGGCGCGGAGCTGTTCGGGGGACACCAGGTGCTCGCTCAGCGCGGCGTCGAGGCCGAGGACGTAGCCGATCACCGTGGCGGGATGGTCGCTGAGCAGCTTGACCGTCCCGTCGTAGCGGGCGATCACGCGTGCGGCGAGCTGGTAGCGGGATGCGTCGGCGATCACGCGGGTGTCGGGCTCGTGGCCGATGCGCAGCCCGTGTTCGGTCAGCAGGGAGGCGGCGTAGGCGTTGTAGGTGGCGACCGTCGGCTCCAGGAGGTCCTCCGAAGCGTCGTCGCGGTCGGCTCGCACCGTGCCGCGAGGAGGCGGGATGCCGGCCGCGGACAGCGCGGAGCGGATGCGCGTGCCGAGCTCGCTCGCCGCCTTGGTGGTGAAGGTCAACCCCAAGATCTCCTCGGGGCGCACCTGACCGGTGCCGACCAGCCAGACGACCCGTGCCGCCATCAGTGTCGTCTTGCCGGAGCCCGCTCCGGCGATCACGACCGCCGGCTCGAGTGGTGCGGTGACCGCGGTGAACTGCTGCGGTGACAACGGGTAGTCGGCGCGCATGAACGCCTGCAGTGCCGACGGCGTGTCCAGCCTCGGGTTCGTGATCGGCGCGGCGGTCACGACAGCACCGTCCCTGCACCTTTGACCGGACAGATCGACAGGAAGCCGCAGTCCTTGCAGTGCTCGCCGGCGATGGCCGGGAAGTCCTCCGCACGCAGGCGGGCGACAGCCTCGGCGAGGTGCGCCTGGATGAACGTGGTGCCGTCGTCCCCGGGCGCGAGCGGCGGCTGGGCCTGGACCTTGACCTTGCCCTTTGCCTCATGACGGAGCTGGACCAGCTCGGCACCCCCCGGTTCGACGGGCGCCTTGCCCGGGACCACCGCGTCCACGGCGCCATGGGCGACGGCGTGCTGGTAGAGGGCGAGCTGCGCGTGCTGGGCGACCTGCTCCGCGGTGGGCGGGTACTTGCCCGTCTTGAGGTCGACCACGACCACCCGGCCCTCCTCGTCGAGCTCCAGCCGGTCCGCGAACCCGTAGAGACGCACGGTCTGGCCGGCGACGGTCACCTCGGCGTGGAGCTCGGTCTCCGTGCCGATGACCGTGCGAGCGCCCGGGCGGGAGTGCCAGGCGAGGAACCGGGACAGTGCCTTCTCGACCTCCGCCCGCTCACGCGAGGCCGACCACGGTGTCCGGAACACCAGCTGGCCCCACACCTGGTCGACCAGGGTCATCAGGTCGGCCGTCTCTGCGACCTCGCCCTTGGCCACGCGGTCGGCGATCGCGTGCACGATCTTCCCGAAGCCCTGCGACGAGGTCGCCGGCTCCTGACCACCGGCCTCCTTCTCCAGGAACCAGTGCGCGGGGCAGGTGAGCAACGCCTCGAGCGTGCTGGCCGACAGCACCAGCGGCTCGTCGGGCTCGCGCACCGGACGCTCGGACCAGCTCCTCGCCCGGGTCCCCCACCACTCGGCGGGATCGGCCTGGGGCACGAGCCGCTCGTCGCCGGCGGTGGCCAGGGCGAGATCTGCGAGCCGGCCCGCGGCGGCGTCGCGCAGCGCCGGTGACGAAGAGGGGTCGGCAACGGTCCGCCGCAGCTCGGCGACCAGCCCGGCCAACGAGAGGGGTCGCGTCGGCCGACCCTGCAGCTGCTGCGGCTCCACCCCGAGCTCGGCCAGGAACCGCGACGGCTGCTCGCCGTCGTCGTCGGGGGAGGCGACGGCAGTGACGAGGAGCCGCTGGCGGGCCCGGGTGCAGGCGACGTAGAAGAGCCGCCGCTCCTCCGCCAGCATCGTCCGGAGATCGAGCGGAGGGAGCACCCCTTCGGGACCGAGCTGGTCTGCGTGGAGCAACGTGGACCGTCGCCGCAGGTCCGGCCATCCCGCCTCCTGGGCGTGGGCGACCACGACCAGCCGCCATTCGAGCCCCTTGGAACGGTGCGCGGTCAGGAGCCGGACCGCCTCGCCGCGCACGCCCCGGTCGGCGAGGGTGTCGGCGGGCAGCTGCTGGGCGGTCAGGGTGTCGAGGAACGCGGAGACCCCGGTGTGCTCCCGCTTCTCCTCCACGCGCGCCGCCTCCGCGAACAGCGCACAGATCGCGTCGAGGTCCCGGTGGGCCAGCGACGCACCGGGGCCCCCGGAGGTGGCGGTGTGGCGCAGCCGCTCGGGCCACGACGTGCCTGACCAGAGCGACCACAGCGCCTGCTCGGCCGCGCAGCCCTTGACGATCAGCTCGTGCACGTCGGCGAGCAGTCTGCCGAGGCGGGCCGCCTTCGCCGCCGCTGCGCCGGTGAGCCCGTCGAGCCACGCGACGTCGAGCAGCGCCCTGCGGACGAGCTGCGGACTCGGCGCGGGTGGGCGGTCCTCCGCGCCGGCCGCGGCGCGCTCCCGGCGGCGCAGTCGGCGGGCCAGAGAGCGGACCTCCGCGGCGTCGAGACCCCCCAGCGGGGACATCAGCAGCCCTGCGGCGCGATCGGTGTCGACGTAGTCGGGGTGGTTCACATCGTCGCAGTGCAGGTGCGACGCGACCGCGAGCGCCTCCAGCAGCGGCAGCACGGCAGGCTCCCTGGTCAAGGGTGTGTCGTCCGCGGAGACCTCGACCGGCACGCCGGCGGCCGCCAGCGCCCGGCGAAGCGTGGGGATCGAGGTGCGGCCGCTGCGCACCAGCACCGCCATGTCCGACCAGCCGATGCCGTCCTCGAGGTGGGCTCGGCGAAGCCGGTCGGCGATGTGCTCGACCTCGGCTCGGTCGGTGTCCACGTGCAGCACCTCGACCTCGCCCGGCCCGTGCTCGCCCTCGACCGGGAGCGGCTCCCGGAACGCCTGGAAGGCCTGAGCGGGGATCGCTCCCGCTGTCGGCAGCGACGTCGCGATCCGTCGCGACGCCGCCAGCAGCGCCGGGCCGAACCGGCGGGTGGTCTGCAGCGCCACGACGGGGGCGAGTGCGCCGTCGGGGCTCCGGAAGTCGGAGGGGAAGTCGAGGATGCCGCGCACCTCTGCGCCCCGGAAGCCGTAGATCGACTGGTCGGGGTCTCCCACCACGACCAGGTTGCGACCGTCGCCGGCGAGCGCCTGGAGCAGCGAGACCTGCCCCGGGTCGGTGTCCTGGTACTCGTCGACGAAGACCCAGCGATAGCGACGGCGCAGGTCGGAGCGGACCGCGGGGTCCCTCGCCAGCCCGACCGCTCGTGCGACCAGGTCGGCGTAGTCGAGCGAGCTCTGGTCGTCGAGGACCGTGAGGTACTGCTCGAGGAACCGGCCGGCGGTCTCCCACTCCGGACGCCCGGCTGCGGCTCCCACCGCGCTCAGCTGCTCGGGGCCGAGGCCCCGATCGCGCGCCCGGTTGAGCAGCGTGAGGACCTCGGAGGAGAACCCCCGGGTGCGGACGGCTTCCGCGTAGGCGTCGGGCCAGCGGACCGACTCCGGGGACGGCTGCAGGAGGTCGCGGAGCACCACGTCCTGCTGTGCTGCGCTGAGCAGGCGCAGGGGCGCCGCGTAGGCATCCGCGGGCGCGTGCTGGCGGACCAGCGAGTAGGCGAAGGCATGGAACGTGGACGCCAGGGACGTCCCCATCGTGCGTCCGAGCCGTGCCGTGACCCGGTCGCGCAGCTGCTCGGCGGCCTTGCGGCTGAACGTGAGTGCGAGCACGTGCTCGGGGCTGACGCCACGCCTCTCGACCACGTCGACGATCGCCTCGACCAGCGTCGTGGTCTTGCCGGTCCCAGGCCCTGCGAGCACCAGCAGTGGCCCGCCCTCGTGAGCCACGACGGCCCGCTGCGAGGTGTCGAGCTGCGGTGGTGGCAGCACCGCCCCAGGTGCCGGGCGCAGCGTGTACGTCGTCATCGGTACCCATCCCAGCACGGACCGCCGACACTTCTGCGGAGCCGCCCTCTACGGTTCGGTCCATGACCGACTCGCCACCCGACCCCGAGGCCGAGGGACCGCTCGCCGGCGTCCTCGTCGTCGACCTCACCCGGGCGCTGGCCGGTCCGCACGCCGCGATGATGCTCGGAGACCTCGGGGCACGGGTGGTCAAGGTGGAGCGCCCCGACGGCGGGGACGAGTCGCGCGGCTGGGGACCGCCGTTCCTCGGCGAGGCCGGACAGCGCGAGTCGACGTACTTCATGTCCGCGAACCGCAACAAGGAGTCGCTCACCCTCGACCTCAAGGACGGGCGCGACCTTGCGGTGCTGACCGAGCTGATCCGGCGTGCCGACGTGCTTCTCGAGAACTTCCGGGTCGGCGTCCTGGACCGCCTCGGCTTTCCGGTCGCCCGGCTGCACGACCTCAACCCGCGCCTGGTGATCTGCTCGGTCACCGGCTTCGGCCACGACGGGCCCGAGGCCGGGCGCGCGGGCTACGACCAGATCGCCCAGGGCGAGGGCGGGCTGATGAGCGTGACGGGCAACGACGAGCCGACCAAGGTCGGCCTGCCGGTTGCCGACCTGCTGGCCGGCATGAACGCCGCGTACGGCGTGGTGGCGGCCCTCTACGAGCGCGAGCGCACCGGCCGGGGACGCGTCGTCCGCACGTCTCTGCTCGCCAGCGTGGTGGGCGTGCATGCCTTCCAGGGCACGAGGTGGACGCTCGGCCACGAGGTGCCGGGGCTGTCCGGGCCGCACCACGCCGCGATCGCGCCCTACGGGATGTACCGGACCACGTCCGCCCCCGTGCAGGTGGCCTGCGGGTCCGAGGGGCTGTGGCGGGCACTGGCCGAGGCGCTGGGGCTCGACGCCGAGGACCCGCGGTTCCTCACCAACCTCGACCGGGTCACCCACCGCGAGCAGCTGACCGCCGCGATCGAGGAGGTGCTGACGACCGCTCCGGCGGAGCACTGGCTCCCGTTGCTCGCCGCCGCGGGAGTGCCCGCCGGCAAGGTCCGCTCGATCGACGACGTCTACGCCTGGGAGCAGACCCGATCGCAGGGGCTGCTGCTCGACGTGCACCACCCGGTGCTGGGCACGTTGCAGCTGCCGGGGTCTCCGCTCCGTTTCGACGACAACGCCTTCTCCGGTGGCCGAAGCACCCACCTGCCCCCGCCGACCCTGGGCCAGCACAACGACAGGATCCGGGCCGAGCTGGACCTCGACGACTGCTGAGCAGCCGCGTCGCGCAGCAAGGTGCGGTGCGGGTCGCGACTGGGTACCGGTCCGCCATGTCACCGCGCGATGCTTCTGTGGCCGCCTCCGACGAGTGGACCGACCCGGACGGGATCCGCTCGCCCGCCGGCTCGGTCCACGCCTGGCTCCGCGGCACCAACCAGACGCTCTGCGGCAGACAGCTGAGCCGCACCGGCCTCATCAGGTTCCCCCACATCCAGTGGGCGGACGCGCAGCCTGCCACCGGGCGCGACGCGGACCGGGTCCACGAGGTCTGCCCCCAGTGCGCCGCCGCCATGGGACGTCGACGCGACGAGCGCCCGTGGCGGCGCGTCGACCCGCGTCCCTGACATCGGAGAAGTCAGCCGGTTGAGGAGTCGCTCGCCGGGGGACATGACGGGCATGGCACTGGAGGGCGACTACGAGCCGAGTCCGGAAGCGTGGGTCAGGGACCAGGTCGAGGCCTACGAGAGGTCGGGCGGCACCGAGAGGAACACCCTCCGGGGAGTCCCCGTCGTCGTGGTGACCTCCCTGGGGGCCCGGAGCGGCAAGCTCCGCAAGAACCCCCTGATGCGCGTCGAGCACGCCGGGGAGTATGCGCTGATCGCGTCCAACGGCGGCGCCCCGAGCCACCCGACCTGGTACCACAACCTCGTGCGGCGCCCGGTCGTCGAGCTGCAGGACGGGGCCGACCGCTCCGACTACACGGTGCAGGTTGCTGCGGGCGAGGAGCGCGCAGCCTGGTGGGACCGCGCGGTCGCGGTGTGGCCCGACTACGCCGACTACCAGACCAAGACCGACCGGGAGATCCCTGTGTTCGTCGCCCGACGGGCCGACTCGGCCGCGGGTGGGACGACGGCGGCCACCTCGTGACGACCTACGACGTGACGACGCGCCGCTAGTCGAGGTTGCCGGCCTCGGCGCCGATCGTGGTGTCCTCGCCGTGGCCGGTGTGGACGACGGTCTCCGGCGGGAGCTCCATGAGCTTGGCCCGGATGGAGTCCACCAGCGTGGGGCGGTCGCTGTAGGAGCGGCCGGTGGCGCCGGGGCCACCGTGGAAGAGGGTGTCCCCGGTGAAGACGCACTGCAGGTCGAGGGAGTAGAAGCAGACAGCCCCGGGGGCGTGGCCGGGCGTGTGCAGGACCGTCAGCGGGAGGCCGGCCACCTCCAGCTCCTGGCCGTCGGCCAGCTCGCCGTCCCACGTCGTGCCCGGGTGTGTCAGCTCCCACAGCGGCCTGTCGGCGGGGTGGAGCAGGACGAGGGCGCCGGTCGCCTCGCGCAGCGCCGGCGCCATCCTCACGTGGTCGTCGTGAGCGTGGGTGCACAGGATGGCCTCGACCCGGCGCCCGTCCACCACCTCGAGGATCGCGTCGACGTCGTGCGGCGCGTCGATCACCACGCACTCCTCGTCGTTGCCGACCACCCACACGTTGTTGTCGACGTCGAACGTCTGGCCGTCGAGGGAGAAGGTGCCCGAGGTCACGGCATGGTCCACCCGGACGCCGCCCGGACTCGTCACAGGACCACCACCGAGCGGAGCACGTCACCGTGGTGCATCTTCTCGAACGCGGCCTCGATGTCGTCGAGGCCGATGCGCTCGGAGACGAACGCGTCGAGGTCGAGCCGTCCCTGCTGGTAGAGGTCGACCAGCATCGGGAAGTCGCGGCTGGGCAGACAGTCGCCGTACCAGCTCGACTTCAGCGAGCCGCCGCGCCCGAAGACGTCGATCAGCGGGATGTCCGGGATGCGCATGTCGGGGGTCGGTACGCCGACCAGCACGACGGTGCCTGCGAGGTCCCGCGCGTAGAAGGCCTGCTGCCAGGTCTCCGGACGTCCGACGGCCTCGATCACCACGTCGGCACCGAAGCCGCCGGTCAGCTCCTGGATCGCCTCGACGGCGTCGCGCTCCTTGCTGTTCACGGTGTGCGTCGCGCCGAGACCGCGGGCCCACTCGAGCTTCCGGTCGTCGATGTCGACCGCGATGACCGGGCTGGCTCCGGCGAGCGCCGAGCCCGCCACCGCCGCGGCGCCCACCCCGCCGCAGCCGATGACGGCCACCGACGTTCCGCGGGTCACGGCACCGGTGTTGATCGCCGCACCGATCCCGGCCATGACGCCGCAGCCCAGCAGGCCGACCGCCGCAGCGTCGGCCGCGGGGTCCACCTTCGTGCACTGGCCGGAGTGGACCAGGGTCTTCTCGACGAACGCGCCGATCCCCAGGGCCGGTGACAGCTCGGTCCCGTCCTCGAGGGTCATCTTCTGGGTGGCGTTGTGGGTGGAGAAGCAGTACCACGGCTCGCCCCGCAGGCAGGCACGGCAGTCGCCGCAGACCGCCCGCCAGTTGAGCACGACGAAGTCGCCGGAAGCGACGTTGGTGACTCCCTCCCCCACCGCCTCGACGGTGC
>CADCUI010000055.1 GCA_902805845.1 uncultured Nocardioidaceae bacterium
CACAGGGATCACACGCCGCCCGCTCGAGCCGCCCCTCATGTCTGCTCGAGCCGCCCCTCATGTCTGGTCGAGCCGCCCCTCATGTCTGCTCGAGCCGCCTCTCATGTTGGCGAGCAGCATCCTGGGCGGGTCGGCCAGACATCGTGGGCGGGTCGGCCAGACATCGTGGGCGGGTCGGCGGGGGGTTGGGGGCACCCGACAAGGGCAGCATTCCGGCCATGAAGCTCTACGCCGACTCCTCGATCCGCCGGACCCGCCAGATGGTCGGTGACGTGCTCCTCCTGGTCTGGGTGCTCGTCTGGTGGCTCGTCGCCCAGGCGGTGCACGACGCCACCCTGCAGTTGGCCACCCCGGGCAGGGAGCTCAACGAGGCCGGCAGCGGGCTCGCGGACCAGCTGCGCGACGCTGGTTCAGCGGTCGACGACGCCCCGCTCGTCGGCGACGACCTCAGCGGACCGTTCGAAGGCGCCGGCAACGCTGCCGACCAGCTGGCGAACGCCGGGTCGGGGCTGGTGGACGCGGTCGACAAGCTGGCGTTCTGGCTGTCGCTGTCGGTCGGAGCGGTTCCCATCCTCATCGCACTGGCGGTGTACCTGCCGGCGCGCTGGCGCTTCGTGCGTACGGCGACCGCGAGCCAGCGGTTCATCGACGCCGCGGCCGACCTCGACCTGTTCGCGCTGCGCGCGATCGGCCGCCAGCCGATGCACCGCCTCGCCACCGTCAGCGACGACCCCGCCGGAGCCTGGCGACGCGGTGACCAGGACGTGATCCGCAAGCTGGCCGACCTCGAGCTGCGCGACGTCGGCCTGAAGGCTCCGCCTGCCGCAGAGGCGGCCAGGACCTAGACGAGCGCCGACAGCACCTTCGCGGCCCGGTCGACGTCGTCGCGGGTCACGTCGAGGTGGGTGACCATCCGCAGCGACGTCGCTCCGACGGCGGAGACCAGGACGCCCTCCTCCCGGGCTGCGGTGACGACCCGGCCCGGGTCGGACATCGGGACGACGACGATGTTCGTGTCCACGGTGGAGGGGTCGACCCCGCAGGCCTCCGCGAGCAGTCGGGCATGCTCATGGTCGTCGGCCAACCGGTCGAGGTGGTGGTCCAGCGCGTACATCCCTGCAGCCGCCAGGATGCCGACCTGTCGCATCCCTCCACCCAGCCGCTTGCGCCACACCCGGGCCTCGGTCATGGCCTCGGCCGGCCCGAGGACCAGGGAGCCCACCGGCGCTCCGAGTCCCTTGCTCAGCGCGACCGCCAGGACGTCAGCCACCGCGCCGTACTCGGGAAGCGGTGTCCCGCTCGCGACCGCGGCGTTCCAGATCCGGGCGCCGTCGAGGTGCACCCCGATCCCCCGCTGGTCGGCAAACCCCCGCAGCGCCTGGAGGTCGCCGAGAGGGACCACGGCACCGCCGCCGAAGTTGTGGGTGTTCTCCACCGACACCGCGCGGGTGGGCACGAAGAAGGGGCCCATATCGGGGGCGAACAGTGCCTCGACGACGGGCAGGTCGAGGGGTCGCCCCACCCAGGTGCGCATCGTCAGGCCGGTCACCGCGGCGTGGACGCCGAGCTCCGCGCGCGCGATGTGCGCACGTGCCTCGCACAGGATCTCCTGCCCGACGCCGACCAGGGAGCGGACGGCGAGCACGTTGGCCATCGAGCCGGTGGGCGCGAAGAGCGCCGCCTCCTTGCCGAACATCGCGGCGACGCGCTCCTCGAGCGCCCGCACCGTGGGGTCCTCGCCGTAGACGTCGTCACCGACCTCCGCCGAGGCCATGGCCGCACGCATCGCGGCGGTCGGACGGGTGACGGTGTCGCTGCGCAGGTCGATCACAGCGGCCACCCTACGGAGGGTCGGGATCGGACCGGTCAGGCGCCGCCCGGCTTGGTCATCCCCGCCATCGTGGTGGCGGTCGCGGCGTCGGGGGTGACCGACGCCAACCCGGCCTGCACGTTGTTCTTGACCGAGCCGGCGACGACATGGTCCTTGCCGGCCATCAACGCCTCGAAGCCGTCCTTGGCCACCTCGTCGGGGTCGTCCTTGTTCGACGAGGCGCCGATCTTGGTGTCCTCCATGTCGGCGCGCCCGAAGAACTCTGTCTCCGTCGGCCCCGGCATGAGCGAGGTGACGGTGACGCCGGTCTCCTTGAGCTCCACCCGGATCCCCTCGGCGAAGCTGTGCACGAACGCCTTCGAGGCCGCGTACGTCGCGTGGTAGGGCCCGGGTGCCTTGGCGGCGATCGAGGACGTCACCAGCACCCGCCCCCGCCCCTGCGCCACCATGTGCCGCACGACCAGCTTCGCGAGGTGGACGGTCGACCGGACGTTGAGGTCGACGAGCCGGAGGTCGTCCTCGAGGTCGGTCTCGACGAACCGGCCGCCGACCCCGATGCCGGCGTTGAGGGCCACGGCGTCGATCGTCCGCCCGCCGTCGGTCGCCGCGTCGTACACCGCGGTCGCGCCTTCGGGCGTCGCGAGGTCGACGCGGACCGGGGTCACCTGGCGGCCGCTCGCCGTCAGCTGGGCGGCAGCCGCCTCGAGCTCGGCGTCCTCGGCCACGACGACGACGTCGTAGCCGTTGTCGACGAACTGGCGGGCCAGGGACAGGCCGATGCCGCTCGAGGCGCCGGTGACGACCGCGAGCGGCGCGGTGGAGGGGTCGATGTGGTTCATGCCGCCGCGGTACCCCCTCGCGGTCTGCCGGTAACCCCGGCGGGTCAGCCCTCGACGGCTGCCTGCGCCTCGCCCAGCATCTCGGCGACGAGGAACGCCAGCTCGAGGGACTGCACCCGGTTGAGCCGGGGGTCGCACGCCGACTCGTAGGCGTGCACGAGGTCGGCCTCCAGCAGCGACTCGCCCCCGCCGACGCACTCGGTGACGTTGTCGCCGGTGAGCTCGACGTGGAGCCCTCCGGGCCAGGTCCCGAGGGTGCGGTGGACGTCGAAGAAGCCCTGCACCTCCTCCATCACGTCCTCGAACCGGCGGGTCTTGTAGCCCGAGGACGCCTCGAAGGTGTTGCCGTGCATCGGGTCGCAGACCCACGCCACCTGGACGCCGGCGGCGGTGACCTTCTCCACCAGCTCGGGCAGCACGTCGCGGATCCGAGCGGCTCCCATGCGGGTGATGAAGGTCAGTCGGCCGGGCTCGTTCTCCGGGTTGAGCTTGGCGGCCAGCGCGATCGCCTCGTCCGGAGTCGCGGTCGGCCCCAGCTTCACGCCGATCGGATTCTTGATCCTGCTCAGCAGGTCGACGTGCGCCCCGTCGAGCTGGCGGGTGCGCTCACCGATCCAGACGAAGTGCGCGGACACGTCGTAGGGCAGCTCGGTGCGGCTGTCGATCCGGGTCAGCGCGTGCTCGTACTCGAGGATCAGCGCCTCGTGGCTGGAGTGGAAGTCGACCCGGTGGAACGCGTCCGGGTCGGCCCCGATCGCGTTCATGAAGGTCAGCGCGCGGTCGATCTCGCCGGCCAGCCGCTCGTACCTCTTGCCGACCGGCGAGGACCGGACGAAGTCGGTGTTCCACGTGTGCACCTGGCGCAGGTCGGCGTAGCCACCGGTCACGAACGCCCGGACCAGGTTGAGGGTGGCGGCCGAGGAGTGGTAGACGTCGAGCAGCCGCTGGGGGTCGGGGCGTCGCGACTCGGGCGTGAAGTCGAAGCCGTTGACGGCGTCACCCCGGTACGCCGGCAGCGTCACGCCGTCCCGGGTCTCGGTGTCCGAGGAGCGGGGCTTGGCGTACTGGCCGGCGAGCCGGCCGAGCTTGACCACCGGCACCGACGCGGCGTACGTGAGCACCACCGCCATCTGCAGCAGCACACGGAGCTTCGCCCGGACGTTGTCGGCGGTGGCGCCGTCGATCGTCTCGGCGCAGTCCCCGCCCTGGAGCAGGAACGCCTCGCCGCGGGTCACGGCGGCGAGCTTGCCCTTGAGGTCGTCGCACTCACCGGCGAACACCAGCGGCGGCACGCGCCGCAGCCGGGCGACCGTCGCGTCCATCGCCTCGGGGTCCGGCCAGGACGGCTGCTGGGCAGCGCCGAGGGCACGGAGTGCTGACAGGTCGGGGATGCTCACCGGCCCAGGGTACGCCGGGCGTGGCGAAGGCCCCCGACGTCACCGGACGCCTGAGACACCTGCCGAGCCGCCCCACATGTTCGGTCGAGCCGCCCGACATGTTCGGCCGAGCCGCCCTTCGTGCAGGCGGGCGCCTGCACGAAGGGCGGGTCGGCCAGACATGGAGGGCGGGTCAGCCGAAGAAGACCTCGGCCTCGGCGTACTCCTCGGGGGACACGGTCTTCAGCTCACCGGTGCCCTCGAGGAGCGGCACCCGGACGATGTCCTTGCCGCGCAGCGCCACCATCTTCCCGAAGTCGCCCTCGGCGACCGCGGTGATCGCGTGCAGCCCGAACCGGGTGGCCAGCCAGCGGTCGAACGCGGTCGGCGTGCCTCCGCGCTGCACGTGACCCAGGACGACAGCCCGGGCCTCCTTGCCGGTGCGGGTCTCGATCTCCTTGGCGAGCCGGTCGCCGATCCCGCCGAGCCGGACGTGGCCGAACGCGTCGACCTCGCCGCTCTGCAGCGTCATGTCGGCGCCCTCGACGGGCACAGCGCCCTCGGACACCACGACGATCGGGGTGTACTGCGTCTGAAAGCGGTGCTCGACGTACTCGCACACCTTCTCGATGTCGAACGGCTTTTCCGGGATGAGCACGATGTTCGCGCCGCCCGCCATGCCGGCGTGCAGGGCGATCCAGCCGGCGTGACGGCCCATCACCTCCACCACCAGCACCCGGTGGTGGGACTCGGCGGTGGTGTGGAGCCGGTCGATCGCCTCCATGGCGATGTTGACGGCCGTGTCGAAGCCGAACGTGAAGTCAGTGCCCGACAGGTCGTTGTCGATGGTCTTCGGCACGCCGACCACGTTGACGCCCGCGTCGGACAGCTTCGTCGCGACGCCGAGGGTGTCCTCCCCGCCGATCGCGATGAGCGCGTCGACACCGTTGCTCTGCAGGTTCTCCCGGATCCGCTCCACTCCCCCGTCGACCTTGAACGGGTTCGTGCGCGAGGACTTCAGGATCGTGCCGCCGCGGGGAAGGATCCCGCGCACCTCCGCGACACCGAGCGGGCAGGTGACGTTCTCCAGCGGACCGCGCCAGCCGTCGAGGAACCCCACGAACTCGCAGTCGTACTCGCCGACGCCCTTGCGGACCACCGCGCGGATCACCGCGTTCAGCCCCGGGCAGTCGCCACCACCGGTCAGCACACCAACTCGCATGACGTCACCGTAGCGACCGGCATTGGAACGATCCATCGGAGGGTGTGACGGCCGCGACTACGGTGCCTTCCATGACCTTCTCGATCGTGGCCCGCTCGGAGGACGGGGAGTCCTGGGGCGTGGCCGTCGCCTCGAAGTTCCTCGCGGTCGGCTCCGCCGTACCAGCGGCCGTCGCCGGCATCGGCGCCGTCGCCACCCAGGCCGAGGCCAACGTCGCCTACAAGCCGATGGCCCTGGCCCATCTCGACGAGGGCGCCACCGCGCAGGTCGCGCTCGACCGGCTGCTCGAGGACGACGACGGCCGCGACCACCGGCAGGTCGGGATCGTGGACGTCGACGGCAACGCCGCGACGCACACCGGCAGCGAGTGCTTCGACTGGGCCGGCGGCCACACCGGTCCCGGCGTCGCGATCCAGGGGAACATCCTCGCCGGCCCGCAGGTGGTGGCCGCCATGCGGGAGGCGTGGGACGGGGCCGCCGGCGAGCCCAGCCTCGCGCGCCGGCTGCTGGCCGCGCTCGCCGCGGGCGACGCGGCCGGCGGCGACAAGCGCGGCCGGCAGTCTGCCGCGCTCCTCGTGGTCCGCGAAGGTGCAGGGTACGGCGGCCGGGACGACGTGGCAGCCGACCTGCGGGTGGACGACCACCCCGATCCCTGCAGTGAGCTGTCGCGCCTCCTCGGCCTGCACGAGCTGTACCTCACCGCGTCCACCGACGAGGAGAAGGTGCCGATCGACGAGCGGCTCCGCGCCGAGCTCGACGAGAGCGCCGGCCGGCTCGGGCACCCCACCTTCGACGCCTGGGTCGGGACCGAGAACTACGAGATGCGGGTCGGCCCCGACTGGGTGGACCGCCGGGTGCTCGCGCTGCTGCGCGGCGCGGCCGCCGGCGGGGCCGCCGGTGGGGAGCAGCAGGGGCACCCGTGAGCAGGCGGCCTCCCGCCTGTCACGAGCGCCCCTGACCCTGCTCGTCCGGACCGCCTCAGCGCACCGCGACGACCACCTGGTGG
>CADCUI010000056.1 GCA_902805845.1 uncultured Nocardioidaceae bacterium
GCTGCTGCGCGGCACGGCCGCCGGCGGGGCCGCCGGTGGGGAGCAGCAGGGGCACCCGTGAGCAGGCGGCCTCCCGCCTGTCACGAGCGCCCCTGACCCTGCTGGTCCGGACCGCCTCAGCGCACCGCGACGACCACCTGGTGGGTGGTCCCGTCGTCGAGCCGGACACCGATGCGGTAGCGGTAGCCGGTGGGCAGCCGCCGCGTCGACCAGTTGTAGAGCCACTGGCCGGCCACCGGGACGAACGCGTCGCCCGAGGTGGGTGCCTCGGTCCACACCGCCTCGTTGATCCCGGCCGAGGTGGGGTCCCCCCGCTGGGGCGTGAGCCACTGCGGCGCCGTCAACGGCGCGACGACGGAGCCGTCGGCACGCTGTAGCCGGAACCCGACCGGCACCGTCGAGCCACCCTGGAACACGCTCAGCCCGCCGGGATGGCCGCCGCCGTTGATCGGCTGCAGGAACCCGTCGAAGCGGTACTCGACCCGGTAGCGCGCCACGGTCGTGGCCACGTTGCCGGCCCTGTCCTCGGCGGTCGCCCGCACCGTGAAGTCGCCGACCCCGTTGGCGTTGCCGCCGGTGACGGTCACGGAGCACGGTCCTGCCAGACCGGTGCCACCGTCCTCGTCGTGGGCGACGCAGCCGGCCCGAGGGGCAGCGCCCAGGTGGTGGCGCGAGCCGTCGGTCACGCCGGTCACGCTGACGCTCGGCGCCCGCTGGTCGCGCTGGAGCACCGCGAGCCCGCCGGGGTCGAGGATCGACCCGTCCGCGACGTCGTCGTCGTCACCGACGCCACCGTCGGTCAGGCGGACGTCGACCCGGTCCGGGCCCGTCTGACCCGACACGATCGTCACCCGGTCGTCGGGCAGGGTCGACCAGGCGCCGTCGTGGTACTTCGCGTAGCCGTTGAGGCCGGCCGTCGACGACGGGTACAGCGACACTGTCTGGTCCGACCCGGCCGGCACCCCGTCGAGCCGGAACTGCACCAGGCCCTCCGGCAGCGTCACGCCCTGCGGCGGTGCGCTGGTGATGGAGGCGTCGTGGAGGGGCAACGTCGAGACGTTGTTGAGGCTGGTCCCGCTCGGGACCGCCACGGTCAGGTAGCCGTCGTGGCCGGAGCCACCGCCGCTGACCGGCAGCGAGGTGACGTTCTGCTGCAGGTAGTCCGCGACGCCGTCGGCGTTGCCGTCGCCACCGTTCGGGCCGAGCGCCTCGACGAGGTCGGACACGTTGTCGCTGTCGTGCCCCGCGTCGACGCCCTGCTCGAGCACGACGCCTCCGGCGGTGTAGACGACCAGGTCCTTGGGAGTGCCCGGCTCGAACGCCACCCGGCGTACGACGGGCGCGCCGCTGTCGGGGTAGATGTTGAGCCAGCAGGCCGGTCCACCGTCCCAGCCCGTCCCCGACATGCCCCACAGGGCTCCGGTGCCGGTGAACTCCACGTGGGAGCTCGCCTCCTGGAACGCCAGACCGGTGACGTCGGACGTCGCGCAGCTGAGGTCCGCCCGGCCGTGCACCGCGCCGCCGTCGGGGCCGCGCAGGTGCACGCTGAGCTTGAGGAGGTCGGGGCGGAGGTCCACCTGCTGGTCGGCCGGGAAGGACCGGGGCGTCGTCAGCACGCTGTAGAAGCCGACGCGGTGGGAGGATCCGGTCCCCTGCAGGCGGTAGTCGCCCTCGGCCAGCGGGAGGTCGTAGCCGCCCGCCTCGTCGGAGGTGACGAGTCCACCGGGCTCGTTCGTCGGGGTCAGCGCCTGGACGGTCGCCTGGTGCCGCGGGGCCCCGCCGACCCCGTCGCTGACCGTCCCGGTCACGTGCACCGTGCGCGGCACGACGACGGTGACGGTGCCTTCCGACCCGTCGAGCTGCCGGTAGACCTGCGCCTCGCCCGGGGGCCGCACCCAGAGCCCGCAGGCCGGTGCCCCGTCGCCGGTCAGCGCGTAGATGTCCGCCTCGCCGTTGACGTGCCTGACGTAGCGGAGCGTCTGGGCGTTGCCGTCGCCTGCGCTGCAGGTCACCTCGACGTCGCCAGCGACGCGTGAGCCGTCGGAGCGCTCGACGACCAGGTGGACCGGTCGCGGCGCGGGGTCGAGGCCGAGGTCGATGACGGTGTCGGTCGTGGCGGACACCGTGCGCGCGACGGTGAAGTGGTCCAGCCTGTCCGAGGACCCACCGGCGAACAGCCGGTAGCCGGCCGGCTCGAGGAGGAAGGAGAACTGGCCGTCGGGACCGACCATCGTGCTGGTGCTGAGCCGACCGGTCTGGCCTCCCGACACCGTGACCTGGCCCCTGGCGAAGCGGCCCCCCACTCCGTCGGAGACCTGCCCGGTCACCTGCACCGGGTCGGCCAGCTCGACCTCGTACGACGCGAGGCCCGATCCGAGGACGCGGGTGAAGGCCAGCCCCGCGGAGGTCTGCAGGTGCAGCTCGCAGCCGGCTGCGTCCGACGCCGCGAGGACCGGGATCTCGGCGCTGCCGGTGATGACGACGTTCTGCTGGCTGACGCTCTCGAGCACCTCTCGCCGGCCGGCCGGGCGGGTCGCCACGCAGGTGTAGTACCCCTCGGCCGTGACCGGGGAGCCGTCGGCGTCGCGCAGGGTCAGGGACATCGACCGGGTGTCCGGACGGAGGGCGACGGTCCGGTCCTGGTCGAGGGTCAGCACGTCGGTCTCGCCGTAGAAGAACGCCTGCGCGTTCCTCGAGACACCGCTGTAGGTCAGGTAGTACTCGCCGGCGGTGAGGGTCAGGTCGGCCTGCCCCGTCGAGCCGACCGGCCAGGTGCCGGCGTACGCCATCGAGGGGGTGTAGGCCGTGACGTTTCCGCTGAGGACCTCGCCGCCCATCCCGTCGGACATCTGCACCGACACGCGGGTCACGAACGGGACGAGCGTCACGTCGAGGTTGGTGTCGGCGGCGAGGTCGCGGCCGACGAGGTCAGCCCCGAGCCCGGAGCTGCTCGGGCCGCGGAACCGGAGGTCGTAGGTGCCGGCGTGCAGCGCCAGGTTGTAACGGCCGTCGGAGCCGGCGATCGTCCTCGCGACGACGCCGTTGGTGCCGGTCAGCATGGCCTCGACCGTGCCGCCGGTCAGCCCGGCGCCGGTCTCGTCCTGGATGCGGCCGCGCAGGATGACGTTCTGCCTGGCCACCACCTCGTAGTGGACGGTGCGGTGGACGACGTTGCCGGCCGCGTCCTCGGCGGTCACCGTGAAGGTGTGGGCTCCCACGACGGCGGTGTCGACCGGCTGGCCGGCCGTGACGTCACCGTCGCACCTGACCAGACCGGACTCCGCGTCCTGGCAGGAGTAGTCGGCCCGCACGTCGGCGCCGACGGTGATCTCCGCTCCGTCGACCGGGCTGAGGACGGTCACCTCCGGGGCGGTGACGTCCGCCGGGGACCGGCCGGCGACGGTGAAGGTCACCGACGTGGTGGCGTGGTTGCCGGCCAGGTCGCTGCCGGTGACGACGAGGCGGAAGGTGCCGGGCAGCGAGGTGTCGAGCTGCTGGCCGGACAGGACCGGTGTGGGGTCGACCACCGCCGGCTCCGGGTCGGACGGGTCCGGGACCGACTCGAGGATGCCGTTGCAGGACGCGACACCGCTGATGTCGGCCCCCTCGACGGCGGGGTCGGTGCACGTGAAGTCCGCGGTCAGCACGTCGCCGACGTGCACCGGGGACTCCGGTGACGCGGCCGGCGCGGCGATGACCACCTGGGGGGCGGTGGTGTCGGCGGCGAGCGCGGCCACCGGGCCGGGCGACACGGCGAGCGACGTGCCTACGACGCTCGTGGCGAGCAGGGACAGCAGTGCACGTCGCGCCATGGTGGCTCCCTCGTTTGTCCGGCAGCACCTCGCCGCCATGCGCTTCCGGACGTGGGCGCTGACACGGCTCACGACTCTCTGGAAGCGTAGGGTTCCGAGAGCCGTCTTATAGTCGAAATGAGTAGATATGACCGTTCTGGCCATCGATGCCGGCACCACCGGGGTGACAGCCCTGGTCGTCAGCGTGGACGGGCGCGTGGAGGCCAAGGGCTACCAGGAGTTCGCCCAGCACTTCCCGCGCCCCGGCTGGGTCGAGCACTCCCCGGAAGAGATCTGGCAGGCCACCCTCGAGGCGGTCCGCGCGGCGTTGGCGGCGTACGACGGTCCGCCGGTGCGGGCCGTCGGCATCACCAACCAGCGGGAGACCGTGGTGCTGTGGGACCGCGAGACGCTGGGGTCGCCGCGCCGGGCGATCGTGTGGCAGGACCGGCGTACCGCCGACATCTGCAACCGGCTCCGCGAGGAGGGCCACGAGGCACGTGTCACCGAGCTGACCGGCCTGCGGCTCGACCCGTACTTCTCCGGCACCAAGCTCCGGTGGATCGCCGAGAACGAGCCGCACACCTGGGCGCTGGTGGAGGACGGGCGCTACGCCGTCGGCACCGTCGAGTCCTACCTGGTGGCGCGGATGACCCGGGGGACGTGGCACGTCACCGACGTGTCCAACGCCTGCCGCACCCTGCTCTTCGACCTGGCGGACGGCGACTGGAGCGACGAGCTGTGCTCCTTGTTCGGGGTCCCCCGCGCGGCGCTCCCGGAGCTGGTGCCGAGCTGGGGCCACCTCGCCACCACCGACCCGGGGTCGTTCCTCGGGCTGGAGCTGCCGGTGGCCGGCCTCGCCGGCGACCAGCAGTCGGCGCTCTTCGGCCAGACCTGCTTCGAGGTGGGCGACACCAAGTGCACCTACGGGACCGGGTCGTTCGTCCTCACCAACACCGGACCGGAGGTCGTGCGCTCGGAGGCGGGACTGCTGTCGACCGCCGCGTGGAGGTCACCGTCCGGGGAGATGACCTACGCGCTGGAAGGGGCGATCTTCGTCACCGGCGCCGCGGTGCAGTGGCTGCGCGACGGGCTGCAGGTCGTCGGCTCGGCGGCGGAGACACAGGCGATCGCCGCGACCGTCGACTCGACCGACGGCGTGGTGTTCGTCCCGGCGCTCGCCGGGATGGGCGCCCCCCACTGGGACCCGCACGCTCGTGGACTGATCGTGGGCATCACGCGCGGGACGACGCGGGCCCACCTGGTCCGGGCGACCCTCGAGGCGATCGCCTTCGAGGTCCGCGACGTGGTGGACACCCTGCCCGCCGAGACCCCGCTCACCTCGCTGACCGTCGACGGCGGCGCCGCCGCCAACGACCTCATCTGCCAGCTGCAGGCCGACCAGCTCGGCGTCCCGGTCGACCGGCCGCGGAGCGTGGAGACCACGGGGCTCGGCGCCGCGTTCCTCGCCGGGCTCGGCACCGGGGTGTGGTCCTCGACCGAGGAGCTGAGGGCCACCTGGGCGCTGGACCGGCGGTTCGAGCCGACCGGTGACCGGTCCGCCGCCGACGCCGCCCACGCGCGGTGGCGACGTGCCGTCGAACGCGCGAAGGGCTGGGCCGACTGAGGACCGGCACTGGGCACCGGGATGGGGCACCGGCACTGGGCACCGGCACTGAGGACCGGCACTGCGCCCTACTCCAGGGTGTCCCGCGCCGCTTCTGCCTCCTCGGCCTCCGACCGGGCGTCCCTGAGACCCGCCTCCGCCTCCTCCACCTCGTCGTCGAGCTCGGAGAGCCGCTCGGCAGCGGCGTCAGTCGCCTCCTCGACCTCCGCGACCCGGCGGCGCAGCTCCTCGAGCTCGGCCTCGAGCTGCAGCAGCCGCGCCTGCGCCTTCGCCCGCTTGCGGCCCAGCGACTCCACCGCCTCGGTCGCCATCCGCAGCGAGCCCTGCGCCGCCGCGACGCGCTCCTCCGCCTCTCGGCGGGCACGACCGTCGTCACGCACGAGGCTGAGCTGCGGGCGCCCTGGCGGCCGCTCCGGCAGAGGTACGGCGACCAGGTCGGTCAGCGACTCCACGCCGGTGGAGCTGAGCGGCTGGGCGAGCAGGCCGCTGAGCACCGCCTCGGCGGCCTTCGGGTCGGCCATCGCCGCCTGCAGGGTCTCCTCCACCTGACGGGTGGCGGACTCGCTGAGCGCCACGCTCTGCTCGGCCGCCGCTGCTCGGGCCTCTGCGGTGACCGCGGTGACCAGCTGGCGCCGCTGCCGGGTGAGGTCGCGCAGCGCCTCGCCCTGGAGCAGCGCCTGCGCCTCCCGCAACGACTCCCCCAACGCCACGACCTGACCCACGAGCTCACCGCGCTCACGGACGAGGCGGTTGACGGCCCAGGCCGCGACGGCGGGACGCCGCAGTGCCTTGATCGCGGCGGCGAGCTCGCGGTCACCCTCCGACCGGGCGCCCTTCTCGGCGGCCGTGCGGGCCGGGGTGAACTCCTCGGGGCGCAGCCCGTAGAGCTCGGCGGCGATCTCGCGCAGCCGCTCGGCGGCGCCGGTCATCCGCCCAGCTCGTCGTCGAGCCCCTGCTCGATCGCGTAGCGCACGAGCTGCACCCGGTTGTGCAGCTGCAGCTTGCGCAGGGTGTTCTGCACGTGGTTCTGCACCGTGCGGTGAGAGAGCACCAGCCGGTCGGCGATCTGGCGGTAGGACAGCCCCTTGGCCACCAGCCGCAGCACCTCGGTCTCCCGGTCGGTGAGCCGTGGCAGCGCGACGCCCGGCGTGTTGTCGGGCCCTTCGGCGAGCCGCCGGTACTCCCCGAGCACCAGGCCCGCCAACCCGGGGGTGAAGACGGTGTCGCCGACGGCGACGCGGCGTACGGCATCGAGGAGCTCGGCGCTCGACGCCGACTTGACGAGGTAGCCGGTGGCACCGGCCTTGACGGCGTCCAGCACGTCCGCCTGCTCGCCGGAGGCCGAGAGCACGAGGATCCGCACCGTGGGGTCCTCGGTGACCAGGGCGGCGGTGACCTCCACGCCGTTGGGGGCCGGGATCTGCAGGTCGAGGACGACGACCCGTGGTCGAGTCGCACGGGCGCGTGCCAGTGCCTCGACGCCGGTGGCCGCGGTGGCCACGAGCTCCATGCCGGCGGACACCAGGTCGCGGCCGACCGCCTCCCGCCACATCGGGTGGTCGTCGACGACCATCACCCGCAGCGGCTGCTCGGGCACCACGGCCGCGTCGCCGGTCACCGAGGGCCCCTCTCGTCGGCTGGTCGTGTCCCCGCATCGTAGGACGCCGGACCCGCGAACTCGGCCGGATTCGAGCGCGGGGTCGTGACGACGCGCCCATGCGTCAGGCCGTGGACAGGGTGAGCTCCCACTCGGTGCCACCGGGCCCGGTGACCAGGGCAGCACTGCCGCCGAGGTCGGCCATCCGGCCGCAGATCGACTCACGGACGCCGAGCCTGCCCTCCCGCTCGGCCTCGGCCAGCCGGCCGTCGGGGATCCCGGCCCCCTCGTCGCGCACACTCACGACGACGGTCTCCCCCAGCTCCTCGACGAGCACCCAGGCCGGGGCCTGCGCCCCGACGTGCCGGGCGACGTTGTCCAGGCACGCTCCCACCACGGCCCTCACCTCCCGGGCCTGGTCGTCGCTCACCTGGACGGGGTGGCCGGGCCCGGTGACGGTCACCGTGGCGGAGCCGAGCGGCGCCAGCGCCGTCATGAGGTCGGCCACACCTCCGGGAGGTCCCGCACCGGCGTGGGTGCCGGTCAAGGACAGGGAGCGAGCGTCGGCCTGCACGAGGCGACGCAGCGCCGCCTCCTGCTCACCGGCCAGCCGTGCCAGCTCCGCCAGGTCACCGCCGGCCTCGGCGCCGCGTCGCTGCACCAGCGCCAGCACCTGCAGGACACCGTCGTGCACGGCGCGGGCGAGCCGGGCCCGCTCGGCCTGCACCGCCTGGGCCCGCTCGGCCGCCTCCCTGACCTCGGCAGCCTCCTTGAGCATCCTGGTCGAGAAGGCCACCATCCCCCCGGCCAGGAACAGCAGGAAGATGTTGCCCCACGAGCGCGAGATGTCGGTGCGCACCGAGAGGTCCGCGGCCACGACGACGACAGCCGCCAGCAGCGGACCCAGCCAGCCGGCGCCGACCGCGCACGCCAGCACGGGGGTCACCACCCAGAAGGTCGGGACCGTGGGGGCCTGCCGCTCGAGCATGGCCTCTGACTCGATGACCAGCGTGCTGAGGAGGAGCCCGACCGCGACGGCGACGTCGGCGACGTAGAGCGCCGGCCGCCGACGCCGGGGCGCGTCGTAGGCCCAGACCGTGAAGGCGGTCCAGCCGACCATCACACCCATCGCCACCAGCAGCAGCCCTGGTCGGGCGAACTGGTCGAACCGCGAGCCGTTGCGGGCCAACGTGTAGACGGTCACGAGCACGCGGAGGACGACGAGCGCGCGGAAGAGCGTCGTCTCGACCTGCTGGGCCGCCGACGCGCCGGCCTCGGCCGCTCTGTGCCTCGTCGTCACCGACAGCGCCTGCGTCAGGAGGCCTTCAGGTCCGGGTCGTCCGACCGGGGCGCCGTGCCGGTCGCCGTGCCGGTCGCCGTGCCGGTCGGGGTGCCGGTCGGGGTGCCGCCCCGGCCGCCCGACCTGCGGGCCGCCTCCTTGTCGAGCGCCTTGGCGCGGGCGGCGTACATGTCGACGTACTCCTGGCCGGAGAGCCGCATGATCTCGTACATGATCTCGTCGGCGGCCGAGCGGAGGATGAAGCGGTCGTTCTCGAGCCCCTCGTAGCGGGAGAAGTCCAGCGGCTTGCCGAAGCGCACCATCGGCCGCGTCCACCGGCCGAACGTCTTGCCCGGAGGTGCGATGCGGTCGGTGCCGACCACACCGGTCGGGATGACCGGGACGCCGGTCTCGATCGCCAGCCGCGCCACCCCCGTCTTGCCGCGGTAGAGCCGGCCGTCCGGCGAGCGGGTGCCCTCGGGGTAGATCCCGAACAGGTCGCCGGCCGAGAGGACCCTCTTCGCCGAGAGGAGGGCGCCGGCGGCCGAGTCGCCGCTGGACCGGTCGATGGGCACCTGTCCGGCCCCCGAGAAGAACCTCCGCTGCAGCCAGCCCTTGAGGCCGGGGGTGGTGAAGTACTCCGCCTTGGCCACGAACGTCACCTTGCGGTTCAAGGTGAGCGGCATGAACAGCCAGTCGGCGTAGGACAGGTGGTTGCTCGCGAGGATCGCCGGGCCCTCGTGGGGGACGTTCTCGAGGCCCTCGGTCTCGGGCCGGAACACCAGACGCAGCAGCGGCCCCAGCGCGATCCACTTGAGGAACCAGTAGAACACCCGCCCGCCCCTTGCTGCCTCGCCGGAATCGGCACGGCCTGCCCTGCCGGTGCAGCGGCGGCCGGGTCTCACCCTAGCCTGCGTTGAACCGGCGTGCGACGATCGAGGCACCCCGTCACCGACCGGTGCTGCCGCGTCCGCGGCCGTCCGGTGCGGTGCTCGGCGAAGTGCCCCAACGCGTGCCCGACGAGGCCCGCAGGACAACAGGAGACCCCGTGCCGATCGCCCCCGAGGACGAGGCCTACAGCGCACCGGCAGGCGTCGACAGCGGGCCGGACGGAGCCGGCAAGCGGGTCGGCGCGCTCCTCTGCCACGGCTTCACCGGTGGTCCCTCGTCGCTGCGCCCCTGGGCGGAGCACCTCAACGCACTGGGGTACGCCGTGTCGGTCCCCCGCTGGCCCGGTCACGCAACGACGTGGCAGGACCTCAACACCACGACGTACGCCGACTGGTACTCGGCGGCGGAGACCGCCTTCGAGAAGCTGCAGACCGAGTGTGACGAGGTGTTCGTGGGCGGCCTGTCGATGGGCGGCTGCCTCGCGCTGAACCTCGCCGTCGACAAGGGCCGCGACGTCGCGGGGGTGGTGCTGGTCAACCCCTCGATCATCACCGCACGCAACGACCTGAAGCTGCTGCCCTGGCTGAAGCACCTCGTCCCCGCCGTCACCGGCGTCGGCAGCGACATCAAGAAGGACGGTGTGCACGAGCGCGCCTACCCGCGCACGCCGCTCAAGGCGGCCCACTCGATGTTCCAGGGCAAGAAGGTGGTCCGCGAACGGCTGCCGGAGGTCACCCAGCCGCTCCTCATGTTCCGCTCGCGGGTGGACCACGTGGTCGACCCCTCGTCGGGCCGGATCATCATGGCGACGGTGTCCTCGCGCGACCTGACCGAACGGATCCTCGAGGACAGCTACCACGTCGCGACCCTGGACAACGACGCCCCCCTCCTCTTCGCCGAGTCCGCGGAGTTCCTCCGCCGGGTGAGCGCCGGCTGACGCGGCACGCCGCGCCTTCCTGCCAGGACAAGCAGCCACCATGGCCTCCGACCACCCCGAACCCGGGCCCGACTCCGTCCCGGACTCCGCGCCGGACCCCCGGCCCGACACCGGTCCCGAGACCGGCCCCGCCTCGGGGCCCGCCCCCGGTCCTGCCTCGGGTCCCGCTTCGGGGCGGGAGCCGGACGCTGTGCCTGCGGAGCCCTCGCGTCCCGACGACCCCGAGCCGGAGCTCGACGTCGATGCCGTGTTCGCCGACATCGTCGCCCACTGGGAGTCGAGCGCTCCGGCGTCGGACAACCCCGAGCCGGCTCCGAGCTTCGAGCCCGCCCCCGCGCCGTACCCCGCCCCGGTCGAACGGCCGGCGGCGGACCAGGTCGTGGACGACGAGGAGGACCACTTCGTCCCTCCCCCACCGCCGCCGCTGCCGACGGTCGAGCCGCGGCGCAAGCTGGCATGGGCCGGGCTCGTCGGGGCACCCGTCCTGGCGCTGCTGCTGATCGCCCTCGGCATCGTCGTGCCCGGGTGGGTCGCCCTGGGGATGGTCGTGGCCGTCGTGGGAGGCTTCGGCTACCTCGTGGCGACGATGAGCTCGTCGTCACCCCAGGACCCCTGGTCCGGCGACGACGGCGCGAAGATCTGAGCAGCGCCCCGCCTGACCGCGACAGCCACCGCGGAGGAGAGCGCACATGGCAGTGAACGAGACGGTCGAGATCACCGGTCACCTCATCGACAGCGGCGCCCTGTCGATGGTGCTCAGCGACATCCGGGAGTACGGCGGCGACTTCGTGGTCGACCGGTTCGACGTGGGCTACGAGTCCGGGGATCCCTCCCACGTGGTCATCACCGTCAGCGCCGACGACGACGAGGCCCTGCAGCGGCTGCTGATGCGCATCCAGACCCGGGGGGCCAACCAGCTCGACCCGGGTGAGGCGGAGACCGCGGTCGTGGAGCAGGACGGCGTCTTCCCCGACCGCTTCTACTCGACCACGAACCTCGCCACCCGGGTCCGGCTGGGCGGTCGCTGGGTCGAGGTCGCCAACCCGGAGATGGACTGCGGTCTCGTCGTCGAAGGCGAGGGCGCCGCCCTGCGGGTCGTCACCGTCCCGATGGTCGACGTGCGCGCCGACATGCGCGTGGTCGTCGGCTCCTCCGGCATCAAGGTGGCCCCTCCCCTGGAGGTGAAGAGCGGCGACGTCTTCGGCTTCATGGAGTCCGACGTCTCCAGCGAGAAGCCGCAGGCCGTCCTGGTCCGGCAGGTCGCTGACGGCATGCGCCGGGCCAAGGAGGAGGGCGGCAAGGTGCTGTGGGTCGGCGGGCCGGGCGTCGTCCACACCGGGGCGGCGCCGGCCATGGTCGCGCTGGTCGACGCCGGCTTCGTCGACATCCTCTTCGCCGGCAACGCCCTGGCCACCCATGACATCGAGGCCTCTCTCTACGGCACCTCGCTCGGCATCGACCTCGACCAGGGCCACGGGGTGCAGCACGGTCACGAGCACCACATCCGGGCGATCAACACGATCCGCAAGGCCGGCTCGATCACCGCCGCGGTCGAGCAGGGCGTGCTGACAGGCGGGATCATGCACGCCCTGGTCAAGCACGGGAAGCAGTTCGTGCTCGTGGGGTCGGTCCGCGACGACGGCCCGCTGCCCGACGTCTACACCGACGTGATCGACGGGCAGCGAGCCATGCGAGCTGCCCTGCCGGGGGTGAGCTTCTGCGTCATGGTGGCGACCACGCTGCACTCGGTCGCGACCGGCAACATCCTCCCCGCGTCGATTCCGCTGGTCTGCGTCGACATCAACCCCGCGTCGGTGACCAAGCTCGCCGACCGTGGCTCGTCCCAGGCTCGAGGAATCGTCACCGATGTCGGCCTCTTCATCGAGCAGCTGGCCATGGAGCTGGTCCCGCACTACGGGCGACAGGCGGGGTGACGCCGCCAGGGCCGTAGTTCTTGCCCGAATTGACCACATCTGACCCGTTTAGCCCTACCATGGTCCTCTGAAGGCGCCCGGACGCCCGGACACGGGCGCGAGGCGGCAAGGGAGCTGGGCCATGACCATGTCGCGCCGGGGCGTCGGGCCCACGACCCGGCGCCGCTCCCAGCGGGGGGCGGCAGCGGTCGAGTTCGCGCTCGTGTCGACGGTGCTGGTCACCCTCCTCTTCGGGATCCTCCAGTACGGGTGGTACTTCTTCAGCACCCAGGTGGCGACGAACGCGGCACGCGACACCGCCCGCCGACTCTCGGTCGGCGACTGCACCGGTGCCAACGAGGCTCGGGACCACGCGCGAGCCCTGGCAAGTCGCACCGATCTCCTCTTGACCTGGGGGCCGTCGGCCGCACCCACGACGAACAGCTACGGCACCATGACCGTCGGCGACCAGCTCGCCGTGACGGTGCAGCTCGACGCCTCGGTGGTAGGACTGCTGCCCATGCCGTCCGGCGGCCAGGTCTCGCGGACGGTCAAGGCACAGCTCGAGGACACGGCGTCGGGCAACCCGTGCTGAGACGACGGCGCGGGTCGGAGGACGGGGCAACTGCGATCCTGACGGCGGTGGTGGCCGTTGTCCTCTTCGGGTTCGCCGCACTTGCCGTGGACCTCGGCAACGCGTTGTCCCGCAAAGGAGACACCCAGGTGACAGCCGACTTCGCAGCTCTCGCCGGCGGTGCGCTCCTGCCGGGGACGAAGCTGGCCGGAGATCCGGTCGTGCAAGCAGTTGCGCGGTACTTCGTCGACAACGCCGCCCGCGACGACGACGCGGCCTCGGCACCCACGGTCGCGCAGATGGCCGGACGACTGGTCAACGGCAGCGACGCGGACGGCGAGATCCACTACGACGGCCCGTACGAGCTCCGCGTCATCAGCCCCCGCGCCTACGTCGACTTCGGGCTGGCAGGAGCGTTGGGCCTCGGCGGGGGCGACGGCTACAGCGGCGTCGAGGTCGCCAGCGACGCGACCGTGGTGATGGGCAGCCCCAAAGGACACAGCGTGCTCCCCATGTACGTCGCCAACCCCTCGCCCGGAGAGGCGGCGTGTGACTACGGACTGCAGACGCTGACCGACCCACCCGGGGGCCATGTGGTACCGCCCTCGGTGCCCACCCTGGCGTTCCAGAGCCACACCAACGCCACCACGGTGAAGGGCCTGGCCCTCTTCGAGGGCGGCGTGTCGGTCAGCAGCGTGACCCCGGGGTCGACGACAGCCTCGGTGACGATCGAGGGCGACTTCAAGAACGCGACCTCGGTGGGCTTCTTCCGCTCCGACGATCCGGCGGCGGCCGTCGTCGAGGTGGGGCGCGCAGCGTGGGACGACCCCGTCGGGACCACGCCGTACACCTTGAACAAGGGGCAGGTCACCCTCGACGTGCCCGCTGCGGTCGCCTCGACGGACGAGCTCTGGTACGTGCGCGTGTTCGAGGGCGCTCCCACCGGCCGGTGGTCGGCATCGGACGAGGCGCAAGCGGTGAGCGTGGGCGACGCCCCCTACGAGTGCGTGGGCGGTTCCGCCGACGGCAACTTCGGCACCTTGAGGATGCCGCGCAGCGACGTGCCCTCGACATGGGTCCCCAGGAACATCGCCCTCGGCCTGCAGGCTCCGCTGACGCTCGCCCGCTTCCCGGGAGCTCCGCCGCCCTGGGTGTGCGGACCCAGCGTCACGGGATCCGTCATCTCCTCGGCGGCCCTGCGCAAGCCGGGCACCAACTGCCTCGACACCGACACCGGGCTGACCCAGCAGACCGCCACGACGGGCTTCATCACCGGCGACGGCAGCTACCGCGGGCTCCTGGACACCGGGTCCAGCTCGCCGGACCCCGACGGGAGCGGCGGGTGCTCGCCGAGCGGGACGACGGACCCCCACGTCGTGCTCGGCAAGCACCTGAACAACGACCTGCTCACGTGCTTCCTCACCGACACCACCACCGAGCTCGGGTCCGTGGCCCGCCGGAGCTACGCGGGTGGCCCGGCGTTCTCGATCGAGATCTACGGATCTCCGCGCTTCGTCTGGGTGCCGGTGTTCCGACAGGAGACCGTCTCGGGGGGCAGCGGCTACTACTCGATCGTCGACTTCCGTCCTGGCTTCCTGACCGACCAACCCATGACGGCCACCAAGGGCAGCAACGCCGTCGGGTCGTCGACCGCCAACGGCCTCGGCATGAACGGCAACAAGCTCGAGACCATCAAGGTGGTGTTCCTCAACCCGAACTCGTTGCCCCAGGGCGACTCCTCGACTCCGGTGGGTCCCTATCTGGGCGTGGGACCGAGCAGCGTGGCGCTCGTCGACTGACGGACCGTGCCGTGCCCCCCGTCCGGTGACGAGCACCGGGCTTGTCAGGCCAACGACTCGACCCGCTCCTTGAGGCCCCTGAGCGCCGTGTCGATGATGACCTTCTCGGCGCGGCGCCGAAGCATCCCGATCATCGGGATGCTGAGCTCCACCGCCAGGCGGTAGGTGACCTCGGTGGCGTCGCCCAGCGGCACCAGCTCGTAGCTGCCGTCGAGCTTGCGGGTCATCCTCCCCGTCACCAGCTCCCAGTCGACCGACTTCTCCCCGTGCCAGTCGTAGCGCAGCGTGTAGGCGTCCTTGACGGGACCCTCGGCGAGCTCGAAGTAGACCTCGTGGGCGAGGCCGTCCGGCAACGTCTTCCGCACCTGCGCCGTGTGCAGCCCCAGGGCCCACTGCGGGTAGGCGGGAAAGTCCGCGATCACCGCCATCACCGCCCGAGGCGGCGCCTGGATCGTGATCGTCGAGCTGGTTCGGTCGGCCATCGGACCGGTGTCCTCCTGACTCCTGGCGGTGCCCGACGTGGCGGACAGCCCCCGCGGTCCGGGCAGGGTCGAGCCTAGACGGAGACCGCTCTGCAGCTGCCCGGGGCAAGGATAGGTTCGGCCGGAGGCACGCCCGCGTCCAGGGAGCCGTCGGGGACAGGAGGCACACGTGCGCGAGTTCTCGACGCCCTGGGAAGACGCGGCGGACCCGACGAGCGGCAACCTGACCGACGCCATGGTGCGCCGCGCGGAGGAGCACCCCGGGCAGGTCGTGGTGTCGCGCAGGCGGATCGCGCACCACGCCGGCGACAGATCGGGCTGGCAGCCGGTCACCGCGGCCGAGCTGCTGGCGGACGTGCGACGCACGGCGAAGGGGTTCGTCGCCGCCGGCATCCAGCACGGCGACCGCGTGGTGCTGATGGCCCGCACCCGCTACGAGTGGACCGTCGTGGACTATGCGCTGTGGTTCGCGGGCGCGGTCGGCGTGCCGGCCTACGAGACGTCGTCGGCCGACCAGCTGGGCTGGGTCCTCGCCGACTCCGGGGCCCGCGCCGCGGTCGTCGAGACGACGGCGCACGCGGAACGCGTCCGCAAGGCCGCCGCCGACACCGGAGCGGAGGACCGGCTGGCCGGCCGGCTGTGGACCCTCGACGACGGGAACGGCCCGGCGCTCATGCCGCTCGCCCGGCTCGGCCGGGACATCGACGACGAGGAGCTGGAGCGGCGTCGTACCGCCGTGGGCCGCGACGACGTCGCCACGCTCGTCTACACATCCGGCACGACGGGGCAGTCCCAGGGGTGCGTGCTGTCGCACGGGAACTTCCTGGTGGAGGTGGCCGCGGCGGCGCAGGCGCTCCCCGAGCTGTTCGAGGACCCCGATGCCGCGACGCTGGTGGTCCTCCCGCTGGCGCACGTCTTCGCCCGGGTGGTGCAGGTGGGGGCGGTGCAGGCCGGCGTGCGGCTGGGCCACTGCAGTGACGTCCGGCAGCTGGGCGAGGACCTGCGCTCGTTCCGTCCGACGTTCCTGGTCGGGGTGCCGCGGTTGTTCGAGCGGATCTTCACGCTCGCCAGCCAGCAGGCCGCCTCGAACGGTCGGGGCCGCCGCTTCGACCGGGCCACCGACGCGGCCATCGCCTACAGCCGGGCGCTCGACAGCGGACGGCCCTCGCCGTTGCTGCGCAGCCGGCGCGTCGCCTTCGACCGGTTCGTCTACCGCAGCCTCCGGGAGGCTCTGGGCGGCCGATGCCGCTACGGGATCTCGGGTGGCGCGCCCCTCGGCGAGCGGCTCGGACACTTCTACCGCGGCATCGGCGTGCCGCTCCTCGAGGGATACGGCCTGGCCGAGAGCACCGGCGCGGTCACGGTGAGCACGCCCGACGCGGCCCGGGTGGGGTCGGTGGGCCGTCCGATGCCGGGCACCGCCGTCCGGATCGCCGAGGACGGCGAGATCCTCGTCCGCGGCGGCCAGGTGATGGGCGGCTACTGGAACGACCGCGTCGCCAGTGCGGCGGCGCTCACCCCGGACGGATGGCTCCGGACCGGCGACCTCGGGGAGATCGACGCCCTAGGCCACCTCAGCGTCACCGGCCGCGCCAGGGAGATGCTCGTGACCACCTCGGGCAAGAACGTCTCGCCCGCCCTCCTCGAGGGCTGGCTCGCTTCCCACCCCCTCGTCGGGGCGTGCCTGGTGGTCGGGGACGGGCGGCCCTACGTCGCGGCGCTCGTCACGCTCGATCGGGACGCCGTGACCTCCTGGGCCGCCGAGCGGGGGCTCGACGGGCCGAGGGACACCCTCGTGCGCCACCCCGACCTGCGCGCCGAGGTGCAGGTGGCCGTCGACGGTACCAATGCCGAGGTCTCGCAGGCGGAGGCGATCCGACGGTTCGAGGTGCTCCCCGACGAGTGGAGCGAGGAGACGGGGGAGCTCACGCCCAGCCTCAAGGTGCGCCGCAACGCGATGCTGCGCCGCTACCACGAGGAGATCGAGGCGCTGTACGCCGACTCCGACTGAGGGCGGTCGTCTCCCGGAACACGGGAAGAGAACCGAAACCGCCAAAACTAGGACAAACGTCCGATGTATCCGGGATCGTGGTCCCTAGCGCTCGTCCTCGAACGAGGTGTGCCCCCCTGGCCCGTACGCCGATGTCGGCGCTCGGCCCAGCCACGACGAGAAGACTCAGGATCAGCATGGGACGCAGGACAGTTCTGCTGGTGGTGGCGGCGCTCATCGCGGTGCTGGGCTCGGGCATGGTGTTCCTCTACGTCAAGGGAGCCGACGCCCGCGCGAAGTCCGCGCAGGTGCCGGTGTCGGTGCTCAAGGCAGTGGCCCAGATCGAGCCCGGCGAGACGCTCGACGCGGCCTCGGCGGCCGGCAAGATCGAGCTGCAGGAGGTGCCGAAGGAGCAGGCACTCGAGGGAGCGATGAGCTCGCTCGGCGAGAGCGGGAGCCTGGTGGCGCTGACACCCCTCTACCCCAACGAGCAGATCACCTCCTCGAAGTTCGGCGCGCCGGGCGAGCAGGACAGCCTCACGCTGCCGGCCGGGATGTTCGCGATCTCGGTGCAGCTCTCCGACACCGGACGGGTTGCAGGTTTCGTGACGCCCGGCTCGGAGGTGGCGCTCTTCCTCAACGGACCGATCGGCCCCAACGGTGAGGACGGCACCCGGGTGCTCCTCCCCGCGGTGCAGGTGATCGCGGTGGCGCAGACCACGATGACGACCTCCACCACCGTCGCCCCTGGCGGTGACGAGACCACCGAGAGCCTGCCGCGGACCCTCTTCACGCTGGCCGTCGACCAGGAGCAGGCAGAACGGGTGATGTACGCCTCGACCCATGGCGAGCTGTCCTTCGGCCTGCTCAACGACAAGTCGAAGGTGACCCCGAGCACGGGAGTCACCCAAACCAACCTCTTCGGGTGACCTGATGCCGATCATCGTGGGGAACAACACCGCCGACGCGGAGCTGTTCCTCTCCGTCTCCTCCGCGGGCACCTCTGTCGTCCACACCCTCGACGAGCTTCGGCGTGCCCTCGCCGAGGCTCCCGAGGAGCACGCGGTCGTCCTCGGCCCTGGCGTCGACCTCGAAGCGGCGGCGGCGCTGGCCGACAACCTGCGCGTGACCCGGCCCGCTGTCAGCGTCATCCTGATGCGCCGGCGCGTCGACAGCTCCGTGCTGGCCGAGGCGCTGAAGTCCGGCATGCGCGACGTCGTGGAGGAACGCGACCTCACCGGCCTCGGCGAGGCCATCAAGCGCGCCCACCAGGTCTACCGGGCGGTCACCGCTCCCGGGGATCGCGCCGACGACGCCCCCAACGGTCGTCTCGTCACGGTCTTCTCCCCCAAGGGAGGCGTGGGCAAGACGACGGTCGCGGCCAACCTGTGCGTGGCGCTCGCCGCGCGCCACCTCCGTGTCTGTCTGGTCGACCTCGACCTCGGCTTCGGCGACGTCGCCATCACCTTGCAGCTGGTCCCGGCCCGGACCATCGCCGACGCCGTCACCCTGGAGAGCGACCTGGACTTCGCGGTGCTGGAACCGCTGTTGACGAGCCACCGGAGCGGATTCTCGACGTTGGTCGCACCCGCCCAGCCCGACGGGATGGAGCCGATCCGAGGCCCGCAGGTGTCCCGCATCCTGGCGGTGCTCAAGCGCAGCTTCGACTACGTCGTCGTGGACACCTCTCCGGCCTTCGACGAGCCCGCGCTGCAGGCGTTCGACGAGACCGACGAGCTGTTGCTGGTGACGACCCTCGACGTCCCCACCTTGAAGAACGTCAAGATCGCCTGCGAGACCCTCGACCTGCTCGGCTTCCCCAAGTCGCGTCGCCACCTGGTGCTCAACCGCGCCGACGACAAGGTCGGGTTGTCGCCGGACAAGGTGGAGACCACCCTCGACATGCGGATCGCCCAGGCGATCCCGACCTCGACCGAGGTGGCGAAAGCCACCAACGCCGGGGATCCGATCACCGCCAGCCACCCCCGGCACCCGGTGAGCCGGGCGGTGAACCGGCTGGCGGACACGGTCATGGGCGTGCGGAGTGCGAGCGCGACCCCGGTCGATGTCCATTCCGCAGCCGAGGTGAGGAGCCGTCCCACCGGCGCCCGCCGGGCGGCGCCGAAGCGGGGTCTCCTCCGGCGAGCAGGGAAGTGACGATGAGCAGCCTCGCGGACCGACTGGCCGCCGCCTCGCGCGACCGGGCGCACAGTGCGCCGACCCGCGCCGACCTCACGCCCAGCACCGGGCCCGCGGGGCGCGCTCAGCGACCCGACGCCGACGCGTTCCGCGATCTCAAGGCGACGGTGCACACCCGGCTCGTGACCCAGCTGGGACCCAAGCTGTACGACGCCGAGCTCACCTCCGGGGAGCTCGAGCGCATGGTCAGGGGAGCCCTGCAGGAGGCGATGCAGGAGGAGGACGTCGTCCTCGCCCCCGCCGACCGCACCCGGATCGCGCAGGAGATCGCCGACGACATCCTGGGCTACGGTCCCATCGAGCCCTACCTGCGAGACCCCGACCTCACCGAGGTCATGGTCAACGGACACGACGACATCTGGATCGAGCGGTCCGGGAGGCTGCAGCGCGTCGAGGGCAGCTTCAGCGACGAGCAGCACCTGCGGCGCACCATCGACAAGATCGTCTCCCGCATCGGCCGGCGCGTCGACGAGGCGAGCCCCATGGTCGACGCGCGACTCCCCGACGGCTCCCGCGTCAACGCGGTGATCCCTCCGCTGGCGATCGACGGCTCGCTGCTGACGATCCGGAAGTTCTCCGCAGACCCCTACACCGCCGCCGACCTGGTCGCCTTCGGCACCATGTCCGCGCGTACCTCGGAGTTCCTGTCCGCCTGTGTGCGCGGAAAGCTCAACGTCATCGTCTCGGGCAGCACCGGCGCGGGGAAGACCACGACGCTGAACGTGCTGTCGTCGTTCATCCCCAGTGACGAACGGATCATCACGATCGAGGACGCCGCCGAGCTCCAGCTGCACCAGGACCACGTGGTGCGTCTGGAGTCGCGCCCGGCGAACATCGAGGGCCGCGGAGCGGTCGACATCCGTGACCTGGTCAAGAACTCCCTGCGCATGCGCCCCGACCGCATCGTCGTCGGTGAGGTCCGTGACGCCTCGGCACTCGACATGCTCCAGGCGATGAACACCGGCCACGACGGTTCCATCTGCACGGTGCACTCCAACGGTCCCCGCGACACCCTCGCCCGCATCGAGACGATGGTGCTCATGGCCGGCATGGACCTGCCGATGCGAGCGATCCGCGAGCAGGTGGCCTCCGCGGTGGACGTGATCGTCCACCAGGCCAGGCTCCGAGACGGTTCGCGTCGCATCACCCACGTCACCGAGGTCGAGCGGATGGAGGGTGAGGTCATCACCCTCCAGGACATCTTCGTCTTCGACCACTCACGCGGCTTCGACGAGAACGGACGCAGCCGCGGCAGCCTCAAGGGAACCGGGCTGCGTCCCAAGTTCCTCGAGAAGCTCGCCCACAACAACGTCCAGGTCGACCCGATGATCTTCGCCCGGGACGGTGGCTGACCCGGTGACGAGGGTCTCCGCGCGGCGCCGGGCGACCGCCCTCGCCGTACTCCTCCTCGGCCCCCTTCTCGGCACCGTGGGCCTGGCCGCACCTGCGGCCGCGGCGAGCAGCAGCATCGACCACGTCGAGCAGGACCGGGGCTCCGTGCAGGTCGTGGTGTCGCTGAGCGACGTGCCGGACGGCGTCACCACTGACCTGGAGGCCACGACCGTCACCTTCGCCGGCGCGCCGTTGCAGGCCGCGGCGCAACCGCTCTCGGACGCCGGCGGCACGGTCCGGCGGGTCGCCGTTCTCGCCATGGACGTCAGCTCCAGCATGGCCGGTGCCAGGTTCCGGGCTGCGAAGTCCGCGGCCGGCGTGTTCCTCGAGAACGTGCCCGAGGACGTCGCGGTCGGCCTCGTCACCTTCGCCGGGGACGTGAGCGTGGCGCAGGAGCCCACCCTCGACACCGAGGCGGTGCGCGCCGCGGTCGACGGGCTCGCGCTCACCCGGGACACCCGGCTGTACGACGGCCTGATGCGCGCCGTCGAGGTCAGCGGCCGGGAAGGGGCCCGCAGCATCCTGGTGCTCTCCGACGGTCGCGACACCTCCCGCACCCCGATCGGCGAGGCCATCGCCGCGGTCGGCGAGGCCGCGGTCAAGGTCGACGTCGTGGCCCTGGCACAGGACCAGGGCAGCACGGCGCTGCTCGGCTCCCTCGCCGACGCCGGCGGCGGCCGGGTGCTCAGCGCCGACGACCCGCGGGCGCTCGAGGATGTGTTCGCCGACGAGGCCGAGGCGCTGGCCCAGCAGGTGCTGGTCACCGTCACGCCCCCGAGGCGGATGACCGACACCGAAGGCACCCTGGCGGTCAGCCTGGAGGTGGACGGCGCGACCGTCACCGACGAGGCGTTCGTGTCGCTGTCGGAGCGCCGGTCGCCGGCCCGCGACGAACCCGCGGATGACGCGGAGCCCGCGGTCGCACTGCCTTCGCCGGCACAGCCCGGCCTCGAGGTCCCTGTGGACTGGATGTACGCCGGCCTCGGCGCCGCCACGCTCGCCGTCATGGTGATCCTCGTGGTCGCCTTCGGCGGACTCGGACGCGTCCAGGACGACGCCGTGGAGCGCAGCATCGAGGCCTACACCCGCAAGGGCGCCCTCCGGCTGGCCCAGGCCAACCTCGAGGACTACCCCGACACACCGTCACAGTCGATGACCCAGCAGGCCGTTGCGGTCGCCGAGAGCGTGCTCGAGGGTCGCGGTGGGCTGGAGTCGGTCCTTGCGTCTCGCCTCGAGTCCGCCGGGCTGGCGCTGAGGCCTGCGGAGTGGCTCCTCGTGCACGTCGGCGTCGCCCTCGGAGTCGGAGTCTTCGGGCTCCTGCTGGGCGGCGGCAGCCTGGTGTGGATGTTGGCCGGCCTGCTGTTCGGCGTCGCCCTGCCGTGGCTCTACCTCAGCCTGAAGAAGAGCCGCCGCATGCGGGCCTTCAACGAGCAGCTCGCCGACACCCTGCAGCTGATGGGGGGCTCGCTCTCGGCGGGGCTCTCGCTGGCCCAGTCGGTGGACACCGTCGTACGCGAGGGGTCGGACCCGATGGCCGGGGAGTTCCGGCGCGCTCTCGTCGAGGCGCGCCTGGGCGTGGAGATCGAGGAGGCGCTGAGCGGTGTCGCCCAGCGGATGACCAGCGTCGACTTCGAGTGGGTGGTCATGGCCATCCGGATCCAGCGCGAGGTCGGTGGCAATCTCTCCGAGCTCCTCAACAAGGTCGCCGACACGATCCGGGAGCGCGAGTACCTGCAGCGTCAGGTGAAGACGCTGTCCGCGGAGGGGCGGCTGTCGGTGTGGATCCTGGGCGGCCTGCCGCCGGCCTTCACCGCCTACCTCGCGCTCGCCAACCCGTCGTACGTCCAGCCCATGTTCACCACCCCGCTGGGCTGGGTGATGGTGGTCGTGATGACCGTCCTGCTGGTCGGGGGCGTCTTCTGGATGAAGAAGGTCGTCAAGGTGGAGGTGTGACGAAGTGAGCAGGGAGACTCTTCCCCTCGTCATCGGGCTCGCGGGCATCTTCGTGTCGCTGTTCCTGATGCTGAGCGCCATCGGCGTCTTCACCAACGAGGCACGGGGCGTCAACAAGTCGCTCGCGGTCCTCCAGGCGTTCTCGTCGGCACCGGCAGCACTGCACGTCGAGCTCGAGCCGGGCTTCCAGGCCCGCGTGCTGAGCCCGCTGCTGGACCGCACGCTGGGGCTCGGCAAGAAGCTGACCCCCGCCGACCACGCGGAGCGGATCCGTCAGAAGCTCGAGGTGGCGGGCAACCCGTCCGGGTGGACCGTCGACCGGGTGACGTCGCTCAAGTTCGTGGGGTTCGCCGTGGCCCTGCTGCTCGGGCTGGTGCTGACGATGCTGTTCGGGCTCGGGCTGCTTCCCACGCTCGGCGTCTGCATGGCGCTCGCGGTTGCTGGTTATATGGCGCCCAACATGTACCTCTACCAGCGCGGCTACGACCGCACGGACAAGATCGCTCGGGCGCTGCCGGACGCCATCGACCTGCTGACGATCTCGGTGGAGTCCGGGCTCGGGTTCGACGCCGCGCTCTCCCAGGTCGCGCGCAACACCGAGGGCCCGCTCGCCGACGAGTTCGCCCGCGTCCTGCAGGAGATGCAGATCGGGATGGGCCGTGGCGCGGCGTTGCGCGCGCTGGGTGACCGGACCCACGTCCCCGAGGTCAAGGGCTTCGTCTCCTCGATGGTGCAGGCCGACGCGCTGGGCATCCCCGTGGCTCAGGTGCTGCGGGTCCAGTCGCGGGAGATCAGGACCAAACGTCGCCAGAAGGCCGAGGAGCAGGCCCAGAAGGTGGCCATCAAGATCCTCATCCCCCTGATCTTCTGCATCCTCCCCTGCCTCTTCATCGCCGTCCTCGGCCCGGCCGCCCTCAGCATGATCGAGGCGCTCTCAGGGCGAGTGTGACCTCGAGCGACCGCCTCGGCCTCACCACACGGGCGTTCTTCCTGGCGACCGTCCTCGGACTGACCCTTGCCTTCGGCGACGGCGACGCCTACCGAGGCCTGGTCGGCCTGCTGCTGCTCGCCGGGGTGGCGCTGGCGGTCGGACGCCTCACCCCGCTCGCCCTCCGCTGGGTGCTCCCCGTCGAGGGGCTGCTGGCCGCCCTGATCGCGGGTGCGGCCCTACCGGGGGCCGCCACGCTGCTGCCCTACCTGCTGGTGCCCCCGCTCCTCGCCGGAGTCTCCTCGGGTGTCACCGCAGTCCTCCTGACCGCCGGCTGCGAGGTGGCCGGGCTGCTCGTGGCCGGACTGCTCGGGAGCCCGTCAGACGCCTGGGCGACGGTGGCCGAGGTGGCGACGCCGTGGACGGTGGCGAGCCTCGGAGCCGGCCTCGTGGCGGTGTGGGTCACCCAGCTGCGCAGGGATGCGCGGCGGACCAGCCAGGCGTCCTACGAGTCCGCGCGCACGCTGCTCTCCCAGCTCAGGACGGTGGCCCGCCGGCTGTCCTCGGGACTGGACCCGGTGTCGATGAGCGAGCAGATACTGGTCGCCACCTCCGAAGCATTCGGCGACACCCAGTCGGCCCTCTTCGTGCGCACCGAGGGAGGTGTCCTCAGTCCCCTCGGCTACCGGGGCCACCTTGCCCGCCAGTCCCTGGTGGTGGAGGACCACCTCACCGAGGCATGCTGGCGGACCATGGAGCCGGCCCTCGGCGTCCAGGCCAGCGGCCGGTCCTCGACCCGGCACCGCGTCGTGCTCCCGCTGCGTGCTGGGGCCCGGATGATCGGCCTCGTGGTGGCCGAGGCCGGCACGGCCCCCGCGCAGAGCACCGTCGACGACGTCATGGTCGTCCTCGACCAGCACGCCGTCCGGCTGGACACCGCGCTGCTGTTCGACGAGGTCCGCTCGCTGGCGACGACCGAGGAGCGGCAGCGGGTGGCACGCGAGATCCACGACGGCGTCGCCCAGGAGATCGCGTCGCTGGGCTACCTCGTCGACGAGCTCACTGCCCACGCACTCGACGAGGCGCAGCGGCTCCGCCTGCAGGGACTCCGGTCGGAGATCACCCGTGTCGTCAGCGAGCTGCGGCTGTCGATCTTCGACCTGCGCAGCGACATCTCCCCCACGGCCGGGCTCGGGTCGGCGCTCTCCGACTACGTCCGGGAGGTGGGGGCCCGCTCCGGCCTGACGGTGCACCTGACGCTCGACGAGGCGTCCACCCGGTTGCGCGGCGAGGTGGAGACCGAGCTCCTGCGGATCGCCCAGGAGGCCGTCACGAACGCCCGCCGTCACTCGCAGGCCGCGAACCTGTGGGTCGACTGCCGGGTGCGCCCGCCGTACGCACGGATCACGGTGCAGGACGACGGTCGGGGGCTGGGCGCCGCCCGGCCGGACTCCTACGGGCTGCGCATCATGCGCGAGCGCGCGGAGCGGATCAACGCCACCCTGGAAATAGGACAACGCGACGAATCGGGCGCACCGGGCACTAGAGTCGCCGTGACCATAGGTGCGGACGGTGCGTGAGCCCGGGGTCGGGATCTCATGCCACGACTCCGGAAGTGAGGCCTGATGACCGCTGCCGAGCCGCTCTCGGTCCTGCTCGTCGACGACCACGAGCTCATCCGCCACGGGCTCGCGCGTGCGTTCGAGCGGGCGCACGACTTCGCGGTGGCCGGGGAGGCCGCCTCGGTGGAGGAGGGCAAGGAGCTCGCCGACCGGCTGCAGCCCGACGTCGTCATCACCGACGTACGCCTTCCTGACGGCACCGGCCTCGACCTGGTCCGGCAGCTTCGCGCCGACAAGGCCGAGCTCGGGATCGTCGTGCTCACGATGTACGCCGGCGACGAGCAGCTGTTCGGGGCGCTGGAGGCGGGAGCGTCCGCCTTCGTCTCCAAGGACTCACCCTCCGACGACGTGATCGCCGCTGCCCGGCACGCCAGCGTCTCGCCACGGTCCTTCGCCGCAGCCGACCTGACCGACGCCATGCGGCGGCGGCTCACTCCCACCGGTCCGCAGCTCTCGAGCCGGGAGGCGGAGGTGCTCGGGCTGCTGGCCGAGGGGCTCGGGGTGGCCGGCATCGCCAAGCGGCTGTTCGTCTCGGAGTCCACCGCCAAGACCCACATCTCCAAGATCTACGAGAAGCTGGGTGCCGGGAACCGTGCGCAGGCCATCATGATCGCGATCCGAGCAGGGCTGCTGAGCGACGAACCCGCCTGAGCGGCGGGTCGGCCGGACATCGAGGGCGGGTCGGCCGGACATCGAGGGCGGGTCGAGCGTCCTGAATCGGACATTCACGGACAAACTTTCCGGATTCGCCCCCCAGACCTCCGTCCCAGGTGCTGAAATCAACCCATATCGGGCCACGTCTCAGGTCCGCCGCCACACACCCCTGGGAGAACCAATCATGCTCTACTTCCTCGACCGCCTCGTGAACCGCAAGGACGAGAAGGGCGCCTCGGCCGTCGAGTACGGCCTGCTCGTCGCCGCCATCGCGGCTCTGATCGTCGTCATCGTCTTCGCCCTCGGCGGGATCGTGCAGAGCGTCTTCAAGGACACCTGCAACAAGGTCGGTACCGGCGCGTCCGTGGCCACCACTTCCTGCAACTGACCGCTGACGGCAGGCTCAGGAGGGGTGCCCGTCGCGGCACCTCTGCTGAGCGCAGGTCAGCACTCGGGGGCCTCGAGGCCGGGCGCCGCGCCGGCGGACCGCAGACGGTCCGCCAGCGCGAGCGCCTCGCCCGACCCTCCTGAACCACCACCCACCACCCGCAGACCGCACGCGGCCGCCTCCAGGTAGGCGATGCCGAAGGCCTCGACCTCGAGCCCCAGACGGCGGGTGCGCACCGGCATCGCGAAGACGTCGCCGGCGTCCAGGTGCGCCGGGACCTCCTCCGCAGGGACGGATCCCGCAAGCACGACCGCACGACCGAGCCCTCGGCGAGCCACCATCCGCTGGATCCGTCGCCGGTCGGGTCCGTCGCCGACCAGGAGCAGCACTGCTCCGGGAAAGCTGCCGACCACCTCCGGCCAGATCCGCACCAGGGTGTCCTGGCCCTTGCGCCGCACCAGCCGGGCCACGCAGACCACCACGGGCGCGCCCGTGGGGATCCCCAGGCGCCGTCGCACCGCTGCTCCCCCACATCCCGGGCGGAAGCGGGACCGGTCGACGGTCGGCGTCAACCGCTGCATCCGTGCCGCCGCCTCAGGCGTGAGCGCCCGCGCGATCCGGTCCCGGCAGTGCTCGCTGACGTAGGTGAGCACGTCCACCGACTCGCCGATACGACGCAGCAGCGTCCGGGTGCCGGGCACCGCGGCCCACCACACCTCGTGGCCGTGGGTCAGCGCGGTGAGGTGGCCGGCGCCCGCCCGGCGAAGTCCCGGAGCGAGCAGCCCGAGTGGCGCGCTGGCCCCGAACACCACCCGGTCGCAGCCGTACCCCCGCAGCGTGGCGGAGACCCGCCTCGCCACCGCCGGGGTCGGGAGGAGGACGGCGCTGGGGTCTCGCACGACCGGGTACGGCACCGTGGCGTCGTAGGCGGCGTCACCGGGTGTCCGGGAGGTGTGGACCACCACACCCTCCGGCGGCAGCCCCTCGCAGAGCTGCCGCACGAGCGTCTCGATGCCGCCCCGCCGCGGCGGGAAGTCGTTGGTCACCACCAGTGTCCGACTCACCGGCGACCCTCCGTCGCTCGCTGGTAGGCGTCGGCCGCTCCGAGCCGTTCCAGGACGGTGGGATGACTGCCGAACCACACCTGACGCCAGGGCGGCGGTGTCGGGTCGGCCAGGGACCGGAGCGCCAGCTGCACCTGCAGCCGGCGGAACGACTCCGCATCGTCGGTGACCTCGAGCGCCACCCGGTCGGCGCGGGCCTCGATGGCCCGGCTGACCGTGTTCTGGACCGGAGCGGCCACCAGGGTGCCGACCGCCACCAGCGCGAGCACCAGAGCAGCGGCGCCGGGGTCCGCAGGTCCTCGGATGCCGGCACGGCGACGAAGCGTCGGGCTGTCGAGGAGGAGGGCGAGGATGCCGACGCCGAGCAGCGCGCCGAGCGCCCCGAGGCCGGTGCCGACGACGACGTCGTGGTGACGGGCGTGCGCCACCTCGTGCGCGACGACCGACCGGACCTGTGCCGCCGGCAGGTCGGCGAGCAGGTTGTCGTAGACGACGACCCGCCGCGTTCCCCCGATCCCCGAGACGTAGGCGTTGAGCGCGGTCGTACGACGCGACGCGTCGGCGACCAGCACCTCCTCGACCTCCACGTCCTGGGCCCGGGCGAGCTCCAGCAGGGAGCTGCGGAGCCGGCCGTCGGGCATCGGCTCGAACCGGTTGAAGAGGGGCTCCACGAGCAGGGGGTAGAGCATGGACAGGACGACCGTGCCGCCCGCCGCGGCCAACCCGGCACCGACGAACCAGCGCCGCGGCGACCGGCGGGCGGCGGCGACGACGAGCAGGAGCAGCACCGAGGCGGCCAGCCAGGCGACCAGGGCCGAGAGCGCCCGGTCGGTGAGCCAGCCCGAGAGCGACTGGGTGGTGAGGCCGACCTCGAGATTCCGCCGGCGGACGAGGAGGCCGAACGGCAGCGTGGCGAGGCTGCCGAGCACCACCAGCACCAGTGCCGCGGTGGGGACCGCGGCCCACCACGGCAGCCGGCGGTGTGCGGGACGTGCCAGCGCGGCTCCGGCGCGCGTCAGTCCCAGGAGCAGTGCCAGCCCGAGTGAGACACCGGTGGCGGTCAGCGAGAGCGCCCGGACGGCCCCGGCGTAGACCTCGGCGCGCGCCACCTGCGCGGGGGTGAAGGCGGAGTCGACCGTTGCCGGCTCCAGCCCCCCGGTCGCCCCTCCCCACGGGACCAGCACGGCACCCGCGACGGCAAGACACACAGTGGTGACCGCGACGAACAGCCAGGCGAACCTGCGGTCGAGAGCCTTCCCGACGGGAGCCGTCGCCGTCACGCCGTCCAGCCTGCCACGCCGTCGGAGCAGCGCCATCCGCTCACCGCGCGAGCTCGACCAGCTGGGCCCGCCACTGCTGCACGAACAGCCGTTCGTCGATGCCGAGCACCTGCCGGAACGCCCGCCCGGTGTCGCCGGTCCGGTCGGCCGCCCGGTAGAACCGCAGCAGGGCGTCCTGGCCGTGCTGCTCCCCGAGGAGCCGCACCGCCAGCCATGAGGCTTCGTACCAGGCGCCGACGTCGGGGTCGGACCCGTCGAGCTCCTCGCTCCCGGGCAGCCTTTCGGGAGGCCCCTGCTTCCGCACCAGGGACCTGATCTGGGCGGAGAGGACCGGCACCGGTATCGGGGTGTCGAGGAGCGCGAGATGATCGGCCATCCCCTCCGACAGCCAGATCGGCATGGAGGTGTCCGCGGCGCCGAGCGCGACGTGCGCCGCCTCGTGGCTCAGCACGATCTGTCCGGCGTGCGGGCCCAGCAGGTCGAACACGGCGGGGTTGACGAAGACGTGCACCGGACTCGTGGCCCGCACCGACCCGTCCGTCGTGGTGGTGACCGCGGCGATCGACCGGGCATTCCCGGCGGACAGTCCGGACGCGGCCAGGAACTGGTCGCGGTCCGCCGGCACCTCCACCACCAGGGGTCCGTCCCACCCGGGCAGCGTGGTGCTGACGGTCACCACCGCCCGGACGGCCTGGCGCTGGGTGGCCGCGGCGTCGCGACGGTCAGCGGCCAGCACCAACGTGTCCGGGGTACGCCGCACCACCAGCCGGTCGACCAGCCACAACGGCATCCGGGTGCCCTGTCTCAGCAGCGGCCCCTCGAGCACTGCCCGCCCGCCACGCCAACCGAGGACCAGCGGCACCTCGAGCGTGGACACCGCGCGGTGGACGCCGCGCAGCCGCCAGCTGACCTCGACGTCGGCCACCCAGGCATCGGCGCCGTACCGGTGGCGGTCCGCGTCCGACAGCGCCGCGTCGGAGGAGTCGACGTAGCGCAGGGCGACGTCGGCCAGCCGCAGGATCCGGGCGTTGCGGGCCAGCGAGGCAAGCAGGGCCAGGGACTCCGGCCGCTCGGGGTCGGCCAGGCGGACCAGGGCCGCCCGGTCGCCGGTGCCCAGCGCGCGCTGCAGCCGCGAGAGCAGGTCGGCCGCGGCGGTGGGCGGGTCCGGCGTGGCGTCGGACGTCGGCCCCGTCGGAGAGTCGGCGCGCCTGGCGTCGCCCCCGACGGTCGCGCTGACGACACCACCGGCGACCACGCCGAGGAGCAGGCACCCGACCAGGGCCGCGGCGAGCCAGCGGCGAGGGCTCCTCGCGGGGCCC
>CADCUI010000057.1 GCA_902805845.1 uncultured Nocardioidaceae bacterium
GGACCTCGGCGGGCTCTACGAGCTCGCCGCAGAGCTGAGAGAGCAGGGAATGGCGTGACCAGGACGAAGCCCCGCGTCGGCCCCCTCGCCTCCCGGCTCGGGAAGTCGCCGGCGCTGGACATCGACAGGCTCCTCGACGACCGCGGTGTCCAGGTCATCGTCTGCTGCGGGTCCGGCGGCGTCGGCAAGACCACGACGTCAGCGGCGCTGGCCCTGCGGGCCGCCGAGCGGGGCCGCAAGGTCGTGGTGCTGACGATCGACCCGGCACGACGCCTGGCCCAGGCGTTGGGCACCGAGAAGCTCGACAACACCCCGCGGCCGGTGCCGGGCGTCAAGGGCGACACCGGCGGAACGCTCGACGCGATGATGCTCGACATGAAGCGCACCTTCGACGAGCTCGTCGAGGCGCAGGCGAGCCCGGAGAAGGCGCAGGCCATCCTGAGCAATCCCGTCTACGTGACGCTCTCGAGCTCCTTCGCCGGGACACAGGAGTACATGGCGATGGAGAAGCTGGGGCAGCTGCGCCATGACGCCGGCCGTACCGGGCGGTGGGACCTGATCGTGGTCGACACCCCGCCGGCTCGCTCCGCGCTGGACTTCCTCGATGCCCCGGAGCGGTTGTCGGGCTTCCTCGACGGTCGCTTCATCCGGCTGCTGCTCGCGCCCGCCAAGGGGCCGGCCAAGCTGATGACGGCGGGGGTCGGGGCCGTGACGAACACCATGGCCAAGATCGTCGGTGCCCAGGTGCTCAAGGACCTGCAGATGTTCGTGGCGGCCTGCGACACCCTCTTCGGCGGTTTCCGCAACCGGGCCCAGCAGACGTTCGAGCTGCTGCAGACCCGTGAGACGGCGTTCCTGGTGGTGGCGGCACCCGAGGCCGACGCACTCCGGGAGGCGGCCTACTTCGTCGAACGGCTGGACGCCGAGCAGATGCCGATCGCGGGCCTGGTGGTCAACCGGGCCACCCCCACGCTCGAGGGACTGTCGGCCGAGCAGGCCATCGCAGCCGCCGAGCGGTTGGAGTCGGCTCCCGAGTTCGCCGCCGGGTCGTCCTCCGGATCAGCGTCGGGGTCGACCGGTACGGCGGGCACCACAGCGGGCCTGCTGCGGCTGCACGCGGACCGGATGCGCCGGGTGACCCGAGAGACCCGGATGCGTCAGCGGTTCCAGGCCGCTCATCCCCGCGTGTCCACCGCGGTGGTGCCGGCACTGTCGACCGACGTCCATGACCTCGACGGGTTGCGGCAGGTGGGTGACCTGCTGGCCGGCTGAGTCAGCCGGCCCGCGACGGTCGAGGCGAGCCTCAGGCGAGGTTGGCGACGCCGTGCGCGGCCTCGTGCTCGGCCTGCGCGGCCTCGAAGAGCCGCCGCCACGAGGTGACGTTCGGACGCTTGCGGAGGATCGCCCGGCGCTCCCGCTCGGTCATGCCGCCCCAGACACCCCACTCCATCTCGTTGTCCAGAGCCTCGGCGAGGCACTCGGTGCGCACGGGGCAACCGGCGCACATCTGCTTCGCCCGGTTCTGCGCCGCGCCACGGACGAACAGCTCGTCCGGACCGGCCTGCTTGCACTGTGCCTGCGACGCCCAGTCGTCGTTCCAGCTCATCGCGTATCCCATTTCTCTCAACCTGTTCTCCCAAACAGGCCAGGAGCGAAATCTCCCAGGCCTCAAAGTTAAAGGTGTTCGGGCCTTTTCAGGAAGGGCACAGGGGGAGCAATTCGTGATAGCCCACACGGGCTAGAGGTCCTGCCTGAACGACGGACCAAGGGCCCGACACTCCCAGGACAATGACACCAGTGTGACTCAAGTGACGCCTGAGGTGCGAAGTTCGGGACCTGGCATAGCCCCTAATGACTAGTCCCGGAAATCCATGCGGTGAATACTCCAGCGTAATTCCACGCATGTAGTTCGTCGGATATCACAGGCGTCATGGAAAGAAGCAGTGCGCAGGGTCCCGTATCCTGGGGACCATGCGTCCTCGACCTCGCCGCGACTCCGAGTCGGGCTCCGTGGTGGCCCACCTAGGAGTCATGACCGCCGTCGCCGCCCTCATGGGGTTGTTGACCGCCGGTCTCGTCATCCCGTTCGCCGCGGTCGGCGGGGTGACGGCCCGCAACGTGGCCGAGAGCATGGACAAGCTGCCCAGCGAGCTCACCGCGGCGCCGCTGGCCCAGCGCACGCGTGTGCTCGCCGCCGACGGCAGCCTCCTGGCGACCTGGTACGCCCAGAACCGGATCAACGTCCCTTTGAACAAGGTGGCGGTGATCATGCGCAAGGCGATCCTCGCGATCGAGGACTACCGCTTCTACGAGCACGGCGCCCTCGACCTCAAGGGCACGCTGCGCGCCTTCATCACCAACCAGGCCAGCGCCGGCGTGGTGCAGGGCGGTTCCTCGATCACCCAGCAGATGGTCAAGCAGACCCTCGTCAACCAGGCGAAGACGAGGGCCCAGGCGCGGGCCGCGACCGACGACACCTACGAGCGCAAGTTCCGCGAGCTCCGCTACGCCATCGCCTTCGAGGAGAAGTACAGCAAGGACTGGATCCTCGAGCGCTACCTCAACGTCTCCTACTTCGGCGACGGCAGCTACGGCATCGAGGCGGCCGCTCGCCACTACTTCTCACGCCGCGCCAACCAGCTGTCACTTCCGCAGGCGGCCCTCCTCGCCGGCATCGTCAAGAACCCGTCGCAGTTCGACCCCACCAACTTCCCGCTCGAGGCCAAGCAGCGGCGCAACGTGGTGCTGGCGCGGATGGCGGAGCTCAACGTGATCTCGATGAGCGAAGCCCGCCGCGCCGCGCGCAGCAAGCTGGGGCTGCGCGTCACCCCGGTGCGCAACGGGTGCGTCGGCTCCGAGGGCGAGTTCTTCTGTGACTACCTACGCAACTACCTCGAGCAGGACACCTCGCTGGGCCGCAGCGCGGCTGACCGGGCCCGGCTGCTGGACGCCGGCGGGCTCACCATCGAGACCACGCTCGACCCACGGTTCCAGCGGGCGGCCGACAGCGCGGTACGCGGCCGCGTGAAGGCGACCGACCAGGCCATCGGCGGGCTCGCCATGGTGGAGCCCGGCACCGGGGCGGTGCGCGGGTTGGCGCAGTCACGCCCCATGGGCAACGACCGCGCTGCGGGCGAGACCTTCCTCAACTACGTCGTGCCTCGCAAGTACGGCGATGCCAACGGCTTCCAGGCCGGGTCGACCTTCAAGGCGTTCGTGCTGGCGAGCGCCATCGAGCAGGGCGTCTCGCTGTCGACCCGGATCAACTCCCCACCGACGGTGAACATCGCCCCGCAACAGCTGCGCACCTGTGACGGGCCACTGGCCAGCACCGACACGTGGACGGTGTCGAACTCGGGCGGGTCGGGCAGCTACAACCTCTACACCGGCACGCAGCAGTCGGTGAACACCTTCTTCGCCCAGCTCGAGGCGCGCACCGGCCTCTGCGATCCCGTCGAGCTGGCGCGCGACATGGGCATCGAGGTGTCCGAGCGGGACGTGGTCGGGCCGTTCACGCTCGGCGTCACGAGCACCGACCCGCTCTCCATGGCCGCTGCCTACGCCACCTTCGCCAGCCGCGGCACCTACTGCGAGCCTCGGCCGGTCGCGCGCATCCTCGGCTCCTCCGGCAAGGTCCTCGCCGACTACCCCGACAAGTGCAAGCAGGTCATGCCGGCCGCCGTCGCCGACGCGGTCAACGACATCCTGCGCGGCGTCCAGGAGCCCGGCGGCTTCGGTTACGACAACGGTCTCGGCCTCGCCCAGGCCTCTGCGGGAAAGACCGGCACCATCAACGGCAACCGGGCGGTGTGGTTCGTCGGCTACACGCCCAACCTCGCCACCGCGGCGATGCTCGCGGGGGCCAACAGCATGGGCCACTGGATCTCCCTGAACGGCCAGTACGTCGGAGGCACCTACATCGCCCGTGCGTTCGGCTCGACGCAGGCCGGCCCCATCTGGGGGGCGGCCATGAAGCAGGTGCAGCAGCTGCTCCCCGACGTCGACTTCACCACCCCCGACCCGACCGTCGTCCGGGGACAGATGGTCCCCGTGCCGTCGATGGAGGGGCTGTCTCCCTCGACGGCCGCGGAGCGGCTCCGGGCGGCTGGGTTCATCCCGACGATCGGCCCGCTCGTCGACTCGGCGTACTCCGAGGGCACCGTCGCCTACACCACGCCCAGCTCGGGGTCGGTCGTGGGGACGGGTTCCAGCGTGACGATCTACGTCTCCGACGGCAGCCCGTACGTCGCCCCGCCGACGCCCAGTGGCGGCGGCAACGGGGCTGGCAACGGGAACGGCAACGGGAACGGCGGCGGCGCTGGCAACGGGAACGGCGGCGGCAACGGCAACGGCGGCGGCCGCCGCTGACCGGCCCTGACCCCGCCGATCCTCTGTCGATGGGACGACCCGCCCACGATGTCTGGCCGAGCCGCCCAACATGTTGGGCGGCTCGGCCAGACATGGTGGGCGGGTCGGCTGAGGGGTGAGACTCAGCCGGCTCCGAGCTGGCGGCGTACCTCCGCGGCGACCGCACCGCCGTCCGCACGCCCGCGCACCTTCGGCTGCAGGGCGCCCATGACCTTGCCCATTCCCCGCATCCCCTCGCCGGCGGCTCCGGTGGAGGCCACGGCCTCGCTCACCAGCGCCGCGATCTCCTCGGGGCCGAGCTGCGTGGGCAGGTACCCCGCGATGACGTCGGCCTCGGCCCGCTCCTGCTGAGCGCTCTCGACCCGGCCGGCACTCTGGAACGCCTCCGCGGCCTCCCGGCGCTTCTTGCCCTCGGCGCTGAGCACCCCGATGACGTCGTCGTCGCTGAGCTGCCGTGCCTGCTTGCCGGCGACCTCGGCGTTGGTGACCGCGGTCAGCACCATGCGCAGCGTCGAGGACCTCACCTCGTCACGCCCCTTGATGGCCGCGGTGAGGTCGGCGCGGAGGCGGTCCTTCAGCTCGCTCATGTGGGCCATTGTGGCAGCCTGGGGCGGTGGCTCCCCCGTCCCTCGACACCCGTGCCTCCGGCGGCCGGCGCGTCGGGCGGGTGGTCGGTGGGCTCGGTGCAGCAGGCGGCTCGGCCCTCGGCTACGCCTGGTGGGAAGCACGGTGGTTCACCGTTCGGCACGTGACGGTGCCGGTGCTGCCGGTGGGAGCCACGGACCTGCGGGTGCTCCACCTGAGCGACCTCCACCTGACGCCCGGCCAGGGCAGGAAGCGAGCCTGGCTGGCGTCCCTGGCAGCGCTGGAGCCGGACCTCGTGGTGGACACCGGCGACAACCTGTCCCACCGCGACGCCGTGGAACCGCTCGTCGACGGGCTGGGCGGGCTGCTGTCCCGCCCGGGCGTCTTCGTCATGGGCTCCAACGACTACTTCGCACCGGTAAGGAAGAACCCGGTCCGCTACCTGCTCCCCGACGACGGTCGGCGCAGCACCCACGCGCCACGGCTTCCGTGGGAGGACCTGGTACGCCGGTTCGAGGTGGCCGGCTGGACCGACCTCACCAACCGGCGGCACACCCTGACGGTCGAGGGGGTGCGGATCGCCTTCACCGGCGTCGACGACCCTCACCTCGGCTACGACGACCTCGACGCGGTGACCGGCCCTGCGGGGGGCGCCGACATCGACCTCTCCGTGGCCGTCAGCCACGCCCCCTACCTGCGGGTGCTGGACCGCTTCGTCGAGGACGGTCACGACCTCGTCCTGGCCGGCCACACCCACGGAGGCCAGCTGCGGCTGCCCGGCAAGGGGGCCCTGGTGACCAACTGCGACCTCGACCCGAGCCGCGCCAGCGGTCTCCACCGGCACCCGGCCGACTCCCGTCCAGGAGAGGACGGATCGGCGTGGCTGCACGTCTCGGCCGGCGCGGGGACCTCGCCGTACGCTCCGTTCCGGGTGGCGTGCCGGCCCGAGGCGACGCTCCTCACGCTGGTGTCCCGCTCGGCTGCCTGAGGCGATTTCGGGGCCACCCGGCGGCTCGGATAGACTCCCCTCGCTCCACGGGCTGTGGCGCAGTTTGGTAGCGCGCTTCGTTCGGGACGAAGAGGCCGCAGGTTCAAATCCTGTCAGCCCGACAGCCACACGGCCCCGACCCCAGAGGTTCGGGGCCGCTGCCGTTCGCCTGCCCTGCCGGCTGCGGCGGTAGCCTGCGACTGGTCCGTGCGCACCGGGCGCAGGCGGAGGAGCAGGTGGATGACGACGCACGACGTGTTCGGCCAGGTGCCACTTCTGGAGAAGCACGACACCGCCCGAGGCCCGGCGCTCCTCGAGCGTGCCAATGGCGCCGAGCAGGCGACCTGACGTGGCCGTCGACGTCCTCCCGCACGGTCGGGTCACCCTGATCACGCTGAACCGGCCCGAGACCCGCAACGCCGTCGACAGCGAGCACGCTCGGCTGCTGCACGACGCCTTCATGGCGTTCGAGGCCGACGACTCCGCGGCCGTGGCCGTCCTGCACGGCGCCGGCGGCACCTTCTGCTCAGGCGCCGACCTCCGCGCCGTCAGCGAGGGCCGGATGACGGTCGAAGCCCCTGGCTCGGTGGGTCCGTCGCCGATGGGCCCCACCCGGATGCTGCTGTCCAAGCCGGTCATCGCGGCGGTCGAGGGGTACGCCGTGGCCGGCGGGCTCGAGCTGGCGTTGTGGTGCGACCTCCGCGTCGTCGATCCGGAGGCAGTGTTCGGAGTCTTCAGCCGGCGTTGGGGGATGCCGCTCATCGACGGTGGGACGGTGCGGCTCCCTCGGCTCGTCGGCCAGTCGCGCGCGCTCGACCTGATCCTCACCGGGCGAGCCGTGGCGGCCGAGGAGGCCCAGGCCATCGGCCTGGCGAACCGGGTCAGCGCATCGGGGGAGGCGCTCGCCGACGCCCTGTCACTCGCCGAGGAGCTGGCCTCGTTCCCGCAGCACAGCCTGCGTGCGGACCGGCGGTCGGTCTACTCCCACGGAGGCTCCCACGTCACCGACGCCTTGGCGACCGAGTGGGCTCACGGCTCGACGGTGCTGGGCGAGGCACAGGAGCGTGCCGCCCGCCTCGCGGCCGGCGCGGGCCGCGGCGGCTCCTTCACCGACCCCGCGGACACACCCTGAGGCTTCTCCCGGCCCGACCTCACCGCTGCGTGCTGGGCCGAGCTGCGCGACATCCGCGGTCGCGTCAGACCAGGCGCGCCGCGACCAGCTCGGCGATCTGCACGGTGTTCAGGGCTGCGCCCTTGCGCAGGTTGTCGTTGCTGACGAAGAGCACCAGGCCACGCTCGCCCTCGACACTCTGGTCCTGGCGCACGCGTCCCACGTACGACGGGTCCCTGCCCGCTGCCTGGAGCGGCGTGGGGATGTGGGTGACCTCGACCCCCGGTGCCTCGGCGAGCAGCTCCAGCGCCCGCTTCGCGGGCAGCGCCGAGGCGAACTCGGCGTTGATCGAGAGCGAGTGCCCGGTGAAGACCGGCACCCGGACGCAGGTGCCGGAGACCCGGAGGTCGGGGATGCCGAGGATCTTGCGGGACTCGTTGCGGAGCTTCTGCTCCTCGTCGGTCTCCTCACTGCCGTCGTCGACGACCGAGCCGGCCAGCGGCAGCACGTTGAACGCGATCGGGCGGGCGTACGTCGCCGGCTCCGGCAGCGCCACCGCGGAGCCGTCGAAGGCCAGCGGTGACGGGTCGTCGACGGCTGCCAGCTGACCGGCGAGCTCGGCCACGCCGGCGACGCCGCTCCCCGAGACAGCCTGGTAGGTGCTGGCCACCAGCCGGACCAGCCCCGCCTCGTCGTGGAGCGGCTTGAGGACGGGCATCGCGGCCATCGTCGTGCAGTTCGGGTTCGCGATGATCCCCTTGCGGGCCTCGGCGATCGCACCCGGGTTGACCTCGCTGACCACCAGGGGCACCTCGGGGTCCAGGCGCCAGGCGGACGAGTTGTCCACGACGACCGCCCCGGCCGCGGCGTACCGGGGCGCGAGGGCACGCGACGTCGAGGCGCCGGCGGAGAAGAGCGCGACGTCGAGCCCAGCCGGGTCCGCGGTCGAGGCGTCCTCCACGACCACCTCCCGGTCGCCCCAGGCGACGGTCCTCCCCGCCGACCGGGCGGAGGCGAAGAGGCGGAGCCGGTCCACCGGCAGCTGCCGCTCGAGCAGCAGCTCCCGCATCACGGTGCCGACCTGCCCGGTGGCGCCGACGACGCCGACGTTGAGCCCGGAGCGGCTCATCGACCCGTGCCGCCGTACACGACCGCCTCGACCTGCTCCGCTTCGAGGTCGAACGCCGCGTGCGCGGCGGTCACGGCGTCGTTGACCTGCGTCTCGTCGACGATCACCGAGATCCGGATCTCGGAGGTGGAGATCATCTCGATGTTGACCGCGGCGGAGGCGAGCGCGGAGAAGAACGTGGCTGTGACACCCGGGTGGGATCGCATGCCCGCCCCGATCAGCGACACCTTGCCGATCTGGTCGTCGTAGAGCAGCGAGTCGTAGCCGACCTCGTCCTTGATCCGGGCCAGGGCCGCCATCGCGGTCTGGCCGTCGGCACGGGGGAGCGTGAAGGAGATGTCGGTGCGGTTCGTCGCCGCGGCCGACACGTTCTGGACGATCATGTCCAGGTTGATCTGCGCGTCCGCGAGCGCCTCGAAGATCCGGGCCGCCTCGCCGACCTTGTCGGGCACGCCGACCACGGTGATCTTGGCCTCGCTCCGGTCGTGGGCGACGCCGGCGATGATCGCCTGTTCCATGTCTTCACTTCCTGCTTCCGGGTCTGCGATCCAGGTGCCGGGCATCTTGCTGAACGACGACCGGACGTGGATGGGGAGGTCGTAGCGGCGGGCGTACTCGACGCACCGGAGGTGGAGGACCTTCGCGCCGCAGGCAGCCATCTCGAGCATCTCCTCGTAGGAGATGCGCTCCCGGCGCCGCGCGGTCGGGACGATCCGCGGGTCGGCGGTGAAGACACCGTCCACGTCGGTGTAGATCTCGCAGACGTCGGCGCGCAGCGCGGCCGCCAGGGCGACCGCGGTCGTGTCGGAGCCGCCGCGGCCGAGGGTGGTGATGTCCTTGCTGTCCTGGCTCACCCCCTGGAACCCGGCGACGATCGCGATCGCCCCCTGCGTGAGCGCCGCCTCGATGCGGCCGGGGGTGACGTCGATGATCTTGGCCTTGCCGTGACGGCTGTCGGTGATGACGCCGGCCTGGCTGCCGGTGAAGGAGCGCGCCTCGTGCCCGAGGTTGCCCACGGCCATCGCCAGCAGCGCCATCGAGATCCGCTCGCCGGCGGTCAGCAGCATGTCGAGCTCCCGCGGCGGCGGCAGGGGGGACACCTGCTCGGCTAGGTCGATCAGCTCGTCGGTGGTGTCACCCATCGCCGAGACCACGACCACGACGTCGTGGCCGGCCCGCTTGGCGTCCACGATCCGCTGGGCGACCCGCTTCACACCCTCGGCGTCGGCGACTGAGGAGCCCCCGTACTTCTGCACGACGATGCCCATGGGCTCTCCTGCGGTCGGGCGGGCTGGGGGACCCGCTGATCCTACCGGCGCAGCATCTCCGACCCTCCCCGACGGAGACCGGAGTGTGGGACGCCGGCGTCAGTCCGCGGCCGACCCGAGCATCTGCTCGGCGGCGGCGACGTCCTCGAGCTCGCTCTGGAACTCCGCGTCCAGCCGGTCGTGCGCCACCACCGACTGCAGCGCGCGCAGCGCCGCGCTGGCCTCCCCGCCCCACGAGGCGACGTAGGAGAACTGCCACCACCACAGCGCCTCGGCGACCCGGCCCGCCTTGTGGTGGCGCAGGCCGTGCGCGAGCGCGGAAGCGATCGAGGTCAGCTCGTCCGAGAGCAGGCTCGACACCAGCTCCGGCGGGTCGACGTAGGGGTCGAACACCTCGGTGTAGGCGTCGACACCCTCGAGCAGCACCGCGAGCCGGAGGCGCATGTCGTCGAGGTCGGGGTCGGGCCCCGGGTCGGGCTCGTACTCGTCGGTGGGCTGGAAGTCCTCCTGCACGCCGAGCCGCCCGCCTGCGAGCAGGACCTGGCTCACCACCAGCAGCAGCAGCGAGATCGCCTGTCCCCCGCTGGCCTCGCCGCGAGCGATCGCGCGTACGGCGATGAGGAACGACTCGACCTGGTCGGCGATCTGCTGCGCGAACTCCTCGAGCTCGGGGCTCAGCTCCGCCTGAGGTGATGTCGTCAGGTCCCCCGTCGTGTCAACCATGGACTGCCCGCCTTCCTTCGAACGCCCGCCCGAGGGTCACCTCGTCGGCGTACTCAAGATCCCCACCTACGGGCAGTCCACTCGCGAGACGCGTCACACGCAACCCCATGCCGACGAGGAACCGGGTGAGGTACGTCGCAGTGGCCTCGCCCTCGAGGTTCGGGTCGGTCGCCAGGATGACCTCGGTCACCGTGCCGTCGGCGAGCCTGGTCATCAGCTCCTTGATCCGCAGCTGGTCCGGCCCGACGTCGTCGATCGGCGAGATCGCGCCGCCCAGCACGTGGTAGCGGCCCCTGAACTCCCGGGTCCGCTCGATCGCCACGACGTCCTTGGGCTCCTCGACGACGCAGATCACCGACGGGTCGCGCCGTGGGTCGCGGCAGATGCGGCAGGTCTCCTCCTCGGCGACGTTGCCGCACACCGCGCAGAAGCGGACCTTGTCCTTGACCTCGACGAGCACCGAGGCGAGCCGGCGGACGTCGGTGGGGTCAGAGGCCAGCACGTGGAAAGCGATCCGCTGAGCACTCTTCGGGCCCACCCCCGGCAGCCGCCCGAGCTCGTCGATGAGGTCCTGGACGATCCCCTCGTACATCAGAACCCGAGCGACGTGCCGCCGCCCGGTCCTCCCGGCGGGCTGCTCCCGCCCTCGGTGTCACCACCGAGCGCACCCAGCCCGCCGGTGAGCGGCCCGAAGGTCTCGGCCGCCATCGCGTCCGACCGGGCCCGGGCGTCGCGGTAGGCGGCGACGACGAGGTCCTCGAGATCTTCGGTGTCGGCCGGGTCGAAGGAGTTCGCGCGGATCTTGACCCGCAGCAGCTCGCCGGTCCCGTTGACCGTGACGGTCACCAGTCCGTCCGCCACCGTGCCGTCGACCTCGGCTTCGGCCAGCTCCTGCTGCGCCGCGACCATCTGCTCCTGCATGGCCTGGGCCTGCTGGAGCAGTGCGTTCACGTCGAATCCCCCGCCGAACGGGTTCGTGTCGGTCATGTCTGCCTTCCGTCGTTCAGTCGTGGGGAATCTCTTCGATGACCTGTGCCCCCAGCCGCTGGGTCAGCAGCTGGGCGCCGTCGAGGGCATCGTCGAGGTCGGGGTCGTCACGGTGGGCGAGCTCGTCGGCCGACACCCCCGGCGGGGCCGACACCGCTGCGCCGGCCGGCTGTCGCCGTGCCGACATGTCAGGGGCCGGTCGTCGTTCCTCGGGCGCCGGCCGTCGTTCGCGAGGTACGTCCGGCGTGCGAGCACCGTTGGTCCCGTCGCCGCCGCTCTGACCGCGAGGTCGGTCGGCCGCCGTGGCCTCGGCGGAGGCCGGTGGCCCGGACTGTGACAGGGACTGCGACGCGGACTGCGACGCGGACGGGGGCACGGACGGTTGGACCGACGGACGCGTCACCGTGTGCGACGCCTCGGTCCCCGGCTGCGCCGAGGGATCGACGATCGCGTCGATGCGCCAGTCCTGGCCCACCAGGTCGATGAGTGACTGCTGCAGGATCAGGTCTCCTCCGCCGTTCACGAACGACTCCCGGGCCCCGGGATTGTTGAAACCGACCGTGAGGGTCGTGCCCTCGAGCCCGACGACCTGCGCGTGCTGCCCCAGCTGGATCCAGGTGACCCGGCGACGTGACTTGACCGCCTCCACGACCTCGGGCCACAGCCGGCGGACGTCCACGAGCGTGAGACCACTCGCGGAGGTCGCCGGCGTCACCTCGCCCGCGGGCGGGCTCGGCGCGGTGGCAGCGGCGGGCGCAGCTGCGGACGGTCCCGAGGTGGTCAGCTCCGGCGAGGTGCGCCGCCCGCCCGACGGTGACGACGAGGGGGACGACGAGGGGGACGACGAGGGGGACGACGGGGCAGCCGACGAAGCCGACGCCGGGGATGGTGGCCCGGATGGTGGCGGGGCCGCGGGTGCGGAGATCGACATGGTGTCGGTCGGAGGCGCCATCGACATGCGTTTCTCGAGGCGGTCGATGCGTGCGGCAAGCCCCTGCGAGGTGTCGTCAGCTCCCGGCAGCAGGACCCGCGCGCACAACAGCTCCAGGAGCAGTCGCGGGGCGGTCGTGCCCTTCAGCTCCGTCAGCCCCTCGGCGACCAGGTCGGCGGCCCGGGAGAGCTCGTGTCGGCCGAACCGCCCCGACTGGGCCACCAGCCGGTCCGCCTGGTCCTCGGTCACGTCGAGAAGCCCCGTGGCGGAGGCCTCCGGGACGGCGGCGAGGATGACGAGGTCGCGGAGCCGCTGGAGGAGGTCCTCGGTGAAGCGGCGCGGGTCCTGGCCCGTCTCGATGACCTTGTCCACCACCCCGAAGACAGCCGCGCCGTCGCGTGCCGCGAAGCCGTCCACGACCTCGTCCAGCAGGGTGTCGGGAGTGAAGCCGAGGAGCGAGGCCGCCAGGCGGTAGGTGACGCCCTCATCGCCCGCGCCGCCGATGAGCTGGTCGAGGACCGAGAGCGTGTCACGCGCCGACCCCCCGCCCGCGCGTACGACGAGGGGGAGGGCAGCCGGCTCGATGGCGACGCCCTCACGGGCGCAGACCTCGGTGAGGTAGCCGGAGAGCACCTTCGGCGGGATGAGGCGGAACGGGTAGTGGTGGGTGCGCGACCGGATGGTGCCGATGACCTTCTCCGGCTCCGTCGTCGCGAAGATGAACCGGACGTGCTCGGGAGGCTCCTCGACGATCTTCAGCAGAGCGTTGAAGCCCTGCGTCGTCACCATGTGCGCCTCGTCGATGATGTAGACCTTGTAGCGGTCGCGCATCGGCCGGAAGGTCGCCTGCTCCCGCAGGTCGCGGGTGTCCTCGACCCGTCCGTGCGAGGCCGCGTCGATCTCGATGACGTCGACCGACCCGGGACCTCCGGTGGCGAGCTCGACACAGGAGTGACAGCGGCCGCACGGCTCCTCCGTGGGTCCCTCGGCACAGTTGAGCGCCCTGGCGAGGATGCGCGCACTGGTCGTCTTGCCGCAGCCGCGCGGACCCGAGAACAGGTAGGCGTGGCTGACCCGGTTGTTGCGCAGCGCCGCGCGCAGAGGCTCGGTCACGTGGTCCTGCCCGATCACCTGTGCGAACGTGTCCGGCCGGTAGCGGCGGTAGAGGGCAAGGGGCGCGTCCACGCCTGGAACCCTAACCGCGCGGCCCGACAACCCGGTAGGTCGCACGCCGCCGTCTCAGCGCCGACGAGGTGGCGAGGGACGAATCCGCGGACGAGCCTGCCGGGACATGAGAAGGCCCCCCGCGCACCCGGAAGAGCCCGCCTGCCCTTGCTGCCTTCCGGCCCTGGGGGAGTTCAGCGAGGTACCGCCGCACGGGGGGTTGGCCCGAGTCTAGGTCAGCGACCGGGGACCGGCCAAAGCCACTCCGGTTCGGCCCGGGCGGACGGGCCGAGTACCCTCTGCGACGGAGGATTCGCCTAGTGGCCTATGGCGCTCGCTTGGAAAGCGGGTTGGGTTAACAGCCCTCGCGGGTTCGAATCCCGCATCCTCCGCCACAGCCGTTCGGAGCGTGGGGCCCCTCTTCCGGGGCTGCCGGGGTCGCCGTGACGTCGTGCGTGGCCGCCGGGTCGGGTGAGTCGCCCTGTCGGCCCGAACAGGTGGGCCGAGGGGTTGATCCGTGCGCACACGTCTACGCCACCGGAGCCCTTTCGGGATCGGTGTCCCGCACCTACTGTGAGGCTTACAGGCAGTGCGGTCGCCTGGCTGGGTGGTCAGGGGTCGCCTCGAGCGGGGAGGAGCACCGTGGTGCTCATCAACCGGTTGTCCGCCGTCCTCATCCTGACGGCCTCACTCATGCTCACCCCCGTGTCGGCCATGGCCGACACCACTGTCAGCGCGGAGCTCACGCCGGTGAACGGCACGGGTGCGCGGGGGACCGTCACGATGACCGCTCGTGACGACGGCAGCCTCACCGTCGCCATCGAGGCGCGTGGGCTCGTGCCAGGCCAGCCGCACGCCCAGCACATCCACGGCTCCGCCGAGGGCGGTCACTTCATGTGCCCGTCCGAGGCGGACGACGCGGACGGCGACGGGGTCCTCACCAACGAGGAGGCCACCGGCGAGTACGGCACGATCTACCTGTCCCTGACCACTCGGGGAGGGGTGTCTGCCAGGGCCGGACTGGCCCTTGACCGGATGCCCGTCGCGGACTCCGAGGGACGCCTCACCTATCGGCGCACCCTCTCCGCCGACCTCGTCCCCGACGCCCTCGCTGCGCGGCTCTCCCACGTCCACGTCGTGCTGCACGGGATGGACGCGAACGACAACGGGCGGTACGACGTGAAGGGACTCGGAGTCTCGACGTTCGCACGTGACTTGGGCGCACCTGGGGTCCCGGAGGAGGCCACGAACCCGGCCAGCTGTGGAGTCGTCATGGGCGCCGGAGCCCCGGTGCACCCGACCGGCGGCGTCGACACGGGCGGTGGCACGTCGGACCTCGAGGACGGCTCCGGCCGTCGTACGGTCGGTCTTGGACTGCTGGTGACAGCAGCCGTGCTGCTCGTCCCCCTCCTGAGCCGACGCGCCCTGCGCCGCCGCCGTTCCGTCGACGCCTGAGCGCTCGCCCTGGAGCGGCGATGCGGTGGGGTATGGACGATCCGAGACGAAAGGCCGGCGTGGTGGCCATCGCGGCGGTGGCCGTCGTCGACGTGGTGCTGATCTTCCTGCTGTTCCGCGGCGAGGATCGGACCGAAGTAGGCGCCCCTGAGGGGTCGGCCGAGGTGCGCACCACCGCGTCCCCGAGCGTGACCCCGGACAGGTCGCCGGAGGCCTCGGGCACGGAGTCCCCGGCCAAGTCCCCGGCGTCCCCGACCAAGTCCCCGGCCAAGTCCCCGGCCAAGTCCCCGGCCAAGTCCCCGGCCAAGTCCCCGAGCGAGTCCCCGACCGAGTCCCCCAGCGGATCACCCCCCGAGCAGCCGGCCAACGCGCCCATCAGCCTCGAGCTGCCGACAGGCTCGGTCGCGCCGGCGACGCCGGTGCCGGTGCAGGGTCGGTACACCCGGGCTGAGTCGGGCACCCGCCTGGTGATCGAGCGCCGTCAAGGCAGCACCTGGGTCCGCTTCCCCCTCCCGACCGCCACGCGGGCCGACGGCCGGTTCCGCACGTTCGTGGCGCTCACCGAGCCGGGTTCCTACCGGCTGCGGGTCCGCGACCCAGAGGCGGGTCTGACATCGGACGTCTCGGTCCTCCGCGTCGGCTGAACCCTTCAGCCCCGTCCGTGGGACTCGCTCCTCCAGCGAACCAGGCGGGCGAACACCACCACGTTGTCGAGGTAGCGATGTCCGGCGGCGTCGTACGCGCCGCCACAGGTGATCAGTCGTAGCCCAGCATGGTTGACGGTGCCGTAGACGGCGTCGGTCGGGAACGCGGCCTTCGCGACCTGGCGAACCCGCGTCACCGAGAACACTCCGGTCAGGCCGTCCGCACGCGCGACCTGGAGGACGTCACCGGCCTGCAGCAGTCCCAACCTGTGGAACACCCCCGGGACGCCGTTCCAGTTCACGTGCCCCGCGATGACCGCTGGACCGAGTGCTCCCGGAGCAGGCCCGAGCGCGTACCACCCCGCCATGGCCGGACCCCCGGGCACCTCCATCGCCCCGGATCGGTCGAGGCGCAGCTCGAGCAGCGAGGAGAAGACATCCAGACGCGGGATGGCGATCGAGACCGGCTGCGACTCGGGCATCACCGGACCTCGGAGCTCGTCCGGGATGCCCCCCCGGTCCCGCCCAGCGCCGCGGCCCTGCCCGCCTCCGCCGCCGTCGCGGGCAGTCGGCGCGCGGTCGTCAGCACCCGGTTCGGGCGGCGGCCGTGTCGTCCGCTCAGGGGCGTCGACATCGGCTGCGTCGGTCGCCGGCGCGGTCGGCCACCGCTGGTCGCCCTCGGCGAGCAGCGCGATCCCGAGCACCGCGAGGACCAATGCCAGGCAAGCCGCCGCCAGCGGCACGAGCCGGCGGGCGGCGGTCATCACGGCTGCTTCCTCACGAGCTCGGCGTCGGGTCTCCCAGCATGCGCTGGAGGACGGAGCCGGTCCAGACGTGACGGGGGCTCACCGCATGACGGCTGTGAACGCCTGCTCGACCGTCACCCCCGCGGCAGTCGGGCCAGCCACCCGTCGACCTGGGAGTAGAACTGCGCCGACTGGTCACGCCTGATGCAGTGCCCGGCGCCGGGGATCCTGACCAACTCGACATGCGGGTTGCCGATCCCGGCGATGCCCCGCTCCATCTCCTCGTCCACGCACAGCTCCCCCGCGGCATCGCCGGAGACGACGCCGGAGACGAGGAGCGTCGGCACTGAGACCCGCCGGAACAGCTCCGGCCACGGCGTCAGGGGCTTCCACTCTCCGTGGCGGAGGTAGTCGAGGTCCATCAGCTGCTCGGCCCGCCCGGTGACCAGCAGCTCCGACTCCGGCCAGTCGGGGTGCTGCTCCTTGCGGATGCGGAACAAGGCTTCCTCGTCGGCCGCCTCGCGGCTCGACCGGAGACCTTCGGCGTACTCGCGGCCTCGCTCCGGACTCCAGGGCGGCTCCTCGGCATCGAGCGGAGCGGGGTCCTCGAGGACGAGGGCTCGGACCAGCTCGGGGCGACGTACTGCTGCGCTCAACCCCACGGCGCCGCCCAGCGAGTGGCCGATCACCACCGGACGGTCGAGCTGCTCGAGGAGCTGCACCGCGTCGTCCACCATCAGCTCGCCGGGGTGCGACCCGAGCTGCTCGGCGGTGAAGCGGGGCGACCTGCCGTGGCCCCGCTGGTCGACCGCGACGATCGCGTACTGGTCCTCCCAGTGGCGCACGGCTTCCGGCCAGCCCTCCCCCGAGTCCGTCAGCCCGTGGAGGAACAGCAGCGTGGGTGCCGCCGAGGAGGGGAGGCCGTGACGGTGGACCACCAGGTCCGCGCTGGGCTCGGTCATCGGGTGCCGGCCCTCAGGTCCGGGCGGCGCTGGCCCGCCGCGCCAAGACGTACGCCGGCTCCCGCAGCATGCGCACCACGGGGTACTGCCCGGTCCCCGGAAGAGCGTTCTCGACGGGGTCGAACCGCAGTGGCCTGTCCGGGCCCCAGACGCAGTTCAGCACCCCCACGCTCCGCCACTCCGGACCGTCCGCAGCGACCGCCACGTCGTAGCGGCTCGGCGGCTCCCCGGTGGCTGCCTGCGGAGTGACGCGGAGCAGCAGCGGCCCCTGCGCCGAGGGGACCGGAAGGATCGTCGTCTGCGGCCCGTGCCGACCCGGCGTCCGTGGCGCGAAGACGAAGCGGCTCAGCCGACCGGTGCCGGTGCCGGCGAACAGCACGTCGGCGGTCGGCTCGTCGAAGCGGATGGCGAAGCCCTCGACGTCCGGCAACGGCTTCGGGAGGCCCAGCGACCTCGACCAGCGCACGAGACAGGTGTGGGAGCCCTCTCCCGCGAGCAGCGGCACACCCAGCTCCGGCAGTGGGGCCGTGACGTCGAGGACCCCCGTGCCGACATTCCCCCGGGGGTGCAACGGCTTGGTGCGGCGCACGAGCGCGGCGAGGCCGAAGGCGGCGCCGAGGGCGGCTCCGGGCACGGCTGCCGCGGCGGATCCGGTCCAACCGGCTGGTGGCGGCTCGGGGACTGCCGCGTCGCTCACGGCGTCGGGCCCGACGTGGAGTGGCATGCCCCGTGGTTACCCGCGCCAGGCTCGGGCAACCTCGCGGCCCGCCTCACCCCGTCGTGTGCGGGACGGTCGTCGGCGCCGCTCACCGGCGGCCGATCCGGAAGACCCCCCGCGCGATCTCCCGGGCCGCGGTCCTCATGAACTCCTTGGCGACCGGCGAGGCGAGGACGTCGGCGACCATCTCGCCACGGTCGCGGTCCGATCGCGACGGAGCCCGGCCGCCCTTCGGGTACGACGCGCGCTCCGCCCTCGTGCGACCCGGGCCGTCCGCGGGCTCCCGGCCGGGCGCGGGCTCCCGGGCTGCCTCTTCCTTCGACGCCTTCGCCGCACCCGACTCCAGCCGGTCGGCAAGCATCTCCCGGGCCGACTCCCGGTCGACCGCCAGGCCGTACTTCGCGCTCATCTGCGACCCGGCCACGACCGCCTGCATGGCCGCCGGGTCCGCAGGCCCCATCCGTGACTCCGGCGCCCGGAGCCGGGTCCAGGCCACCGGCGTGGGCGCGCCCCGCTCGTCCATGACCGTCACGACCGCCTCCCCGATCCCGAGGGTCGTGAGCACCTGCCCGAGGTCGTCGTAGGCGCTGGTCGGATAGGTGCCGACCGTCGCCTTGAGGGCCTTGCTCTCGTTGGGCGTGTGTGCCCGGAGCTGGTGCTGGACGCGGGAGCCGAGCTGAGCCAGCACGTCCTCGGGCACGTCGGTCGGGGACTGCGTGACGAAGAAGACCCCGACGCCCTTCGACCTGATGAGGCGGACGGTCTGTGTGACGGCCGCGAGGAAGTCCTTGGAGGCGTCGGCGAACAGCAGGTGTGCCTCGTCGAAGAAGAAGACCAGCTTGGGCTTGTCCACGTCACCGACCTCCGGAAGGTCGTGGAAGAGGTCGGCCAGGAGCCACATGAGGAAGGTGGAGAAGACGGCCGGCCGGTCCTGGAGGTCGGGCAGCTCGACCAGCGAGACCACGCCACGTCCGTCCTCGCCCACCCGCAGCAGGTCGGCGGTGTCGAACTCCGGCTCGCCGAAGAACGCGTCGGCCCCCTGGTCGGCGAACGCGATGAGCTCGCGCAGGATGACCCCCGCAGTGGCCGACGACAGCCCGCCCAAGGCCTTGAGCTCGGACTTGCCCTCGTCGGAGACCAGGTGCTGCACCACCGCGCGGAGGTCGGCGAGGTCGAGCAGCGGCAGCCCGTGGGCGTCGGCGTAGTGGAAGACGAGACCGAGCGAGGACTCCTGGGTGGCGTTCAGACCCAGGACCTTCGACAGCAGCGTCGGCCCGAACGACGACATCGTGGTGCGCAGCGGGACCCCGGTGCCGCGGCCGCCCAGGGCGTAGTACTCCACGGGGAACCCGGTGGCCCGCCACTGCTGTCCGACCGACGCCGCCCTGGCGGAGACCCGGTCGCCGCCCTCTCCCGGCACCGCGAGCCCGGAGAGGTCTCCCTTGATGTCCGCGGCGAACACCGGCACGCCTGCTGCCGCCAGCTGCTCGGTCAGGAGCTGGAGCGTCTTCGTCTTGCCCGTTCCCGTGGCACCGGCGACGAGGCCGTGACGGTTGACCATGGCCAGGGGCACCCGGACCGGGACGTCGGTGACCCGGTCGGCGTCGAGGACGAGCACGCCCAGCTCGAGGGCAGGCCCGTCGAAGGCGTAGCCCTTGCGGACCCCGTCGAGCAGCGGGTCGGTGGCCGGTGGGGCGGGCTGCTCGGTCATGGCTGGAAGGTAACCGACCACGGCGCCCGCGCCCAGGCCGAGGCACCGGCACGCTCGATCTCTATCCTGGCTCTGTGATCTTCGAGCGGGTGGGAAGCAAGCGCCCGCATCCCGCAGCAGCACCGCCTGCACCGGGCCGAGGGGGGACGGGGTGAACCGACGCCGTGTCGTCTCCGCGGTCACCTTGACCTTGCTCGTCGTCCTGCTGGTGGTGGGCGCCGTGTTCGGCTGGCGCGCGATGGTCGCGCCGACGGGGGACGACGACGCGACGGGCGCCTCTCCCCGTCCCCGGTGTGACTCGCAGGTGGCGCGTGGGGACGTGGTGCGACCCAGGGACGTCAAGGTCAGCGTCTACAACGCCGGCACCCGCCCCGGCTTGGCGGGTGAGACCCTCGCGGGACTCACCGACCGCGGCTTCCGCCGCGGGCGGGTGGAGAACGCTCCGGACGCCTATGCGCCGGTGCGGTTCGTGCGGGTGCTCGCGCCGACAGGCAGGGACCCCGCCGCCAAGCTCGTCGCGCTGCAGTTCGGTCGTGCGACGCTGATCCAGCGCGTCGAGCGCAACCTCGGTCCCGGCGTCGAGGTGGTGGTCGGCGACGCGTTCTTCGGCCTCGTCAAGGCGCCCCGGAAGCTGCGCGCGACCGCGCCCGGTTCCGGCTGCTGACGATTCGGACGTCACTCGAGCCAGTGCGCCAGCCGTCCCCGCAGGGACACGGCCCGCAAGCGCTGCTCGGTCTCGTCCTTGATCGTGCGCGGCGTGACGACCAGGAGGTCGTCACCCCTGAGGAGGACGGTGCTTCCCACCGGCACCAGCGTCTGTCCCTCCCGCACGATCAAGGCCACCGACGCGCCCTGGGGCAACCTCAGCTCGCCCACCTCGACGCCGTGCATCCTCGAGCGGCGGGTGATGCGGATCTGCAACAGGTCGGCACCCAGCCGCTCCATCGGGGCGGACTCGATGTCCAGGTCGAGCATCTCACCGGCCTCGGTCAGCCCGAGCCGTCTCGCGACCCAAGGCAGTGTCGGCCCGGTGATGATCGTGTCGATGACGACGAGGACGAAGACCACGTCGAAGATCCGGGTGGCGCCGGGGACCCCCTCGGAGAGGGGGATCGTCGAGAGCACGATCGGCACCGCGCCGCGCAACCCAGCCCAGGACAAGAACGCCATGTCGACGAGGCTCAGCCGCTGCCAGACGGTGCTCAACGCGACCGACACCGGTCTCACCACCAGGGTGAGAAGCCCACCGGCGACCACCGCCTGCAGCACGCTTGCGCCGTCGATGCGGCCTGGCGAGAGCAGCAGGCCGAGCATCACGAACAACCCGATCTGGGACAGCCAGCCGAGCCCCTCCGCAAAAGACCGGGTGGCCGCCCTGTGCGGCAGCTCGCTGTTGCCGAGGATCAGTGCCGCGGTGTAGACCGCGGCGAAGCCGGAGGTGTGAAGTGCGGCTGCCCCGGCGTAGGACAGCACGCAGAGGCTGAGGACCGCCAGGGGGTAGAGCCCCGACGACGGCAGGGCGGCGCGGCGCAGCAGCCAGGCGCCGCCGAAGCCGCCCACCGCTCCGACCAGCACGCCGCCGCCGAGCTCCATCACGATCCTCGCCGCCAGCTCCGGCACGCCGCTGTCGAGCAGGTCGCCCTGGCTGGCCAGCGTCACCAGCAGCACCGTCGGCGCGTCGTTGAGCCCTGACTCGGCCTCCAGCGCCCCGGTCAGCCGGCGTGGCAGCGGCAGTCGCCGGAGCACCGAGAAGACCGCGGCCGCGTCGGTGGGGGCGGTGACCGCGGCGATGATGACGGCGGTCTGCCAGTCGAACCCGAGCACGACGTGGGCGAGCACCGCCATCAGGCTCACCCCGACCGCGACCCCCAGCGTGGCCAGCAGCCCGCCGGTGCGCATGGCGGGCCGGATCTCCTTCCAGTTCGTGGTGAGACCACCCTCCGAGAGGATGACCACGAGCGCCCCGAACCCGAGCGCGTGCGCGAGGTCCGCGTTCTCGAAGCCGATCCCGGCACCGGACTCGCCGAGGAGCACGCCGAGCAGCAGGTAGACCAGGAGGCTCGGAAGGCCGGCCCGGACCGACATCCGCACGGCCAGGATGGAGACCAGGACGACGGCGGACGCGAGCAGCAGCACGGCGTCGAACTGCTCGAGGTCGAAGTTCACGGCTCCTCACGGTCATGCGTCGGTCGGGCTCAGTCAAGGCAGGGTCCGGCCAGCGATGGTGCCGCTGAGAGCTCATTGTAGGGAGCCGCTTCCTAGGGTGACCCCATGGAGCCCACCACGCGGATGGCCGTCGCCGGCCGCGCCGCCGTACCGCCGTTCCACGTCATGGACCTGCTCGCGCTCGCCAGTGAGCGCCAGCGGACGCACGGAGACCTGGTCAACCTGGTGGCCGGACAGCCGTCGACCCCGGCACCGCGCCCGGTGCTGGCAGCGGCGCGGCGGGCCCTCGGGGAGCAGCTCCTGGGCTACACCGTCGCCACCGGCATCCCCGAGCTGCGCGCGGCGATCTGCGAGCACCACCGCCGCACGCACGGCCTCGACGTCTCCGCCGACGAGGTCGTCGTGACGACGGGGTCCTCGGGGGGCTTCCTGCTGGCGTTCCTGGCGGCGTTCGAGGCCGGCGACCGGGTGGCCGTCACGCGGCCCGGCTACCCCTGCTACCGCAACGTGCTGGCCGCGCTCGGTTGCGAGGTCGTCGTGCTGCCCACCGGCCCGGAGACCCGCTTCCAGCCCACGGTCGCGATGCTCGAGGCGCTCGATCGCCCGGTGCAGGGGCTGGTGGTCGCGAGTCCGGCCAACCCGACCGGCACCATGCTCGCTCCGTCGGAGCTGGGAGACCTGGCCGCCTGGTGCGAGGGCCGGGGGGTGCGGCTGGTCAGCGACGAGATCTACCACGGCATCGCCTACGACGCGGGGCAGCCGGCGGCCTCGGCCTGGCAGTGGTCGCGGGAGGCGGTGGCGTTCCACTCCTTCTCGAAGTACTTCTCGATGACGGGGTGGCGGGTCGGCTGGATGCTCGTCCCGGAGCGGCTGCGGCGGGCGGTCGACGTGCTCACCGGCAACTTCACGATCTGCCCGCCGGTGCTGTCGCAGCACGCGGCGGTCGCCGCCCTGACCGAGGAGTCGTACGCCGAGTGCGACGCGCACGTCACCAGGTACGCCGGCAACCGCGTCGTGCTCCTCGACGGCCTGCGGCAGCTCGGCGTGGCCCGGCTCGCGCCGGCCGACGGGGCGTTCTACGTCTACGCCGACATCGGTCACCTCACCTCGGACTCCATGACCTGGGCGCGCCGGCTCCTGGCCGAGACCGGGGTGGCCGTCGCTCCGGGCATCGATTTCGACACCGCGGAGGGTGACCGCTTCGTCAGGTTCTCCTTCGCCGGCCAGCAGAGCGAGATCGAGCTGGCCCTGGAGCGGCTGGCGGCTTGGTCGGGCTGAGCCGGCGACCTGGACGTCACGAGGGCGCGCTGGACGACCGTCACTGCAGGGGCGGAAGGCCGAGCGCCGTCCGGACGGCGTTCTCCACCCGCTCCCCACGGTCATGGCCGCCGATGTGCCCGGTCAGGAACGCGATCGCGTACTGCCCGTCCTCGCTCCACCAGCCGAAGCTGCCTCCTACGCCGCCCATGCCGTAGCCATCGGGCTCCACGACGACGCCGAGCCCCCAGGCCCGCTCCACACCGATGACCAGCTCGGGCTCGACGGGTCCGACGGCGGTCAGCTGTGCCCGCATCGACGCGCTCAGGACGCCGCCCCGCTCGAGGGCGACGTACAGCCCGGCCACCGCCCGCGCCGTGCCGTGCCCGTTGACCGCGGGGATCTCCGCGGTCCGCCACCGACGGCCGTTGACGACGGCCGGGTCGCGGGCGCCCGGCGGGTTGCCGATCGCGGCGGCGTACAGCGCCGGGGCACCGGCCGCGGAACGGCGCAGCTCCTCGCCGAAGCCGGTCAGGTCGGCGACCCGGGGGAGCTCGCCGTCCCGCAGCCCGATGTGGAAGTCGAGGCCGAGCGGTCCACAGATCTCCTGGCGGAGGAACTGCCCGAGGGTGCGGCCGTCGACACGTCGCAGCACCTCTCCGAGCAGGTGCCCGTAGAACAGCGCCGACTCGCCCTGCGCCGTTCCGGGCTCCCACAGCGGCTCCTGCTCGGCGAGCAGCGCGCACAGCCGGTCCCAGTCGTAGAAGACCTCCTCCGGTGCCGGCTCGGTCAGCGTCACGAGCCCGGCGCGGTGCGCCAGCACCTGCCGAAGCGTCGTGCGGGCGCGGAGCTCGGGCCAGTACACCTGGATGGACACGTCGAGGTCCACGGCGCCTCGGTCGGCGAGCAGGAGCACGCAGAGGGCGACGAAGGGCTTGGTGACCGAGTAGGGCATCACCAGCGTGTCAGCGGTCCACGGACGGCTGTGCGCCGGATCGGCCCAACCGCCCCAGAGATCGACCACCCACCGGCCGTCCCGCCACACGGCGAGCGACGCCCCGGTCCCGGGCTGCTGGTCGAGAACCTGCTGGAAGGCCGAGGCGACCGGCTCGAAGCCGTCGGCCACCTTGCCGGACATCGAGGTCGAGATCACCGGCACATCGTCGCAACCGCGCCTCGAGCACCCGCCTGGGCTCGCGGTTTCAAGACGGGCGGAAGGGGTAGTGAACCGCTGTCCCTTCAGCAGCGAAGGCGGATCCATGACTGACGTAGCAGCAGATCTCGACCGCCGCGGGGATCGCGGAGAGCTGAAGCGGTCCATCACCGGGCGACTGCTGTTCTTCTACGTGCTGGGCGACGTGCTCGGCTCCGGCATCTACGTGCTCATCGGGCTGGTCGCCGGCGCCGTGGGCGGCGCCTTCTGGCTGGCCTTCGCCGTCGGCGTGACGGTCGCGACCATCACCGGTCTCGCGTACGCCGAGCTCGCCACCAAGTACCCACGCGCGGCCGGTGCCGCGCTCTACGTCAACAAGGCCTTCGGCAACAGGACGCTCACCTTCCTGGTGACGGTGTGCATGCTCGCGGCCGTCTTCGCCGCCGCCGGCTCGCTCGCCACCGGCTTCGCGGCGTACTTCAACCAGGTCTGGGACCTGCCGCCGCTGCTGCTCGTGTCGCTGGTCTTCGTCGTGCTGCTCGCCGTCGTGAACTACGTGGGCATCACCGAGTCGGTCGTGGTGAACATGGTGATGACCTTCATCGAGGTCCTCGGCCTTCTCATCGTGATGGTCATCGGGATCTGGTACGTCGCCGAGGGCAACGCCGACTTCGGCACGCTCACCGACTTCGAGGCCGCGACCAACCCGGTGCTGGCCATCATCGCCGGCGTCGCGTTGGCGTTCTTCGCCATGACCGGCTTCGAGAACGCCGTGAACGTGGCGGAGGAGACCATCGAGCCGGCGAAGAGCTTCCCGCGCGCCCTCGTCGGCGGCATGATCGCCGCCGGTGTCATCTACGTGCTGGTCTCGATGGCGGCGGCGCTCACGGTGCCGATCAGCACGCTGCAGGGCTCCGACGCCGCCCTTCTCGAGGTCGTCAAGGCCGACATCCTGCCGATCTCGCTGACCTTCATGACCTACCTGTTCGCCTGCATCGCGATGGTGGCCATCACCAACACCACGCTGGTGTCGGTCGTGACACAGTCGCGGATCCTCTACGGGATGGCCAAGGAGGACGTCGTCCCCAGCGGCTTCGGCAAGGTGCACTCGAGCCGTCGCAGCCCGTGGGTCGCCCTGATCTTCTCGGCGCTCGTTGTCTGTGGCCTGCTGGTGATCGGCTGGCTGTTGAACGAGGCCGGCGTCGGCGTGGACGTGGTGGAGCGGCTGGCAGCGGTGACGGTCATCTTCCTGCTCGCGATCTACGCACTTGTCATCGTGTCGACCTTCAAGCTCCGCGGTTCCGACGAGGACGATGACACCTTCACCGCACCGACGTGGTTGCTGATCGTCGGGTTGTTGGGGAACCTGGTCCTGCTGTGGTACGTCGTCGACGACGACCCGTCGTCACTGTGGTGGTGTGCGGGCCTGGTCGGTGTCGGGCTGGTGCTGTTCCTTATCGAGTACGCGTTCGGCAAGCGGGACCGGCCCGCGAGCACCGGACGCGGCGACACCGTGACGGAGGACTGACATGCACGTGATCATGGCGACCGACGGCTCCAAGCAGTCACTGGCGGCAGCGAAGTACCTCAAGACGTTCGCCGACCCCACACTGGTCACCGAGGTGTCGGTGATCGCGGTGGTCCGGCCCCTGGCCGCGGTCGGGTTCGCCGACGACCTCGCGGAGGTCCGGACCAGGTCCGGCGAGCCGCAGTTCGGGTCGTTCCGCGAGGCCGCGGATCACGCCGTGCAGGTCGTGGCCGAAGCGCTTGCCGGCTGGGGTCCCAAGATCAACAAGCGCGTGCGTAGCGGCTCGCCCGCCAACGAGATCATCAAGGCGGCGACCTCGCTCGACGCCGGCCTGGTCGTGGTGGCCAGCGGCAGCCGCGGCATCAGCGAGACCGTGCTGCTCGGCAGCACGGCTCAACGGGTCCAGCAGTACGCGCCGTGCCCCGTCCTCGTCGTCCGTCCCGCGCCGCGCAAGAAGGCGACCAGGCAGAAGGCCTGAGCGAGGCGCGCGCTCGGCGCCCCTTTCGGCCCTCCCTCAGACCACCACCCAGAGCGCGGCCGCCAGCGCGAACGCGGACAGCCCCAAGGTGGTCTCCACGACGGTCCACGTCATCAGGGTGGTCTTCACGTCGAGGTCGAAGAACCGGTTCACGAGCCAGAACCCGGAGTCGTTGACGTGCGAGAGCACGGTTGCTCCGGCAGCGATGGCGATCACGAGGAGCACGATCTGGAGGTCCGCGAGCCCAGCGGCCTTCACCGCCGGAGCGATCAGTCCCGACGCGGTGGTGAGCGCGACCGTCGCCGAGCCCTGCGCGACCCTGAGCAGCGTGGCGATGAGGAACGCCTGCACGACCAGTGACATCCCGAGACCCGAGAGGCTGTCACTGAGCGCGGCGCCGATGCCGCTGAGCTCGAGCACACCGCCGAACATCCCGCCCGCGCCGGTGATGAGGATGATCGAGCAGATCGGGCCGAGCGAACTGTCCAGGAGACCGGTGACCCGCGACATCGACGCGTTCGGCCGGCCCAGCACCAGGATGGCCACCAGCACGGTGATCAGCAGGGCGACCGGCGTGAAGCCGAGGAGCGCGAGGAACTCGACCCAGCCCTGGCCGTCCTCCAGCGTCCCCGCGGACACCAGGGTCGCCAGGACGGTGTCGAAGGAGATGAGCACGAACGGGATCAGCAGCAGCCCCAGCACCGTGAGGAACGAGGGAGGGTTCCGGCGGAGCGTGGCCACGCCGTCGCCGGCCTCGTCGGCCCCCTCGCTGCCGTCGTTGACCTCCCCGAAGACGACGTCCGGCAACGACACGTGGAACCGGCGAGCGAGGAAGCGCGAGACCAGCATGACGCCGACGTACCAGGACACGACCGCGACGGGGACACCGACGAGCAGCGTGAGGCCCACGCTGCCCTCCAGGATCGACGCCGCGGCGACCGGCCCCGGGTGCGGCGGGACGATCGCGTGCATGGCCGCAAAGGCACCCGCTGCCGGCAGCGCGTAGAGGAGCAGCGACCCGCCGAAGCGGCGTGCCACGGTCAAGATGATGGGCAGGAACACCACGAGCCCGGCGTCGAAGAAGATCGGGAACCCGAAGAACAGCGCCGCGACCCCGAGGGCGAACGGCGCACGCTTCTCCCCGAACCTGCCGATCAGCGTGTCGGCGAGGACCTGCGCACCACCGGTCACCTCCAGCAACCGACCGAGCATCACCCCGAACGCCACGAGCAGCGCGACAGACCCGAGGGTGTCGGCAAAACCGAAAAGCAGCACGTCAGGCACATCCCCGAGCGGGAACCCGACTGCCAGCGCGGTGACCACGCTCACGAGCACCAACGAGATGAAGGCGTGCAGCTTCACCACGATGATGAGCAGCAGCAGCAGAGCCACCGCTCCGGCCGCGATCAGGAGCAGCACGGCGGTGCCGTACTTCGGGTCGATGGCCTCCACGAGCACCGTCCTCAGGCGTCGACAGCAGTACCCAACGAGTCACACCCTGCCGCCCCAGGAGTGGTGGGCACCGCCGACTCGCGGGAAGCCATGCCGGAAGTGCATAAGTTTGCGCTTCGCATCTCGCCGCCGCGGGCGGGCACGATGTCTGAGCATCCTTGCTTCCTGAGGGGGAGACGTGTCGGCATCTCGCGGGCCGAACCACCGGAGTGACCTACCAGGTCGCTCCCGTTGCCCTGCCCCCACAACAGTGGCGGTGGAGGCGACTGACGGCGCAGGGCGTGCGGCGGACCGGATGATCGATGCACGCACGGAGGTACGTCTTCAGCTCAGTGGCGAGCTGGACCTTGCCCGGGTGCCCGTGCTCGAGGACGGGTTCGACGCGGCACTCGCACGCACCAGCACCGGTGGCCGGCTGATCGTCGATCTCAGCGCGGTCGAGTTCTTGGACTGCGCCGCTCTCGGTGTCCTGATCGGGACTGCTCATCAGGCAGTACGCCGGCGCGTCTCTCTCGAGCTCACCGGAGACAGCGGCGCGGTGGCGCGGGTGCTGCGGCTGGTCGACGCGCGCGGAGCCTTGTCGGCCGTGGCTGCACTCGGCTGACCGCAGTCTTTACCGCGATTCCGCTCAACAGGTTGGTCCCGCCTGCCGACCGGATGGTCAAGCGGCAGCCCGAGACACCGCTCAGTCGCAACCCTCCGCGGTGCCACTTCACGTGACACCGCGGAGGATTGCTACCCGCCGGCCGGAGCAAGCCTCAGAGGCGGCTGCGGATGAAGGCGTGGTCGTCCTGCTGGTCGATCCGGCACACCCCGGCGGTGCCGGCGCAGTGGGATCACCGGCTCGTCGAGGACGACGATTCCGGGCGGGCAGCTCCGCTGAAGCGGTAGGTGCCGCCGGTCGGCGCATTCGACTTGAGCATGACTACTCATGGCGCGGGCGTCACAAGGGGTCAACGATGGTGGCACAAGGTCGTCCGCTCGGAGTGCTGCCTTCGACGCACAGGCGGGCCCATACCCGCGAGGAGAACCGATGTCACGTCGATCGATCCTGCTGCGCTCCGCAGTGGCGACGTTGTCCGTGTCCGCGCTTTCGCCGTTGACGGGGGTCGTAGCTCCTGCTGGAGCGGAGAACCTCACCGCACGTGTTGTCTTGGGGGATGCGACCGGCGACGTCTGGTCCATCGCAGAGGGGGAGAACGCGGAATTGACGCAGGAAGGCGACGAGCCGACGGCCGATGTCGAACGCGCAGTCGTCCGCCACGGCCGATACCGCGTCGTGGTCAGGATGAGGTTCACCAACCTTCGTCGCCTCGAGCCGCAGAGCTACATCGCCACGATCGTGAGCCGCGGTGACTACGGAGCCTTGTTCCTCTCCGCCGGGCCCCGACGTTGGAAGGGTCGGCACGTGCTGGTGGATGAACAGTTCGGTCGAGTCAAGTGTGAAGGGCTCAGGCACACCATCGGCTACGACACCGACCGAGTAAGGGTCGCGATCCCACGCAACTGCATCGACCGGCCCGCATGGGTAAGAGTCGAGCTGTCGAACTACATGTTCCGCGGTGAGACCGAGGGCGAGCTCCGCGAGATCACCGACAACCCTCACTCCTCCGGTCACGCGGCGTCACTGACCGAGCGCCTGTACCGCGACGCGAGCTGACAATTCGCCGAGCTTGCCCGGCGAGTCATCGAGCGGTGGGCTCGGTAGGCCTCAAGGTCTCACCTCACGACGACCGGCCCAGGCGCCGGCAGCCGTACCCCTCCCTCGAATGTATGAGCCCGCGGGACCCGCTTGATGACGCGGGACTCAGGGTCCCGATCTGGCATCTGCACCCACACGCCGCGGCGGCGACGCCCATGCGGGTCGCCGGCTTTGCGTCATACAGCTGCCGCTCGTGACTCATAGAGGCATGCAAGCGCCAACCGGGCGCTTGTGTGACGAGAGGAACAGCTATGAACATCCTTCGTGCCAGCGGCGTGGTCGCGGCGTCCACCATGCTCATGATCGGAACGCTCGGAGCCCCGGCGCACGCCCAGGTCGACCAGGACGGGCTCGTCAACGTCAACGTCGGGGACGTCACCATCCTCGAGGACGTCAACGTCGGCGTG
>CADCUI010000058.1 GCA_902805845.1 uncultured Nocardioidaceae bacterium
GTGCAGCTCGGCCACCAGCGCAGCCCGACGTGCGGCGCTGAACGCCGCGCTGACGCCCACGTGCTGCAGGTGGCCGTCGGCGTCGTACAGGCCCAGCAGGAGCGAGCCCAGCTTCGGCTCCTCAGCCGTGGAGGTCTTGTGCAGCCGGTAGCCCGCAACCACGACGTCGGCTGTCCGGGTGTGCTTGACCTTGAGCATCGTGCGCGCGCCGGGGGAGTAGGAGGCGGCACGGTCCTTGGCGATGACGCCGTCCAGCCCGGCGCCCTCGAACTGGTCGAACCACTCCCGGGCGACCGCGAGGTCGGTGGTGAGCGGGGTGAGGTGCATCGGCTCCGCACCGCTCACGGCCTGCTCCAGCGCGGCCCGGCGTTCGTCGAAGGACCTGTCGAGGTACGAGTCGTCCCCGAGCGCCAGCAGGTCGAAGGCCACGAAGGCCGCTGGTGTCGTCTCGGCGAGCATGCGTACGCGGGAGTCGGCCGGATGGATGCGCTCGAGCAGCCGCTCGAACTCGAGCCGGTCCCCCTGCACCACGATGAGCTCACCGTCGAGCACGCACCGGGACGGCAGCAGCTCGCGGGCGGCGTCGACGACCTCCGGGAAGTACCGCGTCAGCGGCTTGGTGTTGCGGGAGCCGAGCTCCACGTCGTCGCCGTCGCGGAAGATCAGGCACCGGAACCCGTCCCACTTCGGCTCGTACGCGTAGCCGGCGGCCGTGGCGTCTGCCTGCGGCAAGGTGGCGACGGACTTGGCAAGCATCGGCTCGACCGGTGGCTGGACAGGCAGTGTCACGGCGGGCTCCTTTGCGGGTGGCGCCGATCCTGCCAGCGTCGGGCCGCTGTCGTGCGGGTCCTAGCCTGTCGCGGTGGCTCTCGCGCTGGTCGACCGCTGGCCGACCGTCGCGCCCGACCGGCTGCTGGCTGAGCTGGCACCCCCGGCGCGGTTCGCGGACGCGGCCTTCTGCACGTACCGGCCGGATCCCGCGGAGCCGTCACAGGCGGCGGCGGTGGAGCGCCTCTCCGCCTTCGCGTCGGAGGTGACCACCGGATCCGGCCGCGGATGGTTTCGGCGGCGCAGCCCGCTCGGACCTTCTGGCATCTACCTCGACGGGGGCTACGGAGTCGGCAAGACCCACCTGCTGGCCTCCGCATGGCGGCAGGTGCACACCGCTGGCGCACCCGCCCTCTTCGCCACCTTCGTCGAGGTCACCTCTCTGGTGGGGGCGCTCGGCTTCGCGGAGACCGTCGACCGGCTCTCCGCGTATCGGCTGGTGTGTGTCGACGAGTTCGAGCTCGACGACCCCGGAGACACGGTTCTGGTCTCGACGTTGCTCGGCCGCCTCGCTGACGCCGGCGTGCGCCTCGCGGCCACGTCCAACACACTGCCGGGTCGGCTCGGCCAGGGCCGGTTCGCCGCCCAGGACTTCCTGCGGGAGATCCAGGGCCTCTCCGACCGCTTCGAGGTGCTGCGGGTGGAAGGAGAGGACTACCGGCATCGCGGCCTGCCGGAGGCGCCTCCGCCGGTCGATGACGCGACCTTGCGGGCACTGGCGGCCCAGAGCCCCGCTGTTGCCCTCGATGACTTCTCAGCCCTCTGCAGTCACCTCGCCGCGCTGCACCCGTCCCGGTACGGCGCCTTGCTCGACGGCGTGGACGCGGTGTGCTGGTCGCGGGTGGACACGCTCTCTGACCAGGCTGTCGGACTGCGGCTCGTCGTGCTCGCCGACCGGCTCTACGACCGGTCCGTGCCTGTCGCCACCAGCGGGGTGCCGCTCGACCAGCTCTTCGCCCCCGAGCTGCTAGCGGGCGGGTACCGCAAGAAGTACGCGCGGGCCATCTCCCGGCTGGTGGCGCTGACCCGGGAGGCTGGCACCGGGTGATCGTTGTGTCACACCCTCGTCAGCGCTGAGCGTGTCATCAGCACGCGCACGGGATCAGCTCGCGCTAGCGTCCTCGGATGCCTGCAGAGCTCCCCACGATCCTGGCGACGTCCGGCGGCCTCGTCGACTCGCCACGGTTGGACTGGGAGGTAGGCCCGCTGACTCGGTACGCCGTCGAGCTGGCCGGAGTGAGTGGTCGCGCGCCGCGGGTCTGCTTCCTGGGTACGGCCAGCGCCGACAGTCACCGGGCCATCGCCACGTTCTACGACAACGCCTGGCGCCAAGGCTGGGTCGGCAGCCACATAGCCCTGTTCCCGATGCCGAATGTCGCGGACCTGCGTGAGCACGTGCTCAGCCAGGACGTGGTGTGGGTCGGAGGCGGCAGTGTGGTGGGACTGCTCGCGATGTGGCGGCTGCACGGCCTCGATGGCGTGTTCCGGGATGCCTGGCAGTCGGGTGTGGTGCTCACCGGGATCTCGGCGGGTTCCATCTGCTGGCACGTCGGGGGCACCACTGACTCGTTCGGACCAGACCTTCGCCCGGTGACCGACGGGCTGGCCCTGCTGCCGTGGTCGAACGGTGTCCACTACGACAGCGAGCCCGGTCGCCGCCCGGTCTTCCAGTCGCTCATCGCCGATGGCACGCTGCCGGCAGGATTCGCCACCGACGACGGTGCCGGGCTGCTGTACCGAAGCACCGAGATGGTTGAGGCTCTGACCGAGCGCGACGAGGCCCGCGCTTACAGCGTCAGGGCCGATGGAACCGGCAACGCCGTCGAGGACTGCCTCGACGTACGCAGGCTCCGCTGAGCGGCCGGAAGCAGCCGGGGCACCGCCGCCTCAGGCAGGCAGCGGCACCAGCTCGACGGCACCCACGGCGTAGCGCGACAGCACGGTGCGGGCGATCTCGTCGTCCACGCCGAGTGGCTCGGAGACCGCGACTGCACCGGCCTCCAGCGCCAGCTCCGCCGCCCGATCGGGCAGGAAGCCGGGCGCCAGGAAGAAGGAGCCGACCGCGATGTGCCGGCGGCCATCGGCCCGGAACTGCCGGACGGCCTCGCCGGTCGACGGCGGGGAGGCGGACGCGAAGGCGGCTGCAGCCGGCAGCCGGTGCCTGGCCCCCCACGCACGTGCGATCCGGGCGACGCCGGCGTTGGCCACCGGGTCGCTCGTCCCCGCACCGGCCAGCACCAGGGCGTCGAGCTCCCGTACGCGCGCGGTGGACAGGGCCGCACGCAGCCGCTGGTCGAGGACGTCGAGGAACGACGGCTCGGTGCCGAGGTGCGGAGCCGCTCCGATGCGCATGAGCGGATGCCGGTTCTGCATGGCTGCCACCACGGAGGGCACGTCCACCTTGGCGTGGTAGGCGCGGGAGAGCAGCAACGGCACGACCACGACCTCGTCATGCCCGTCGGCCACCAGCCCGTCAATCACCGCTGGGACGGCCGGATCGGACAGCTCGAGGAACGCGGGCTCGATGCGCAGGTCGGGGCGCAGCGCGCGTACCCGGTCGGTGAGTGCGGTGATGGTCGCGGCCGAGCGGGGATCGCGGCTGCCGTGAGCGAGGGCGACCAGGGCGGGGGCGCTCATCTGTGGATCCCGCACTCGGTCTTGCCGGTGCCGGCCCAACGACCGCTCCGGGGGTCCTCACCCGGCGACACGCGGCGGGTGCACGGCCAGCAGCCGATCGAGGGGTAGCCATCGGACTGCAGAGGGTTGACCAGGACGTTGTTCTCCGCGATGTAGCGGTCGACGTCCTCGGCGCTCCATCTCGCCAGCGGCGACACCTTGACGCGCTGCTTGTCGGCGTCCCACCCGACGACGGGTGCGATCACCCGGTCGCGCGTCTCGGCTCGCCGCAAGCCGGTCGCCCAGGCGTCGTAGCCGGTCAGCGCGTCGCGCAGCGGTCCCACCTTGCGCAGCGCGCAGCACAGGTCGGGGTCGCGGGCGAACAGGTCGGGGCCGTAGCGCTCGTCCTGCTCGGCCACGCTGAGCTCGGGGCGCACGTTGACCACTGTCAGCGGCAGTGTGGCTGCCACGGCGTCGCGCGTGCCGATGGTCTCGGCGAAGTGGTAGCCGGTGTCCAGGAACACCACGTCGATGCCCGGAGCGACCTGCTCGGCCAGGTGGACCATCACCGTGTCGGCCATCGAGGAGGTGACGACCAGCCCGGAGCCGAAGGTCTCCGCTGCCCAACCCATCACCTCGAGCGCGCTCGCGTGCTCGAGCTCGCGGTTCGCCTCCAGGGCCAGGTCAGCCAGGTCCAGGGTGGTGCTCATGTCGCCTCCGAGTCGCCGCGCCGGCCCGAGAGCAGGCCGTGGAACGTCACGGAGAACGCCCGGAGGCAGCTGCGGCATTCCCAGCCGCCCTGCTCGCGGGGGAAGAGGGTCTCCTCGGCGCAGTACGGGCAGAACATGACGGCCTGCCTGCTGCTGGAGGAGCCCGAGGGAGAACCGGGGCTGGTCATACCAGCACGGCCTCGTCGGCTCGGGCCGCCCACTGCGCGAAGCGCTCGCCCTCGGTCCGCTCGGCGACGAAGTTACGGGCCAGCCGCTCGACGTAGTCCGGCAGCTCGTCGGCGGTCACCTTGTGACCGCGCAGCTTGCGACCGAAGCCGGCGTCGAGGCCGAGCCCGCCGCCCAGGTGCACCTGGAAGCCCTCGACCTGCTCGCCGTTCGGACCGGGCACCAGCTGGCCCTTGAGCCCGATGTCGGCGGTCTGGATCCGTGCGCACGAGTTCGGGCAGCCGTTCAGGTGCACGGTCACCGGTGACTCGATGGCGCCCAGCCGGCTCTCCAGCTCCTCGACCAGGGCCGCGGCTCTGGCCTTGGTCTCGACGATGGCGAGCTTGCAGAACTCGATGCCGGTGCAGGCCATCACGGAGCGGCGCCAGCCGTCCGGCCGGGCCGACAGCCCGATCAGCTCGGCCGCCGCGACCAGGGAGTCGACCCGGTCCTGCTCGACGTCCAGCACCAGCAGCTTCTGCATCGGGGTGGCCCGGATCCGGAAGGAGCCGTGGGCCTCGGCCAGGTCGGCCAGCGCAACCAGGTTGGCGCCGTTGGTGCGACCGGCGACCGTGGCCAGGCCGACGAAGAAGCGGCCGTCCTTCTGCAGGTTGACCCCGACGTGGTCACCGGTCGTGGTGGGCACGGCGGGGGCCGGGCCGTCGATCAAGCTGCGCTTGAGGTACTCGTTCTCCAGCACCTCCCGGAACTTGGCCACGCCCCAGTCGGCGACCAGGAACTTGATCCGGGCCCGGGTGCGGAGCCGGCGGTAGCCGTAGTCGCGGAAGAGCCCGACCACACCGGCCCAGACCTCCGCGACCTCCTCGCTGGGGACCCAGGCGCCCAGCCGCTGCGCGAACATCGGGTTGGTGGACAGGCCGCCGCCGACCCAGACGTCGAAGCCGGGTCCGTGCTCGGGGTGCACCACGCCGACGAAGGCCACATCGTTGATCTCCGGCACCACGTCCTGGCTGGGGACACCGGTGATCGCGGTCTTGAACTTGCGGGGCAGGTTGGCGTACTGCGGGTCGCCGATGTAGCGGTCGGCGATCTCCCGGATGGCCGGGGTCGGGTCGATGATCTCGTCGGCGGCGATACCGGCCACCGGTGAGCCGAGGATGACGCGGGGGCAGTCGCCGCAGGCCTCGGTGGTGCTGAGCCCCACCGCCTCCAGCCGACGCCAGATCTCCGGCACGTCCTCGACCCGGATCCAGTGCAGCTGCACGTTCTGCCGGTCGGTGACGTCAGCGGTTCCGCGGGCGAACTCGACCGAGATCTGGCCGATGACCCGCAGCTGCTCGGTGGTCAGGGCGCCACCGTCGATGCGGACCCGCAGCATGAAGTACTCGTCGTCGAGCTCGGAGGGGTCCAGGGTGGCGGTCTTGCCACCGTCGATTCCCGGCTTGCGCTGGGTGTAGAGCCCGTGCCACCGGAACCGACCCCGCAGGTCCCCCGGGTCGATGGAGGCGAAACCGCGGTGGGCGTAGATGTTCTCGATCCGCGCCCGGACGTTGAGCGGGTGGTCGTCCTTCTTGGACTGCTCGTTGGCGTTCAGCGGCTCCCGGTAGCCCAGGGCCCACTGGCCCTCGCCCTTCGTGCGGCGCGGCCGGGCGGCCGGCCTGGCGGCGGGGGTGGGTCGCGGC
>CADCUI010000059.1 GCA_902805845.1 uncultured Nocardioidaceae bacterium
TCGACCAGCGCCACCACATCGAGCAGCTCGAGACGAGCATCGCGGAGTCGAAGAGCGAGATCGAGGCGCTCGAGCGGGAGCAGTCGCGGTGGGAGGACCCGGCGTACGTCGTCGCGCAGGCCCGGGCCCGCTTCGCCTTCGGCTTCCCCGGCGAGATCGGCTACCGGGTGCTCGACGCCGACGGGCGGCCGCTGGATCACGAGGACTCGCTCACCGACCCCGCCAGCAACGGCGACTCGAGCCCGGAGTGGTGGGAGACCACGCTGACGAGCATCGACGTCGCCGGACAACCCCCGAGGACCTCCACACCCGCAGACAGGATCACGGCCCCGCCGCAGCCGAAGCAGGAACCGTGATCGATCCCGGTGACCAGGCCGCTGTCACCGCGCAGCTCGGCCGGCCGGCGCGGGCGGTGCATGCCGTGGGCCACCGTTGTCCGTGCGGCCTGCCCGACGTCGTCGTCACCGAGCCGCGACTTCCCGACGGCACGCCGTTCCCGACCACGTTCTACCTCACCTGCCCCCGGGCCGCCTCCCGGATCGGCACCCTCGAGGGGTCGGGGCTGATGGCCGAGATGACGCAGCGGCTCGCCGCGGACCCCGTCCTCGCGCAGTCCTACGCCGCGGCGCACGCGCGGTACCTGCGGGCGCGGGAGCGGCTGGGACACGTCGAGGAGATCGACGGAACCTCTGCGGGCGGCATGCCCGATCGGGTCAAGTGCCTCCACGTGCTGGCCGGCCAGGCCCTCGCACAGGGCAACGGCGTGAACCCCCTGGGCGACGAGGTGGTCGACCGGATCGCGGGCTACTGGGAGGAAGGTCCGTGCGTGACACCCTCACCACCGCCCGCGGACTCATGACGCGCGTCGCAGCCGTCGACTGCGGCACCAACACGATCAAGCTCCTGGTCGCGGACCTCGACCCCGAGGGGGGCGAGGCCGCCGAGCTGGTCCGGGAGTCCCGCATGGTGCGGCTCGGTCAGGGCGTCGACCGGACCGGCCGGCTGGCGGACGTGGCGCTCGCGCGGGTCTTCGCCGCGGTCGAGGAGTACGCGGCTCTCATCTCCCGCCACGACGTGGACGTCGTGCGCTTCTGTGCGACCTCCGCGAGCCGGGACGCCTCCAACGCCGCCGTGTTCGCCGACGGTGTGGAGGAGAGGTTGGGGGTCCGGCCGGAGGTCGTGTCGGGGGCCGACGAGGCGCGGCTCTCCTTCGCGGGCGCGACCCGGCAGCTGCCAGCGGTGCCCTCGCCGGTCCTGGTGGTCGACATCGGTGGTGGCTCGACCGAGCTCGTCCTGGGTCGGGTCGCGTCGTCGTCGTCGGCTGCGTCTTCGGCTGCGTCGTCGGCGGCTGCGGACCGGACGGGCGGCGTCGTCGAGTCCGGGCAGTCGCGCGACATCGGCTCGGTGCGCCTGACCGAGCGCCACCTGCACTCCGATCCGCCGGCGAGCAGCGAGATCGACGCGGCACGAGCCACGATCGCCGCAGCCCTCGACACCCTGCCCGCCGAAGGGGTCGACCTCGGGCACGCCCGCACCGTCGTGGCCGTCTCAGGCACCGGACTCACTCTGGCCGCCGCGGTGCTCGACCTGCCGGGGCTCGACCGGGCCCGCCTCGACGGGGCGGTCGTCCCGGTGGCCGGCGTCTCCCAGGCAGCCAGCCGGCTGCTCGCGATGACGGTGGCCGAGCGGCGCGAGCTGCCGTACATGCATCCCGGGCGGGCCGACGTCATCGGCGCCGGCGCACTGATCCTCGACGCGGTGCTGGCGCGCACCAGCGCGGCCGAGGTGCGCGTCTCGGTCAGCGACATCCTCGACGGCATCGCCTGGTCCTGCGTGTGAGGCCGCTCCCGCACCCGGTCACCGGCCAGCTGTTCACCTCGCCTGTGCCGCCGGGCACCGGCTGGCCGGGAGATCCCGCGAGCCCGGACACCCCGGTCGCCACCACCGCCCACGGCGTCGAGATGCTCGCCGCCACGGCGTCGTTGTCCGAGCTGTCGGCCCGCAGCAGCGTCTGCCGCGCCTGCGACCGGCTGGTGGCGTGGCGCGAGGAGGTCGCCCTCCGCAAACGCGCGTCGTTCGCCGACCAGCCCTACTGGGGGAGACCGATCGCCGGCTGGGGGGCCGAGCAGCCACGGGTGCTCGTGGTGGGACTGGCCCCCGCGGCCAACGGCGGCAACCGCACCGGGCGGATCTTCACCGGCGACCGGTCCGGCGACTGGCTGTTCGCCTCGCTCCACCGGGTGGGGCTGGCCGCACAGCCAGGCTCCGAGCATGCAGGCGACGGACAGGCGCTCATCGACACCCGGATGGCGGCAGCGGTGCGCTGCGCGCCGCCGGCCAACCAGCCGACAGTGGCCGAGCGGGACACCTGTGCCCCGTGGCTGCGCCGTGAGCTCGAGGTCGTGTCGCCGAGCCTGCGGGTGGTGGTGTGCCTGGGCGCCTTCGGCTGGCAGGTGGCACTACGGGCGCTCGTCGACGCCGGGTACGCCGTCCCGCGCCCTCGGCCACGCTTCCGGCACGGGAGCGAGGCGGTGGTCGAGCGCCCCGCCGCCTTCGCAGAAGGGGGACCGCTCGCGGTGCTGGGCTGCTACCACCCGAGCCAGCAGAACACCTTCACCGGGACGCTCACCGAGGCGATGCTCGACGGAGTCCTCGGCAGGGCCCGCGAGCTGGCCGACACCGGCCGGTAGTTTCGTCTCGTCCACCGGGCGGCCCCCGTATCCCAACGGCAGAGGAAGAGGTCTTAAACACCTCGCAGTGTGGGTTCGAGTCCCACCGGGGGCACGGTCGGTGCTGCAGGGGGGCGACGAGACTGGAAGGCTGGGCTCCATGAGCAACGCGGTGGGTGTGGACGTCGGCGGGACCAAGATCGCCGCCGGCGTCGTGGACGAGCACGGGGCGATCGTCGAGAAGGTGCGACGCCCCTCCCCGAAGAACGATCCGGTCGCACTTCGAGAGGTGGTGCAGGACCTCGTCACCGAGATCCGCAGCCGCCACGACGTGGTGGCGGTGGGCATCGGGGCGGCCGGGTTCGTCAGCGCCGACCGGCGCCGGGTCCTGTTCGCGCCGCACCTGCAGTTCGGCGACGAGCCGATCGCCGACCTGCTCCAGGACGCGCTCGGCCTGCCGGTCGCCATCGAGAACGACGGCAACGCCGCCGCGTGGGCGGAGTACTCCTTCGGTGCCGGCAGAGGAGTGCCCGACCAGCTCATGGTGGCCATCGGCACCGGCATCGGAGGTGGGCTCATCCTCGGCGGCGAGATCTACCGAGGGGGACACGGCGTCGCGGCGGAGATCGGCCACCTCGGCATCGTTCCGGAGGGGCGGCCCTGCCAGTGCGGCCGGCGCGGCTGCTGGGAGGAGTACGCCTCGGGCAGCTCCTTGACCTTCCACGCCCGCACGGCCGCGCGAGAGGGCCGGGCACCCCACCTGCTCGCGGCTGCCGGTGGTGACCCTGCGTCCGTCACCGGGAGCATGGTGACCGAGCTGGCGCGTGCTGGGGAGCCGGAGTCGCTGGCGCTCTTCGCCGAGCTCGCCAACTGGCTGGGGCTGGGGCTGGCCTCCCTGGTCGCGGTGCTCGACCCCACGCTCGTGGTGCTGGGCGGCGGCGTCAGCGAAGCGGGTGACCTGCTCCTGGAGCCGGTGCGCGCGGCTCTCGCGCGGGAGGTCACCGGCGGGTCCCGTCGTCCCCTGCCGGAGGTCACGCTGGCCGCTCTGGGCAACGACGCCGGCCTCATCGGAGCGGCCGACCTCACCCGGAAGATCGAGGCCTAGTCACGCGTTGACAGGAGGTGACGGCACCGGAGCGGCTCTCAGGCCTGCTTCAGGTCTGCCTTCTAGGATGGACACATCCACAGGCGGCGGTGCAGTCGCGCCGCCCCAGTCGTGAGGAAGTGAGCAGATGCAGAGCAGCAACCCGGTCTTCCGGCGCTCCGAGGGCTTCAACGGCCGGGGGAGTGCTGGCCAGACCTACACGGGGAACGGCATGAGCTACCCGGCCTACGGGGCGCCGTCGACCCCGCCTCCCGGCTACGCCGACCCCAACGCCTGGGGTGGCTCCGGACAGACCCCCTACGGGACGACCGAGGTCGACCAGGGACGGATGACCATCGACTCGGTCGTCCAGAAGACCGGCATCACCATGGGACTCGTCGTCCTCGTGGCAGCCGCCACCTGGTTCCTCACCGGTGACGTCAGGGACCCGGACACCGCGAGCGGCCTCTACCTGCTGGCGATGGTCGGAGCCCTGGGCGGCTTCGCGCTGGCGATGGTCAACTCCTTCAAGCGGGTGGTCAGCCCCGGCCTGGTGCTGGCCTACGCCGCCCTCCAGGGGCTGTTCGTCGGCGCGTTCAGCAAGGTCATCGAGGGCGTCTTCGGGAACCCGAACGACGGATACCCGGGTCTGGTGTTCGGTGCCGTCATCGGCACGGTGGGCGCGGTGGCCGGCACCCTGGCGGCGTACAAGTTCTTCGACATCAAGGTGGGACAGAAGTTCCGCACCTGGGTGGTCGCGGCGATGTTCGGCTTCGTCGCGGTCTCGCTCCTGGACCTCGTGCTCGCGATCTTCGGCAACAGCTTCGGATTCAACGGCTTCGGCACCATGGGGCTCATCTCGAGCTTCATCGGACTCGGTCTCGGCGTCCTCATGCTGATCCTCGACTTCGACTTCGTCGAGCGCGGCATCGCGGCGGGGCTGCCGGAGCGGGAGTCCTGGCGCGCCGCCTTCGGGCTGGCGGTGACGATCATCTGGATCTACATCGAGCTGCTGCGGATCCTGGCGATCCTGCGCGGCGACGACTGACCGCTCGGCAGCACCTCCGAAGGGCGTCCCGTCTCCCGGCGGGGCGCCCTTTCGGCATTGCTGCGGCACTACTCCGGGTGGTTGCGGTGGCTGCCCACGCGGTACGGCGTCGTCACGCCGTCGTACATCAAGTGGGCGATCAGCCCGTCGGCGGCGTGCTGCAGGTTGTGGCAGTGGTCCATCCACACCCCTGGGTTGTCCGCCAGGAACGCGATCTCGTAGCGCTCGCCGTCCTCGACGTTGAGGGAGTCGACCCACCACGGGCTGCCGGTGGCCGCCTTGCCGTTGCGTGACAGCACGACGGCGTGGTGGCCGTGGAGGTGCATCGGGTGCACCTCGCCGCTGTGGTTGTCGATCTGCATCCGGACGACGTCACCCTCGGCGACCATGAACATCGGCACGTCCGGCCACATGCGGCCGTTGATGGTCCACCAGATCCCCGGCCTGCCCTGCACGAAGCCCGGACGACGGCCGATCGAGTAGTCGAAGCTGCGGTCCGCCTCCTCGAGGTCGAAGCCGATCGGTGCCGGGGAGCCGTAGGTCAGCGGGTCGAGCACGACTCCAGGGTCGGGCACCGCAGGGGCGGTCGCGCCCGGCGGACCGATGACCAGCGACGTGGAGGCCCCGACGTGGACGCGCACCGCGCTCCCGTCGGCGGGCACCCGCAGCTCGAGGTCGACCCGTCCGCCGGCGGCGACGACCACCGACCTCTCCGCGACGGTGGTGGAGCCGTGCAGGTCGCGGGCGTCGATCGCCACCAGACGGTACGGCGCGCCTGCCCAGGCGGAGACGGCCCCGTTGTCGGTGTTGACGATGCGGACCCGCACCCGCGAGCCCGGCTCGGCCTCCACCGGCACCTCGCCCTCCCGACCGTTCAGCGTGCGCCCACCGGCGTAGGTGTGCGCCACCGCCACCACGTCGTGCACCCCCGCCCCGGACCTGCGCGGGGTAACCACGAGCGCGCCGAGGATGCCTCGCTGAACCTGCTCGTGGGACACCTGGTGGGAGTGGTACCAGTACGTCCCCGGGTCCTCGGCCACGAACCGGTAGGTGTGCCGCTCGCCCACGGCCACCGCGTCCTGGGTGACGCCGGCGACCCCGTCCTCGGCGTTGGGCACGTCGACGCCGTGCCAGTGCAGGGTGGCGCCGTCCTCGACCGACTCGTTGACGAGCTCCACCTCGACGAGCTGGGCCCC
>CADCUI010000060.1 GCA_902805845.1 uncultured Nocardioidaceae bacterium
GAGCACGACACCAGCCGGGGGCGGTGGCGGGTAGGTCAGAAGACGACCCTGCCGCGGCACACCTCGCCGGATCCCGCGTTCTCCGCCCGGAAGACCAGGACGTCGTCGCCCTTGGCGTTGACCACGGTCCGGCGTACCTCGAAGGAACCGCTCGGCGCGACGGTCGTGGCCCGGCCCTTGGCGCTCAGGCTGCCGTTGTGGCGAAGCCGCCAGCGCCAGGTCTGCCCGACCTTGTTGCTGTCGATCTCGGCCTCGACCTCGATGCCAGCGTCCTCGGGGCTCGCCTTGAGCTTCCAGTCGAGTGGCGCCGCTGCAGCCGCCACGGCGGATGACGTCCGCGTCGTTGGCAAATGCGGGGAGGGCCGGCAGTGCCACCGCGGCGCTGAGCACGGCGAGGGGGACGATGCGGGAGAGAAGTCGCATGAGCTGCTCCTGTGACGAAGGTGGGCTGGCTCAGCGAGCCTCCCGCCGGAGCCGGGCAGAGCACCATTGCCCGGTGGTCCTAGCACCTCCGGACCGACACGGTGGGCGGGTCGGGCAGACATGAAGGGCGGGTCGGCGGGTCAGGAAGTTCTGTCGGTCCTGTCGGCGAGGGCTGCCAGGTCGGCGAGGTCGGCGGTGGCGAGGCCCTCGAGCGTGGGCAGGAACACCCGTCGGGGCCCCGGCTCCACGGCGACGTGGTTCTCCACCACCAGGACCAGGCAGCCGGCCGCCTCGGCCGACCGGGCGCCGGTGTTGGAGTCCTCGATCGCCAGGCACTCCGCCGGCTCCACTCCCAGCAGCCGGGCGGCGTGCAGGTAGGGCTCCGGGTGCGGCTTGCCCCGGGTCACGGCGTCGCCGGTCACCACCACGTCGAACGAGCCCTTCGGGAGGACCTCGAGGACCGGGGCCACGAACCGCTCGTAGGACATGGTCACCAGCGCGCAGGGGACGCCGGCGTCGCGGAGCTCGGCCAACAGCTCGCGCGCACCCGGGCGCCACGGCACTGACCGGCGCACGCGCGCCACGACCCCGTCCAGCAGCCGCTCGACGATCTCGGACGGGTCGAGATCGACCCCGCCGTGCTCGCGGACGTAGCGAGCGGTCACGATGAGCTCGCTGCCGACCACCTGCAGGGCGTGCTCGCGGGTCCAGACGCCGCCATGCTCCTCGACCAGCTCCTGCTCGACCTCCATCCAGTAGGGCTCGGTGTCGACGAGCGTGCCGTCCATGTCCCACAGCACCGCGGCGGGGGCGTCGACGAGCTCGACCGGCGCGGTGCCCTCGACTGGCTCGGGTGGCGGGCCCATCAGTCCTCGGGCTCGTAGCCGAGGTTCGGCGCGAGCCAGCGCTCCGCCTCCTTGACCGTCCAGCCCTTGCGGCGGGCGTAGTCGGCGACCTGGTCCGGGCCGAGCCGGCCGAGCACGAAGTACTGCGACTCCGGGTGCGAGAAGTAGAACCCGCTGACCGACGCGCCCGGCCACATCGCCATGCTCTCGGTCAGCTGCACCCCGGTCGCCTGCTCGACGTCGAGGAGCCGCCAGAGGGTCGCCTTCTCGGTGTGCTCGGGGCAGGCCGGATATCCCGGCGCCGGCCGGATCCCGGCGTACTGCTCCTTGATGAGCCCCTGCACGTCGAGGTGCTCGTCGGGGGCGTAGCCCCACAGCTCGCGCCGCACCCGCTCGTGGAGCCGCTCGGCAAAGGCCTCGGCCAGCCGGTCGGCCAGCGACTCGAGCAGGATCGCGCTGTAGTCGTCGAGGGCCGCCTTGAACTCCGCGATCTTCTCACGGGACCCGAGCCCGGCGGTGACCGCGAAGGCGCCGACGAAGTCCGCGATCCCGGCCTCCTTGGGGGCGACGTAGTCGGCCAGGGACCGGTGCGGCAGCCCGTGCCGGTGCTCGCCCTGCTGGCGCAGCTGGTGCAGCGTCGTGAGTACGGCGGTCCGGGACTCGTCGGTGTAGACCTCGATGTCCTCGCCCTCGACCCGGTTGGCCGGAAACAGGCCGACGACGCCGTTGGCGCGCAGCCACCGCTCCTCGACCACCCGGTCGAGCATCTGCTGGGCGTCCTCCCACAGCCGTCGGGCGGCCTCCCCGCTCACCGGGTTGTTGAGGATGTCGGGGAACTTGCCGCGCATCTCCCAGGCGTTGAAGAACGGCTGCCAGTCGATGTAGCGCCGCAGCTCGCCGAGGTCGTAGTCGCCGAGCACCCGGACGAACTGTGTGGCGGTGCCCGCGGGAGGCCCGTGCGACCAGACGTCCTTGTCCTGGCGGGCCAGCATCCTCGGCTTGGGAGGCCGGTAGTGGCCCCAGTCGATCGGGGTGGCGTTCTCGCGCGCCCTCTCCAGGCTGGTCAGCGGCCGCTCCGCGTTCCTGGCCGCGTGCCGTTCCCGGATCGAGTCGAAGTCGGCCCTCACCTCGGTCATGAACCCCGGTCGCTGGGCGTCCGACAGCAGCGCGGCCGCCACCGGCACGGAGCGGGAGGCGTCCTTCACCCAGACCACGGGTCCGTGGTACTTCGGGTCGACCTTCACCGCGGTGTGCGCACGGCTCGTCGTGGCGCCGCCCACGAGCAGCGGGATGTCGAGCCCCTGGCGCTCCATCTCGGTGGCGAAGTTGACCATCTCGTCCAGCGACGGGGTGATCAGCCCCGAGAGGCCGATGAGGTCGGCACCCTCCGCCTTCGCCGCGTCGAGGATCTTCTGACCCGGGACCATCACCCCGAGGTCGACGACCTCGTAGTTGTTGCACTGCAGCACCACGCCGACGATGTTCTTGCCGATGTCGTGGACGTCGCCCTTGACGGTGGCCATGACGATCGTGCCCTTGGCGTGCGACGCGTCCCCGGGCTGCTTCTCTGCCTCGATGTAGGGGATGAGGTGCGCGACCGCCTTCTTCATCACCCGGGCCGACTTGACCACCTGCGGGAGAAACATCTTGCCGGAGCCGAAGAGGTCTCCGACCACGTTCATCCCATCCATGAGCGGGCCCTCGATCACCTCCAGCGGCCTGCCGCCACGAGCCGCGATGATGACTCGCAGCTCCTCGGTGTCGGCCTCGACGTGCTCGTCGATGCCCTTGACCAGCGCATGGGTGATGCGTTCGTCGACGGGAAGCGAGCGCCAGGCCGCATCGACACCGTCCGCCTGCCCGGATCCAGCGCCGTCGCCGCGGAACCGCTCGGCGATCTCCAGGAGCCGCTCGGTGGCGTCCGGCCTGCGGTTGAGGATGACGTCCTCGATCCGCTCCCGCAGATCGGCGTCGATCTCGTCGTAGACGACGAGGGCACCGGCGTTGACGATGCCCATGTCGAGCCCCGCCGCGATGGCGTGGAACAGGAAGACCGCGTGGATCGCCTCCCGCACTGCGTTGTTGCCGCGGAAGGAGAAGGACACGTTCGAGATGCCGCCGGAGACGAGCGCGCCCGGCAGGTTCTGCTTGATCCAGCGGGTGGCCTCGATGAAGTCGACGCCGTAATTCGCGTGCTCCTCGATGCCGGTGGCGACCGCGAAGACGTTCGGGTCGAACACGATGTCGTGGGAGTCGAAGCCGACGTCCTCGGTGAGGATGCGGTAGGCCCGGGCGCAGACGTCGATGCGTCGCTGGAGCGTGTCGGCCTGCCCGTCCTCGTCGAACGCCATCACGACCGCCGTCGCGCCGTACTTCCGGCACAGCCGGGCGTGGTCGACGAACGCCTCCTCTCCCTCCTTGAGGGAGATGGAGTTGACGATCGGCTTGCCCTGCACGTTGCGCAGCCCGGTCTCGATGACCTCCCACTTCGAGGAGTCGACCATCAGCGGCACCCGGGAGATGTCGGGCTCGCCCGCGATGAGCTTGGTGAAGCGGTCCATGGCCGCGACGCCGTCGATCATCCCCTCGTCCATGTTGACGTCGATGACCTGCGCCCCGGCCTCCACCTGCTGGCGTGCGACCGACAGTGCCGTCGCGTAGTCACCGGACTTGATCAGGTTGCGGAAGCGGGCGGAGCCGGTGATGTTGGTGCGCTCCCCCACGTTGACGAAGAGGGAGTCGCCGGTGATGCTGAGCGGCTCGAGCCCGGCCAGCCGGCAGGCCGGCTCGGGGCTGGCCACCTTCCGTGCCTCGACGCCCTCCACCGCCTTGGCGATGGCGCCGATGTGGTCGGGGGTCGTGCCGCAGCAGCCGCCGACGAGGTTGAGCAGCCCACTGGTGGCGAACTCGCCGACCACCTCGGCGGTCTGGTCGGCGGTCTCGTCGTACTCCCCGAAGGCGTTGGGCAGCCCGGCGTTGGGGTAGCAGGAGACGAAGCAGTCGGCGACCCTGGCCAGCTCCGCCAGGTAGGGCCTCATCTCGGTGGCTCCCAGGGCGCAGTTGAGGCCGACGGCGAGTGGTCGGGCATGCCGCACGGACGTCCAGAACGCCTCGGTCACCTGGCCCGACAGGGTGCGCCCGGACGCGTCGGTGATGGTGCCCGAGATCACGACCGGCCACCGGCGGCCGCGCTCGGCGAAGAGCGTCTCCAGCGCGAAGACGGCCGCCTTGGCGTTGAGCGTGTCGAAGATGGTCTCGACGAGCAGCAGGTCGACGCCGCCGTCGACCAGTCCGCGGGCCTGCTCGAGGTAGGCCTCGACGAGCTGCTCGTAGGAGACGTTGCGCTGTCCCGGGTCGTTGACGTCCGGGGAGATGGAGGCGGTGGTGTTCGTGGGGCCCATGGCACCGGCGACGTAGCGCGGCCGCTCTGGGGTCTCCCCCGTCATCGTGTCGCACTCGAGCCGGGCCAGCCGGGCGGCCTCGAGGTTCAGCTCGTAGGCAAGCTCCTCCAGCCCGTAGTCGGCCTGGGAGATCCGCTGGGCGTTGAACGTGTTCGTCTCGACGATGTCGGCACCGGCCTGGAGGTACTCACGGTGGATCGTCCGGATCACGTCCGGGCGGGTCAGGACCAGGAGGTCGGAGTTGCCCTGCAGGTCCCGGTCGTGGTCGGCGAACCTGCTGCCGCGGTAGTCGTCCTCGGTCAGTCCGTGCCGCTGGATCATCGTCCCCGTCGCACCGTCGAGCACCAGGATGCGTCGGCGCAGCGCGTCGCCCAGCTCCTCGGTGAGGTCGGGGCGGAGGTGGGGGCTTCCCGCGTCGATGTCGGTCACGGCAGGCTCTCGGGACGATGTGGAGGGCGGACGCCCCACTGTAGGAGGGGCCCGGTCGCGGATCGTGGCGCGACCCGGATGCTGACACCGCCGGTACGGCGCGACGTGGCGGGACTGCCGAGCGGGGGCAGCCGCATATGGTGGAGAGGTGATCGAGATCGAGGACGTGCCGACGCTGCGGTCGCCGGTGCTCGTCGCGGCGTTCGAGGGCTGGAACGACGCCGCAGACGCCGCGTCGGGGGCGGTGGACCACCTGCTGGAGGTCTGGGACGCCCGGCTGGTCGCGGCGATCGACCCCGAGGACTACTACGACTTCCAGATGAACCGGCCGCTCGTCGGTGCCGACGAGCACGGCGGGCGCCGCATCACGTGGCCCTCCACCCAGCTGTCGGTCGCCTCCCCACCCGGAGCGGACAGGGACGTCGTGCTGCTGCGCGGCATCGAGCCGAACATGCGCTGGCGTCAGTTCTGCGCCGAGCTGCTGGCCGCCGCGAAGGAGCTCGGCGCCGAGATGGTGGTGACCTTGGGCGCGCTGCTGGCCGACACCCCGCACACCCGGCCGGTCCCGATCTCGGCGTCGACGACCGAGCCCGGCCTGGCCAGCCGGCTGGAGCTCGAGCAGTCGACCTACGAGGGACCCACCGGCATCGTCGGGGTGTTCCAGGACTCGGCGATCCGCCACGACCTGCCCGCGGTCTCGCTCTGGGCGGCGGTCCCCCACTACGTCGCCCAGCCGCCGTGCCCCAAGGCCACCCTGGCACTGCTGGGGCAGCTCGAGGACCTCCTCGGGATCAGCATCCCGCTCGACGACCTGCCCGAGGACGCCCGCGCCTGGGAACGCGGGGTCGACGAGCTGGCCGCGGAGGACGACGAGATCGGCGACTACGTGCGGGCCCTCGAGGAGACGCGCGACACCGCTGACCTCCCCGAGGCGAGCGGCGACGCCATCGCCCGCGAGTTCGAGCGCTACCTCAAGCGACGCGAGCACCCGGAGGGCTGACCACCGCCCCATCCCCGCGCCTGCAGCGCCGGTTCCCGGCGCGGGCGGTCAGAGCCGGATGCCCAGCCGGGCGTCGACCAGGTCCCGGACGATCGGCGCCCCCGAGCCGTCGCCGTGCTGGGGACCCTCCGCCCAGTCGTCGAGGACCCTGATCGCCAGCGGGGTGTCGAGGTCCTCGGCGAGCGCGGCCCGCACCTCGGCGACCAGCTGGCCGGCGAGGGCGGTGTCGGTACGGTCGAGCGCGGCCCGCCAGCGCCCCAGCCGCTCCTGCGCCGCGTCCAGCTGCTCGCTCGACCACTCCCAGTCACTGCGGTAGTGGTGGGCGGTGATCGCCAGCCGGATGGCCATGGGGTCGACGCCGCTCTCACGCAGCTGCGAGACGAACACCAGGTTGCCTCGCGACTTGGACATCTTCTCGCCCTCGTAGCCGACCATCCCGGTGTGCACGTAGGCCTGGGCGAACGTCGAGCCGGGGTAGGCGGCCTGCGTCTCCCCCGCGCTCATCTCGTGGTGAGGGAAGACGAGGTCGCTGCCGCCACCCTGGACGTCGAACGCCTCGCCCAGGTGGTGCAGGGCGATCGCGCTGCACTCGACGTGCCAGCCGGGCCGGCCGGGCCCGATCTCCGAATCCCACGCCGGCTCCCCCGGTCGCTCGGCGCGCCAGAGCACGCAGTCGAGCGGGTGCTTCTTGCCCGGCCGGTCGGGGTCCCCGCCGCGCTCGGCGAACAGCGAGCTCATCTCGGTCTCGGTGAGGCGGGAGACCTCACCGAAGGCCGGGTCGGCGTGCACCGCGAAGTACCAGTCGCCGTCGACCTCGTAGGCGTGCCCGAGTGACGTCAGCCGCCGGGTCATCTCCACGACGAGCGGGATCGACTCGACGGCTCCTACGTACTCGTCGGGGGCCAGCACCCGCAGCGCCTCCATGTCGCCGCGGAACCGCTCGATCTCGTCGTCGGCCAGCCGGCGCCAGTCCACGCCGGTCCTCGCCGCACGCTCGAGCAGCGGGTCGTCGACGTCGGTGACGTTCTGGACGTAGTGCACGTCGTGCCCGGCGTCGCGCCAGGCCCGGATGAGCAGGTCGAAGGCGATGTAGGTGGCGGCATGGCCCACGTGCGTCGCGTCGTACGGCGTGATGCCGCATACGTAGATCCGCGCCGTCCCGGACGGGGTGGTCGGGTGGACCGCGGCGGTGGCGGTGTCGTGGATGTTGACCGCCGGGGCCGGGCCGAAGGCTGCCAGCGACGGAACAGTCGCACTCGCCCACGCCCGCATGCGTCAACCCTAGCGAGGCTGCTCCGAGCCCCGACGAGGCGTCGGCCGACAGCCGGACCGCCCGAGCGGCGGTGGTCTCAGAACGCCGGCCACGGGATGGCTGGCCAGCTCCCCGAGGGCACCGGCATCCGGCCGCGGCCCACCAGCGCGTCACACCGGCCACCGAGGGCCGCGACCTCGGCGCCGGTCAGCAGCTCGCAGAGCGTCGAGCGCAGCGCCTCGTCGTCGGCGAGCCGCGAGGCCAGCACCGTGACGGCCGCCCGGTCCCCGGGGTCGAGCCGCTCGCGTGCCCAGCCCCACAGCACCGTGCGGAGCTTGTTGTCGACGTGGAAGCAGACGCCGTGGTCGACCCCGTAGCGGTGGCCGTCGCTCATCGCCAGCACGTGCCCGCCTTTGCGGTCGGCGTTGTTGACGAGGACGTCGAACACCGCCATGTGGCGCAGCGGCTCGCTGTCCTCGTGAACCAGCGCGACATGGCGCCCGTCGTCGTCCATCGCGTCCAGGACGTGCAGGTAGCCCGGCGGCACCGCCTCCGCCGGACACAGGTCCACCGCGTCGAGCTCGGCATCGGGCTCGCGCCAGAGCTGCACCATTCCGGGTCCGGCAGGACCGTCGCGCAGCAGGGTCAGCGGCACCACGCCCCAGCCGAGGGCCTCGGAGAGGAGGTACGCCGCCCGCTCGCGAGCGGCCAGCGTCCCGTCAGGGAAGTCCCACAGCGGTCTCTCCCCGGCGATCGGCTTGTAGACGCACCTGACCCGCACCTCGTCCCCGTCGCCGTCCCCCGGCGCCACCGCCTCGGCCAGGTAGGTGGCGTTCGAGGCGGGCAGGATCCGGCCGTGCACCTCGAGGTCGCCCTCGGCGAGCACCCGCGCGTCGGGCTCGCTCAACGCCGGCGGAAGCCGTTGGCGCGCGGGCACAGGTGTCCGGCCGGATCCAGCGGGTTGCCGCAGAACTGGCACGGCGGCCGGCCGGCGGAGACGACTGCCTGGGCGCGACGGCAGAACGCGCGCGCGACTCCCGGGCTGAGACTGACCACGAGGAGCTCCTCCGCGACCGGCTCCTCGGCCTCCTCGACGGCAGGCGGCTCGGCGGCCTCGTCGAACTTGAAGACCTCGATGACCACCCGGCCGCTGTCGGCGTCCCACGCCAGCGTCATGGTTCCGGCCCGGAAGTCCTCCTCGATGGGCTGGTCGAGCGGATCGGAGTCGTCCACGGTCGTGGGCCCGACCGCCGGCACCAGCCCGGCGCCCTGCTCGCTCCGCATGACCTCGTCGAGCAGCGCGTCGACGCGTTCGGCCAGCACCGACACCTGCTGCTTCTCCAGGGCGACGCTCGTCAGCCGGCTCCCCTCGCGCGCCTGCAGGAAGAACGCGCGCTGCCCGGGTTCGCCGACGGTGCCCGCGACGAAGCGCTCAGGCGGGTCATAGCGGTGCACGACGGGCATGGGTCCGAGACTATCCCCGGCCTCCCGAACGCCCCTTCGTCCGCCCCTGCGCTGTGACGTCGGGCCCGGCACCCCCGCCCACGGCGGCGTCGCCGGTGGCGCTCCCGGCCGAATTGCGGCGGCCCTTGCCCTTCGGCCTCGGGGCGAGCCAGCCCAGGTCGCCCTCGGCGGTGTTGGTCATCGCGACGAAGGGACGGCCCGGCATGTAGCGCACGACGGAGATCGAGCCGGGATCGACGACGATGCGCTGAAAGGCATCGAGGTGCATGCCCAGCGCGTCCGCGAGCACGGCCTTGATGACGTCGCCGTGGCTGACTGCTGCCCAGACCGCCTCCGCTCCGTGCGCGGTGGTCACGGCCGCGTCCCAGCGGCGTACGGCGGCGACGGACCGCGCCGACATCGCGGCCATCGACTCCCCCTCGGGGAAGGTCACGCCGGCCGGGTGGCCCTGCACCACCGACCAGAGCTTCTCCTTGGCCAGCGTCTTGAGCTCGCGGCCGGTCCAGGCGCCGTAGTCGACCTCCGCGAGCCCCTTCTCCCGCTGCGCGCGGGTCGAAGACGCCTGCCGGTCCGTGACTGCCCGGGCCGTCTGCACGCACCGCTCGAGCGGGCTGGTCACGACCTCCGCCAGGGTCAGCGACGCCAGCCGCTCACCGACCCGGGCGGCCTGCTGCTCACCGAGCTCGTCGAGCCGCACGCCGCGGCTGCGGCCGGCCAGCACGCCCGCCGTGTTCGCGGTGGTGCGGCCGTGACGGACGAGCACGACGGTTGCCATGGAAGGACACCCTAGAGACCGGTCCCTAGGGTGTCCCCATGATCGTCGACTGCGCGCTCTACCGCGACGGTGAGCGGCAGCCCCTCGAGCTGGCCGACGACTCGCTCAAGTCCCTGCGGGCCAACGGCGAGGGTGACTTCATCTGGGTCGGGCTGCACGAGCCCGACGAGCCGGAGCTGCGGTGGGTCGCCGACGTGTTCGATCTCCATCCGCTGGCGGTCGAGGACGCGCTGACCCGACGACAGCGACCGAAGGTGGAGCCCTACGACGACATGCTCTTCCTGGTCCTCAAGACCCTCTGGTACGTCGACGAGACCGACCAGGTCGAGAGCGGGCAGGTCGCGCTGTTCCTCGGACCCGACTTCGTCGTCACCGTGCGGCAGGGCGCGGGCGTCGAGCTGGGCAGTGTCCGCGCCGACCTCGAGGCCAGGCGGCACCTGCTCGCGCACGGGCCCTCCGCGGTCGTGTACATGGTCTGCGACCGGGTCGTCGACGGCCACGAGGAGGTGGTCGGGGGCCTGGACGTCGACGTCGACGAGGTCGAGCAGGCGGTCTTCTCCGCGGAGCGCTACAACAATCCTCGGAGGATCTACGTCCTCAAGCGGGAGCTGGCCGAGGTCCGGCACGCCGTCCACCCGATCCGGCTCCCGATGCAGAGGTTCGCCGCCACGGGCTACCCGTTCCTCCATCGCGACTCGGCGCCGTTCTTCCGCGACGTCTCCGACCACGTGACGCGGGTCAGCGAGAACGTGGACCGGCTCGACATGCTGCTCTCGACGGCGTTCGACGCCTACAACGCGCGCATCCAGACCCAGCAGAACGCGGACATGCGCAAGATCTCGGCGTGGGTCGCGATCGCGGCCGTCGGCACGCTGGTGGCGGGCATCTACGGGATGAACTTCGACCACATGCCGGAGCTCGGCTGGCGGTTCGGCTACCCCTGGGCGCTCGGGCTGATGGTCGTCTCCTCGGTCGTGCTCTACCGGCTGTTCAAGAAGTCGGGCTGGCTCTGATCAGATCGTGGGTCCCACCCGGTTCCGGGCTCAGGTCGGGGTGAGCACCCCGGTCGAGAGGAGCCCCACCACGAGGAGGCCGAGGACGACCCGGTAGGGGACGAACTTCCCGATGCTGTGGTGGGAGACGAAGCGCAGCAACCAGGCGACCGAGGCGTAGGCGACGAGGAAGCTGACGACCGTGCCGACGATCGTCGGACCCACGCCCACCCCGCCGACCGACTTGAGCTCGTACAGCCCCGCGGCGGTCAGTGAGGGGATGCCGAGGAAGAAGGCCATCCGGGTGGCCGCGACCCGGTCGAGCCCCTGCAGCAGTCCCGCCGAGATCGTCGCTCCGGAGCGGGACACACCCGGAACCAGCGCGATGCACTGCACCATCCCCATGATGATCGCGTCCTGCCACGTCATCTCGTCCTCGCCGCGGGTCTGGCGGCCGCGACGCTCGGCGTACAGCATCACGGCGCTCCACAGGATGAGCGCGCCCGCGACCACCCACAGCGACCGCAGCGGACCCCGGATGAGGTCCTGGGCGGCGAACCCGACCACCCCGATGGGGATGGAGCCGATGATGACGAACCAGCCCATGCGGTAGTCGTAGTCGCCGCGGTGCTCGGGCTTGACGAGCCCGGTGCCCCAGGCCGCCGCGATGCGGACGATGTCGCGCCAGAAGTAGACGAAGACCGCTGCGATGGCGCCCATCTGGATGACCGCGGTGAACGCGGTGACCGACGGGTCGTCGACCTCGAGCCCCAGGAGCTGTTCGGCGATCGTCAGGTGGCCGGTGCTGGACACGGGCAGGAACTCGGTGAGCCCCTCGACGATGCCGAGCACCACCGCATCGAAGTAGTCCATCCGGCCCTTCCCGGGTCGTGTGGGCGAGTGTGCGCGGGACAGCCTACGGGCGACCGGTGCTTCTCTTGCGGCGAGGCGCGCCCGGGTCGGGGGGCGGTGCTCCACTACGGTGAATTCATGCAGCAGCGCTACCTGGGGCGATCGGGGCTGAAGGTCTCGCGCCTCGGTCTCGGCACGCTGACCTGGGGCCGCGACACCGACGAGCACGAGGCACGCGACCAGCTGAAGTCGTTCGTCGAGGCGGGCGGGACCCTGCTGGACACCGCTGCCGGCTACGGCGACGGAGCGTCGGAGGAGCTCATCGGGTCCCTCCTGGGCGACGTCGTTCACCGCGACGACGTGGTGGTGGCGACCAAGGCCGGGGTCCGCCGGGCCCGTGGCTCGACGCGGGCCCGCGAGGTCGACGTGTCGCGCGGCAGCCTGCTCCGGACGCTCGACGAGTCGCTCCGCCGGCTCGGGACCGACCACGTCGACCTGTGGCAGGTGCACACCTGGTCCGACGAGACGCCGTGGGAGGAGACGCTGGGCGCCCTCGACGCCGCGGTCTCCTCGGGTCGTGCGGCGTACGTCGGCGTCTCGAACTTCGCCGGCTGGCAGGCCGCGCAGGTGGCGACGTGGCAGCGGGCGGTGCCTGGACGGGCGCCGATCGTCTCCCAGCAGGTCGAGTACAGCCTTCTCAACCGCTACGCCGAGCCGGAGATCGTGCCCGCCGCAAAGGCGCTCGGCATGGGGGTGCTCGCGTGGTCACCGCTGGGGCGCGGGGTGCTCACCGGGAAGTACCGCTCCGGCACACCGGCCGACTCGCGTGCGGCGTCGCCGCACTTCGGGGACTACGTCGGTGCCTACCTCGACCCGCGCGGCTCGCGGATCGTGGAGGCGGTGGTTCGCGCGGCCGACGGCCTCCAGTGGTCACCCCTGGAGGTGGCTCTGGCCTGGGTCCGGGACCGTCCCGGGGTCACCGCCGCGATCGTCGGCGCCCGCACCGCCGCCCAGCTGCGGGGGTCGTTGACGGTCGAGGAGTGCGTGCTGCCCGAGGAGATCCGGACCGCGCTGGAGGACGTCTCGGGTCCCCGCCCCACGCCGCCGGTCGACGCCTGACTCAGGCCAGGGAGTAGGTCGGCCGCGGCTGGCGGATGATCTTGCGCCGGAGGATCACCTTGCGGGTGCCGTCGTGGAGGACCCGGACCCGGTCCAGCTCCCAGCCGCCGTGCTCGGCGTGGTCGACGAGCATCCGGGTGACGACGTTGCGGGAGAAGTCGCGCGAGATCGTCAGCCGCTGGAACTCGTACTCCGCTGCACTGCGTGAGGTCCCGGTCCGGGGCGTGGTGTGCAGCGGTGCGCGAGACATGCGTGCCATGGTGACACGCGGCCGGTCCGGCATCCAGGATCGGCGCCTCACAGGTCGCCGAGGATGTCGACCGTCCTGGCCCACGCCTCCGACGACGGGTCGATCACGTCCATGTGGTCGGTGGGAAGCTCGACCAGCTCGGCCCGGGCGCCGGCGGCCCGTGCCGCCTCGACGTACCCGGTCGACTGGCTGACCGGCACGGTGACGTCCTCATTGCCGTGCACGCACCACACCGGGACGTCGAGGGGCAGCTGCTGCTGCGGGTCCCAGGCGCGGTACGCCGGCCCGGGTGCCGCGCCCAGGAACGCCGCCACCGCGCCGCCACCGAGATCCTCCCGGTACGCCTGGACGAGGTCGAGCACACCCGCCTGCGAGACGACCGCGGTCACCGGCACCCGGGCCGGGCTCCAGTCGGGGAACCGCCCCCGGGCGGCGGCCCAGGTGGCGAGGTGCCCGCCGGCGGAGTGGCCGACCGTGACCACGGTCGAGCGGTCGAGGTCCGGGACGTCGGCCAGCTTGTCGATGCCGGCGGCCACGTCGTCGAACGTCTCGGGCCGGCCACCGCCGTTGCCGACCCGCCGGTACTCCAGGTTCCACGCCGTCCATCCCCGGCTGGCGAGGTCGAGGGCCAGCGGTCGGCCGAGTGAGGCGTCGTACGCGGCCTTCCAGAAGCCGCCGTGGATAACCACGACGACGCCGCGGGAGGGGCGGGGCGGACGGTAGAGCTCGGCGTACTGGCTGGGGTCGGGGCCGTAGCCGAAGCGCTCGGCCTTCACGGGTGGCTCCTCTGCGGCGTCCTCAGACCCGCAGGACACCAGGACCGGGAACGCGGGCAGCCCCGCAGTCGCGGCCAGCGCCAGGAAGTCACGGCGATCGAGCACGTGAGCATTCCAGCATGCGCGCCTGCACGCGGGCGTGCGTGCGAGTTCGCCGGCTGGCCGGCAGGCCGAGTCACTCGAACCGTCCCTGCCGTCCCCGCTTGGTGTCGCTGCGGCGCCGCTTCTCGGCGAGGCGACGCTCCCGTGACCCCCGGGTCGGGCGGGTGGCCCGACGCGGGCGGGGTGGCGGAGCCGCAGCCTCACGGAGGAGCTGCGCCAGCCGGTCGCGGGCCGCCTGCCGGTTGGCCAGCTGCGCCCGGAACTCGCTTGCGGTGATGGTGAGGACGCCGTCGACGAGGCGGCTCTCCAGCCGGGTCAGCAGCCGCTCACGGAGGTGGTCGGGGACCGAGGTCGACCGTCGGACGTCGAAGGACAGCTCGACCCGGCTGTCGGTGGTGTTGACGCCCTGTCCCCCGGGCCCGGACGAGCGCGAGAACCGCTCGCTCAGCTCACCCGGTGGGATCAGCCACGACCGGGTCACCGGGAGGTCGTCGGGCACGCGTCAGAACTCGTCGAGGAACCGGTCGAAGACGCGCGCGCCGAACTGCAAGGCGTCGACGGGGACCCGCTCGTCGACCCCGTGGAAGAGTGCGGTGAAGTCCAGGTCGGCAGGCAGCCGCAGCGGCGCGAAGCCGTAGCAGCGCATCCCGAGCTTCGCCCAGTGCTTGCCGTCGGTGCCGCCCGGCATGAGGTACGGCGCGACGAGGGCATCCGGGTCCTCGGCGAGCAGCGCGGTGTTCATCGCCCGCACCACGTCCCCCTCGTACGGCGTCTCGACCGCGGGCTGGTTCGAGAGGTAGTCGACCTCGATGCCCTCCCCCACCAGCTCGGCCATGGTCGCGAAGAACTCGTCCTCGTAGCCGGGCAGGAACCGGCCGTCGACCTGCGCCCGGGCGTCGCCGGGGACCACGTTGACCTTGTAGCCGGCGCCGAGGACCGTCGGGTTGGCGCTGTTGCGCAGCACCGCGCCGACCATCCGGGTCGCCGGCCCGAGCTCGTCGACCAAGGCCTCGGCGTTGTCCGGGGTGGCCTCAGTGCCGGCGAGCTCGGCGATCGAGGCCAGCAGCACCTCCATCGCGGGGGTGAGCCGGACCGGCCACTGGTGGGTCCCGATGCGGGCCACGGCGGCGGCGAGGCGGGTGATGGGGTTGTCGGCGTTGCGCATGGAGCCGTGGCCGGCGGTGCCGTGCGCGGTGAGGCGCATCCAGGCCATGCCCTTCTCGGCGGCCTGGATGAGGTACATCCGGCGGTCGCGGACGGTGACGCTGAAACCCCCGACCTCACCCACTGCGATGGTGCAGTCGGCGAGCATCTCGGGGTGCCGGCGGACCAGGAACTCTGCGCCCTTGTGGCCCCCCGCCTCCTCGTCGGCGGTGAACGCCAGCACGACCGGCCTGTCGGGGACCGCCCCGGCGGCGGCCCTGGCCCGGATGACGCTGAGCAGGATCGCGTCGAAGTCCTTCATGTCGACCGCACCGCGGCCCCAGACGCAGCCGTCCTGGATCTCTCCCGACAGCGGCGGCACCTTCCAGTCCGGCGCGTGGGCCGGCACCACGTCGAGGTGCCCGTGCAGCAGCAGCGGCTCACCGGTGTCCCCGCCCCAGCGGGCGAGCAGGCTGGCGCGTCCGGGCTCCGACTCGTGGATCTCGCTCGCGATGCCGGCCTCGTCGAGGAGTGCGGCGACGTGTTCAGCCGCCTGCCGCTCCCCCGGGCCGCTCCCGTCCCCGGGGTTGGTGGTGTCGATCCGGATCAGGTCGCGACACAGGTCGACCACCTCGGCGGCGGGATCGTACGACGACGTCATGGCCCCATCCTGTCACCGTCGACGGCCTCCCCGGCGGCGCCGGTGGGCCGGAACCCTTGCTAGAGTTACCGCCGCGCTCGTGGCCGCATGGCCGGTCATGAGAGCCGCTCGTCCGGGTGGCGGAATAGGCAGACGCGCTAGCTTGAGGTGCTAGTGCCCCAAAAGGGCGTGGGGGTTCAAGTCCCCCCTCGGACACCAGCGAGGAACCCATCTGCGTGGGATTCTGTCGTGGCATCAACCTCGTGGCCGGGTTTACAGACGTGAGCGTCGGCGGTCCTGCATGGGCAGGGCTGTCAGCCTGACAGGCCGCCCGGTCACGGGCTGCTCCCCTGCCGTCACGAGCTCGTCCAGGTGCTCGATGCGGAAGCGGACGTGCTTGCCGGGCCCAGCCGACGCGATCGACGACGCAACCCCCGCACTGTTGACACCACCCCACTCGGCCACGGCAGGCCGGGCTTACGTGCCAACGGTTGCGCCGGATGACGCGGTGATGTCACGACATCAGGCTCCGAGGGCGTCAGCCAGTTCAGTGAAATCACCGGTGATGACGTCGTGAGCGGGGTCCGGGACCTCAGAAGGTCCCCCGAGCGGTCCCCACTCGTCCGGTCGGTGAACGAACGCACTGTTGTAACCCTGCTCGCGCGCAGCGAGCAGATCGAAGTTGTGAGCGGAGACCATCATGATCTCGCTGGGCGGCAGCCCCAGAAGTCTCGCGGTGATTCGATATGACTCCGGCTGCGGCTTGTACACGCCCGTCATCTCGCAACTGATCAAGCAATCCCAGAGCATCTTGTTCTTCCGTGACACGTCGATGGCCATGCTGGTGCTCAAAATGGTGAACGAAGCGACGATGAACCGTTCTCGCAGTCGCGCCAGGGCTGGTGGGAAGTCGGGCCACGCTTCGAGCTCGTGCCAGGCCCGCCAGATCTCCTGTCGATCCTCGGAGGAGAAGGCATCGAGACCATAAGCGGTCAGTACATTGTCGAGGATGCGCCGATGCACGTCGTCGATGTTGAACTCTGGCTCCAGCGCGCCGAGCAACGCCTCCAACGACTGCCGCCGGTAGCTCGTCGCGATCTGGGACCAATCAGCGGAGATGGAGTGCCGCAGCCCTACTCGCCGAAGCACCGTGCTGATGCCGTCGTGCCATCGCAAGGTGGTGCCGCCGGTGTCGAACGTCAAGGCCTTGATCTGTCGCATCACTGGTTCCTCCATGAGCTGGGCCACGTACTGGCATCGCCAGGAACGCGCCGGTCGCCCCGGACTCGCCCGCGACGGAGTCAGACCGTAACCTGCACCGCGCCGGAGTCGACCGGGGCTCCATCCTGGCGATGCGACCGGGCTCTGGCCGCTGCAGCAGCTCGTTGGCGCGTGGTTGCGAGATACCGGTGGAGAGACATAGCCCGAAGTGCCTTCGCTCCAGGTCGATCCCGGAGGTTAGGTCGAGGTCGAATGGCCTATCGATTGCGTCGCACGCGGAGACGTGAGCCATCCTCGGTTCGCGGCCGAGAGCATCGGCGAGCGCGATAGCGTCCCCGCGCAGCGTCTCAGCGGGGTGACCGGTGACCAGTCCTATCTGGAGAGCCTGCTGGGCGGAGATCGGCCTACCGAGATGGGTCAGGTGCATGGACCGGCCGAGCCCGACGACGCGGGTCAGGCGCTGCGTGCCCCCAGAGCCGGGGAGGACTCCAATCGGCACTTCAGGCATCCCGAACGTCGCCAGCTCGGACGCCACGCGAAGGTGACACCCGAGCGCGAACTCCAGTCCTGCCCCGATGCAGGCGCCGTTGATCGCCGCGACGACGGGCTTCTGCAGGGACTCGGCCAGCTCGGGCGGCCGCGGCCGAAGGAGCGCCGCGCGTGACCCTTCCGACTCGACGTCCTGGATGGAGCTCCGACAGGTCTGCTCCGGGGGAGAATGCGGCCGTGCCGACGTCGGCTGGCCGAGCTCGGCATCGAGCTGGTCGGCGGCTGTTGTGGCTGCCTGTCGACGGAGCTGGAGGCCTCGAGATGTCTGTGTCCGATCCATGTCTGGATCGCTCGCGAGGGCCGCTGGGAGAGCCGGAGGTCCGGCTCGGGTTGCCGCTGCTCGAGGACTACCTGGAGTGCAGGGAAACATGACCTACCCCCGCCTCTGGTCCTCCAAGCACGTGGTGCCGCTCGGCTCGACGGGCAAGGCCAGCAGCAGCACGACCCCGGACAGCCCGACGAGGACCGACGCCACGTCGAGCATCGGGAGCAAGCCGATCGCCTCGGCGCCGAACCCTCCGACCACGGCACCGAGAAGGCTCACCAGCCAGATGGTCGCCTGCAGGGACCCGAAGACCCGACCCCGGAACTCTTCGGGGACGCGTTGCTGCGCAAGTGTCTCCACGCCCACCGACGAGGCCACCGCTGCGGCTCCCGAGACCGCACTCAGCGTGACTGCGACCGGGAGGACCGGCACGTTGAACCGCACCAGGAGCAGCAACCCGGCCGCCGCGGACGCCCCACCGGCCAGGAGTCTCGGCGAGAGCCGGGAACCCACCGCACCCACGGCGAGAGCTGCGACGGTCCCGGAGAGGGCGTGCACCGTCATCAGCAGCGCGTAGACGGTCGCCCCCTCGCCCAGCACGTCGCGGACCCAGGGCGCCGACAGCGGGTCGAGCATTGTCCCGCCGAACGTCATCAGCCCGAACACCATGAAGAGTGTCGCGATGGAGCGGTTCTGTCGGACCAGGACCAGCCCCGCGCGCCACTCGGCGAGGAAGGCCGACAGCCGCGACCCCGGGCGGAGCTCGCCGGCCTCCTCGGCTCTTGTAGACCGGCCGGCGCGTACGCCGGCCACCAGGGCGGCCGCCGCGACGAAGCTGACGGCGTCGAGCACCACGACGGCGCCGAGCCCGGTCGAGGCGTAGACCGCGGAGCCGAGCGGGAGCCCGGCCAGCCGACCCATCCTGTTGTTCAGCACGTTGAGGGCGTTGGCCTCGACGAGCTCGTCGGCCGGCACCAGCGTGGGGAGCAGGGAGTTCTCTGCCGGAAGCGAGAAGGCCGACAGCGCCGACTGCAGGGCAGCGACGACGTAGACGACCGGCAGCAGCTCCGGGTTGCTCACCATCAGCAGCAGCGCCATGACCACCACAGCCTGGAGGAGGTTGACTGCGACCAGCAGCCGGCGCCGGTCCCAGCGGTCGACCAGGACCCCTGCCAGCGAGCCGAGCAGGATGCCGGGAAGCAGCTCGGCGACGATCATCCCCGCCGTGGCGACGGTGGAACCGGTGACGGCGTAGACGACGTACGGCAGGACGGCGAAGAGCATCCAGTCGCCCGCGACCGAGACCAGTCCCCCGGTCCACAGGAGCGCGAAGTCGCGGCGACGGAGTACCCGGATCACGAAGTCCGGACGACGGCCAGCGGCCGCGTCGTCCGGTCGTCGAACACCACGTCCACACCCTCGCCCGAGCTGTCGTCACGCACACCGACCAGGAGCGCCCGAGAACCGCCGTAGGTGACCTCCCGCGTCCGCGCGGCGTGGGCTCGCGGTCGCCGCGTCCGCAGCTCCTGCGTCTCCGGGCACCCCAAGGCATAGCCCAGCAGCGAGGTACTGAGCCCTTCCCCGCAGGCGGCGCAGGTCGCGTGCCATCCCCGGCGGGTACGTGGGTCGAGGGGCTCGTCCCGCGTGTACGGCGCCAGGGCGACGTCGCGCCCGCACCGGGTGCACGCCGTGTGCCCGGCACCGATGGCGACCGGCCACCAGCCCTGCGCCCATGCGGTCATCCGGCCGACCACCGTGCTGGGCCGCTCAGCACCGGCGAGCCTGCTGGCCAGGACCGGGTTGTCCAACCGCCATGAAGCAGCGACCCCCGTCGGTTCGCAGTGCTCGCAGCGCAGCTCGACCACACCGGCCCGCGGGTCGCGCCGGAAGCTCGTGGAGGAGCGACCACAGCTCGGGCAGATCAGCCGCGTCGACCGCCAGCCGACGCCGTGCCGGTCGACCCACGCCCGCGCCAGCGGCTCGTCGGCGAGCTCGGTCTCCAGGAGCTCGCGCAGGCGGGCACGGCCCCGGACCAGCCGCATCGTGACCGCTTCCGGTGAGACGGACAGCCGCTGCGCGATCTGCTGTGGCATGAGCTCCTCGAGGTAGCGGGAGACGAGGACCTCCCGAGTCTCCGGCGGCAGCAGCGCGAGCGCCCGTTCGAGCAACTCGACGAGCTCTTCACGCTCGAGGACCTCAGCCAGCTCGTCGTGCGCCTCCGAGGCACCGACGAGCTCTGTGGGCCGCTCCGCGCACAGCTCATGCGCCGACCTGCGCGCCTGACCGACCCGCCACCGGTGACAGACGTTCCGGGCGACGGCATCGAGCCAAGCGCTGGCACCCGATGGGTCGACCAGCCGGTGACGGACCCGCCACGCCTCGAGAAGGGTCTCCTGGGCGAGGTCGTCAGCAGCGGCCGGGTCGCCGGTCAGGACCGCACACAGCCGCGTCACCCGGCGCCGCTCGTGCTCCGACCACAGCCCGTCCAACTCGCCCCTCGCGTTCTCCATCGCCGCACCCAGTATCTCCACGACCCAGATCACCGGTGACCCCTCAGGACAAACGGGGTTACGCCACTGCATTGGGTGACACATCGAGTCAGCTGTGTCGCCAATCGGCCGAGAAGCAGCACCGATGTACCCGCTGAGGCGGGTGGAGCATCACCGAGGCCCCCACCCTCGAAGGCCCCAGCGCCGCCACTGTGTGAGCTCGACACCACCCGCGGGCTACTCACCTGGATCAGCGCGGGGCACCACGAGCCGCTGTTGCTGCGCGAAGGGCGGCTGGCTCCGCGCCGTCGAGGTCGAGCCGCCGCCGCCGGTGGGACTCAACCCACAGTTCTCCTGCACCGCGCCGGCCGGGAGCGGCGAGGGCCAGCCCGGCTCCCAGGTCACGTACGTCAAGAACGTCACCCAGGATTGGTCCGGCGCCAAGGTGCCCCTCCGAGGTGGCGCCACGCTTCGCATCATCGTCAAGGCACCGGCGTGCGACGACACCGGCAGCCTCATTTACAGTCCTGCTAACCGACAGAAACTCGTCGATGTCCGCGCGTACCGGTCATGCCGCCAGGTCGGATGGGTAGGGACCGTCGAGGGGCAGACCACGATCGGGCTCGGGGTCAGGGCGCCGCGATGCGCACGTTCGTCCTGGATGACGCCGACGGTGGCGAGAGAATCGTCATGGACGTCGCGCACCGCTGGTCCCAAATGGCTTCGGCGACCCTCACGGGCATGACGCGATCAGTGTGGATGCGATGCGACACACTCGGTGATGCGTCCTACCGCCGCCTGCCTGGCGCACTCATGGCGATGCGTTTCCTCTGCAACGGTGGGTTGGTACCGCCCTGGTACCATGACGTCATGGCGATGAACCTTCGACTCAGTGACGCCGAGAGTGAAGCCCTGCGCGCGAAGGCGGAACAGGAGGGCCGATCCATGCAGGAGGTAGCTCGTGAGGCGATCGCCCAGTACGTGTCCGAGCGACCGCAACGCCTGCGGGCGGCGATTGAACGCGTGCGCACCGAGGATCGGGAGCTGCTGGACCGCCTCGCCAGGTGAATGTCGAGGACATCGACTTCCTGACGGTCGATGATCTCCTCGAGATCGCCTCGGGAGTGCTGGACGAGGTGGCCGTCCGCGACGCCGGCCTTCTGGCCGCTGCAGTGGGTCGCCCTCGTGTAACGGTCCTCGGAGCCGATGCCTACCCGTCGTTCGAGGACAAAGCGGCAGCGCTGCTGCACTCGCTGGTGCGAAATCACGCCTTCGTCGACGGGAACAAGCGTGTGGCTTGGTCGGCAGCGCGGATCTTCTGCCTCCTCAACGGGCGCGACCTCACTTACACCGTCGACGAGGCCGAGGCGATGATCATTGCAGCGGCTGCCGGAACGCTGGACGTCGCGGATATCGCGGCGTGGTTGCGCCTTCGTCTCGCAGGTGCGTCATAACGCCGCGTGAGGCACGTGGTCCGGAATGGCTTGCAGCCGATCCCACTCCAGCGGAGTGAAGGTGCGGACGTGCCCGTTCTGGAACAAAACGCGACCCTCCCATCGCCCCACACATGCTGCCCCGGGCTGGGTCGGCCTCACAAGCGCAGGAACATCACGTGCAGCCCCACCAGACCATCGTCCTGATGGTCGAACGCCTCAGGCACTGTGCCGATGATCTGAAAGCCGAGCGACTCCCACAGCTGCACCGCAGCGGTGTTGCGCTCCACTACAGCGTTGAACTGCATGCTCCTGTACCCGGACGAACGCGCCCACTCGACGACGTGCTCGCCGAGCATGCGCCCGACGCCACGCCCCTGATAAGCCGGATCCACCATGAAGGACGCAGTGGCCACATGTGCGCCTCGGCCCGGTCGGTTCGGTCCCATCTTCGCCGAGCCCAGTATTGTGTCGCCGTCACAGGCGACCACCGTGCGCCCCGGAGACTGCTCCATCCACCAGGGTCGCGCCTCGTCCATCGACTGACCCTCGGGGAAGGCGTAGGTCCTGCCGTCCGCAACGATGGCGGCATAGATCGGGTAGACCCGCGGCCAATCGTTGTCGGACGCTTCCCTGATCGATGCCGTCACCCTGGCGACCCTATCGGTGCAGCCACCATGCACCGACGCGGTCATTCGCCCGCTCGGCTGGGTTGCGTCAAACCGCCGCTATCCGGCGTCAAGCCGAACGCACTGTCACGCCGATGTCAGTGCGTGGCGTGACGATGCCGCTCTGCGCCGGCCCGGTGCCTCACTCCCCGAGCACGAGCGCCTGCAACGAGCCGGCTTTGAAGCGGCGCACCTCCTGCGGCCAGCCGCAGCCCTCGGCCACCCTCCCCGCCCACATACGAGCGGACTCGTCGTCAGGCACGTCCACGATGGTCAGCCCACCGAGCCACTCTTTGGTCTCCGTGAAGGGCCCGTCGGTGAAGACCAGCTCGCCACTCGTGGCGTCCGCGCTGGCCGCCTCCTCGAGCTCCTCGACCAGTCCACCGGCGTAGACCAGGACGCCCTGGTCCTGCATCTCTCGGACGACGGCCGTGGACGGTTCGACGCGGCTCTCGAACCACGCCTCATCGTGGTCGCCGACCCACTGCTGGTTGAAGTAGATGAGGTACTGAGGCATTCCTGCTCCCCTTTGTCGGGCAGACCTGATGTTCCGCCACTACCTACCCTACGAACGGCACTGGGCCGATACGACACTCACGTGCGAGCGAGTGCGGCGTCACGCGCCCCGTGCGGATTGCTAGCTTCATGGTCCCGGCCCCCCGCCGACCAGTAGCCGGCGTGGGCCTAGGGTGCGCGGATCTGGCGCGATCCGCGCGTCCGGAAGCTGCCTCACTCCGCCGCGATCCGGCGTCAAGCCGAATCTTGGGCTCTCGATCTGCGCTGTTGTTGTGAGCGACCCCGCAATACCGGTCCAGTCGTGCGGCCTGACTTCGGTGGAGTGAAGGTTCGCCGTACCTGGGTGACCAGGGCTCAAGTACGCAAGGCGAGTTGGGCGGCTTCGCTCGCGCAGGTCGCCGCACTGAGGGCTCGCACGGGGCGGGCGGCATCCTTGCCACAGGGCGCATCTGGAGCGTTCGCAGGTCCACGGGTGACCGGCTCACCGAGGGCTTCCAGTTCGCCGCGCTCAGTATTGGGGGGCGAGTAGCGATCGTGTGTGTTCAAGCGCCTGGCCGCGGGTGGCCAGCCCGCCGCCGGTGACGATCGCCATCGCGAAGCCGTCCCACATCGCACGCAGTCGGGTGGAAGTGCCTTGAGGGTCGCGAAGATCAGGCAGCGCGCTGCTGAGCAGTCGGACAAGGTCTGCGTGCCACTCTTCATCGAGACCGTGCTGAGCGGCGATGAGCTCTGGGTCGTGGGGCGCACGCGCCCAGAGCTCCAACCACAGCAGCCAGCGGGGGTCGCGGTCCCCCACGGGCAGGTACACCTTCGCGAACGCGAGCATGGCCTCGACGCCCTGCTGGTTCTTGCGCTGCTGCTCCGCTGAGTCGACGATCGGTCGGCGCTGATCGGCGAACCCCTTCTCGCTCCAGCGCAGGGTCTCCAGCAACAGGTGGTTACGGGTGCCGAAGTAGTACAGGAGGTGCCCTCCGCTGGTGCCGAGTCGTCGCGCCAGCGACGCCATCGTCACACGGGCAAGGCCCTGATCGGCGATCATCTCGAGCGCCGCCACGAGGACCTGCTCGCGTGGGCGCTCCAAGCGTCGGTGCGCACGGGTCTGTGTCATGGCTTCCTCTCGCTCATCACCGGTGGCGAACCCGGGCAAGCTGGCACGTGCCCTTGACCTTAAGTGGTGGAAGGCGCGAAGTTGAATGTCGTTCAAACTTGTACGGGAGTCAAACTGCGACCGAGGAGCATCTGTATGTCTCGTTACGGAGCGCAGTTCGGGCCCGACATCACCTTCCTGGGCGTCGAACGGTGCGACTGGACGAATCCCGACACCTTCGCGGGCGCCGATGTGGTCATCCTTGGTGCCCCCTTCGACGGCGGGGTCTCACACCGCGGCGGGACCCGCTTCGGTCCTCAATTCATCCGGCAGACCTGCTACCTGCCTCATGACGGCTCGCGGCCGTCCCTGGCCATGCGAGTCGACGCACTGCGTGACCTCACCGTCCTCGACGCCGGTGACGTCGAGATGTTCTCCGGCGATGCGGAGCGCTCGGTGCGCGATCTGCAGGAGGCGGTGCACGCTGTGGTGGCAGGAGGGGCGATCCCCTTGGTCCTCGGCGGGGACCACACCATCGCGTGGCCCGACGCAGCAGGCGTCGCGCAGCACCTCGGGCAAGGACGGGTCTCGATGATCCACTTCGATGCCCACGCCGACACCGGTGACATCCTGTTCGGCTCCCTCGTCGGTCACGGACAGCCGATGCGCCGGCTGATCGAGTCGGGCGCGCTCCGTGGCGACCGCTTCCTGCAGATGGGGCTGCGCGGCTACTGGCCAGCGCCGGAGACGCTCGACTGGATGGCCGAACAGGGGATGCGGTCCTACGAGATGACGGAGATCGTTCACCGCGGCCTCGACGCCTGCCTCGAAGAGGCTTTCGCAACAGCCACGGATGACTGTGACGGTGTCTTCCTGTCCGTTGACATCGACGTCTGCGACCCGGGGCACGCGCCCGGCACAGGCACACCGGAGCCGGGAGGGCTCACCGCACGCCAGCTCCTGGACGCCGTACGACGCATCGGGTACGAGCTGCCGGTTGTCGGCATGGACGTGGTCGAGGTCTCGCCTCCGTACGACCACGCGGACATCACCGCCTTCCTCGCCAACCGCGTCGTGCTCGAAGCACTGTCCGGCATCGCCCGTCGACGCCGGGACGCGGTGGACGGCACGAGGTGGGATCCCAGCCAGCCGCTGCTCGCAGGCCGGCCGCGGAGCAACACCAACTCGTGATGTTCCAGTGATGGCTGGATCGCGGCGCTGAAGCGTTCGGGCTCGGCGCCACCGGAGCAGGCGGAAACCACGAGAAGTCGACCGAGCAGCACCCGCAGCGGCAGGTAAGGACGCGGCCGTCTAGAGCAACAAGGCGGAGACCGACGGATCGAGTGTGATGTCTTGGAGGTTCTACGCACGGGATTCGACTCTCCGGCCCCTACTGCGTGGACGAACCAGAAGCCGCGTTGTCGTTCAGCGGTCAGATCGCCTCCGTCGCGACCCTGCACGACGTTGCCTGCGGTGGCGCGCACATCCTGTGCGCCACGCACTCGCCGCTGTTGGGAGCGCTTCCCGGTGCGTACATCCTGGAGTTCGGCGAGTGAGGGATGCGCGAGACGGCATGGGAGCAGCTCGAGATCGTCGCCCATTGGCGGCGCTACCTCGAAGTGCCCTTGAAGTACCTGAGCGGCACTCCAGGTCAGAATTGAAGCTCGGGCCCATGCCTTCAGCGACCCAGAACTGCGGCGGTTCCCAACCCCTGGTGCAGCCAGCCGGTGAGAAGTGGACGTGGCGGTTGTCTGCCGTGCCGGTGTCGGTAGGAACATAGGTGTATGCGCCGGACCGTCACTGTCGCCGCCCTTCTTCTCGCCGTCTCGGCGTGCTCTGGCCCGAGCGAGCGGTCGGGTTCCGAGCAGTCGCGAGCGAGTTCGTCCGCTCCTGCAGCCGAGCTGGCGGCGAGAGCCGCTCACACCATGACGGCATTGCCGGGAGGTGACCTGCTCGTGGCCGGTGGGTGCGATGACGACGGGTGCGGAGAGGCAACCCCATCGTCGTTCGTCCTGTCGGGCACAGGCATGTCACGCGTCGAAGACCTGGTTGACGCTCGTGATGCGCACACCGCGGTCCCGCTGGACGACGGTCGAGTGTTGGCGGTGGGCGGTTTCGCCGGCGAGGGTCTGCCACCCCTCAAGACTGCGGAGATCTTCGACCCGCGCAGCGGCCGGTGGACGACGACCGGATCCCTGACCCTGGGCCGGGGTGGGCACGCCGCAGCCCTGCTCGGAGACGGTCGAGTGCTGGTCGCCGGAGGCTGGGTGGGACCGTCAGCATTCACCGACACCACCGAGATCTTCGATCCCGTAGCCGGCACCTTCTCGCCTGGACCGAAGCTCCCGCAGAGGGCCGACGGACTGGCAGCGGCATCTCTGCCTGACGGCTGTGCTCTGGTGGTCGGTGGCCAGGTGGGCTCGCAGGTCGCGACCGGCCAAGCGGTGACCATCTGCCCGGACGGAACGCTGAAGCAGGTCGAACCCTTGGCGACGGCCCGATTCAAGCACGGCGCTGTGGTGCTCGACTCCGGACAGGTGCTGGTGGTGGGCGGCACACCCGATGACACCGCGTTGCTCCACAGCACGGAGGTGTTCGACCCGGTGTCGCTGCGCTTCCGGGCCGGTCCTGACCTCGTCTCCGGCCGATACAAGCTCGCCGACTCGACCGTCGCCTTGCCGGGCAATCGCGCCGTTGTGGCCGGCGGCGGCGAGGGAGTCGAGGTTGTTGACGTCGCTGCGGGCCAGGCTAGGCGGATCGAAGCATTCAACGGCGGCCCCCGGTCGTTCTCGACTGTCGGGGTCACCAATGGGCTGCTGGTCTTGGTCGGTGGATACGACGAGGAGATTCGACTGACGCAGACCTATCTCAGTGCACCGGTTGAGCACCTCTGAGGCCAGCGGTGCGAACCACCGGGGGGACAGGGTCCACCGTGGACCGGTCCCTGCGAAGCCTGCCGGGACACCGGCGTGGCCGGCCTCATCAATCCGGCCCCTCCGCCGTGAATGGCGAGACGGCGAGGATTGGTGGAGCTGCGGAGTTCTGCCTCGCCGACCTGGCGGTGACGACCGTCACGTGACGAGAGGAGTGGCCGATTGCCGCGCCTTCCGGCGCGTCCTGACGCCACAGCGCCTTCTCACACTCCAGCGCCTACCAGGCGATCCGAGCCGACGAACCCGCGCCAGGGGCGCGACGCGGGAGCCCCGGGCGAGGCCTCGGAGCGGTGACCGCCGAGCCCGCCGTCCTCAGCCGGGCGCGGGCTCGGCGCCGG
>CADCUI010000061.1 GCA_902805845.1 uncultured Nocardioidaceae bacterium
GGCTGATGTTGTAGTACTCCGGGTCGTCCTCGGAGATGCCGGTGGTGGCGGCGTCCATGGTCTTGTACCGGAACTTCTCGATGATGACCTTGACCCCTGACCGAGTGGTGAAGCCCGGCTTGCCGGCGCTGATCGGGATCGTCCGGAGCAGCTTGCCGTTGTTGAGGACGCGCATCCGGTGAGACGCCACGTCGACCTTCATCACGACGGCGTCGCCGATGCGGAACTTGGTGGTGCGGTCCTCCTGGCCGTAGATGCCGTTCCCCGCGTTGACGCCGTTCACGTCCGCGTGCACGGTGACGTCGGTGCCCGGCTGCCAGTAGCTCTTCGGCCGCCAGTGCACCTCGTTGTCGGAGATCCAGTGCCAGCTCCCCGGCTGGGCAGGCGCGGTGTCCACGCTGAGGTGCTTCTCGATCTCGGGGCGGTCGGTCACCGGTACGTCGAAGGTCAGGATGACCGGCATGCCGACACCGACCGTCTCACCCGCGAGGGGGGCGATGCTCGGGTAGGTCTGCTGGTCCAGCGTCAACGGGACGGTCCGGAACGTGCGCTCGATCTTGCGCTTCAGCCCGTCGCCGTCGACCGCGACGGCCGAGACCCGGTAGTCGCGGCCGGGCTCGAGCCGGTCGGCCGCCGTCCACCGCCCGCTGTCACGCGAGAGCTTGCCGGCCAGGGACCTCTTGCCGGTGGTGAAGGCAACCTTTTCGAGGGTGCCGTTCGTGGCCGACACCTCGAGCAGCGTGTCGACGGTCACCTTGGCGCGCCCGGCCGGGAGGTTGGTCCGGAGACGGGCCTCGGAGACCGTCTTCACCTGCTCCTCCGCCTGGCCGGTGCCTTGACCGTTGCCCTCGCCATCGACCCCGCGTGCCAGCGGCCCGTCTCCGCCGTCGGAGGAGCACCCTGCGAGGGCAGCGGTCGCCAGCAGAGCGGTGGCGGAGAAGGCAGCCAGCCGGTCTCGGGCAGGCTTGCGGACAAGGGCGCGACGCACCGTCATGGAACTTCCTGAGGTCGGAGGCGAAGACCTCAGACTAACAACCGACACCGGACGACCTTCCCCCGGAAAGATGTGGGGACGGTCACGGAACGGTCAAGGTCGTGCTGCGACGGTCAGTGCGCGTGCTCGCCTGTGTAGTACTCGAAGACCCACCCGGTGAGGGCCACCGCGCCAAGGCCGACGCCGATGATGAAGAGCCACCACTGCTGCATCGCCACCGCGAACACCATCAGCGCCAAGGTGGACCCGCACCACAGCGGCCACCACGAGTACGGCGGGAAGAAGCCCAGCTCACCGGCGCCGTCGGCGATCTCCCCGTCGGCGCGGTCCTCGGGCCGAGGCGTCATCCGTGAGGCGTGGAACCCCAGGTAGAACGTCACGAGCAGCGCCAGCAGCGCGGTCATGGTCAGCGCGCTGGTGCCCGTCGGGTCGCCGGTGATCAACCAGTACGCCGGCGCCACGATCACGAAGAAGACCGAGCAGATCGCGAAGACCCGTGCTTCGACTCTCATCCGTGCACCGTCCCCTTCGGCCCCGACCCGACTGCGGAGTTCTCGGGGTCGGACTCGTCGATCTCCATCGCCGCGACCTCGGGGTGGTGCAGGTCGAACGCCGGGGACTCCGAACGGATCCGCGGGATCGACACGAAGTTGTGCCGTGGCGGCGGGCTCGACGTCGCCCACTCCAGCGACCGTCCCCAGCCCCACGGGTCGTCGTCGGCGACGAGCGGCCCGCGGGCCGACTTCACCACGTTGAGCAGGAACGGGATCGTCGAGGCCCCGAGGATGAACGCCCCGACGGTCGACACCTGGTTGAGCGTCGTGAACCCGTCCTCGGGCAGGTAGTCGGCGTACCGGCGTGGCATGCCCTCCACGCCCAGCCAGTGCTGCACCAGGAACGTGGTGTGGAAGCCGATGAACAGCAGCCAGAAGTGCACCTTGCCCAGCCGCTCGTCGAGCATCTTGCCGGTCATCTTCGGCCACCAGAAGTAGAACCCGGCGAACATCGCGAACACCACGGTCCCGAAGACGACGTAGTGGAAGTGCGCCACCACGAAGTAGGTGTCCGAGACGTGGAAGTCGATCGGAGGAGCGGCCAGCATGATGCCGGTGAGCCCCCCGAAGAGGAAGGTCACCAGGAAGCCGATCGACCAGAGCATGGGGGTGTCCAGGGACACCGACCCGCCCCACATCGTGCCGATCCAGTTGAAGAACTTCACACCCGTCGGTACGGCGATCAGCAGGGTCATGCCGGAGAAGAAGGCCAGGTCGACGGCGCCGGTGACGAACATGTGGTGCGCCCAGACCGCCACGGAGAGGAACGCGATCGCCAGCGTCGCGCCGACCAGGCCGACGTAGCCGAAGACCGGCTTGCGGCTGAACACCGGCAGCACCTCGGTCACGATGCCGAAGAACGGCAACGCGATGATGTAGACCTCGGGATGGCCGAAGAACCAGAAGATGTGCTGCCACAGGATCGGGCCGCCGTGGGCGGCGTCGAACACGTGCGCGCCGAACAGCCGGTCGGCCGCCAGGGACAGCAGCGCGCCGGCGAGGATCGGGAACGCGATGAGCACCAGCAGGCTCGTCACCAGGGTGTTCCAGGTGAAGATCGGCATCCGGAACATCGTCATGCCGGGGGCCCGCATGCAGATGATCGTGGTCGCGAAGTTCACCGCGCCCAGGATCGAGCCCAGGCCGGCGAGCCACAGCCCCATCACCCACAGGTCACCGCCGACCCCGGGGCTGCGGACGGCGTCGGACAGCGGCGTGTAGGCGAACCACCCGAAGCCCGCCGCACCCGTCGGGGTGAGGAAGCCGGAGGCGGCGATGAGCCCGCCGAACAGGAAGAACCAGTAGCTGAGCATGTTCAGCCGCGGGAACGCCACGTCGGGAGCACCGATCTGCAGCGGCATGATCACGTTGGAGAATCCGAAGAAGAGCGGCGTCGCGAACAGCAGCAGCATGATCGTGCCGTGCATCGTGAACAGCTGGTTGTAGAGCTCGTCGTTGACGAACTGCTGCCCCGGGGCCGCGAGCTCGGAGCGCATCACCAGCGCCATCAAGCCGGCGGCGATGAACCAGAAGAACGACGTGCCGAGGTAGAGCTTGCCGATCAGCTTGTGGTCGGTCGTGGTGAGCACCCGGACGACCTGCTGGCCGATGGTCACGTGCGGGATGCTGGCCGCCGTGCGGCTCATGGTCTCCGCGCTCATTCGGTCTCCTCCGTCTGCTGGTCGTTCAGACCGTCCTGCGTGAGGGTCTCCGACCCTCCGATGGCCACTCCGACGTTGCCCCGCTCCCGCAGCCGCTCGAGCTGCTCGGCGTACTCCTCGGCGCTGACGACCTCCACGTTGAAGAGCATCCTGGAGTGGTAGGTGCCGCAGAGCTCGGCGCACTTGCCGGCGAACGTGCCCTCCCGGGTCGGCCGGAGGTCGAAGCCGTTGAGGCGACCGGGGACGACGTCGATCTTGTAGCTGAACGCGGGCACCCAGAAGTCGTGGACGACATCAGGGGACGAGAACTCGAACCGAACGGTCTCGCCCACCGGCAGGTAGAGCGTGGGCAGCTGCGCCGGGGTGCCGACCTCGTAGACGCAGGCGTCGTTGTCACCGTTCTCGCACGTCGCGATGTCGCCGGACCCGTCTCCGCCGATCGCCGGCTCGTCGAGGTAGTTGAAGCCCCAGGACCACTGCTGACCGACGACGCGGATGGTGTGCTGGGGGTTGTCGAACTCCTTGGTCTCCTCGTTCTGGGTGTCGACCACGAACTTGAAGAACACCAGCACGACGATCACGGGCGCGATGGTGTAGAGGATCTCCATCGGCAGGTTGTAGCGGGTCTGCACGGGGATCTCGTCGTCGCTGCGCCGGCGGAACCGGAGCGCCGCGTAGATGATGAGCCCCCACACCAGGACGCCGATGATCATCGCCGCGACCCACGTCCACTGCCAGAACTCGATGGCTGGGCCCGACTTGTCGGAGGCGCCCTCCGGCATCGCGATCCTGCTCCACTCGTCCTGGCTCTGCTCCGAGCACGAGCTCAGCACGAGGACGACCGGAAGCAGGGCCAAGAGACCGATCTTGCGCACTCGCTTCGGGAGCTGCAGACCCACGGAGAAGGCCTCTTTCTGTCGAACGCGACGGTCAGATGCACCCTACTACTGCGATGGCCTGGACCGGCCTCCGGGCCGCGCGCCCTCGGGGTGTCCGGGACCGCTCTACAGTCGTGTCGTGGACACCCCCACGACGGACGCGGCCGGAAGCCCGGCCGGCTACCTCGACGGTGGCTCGTCCGAGCCGCTGCACCCGGCGGCGCGCGAGACGTTCCTCGCCGCTCTCGACGTGGGGTACGCCGACCCGCTGCGGCTCCACTCCCCCGCCCGCCGGAGCCGGCTGCTGTGGGAGAACGCGCGTGCCGTGACCGCCGAGTGCCTCGGGGTCCGTGAGAACGAGGTGTCGTTCACCTCCTCCGGCACTGACGCGGTGCACCGAGGGCTGCTGGGGCTGGCGCGCGGGCGGGAGCGCACCAGCCGTCGCCTGCTCCACACCGCCGTCGAGCACTCGGCCGTGTTCTCGGCCGCTCGTTGGTGGCAGGAGCACGCCGGCGGCAGTGCCGACGTCCTGCCGGTCGACAGGCACGGCCGCGTCGAGCCCGGGACGGTCGCAGCAGCGCTGCGCGAGCCGGCCGGGGTGCTCGCCGTACAGCTGGCGAACCCTGAGGTGGGCACGGTCCAACCCCTCGGCGACTTGGTGGCGGTCGCCGACGGGACCCCGCTCTTCGTCGACGCCTGCGCTGCCGCCGGTCGGGTGCCCCTGCCGGACGGATGGGCGGCCGCGGCGCTCTCGGCGCACAGGTGGGGCGGTCCTGCCGGGATCGGGGTGCTGCTCGTGCGCAAGGGCGCCCGGTGGCGGGCTCCGTTCCCCACCGACGACCGGGTGGACCCGCGGGTCGTCGGCTTCGAGAACGTGCCCGCTGCGCTGGCCGCCGCTGCCTCCCTCCAGGCGCGGGTGGCCGAGCGGGAGGGGCTCAACCGGCGCCACGCCGGGTTCGCCGACCGGCTCTGCTCGGCGCTGGCAACGGTGCCCGACGTGGAGGTCCACGGGCACCCGACCGAGCGGTTGCCGCACCTGGTGTCCTTCTCCTGCCTGTACGTCGACGGCGAGGCCCTGGTCACCGAGCTCGACCGTCGTGGGCTCGCAGTGGCCAGCGGGTCGGCGTGCACCGCCAGCGCGCTGGAGCCCTCGCACGTCCTGGTTGCGATGGGTGCGCTGACGCACGGCAACGCACGGGTCACCTTCGGACGCGAGACGACGGCCGCGGACGTCGCGGCGCTGTGCCGGCACGTCCCCGAGGTGGTCGCCGAGCTGAGGGCGAGGACCGGCTGATGCCCGACGCTCACCCCGTGGTGGCCCTGGAGCTGGACTGCCGCGGCATGCGGTGCCCGCTACCGGTGATCCGGCTGGCCACCAACGTGGCCGACGTGCCCGTCGGCGCTGTGGTGGCCGTGCTGGCCGACGACCCCGCGGCACGCCCCGACATCCCGGCGTGGTGCCGGATGCGCGGCCAGGAGTACGCCGGTGACGACCTCACGCCCGACGGCACGCCGCGCTACCTGGTCCGCCGCCTGCACTGAGGGCGGGTCGGGCAGACATCGAGGGCGGGTCGGCCAGACATCGAGGGCGGGTCGGCCAGACATCGAGGGCGGGTCGGCTCAGGGGCGGGAGGTGCGGACGTGCTCGGCGACCTCCTTGGCCG
>CADCUI010000062.1 GCA_902805845.1 uncultured Nocardioidaceae bacterium
GCCGGTCGCCTGCCATGTTGAGCAGGGACGTGGGCGCGGTCCAGCCGGTGGAGGTCACGAGCAGGTCGCAGTCGATCACCCGGCCGTCACCCAGCTCGACTCCGCTCACCCCACCACGGCCCAGCGCCCGGTGTACGTCCTCGCCCTCTCGAGCGTTCACGACGCAGGCGACGTCGACCCCGACGCGGCGCAGATCTGCGACCGCGGAGTCGCCCTCCGGGTTGGCCGTCAGCACGACGGCCCGGCTGCCGGGGCGGACGGCGTAGAGGTTGATCAGTCGACGGACCGCCGTCCCCAGCATCACGCCGGGCAGATCGTTGCCGGCGAAGACGTAGGGACGCTCGATCAGCCCCGGCGCGACGACCAGCGACGCGGCGCGGACCTTCACCAGGCGCTCCTCGACCCGTGGCAGGCCGCGCTGCACGACTGAGACCCAGTTGTCGTCGTAGCGGCCGGCCACGACCGAGTCGACGAGAACCTCGACTGAGGACGCCGAGAGGGCGGCGCGCAGCTGCTCGAGGACGGCCAGCTCCTCGAGCCCTCCCCAGCGAAGGGACCCACCGGTGTGGCGCTCCTCCTCGACCAGCATGACTCGGGCGCCTGCTTCGGCGGCCGCCAGGGAGGCCGCCAGCCCGGCCGGCCCTGCGCCGGCCACCAGCACGTCGACGTGGGCGTACCGCTTGTCGTAGTAGCCCGACACCGTGTCGCGCGAGACCCTGCCGCCGCTCGCGAACCCAGCAAGGACCTTCTCGTAGAGCGGCCAGAGCCGCTGCGGTCGGATGAACGTCTTGTAGTAGAAGCCGGCGGTGAGGAACGGCGCCACGAGTCCGTTGGCCGCCCTGACGTCGAAGTCCAGCGACGGCCAGGTGTTCTGCGACCACACGTCCATGCCGGCCACGAGCCGACGTCCACTGGCACGCACGTTGGGCTCGTCGTCGACCTGGACGATGCAGCCGGGGTCGAGGAAGCTCGCGGTCAGGATCCCGCGAGGACGGTGGTACTTGAAGCTGCGGGAGAAGACGCGTACCCCGGACGCCGCGAGCGCGGAGGTGATCGTGTCGCCCTCGTAGCCGACGTACTGCTGCCCGTTCCACCCGAACGGCACGGGTCGGCTGCGGTCGATCACCTCACCGGGCTGCGGGACCAACCGCGCCGACGCCTGCGGCGTTGTCGAGCGCCGGCGGCGACCGAGACGACCATGGCTCATGACGCGCTGTCCGCGTCCGGAGCGCCGGCGTCGGGTGACGCGGAGCCGGCGGCCGCGTGACCGGACTCCGGGGCTCTCGCGATCGGGCGCGTCTCGTTGGTCACCGTGTGCCGTTCCACGCCGATGTACTGCCGACAGCCCGAGCCGTGGTACCACGACTCGACGGACCAGCCGGCGACGTTGCGCTGCTCGTAGAGATAGGCACGCCACTGCTCCGGGGTCGCGGTGTGCGGGTCCGGGCGGGTCCGGGCCTCGCCGACGTGCCGGAACTCCGACACGTTGCGCAAGCCGCAGTGCGGGCACGGTATCCGGAACATGGCTCCTCCTCAGTGCCCCACCGCTGCGGCGCCCTTTTCGCCGACCAACCGGCCGTCCTGGAAGCGAGCCAGGTCGAACGCCGCGATGATCTCAGGCGTCCGACCGGTCGCGACCAGCTCAGCCATCGCTTCTCCGGCGACCGGTCCGGCCTTGAAGCCGTAGGTGCCCCAGCCCACGTCCAGGAGGAATCCCGCCACGGGTGTCACGCCCATGATCGGGGAGAAGTCCGGGGTCATGTCGCAGAGCCCTGCCCACTGCCGCAGCACACGCAGCTTCGCGATCGACGGCATCAGCTCGAGGACGTGCCCGGCCAGCTCCTCGGTGAACTCCAACGACCCGCGCATGGAGTAGGACGGGTAGGGATCGGTGCTGGCACCGAACACCAGCTCTCCGCGGTCTGTCTGGCTGACGTAGACGTGCAGCGTGCCGGACACCACGACCGTGTCGAGGAAGACCTTGACCGGCTCGGTCACGGCCGCCTGCAGCGGATGGGTGCTGATCGGGAGCCGGACGCCCGCGAGCTCCGACACCAGGCTCGCCCAGCCCGCCGTGCAGTTGACGACGACGGGCGCCGAGACGTGGCCTCGGGTGGTCCGGACCCCTTGCACGCGCCCGTCCTCGACGTCGATCCCGACCACCTCGGTGTTCTGGTGGATCTCCACACCGAGCGCATCTGCCGCTCGCGCGTACCCCCAGTTCACCGCGTCGTGGCGGATCGTCCCGCCGGGTGGGTGGTAGAGCGCTCCCAGGATCGGGTAGCGGGTGTCCGCCGAGACGTCCATGAAGGGGACGAGCTCGGCGATCTCGTCTGGAGAGATGACCTGGGAGTCCACGCCCTCCAGCTTGTTCACCTCTGCCCGCCAGCGCATCGTCCGCAACGACCCGTCGTTGTGGGCGAGCGTCAGGTGACCCCGCTGGGAGAACATCACGTTGAAGTTCAGGTCGGCGGCCAGTCGCTCGTAGAGCTTCACGGACCGGTCGTAGAAACGGACACCCTCGGGGGTGAGGTAGTTCGACCGGACGATTGCGGTGTTGCGCCCGGATCCACCGCCACCGACGTAGCCCTTGTCGACGACGGCGACCTTGCGGATCCCGTGGTTGGCCGCGAGGTAGTAGGCCGTGGCCAGGCCGTGCACGCCGGCGCCGATGACGACGACGTCGTACGTCGCCTGCAGGTCGTGTCGGCGCCAGGCCGGCGGCCACTCGCGATGCGTCAGCCCGCGGCTGACCAACCCGCCGGCGGAGTACGTCGTCGGACGCCCTCGTCGCTTCACCGGTCCCTCAGCTCCACGGGAAGGGAGAGCTGCTGGTGGGGTGCAGCCGTCCTTGCTCGTATCGGGCGAAGCGGAACGGGTCGAGCAGGGCTTGCGGCTCCCCCAGCACCTCCTTGGCCACCAGCGCGCCGACCCCGATCATCTTGTAACCGTGGTTGGAGTCCGCAATGACATACGCGTTCTGCCGGAAGACGTCGAACACCGGGAAGCTGTCGGGGGTGAAGCACCCGATGCCGCCGGAGGGCTCCTTGGAGAAGAGGTCTGCCTTGCCCTGGAAGCGCTTCAGGCAGTGCGCCAGCCCGGACGTCCACATCCGGGCGAACTCGACACCGACCACGAAGTCGGGGCTGTCCGGCCCGTAGGGGTCGACGGCGACGGAGTCGGTCGGCCGGTCCACCACGAACGGCATCGCGCCACCTTGCACCCCGCCGAAGTTGAAGTCCGGCTTGAAGTAGATGCCCCACATCTGGTCGGTGATCACCGACCCGTCTCGGTCGTCCAGCAGCGGCGCGTCGGTGTCCACGTGCACCACTGGTGGCATGTGTCCGTGGTTGTCGGTCAGGAAGGAGGGGTCGACCCCGAGCGTCCCCTCCTGCAGCGACCAGTACGTCCACATCTCCCGGTCCGGATGGACGGTGCCGTCCGGAGCCCTGACCGTAATCCGCTCGGGCAGCTCGAGCATGCGCCACAGGTCGCGGATCCACGGGCCCGCGGCCACGATGACCGCCTCGACGTGGATCGGGCCCTGGTCGGTGTCCACGACCGAGACCGCTCCGCCGTCCGTGCGGAAACCGGTGACCCGCGTTCCCGGCTGGAGCCGGACGCCCTCGGCCAGCGCCCTGTCGGCGAGCGCCTGGATCGACGCCCGGTTGTTGGCGTAGCCGCCGCGGTGCTCGTGGAGCACGCTGGTGATCCCCTGGGCCTGCCAGTCGGTGAAGATCCCCTGCATGTAGCTGCTGCTGTCCCCCTCACCTTCGATGAAGGTCGACGGGTATCCGATGTCCTGCTGCTGCTGGTAGATCTGCGCCACGCTGGCGTGCATCACTTCGGGCGAGATCTGCAGGTAGCCGACCGCGTGGTAGGCGAAGCCCTCGGGGTCGGACTCCCAGACGTCGACCGAGTGCGCCATCAGCTCGCGCATCGCGGGCTGGAAGTAGTTGTTGCGGATGACCCCGCAGGCGATGCCGGACGCGCCGGCAGCCACGTCGGTCTTGTCGATGACCAGGACATCGCGGCCGTCCCCTCGGCCGGAGGCGCGCAACGCCTTGGCGAGGTGCCAGGCAGTCGACAGCCCGTGCACCCCGGCACCGACCACCAGGTAGCGCACGTCCATACGAGTCACGGCTGAGTCCTGACTGTTCGTTGCCTTATGAGCAACTCTCGGTCGACAATGGCAAGGCTAGCAGCAGGCGCCCTCCATGTGGACCTTCCGCGGGGCGGCCTCTCCACCGAGGAGACCACGCATGTTCATCAACCGGATGCCCCGATACGAGGTCCTGAGCGGGGACGCCCTCGTCACCTTGGAGCGCGGGTGGGAGCGGCTTGCCACCGAGGTCGGGATCCAGTTCGACCACCCCCGAGCGCTCGAGCTCTTCCGAGCGGCCGGCCAGCGAGTGGACGGCGACGTGGTCCGGTTCGAGCCCGGGTTCCTGACCGCCCAGGCGGCACAGGCTCCGGCGGAGTTCGCGCTGAAGGCACGCAACCCACGGCGTGACCTCACCATCGGTGGTGACGCCATGATCTTCGGCCCGGCGAACGGACCGCCGTTCGTGCGGGTCGACGGTCAGCGCCGCGAAGGAACCATGGCCGACCTCGAGCGACTGCTGATGATGGTCCAGGTCACCGATGCCCTGGACACCCCGGGACGCAACATCCTCGAGCCCAATGACGTCCCGCTCGACGTCCGTCATCTGCTCCGGGCCTTGGCCGCCACCCGCTTGACCGACCGGGTGTGGTCCGGGGAGCCGTCGTCCGAGACCGCTGCGCGCGACTGCATCCGGATCGCCGAGATCGTGCACGGCGGGCGCGACGTCATCGAACGCGATCCGGTGCTGTTCGCCAACATCAACGTCAACTCTCCGCTGCACTTCGACGTGCGGATGCTCGAGGGCCTGCTCGCCTACGCCGAGGCCCGACAGGCGATCATGATCACGCCGTTCCTGCTGATGGGGGCGATGGCACCGGTATCGGTCCCGGCTGCGCTCGTGCAGCAGACCGCCGAGGCACTGGCAGGCATCGCCCTTGTGCAGCTGGTCCGGCCCGGCACGCCGTGCGTCATGGGCTCGTTCCTGTCCACCACGGACATGAAGTCGGGGTCACCGGCGTTCGGTGGGCCGGAGTCCGCGGTGGGCCTCTATGCGTCCGGGCAGATCGCTCGGCACCTGGGACTGCCGTGGCGCGCGGGCGGGGGCACGCTGACCGCCAGCCAAGTGGTCGACTTCCAAGCCGGTTACGAGGCTTTCAACACCGTGAGCTCCGCCTTCATGGCCGGCGCCAACGTCTGCTGGCAGTCCGCCGGGTGGTTGGAGGGAGGGCTCGTCACCTCCTTCGAGAAGTTCGCTGCGGACTGCGAGCTGTTGGACCTGCTCCACCACCAGTTCACGCCGCTGGAGATCAACGAGGAGAGCCTGGCCTACGACGCCCATGTCGAGGTCGGCCACAGTGGTCACTTCTTCGGAGCGGGGCACACGCTGGAGCGGTTCAGGGACTGCTTCTGGCGGCCGACCGTCGCCTCCACCGAGAACTTCGAGCGATGGGCACGCAACGGGTCCCGCAACCACTCCGATCGCGCCGACACCCGTTGGCGGGCAATGCTCGAGGACTTCGAGCGACCAGCGTTGGACGACGCGGTGGAGGCAGAGCTGGTCGACTTCGTCGAGCAGCGCGCCCGGGAGCTCGGTGACCCGGTGTCGGTCACGTAGTAGCCCCTCGATGGGGCTGCCATGATGGCATTGTCTTGTCGTAGCTCCCCCCGCATCGGAGAGGCAGATGACCGCGGAGCACACCGCTCGAGCGCGCCCTCTGGGCACCGTGCAACGTGCCATTGCCGTGCTGCACACGCTGGCCGAATCCCCCGGCGACCTGGGAAACAACGAGATCGCCCGCCGGACCGGGATCAACGTGAGCACGGTGTCCCGGTTGCTGTCCACCCTGGTCAGGGACGAGATGGTGACCCGGGTCGAGGCGACCGGGCACTTCCGTCTCGGTCCCAGGCTGGTCGAGCTCGGCAACGCAGCACTGGCGCGGGTCGACATCCGCGAGCGGTGTCGGCCGCACCTCGAGGCGCTGACCGAGACCACCGGTGAGACGAGCACCTTGTCCGTGCCCTATCGGCAGGGCACGATCACGATCGACTTCGTCCAGAGCCCGTCCTCGGTGCGCAGCGTCGCCGAGGTCGGCCGGCCGAGCATCGCGCACGCGACCGCGACCGGGAAGATCCGGCTCGCGTACACCGATGCCGCGATGCCGACGTCACTTCCGGGCTACACCCCCAGGACGATCACCGATGAGCAGGCACTCGAGAGTGAGATCGGGCTCATCCGCCAGCGTGGCTGGGCTCAAGCGGTCGGCGAACGCGAGGTCGGGCTGAACGCGATCGCTGGTCCTGTCCTGTCCCCCCACGGCTTGACCGCCATCCTCGGCGTCCAAGGCCCAGCCCAGCGGTTCGGTCCCAGAGCCATGCGCGTCGCCGTCGATGAGCTGTGCTCGCACTGCACCACCCTCTCCACGCCGCCGGCGCAGGCGGGGCCGTGATGCCGCCGGCCGCTTCGAGAAGCATCTCCCTCACAGGTCGCCACCAGCCTCCAGCAGTCGGTGGATCTCCCGCTGAAGCAGGCCGAGCCTGGCTTCCTTGACCAACGGCACCTGGTGGCGGCGTCGACGGACCTCTGCGAGATCGACGTCCACCGTGAGCAGCTGCTCCTCATCCTGCACCGCGTTCGCGATCACGTTGCCCCAGGGATCGATGACGTGCGAGCCACCCCAGAAGTGCAACGAGCCCTCCACCCCGACGCGGTTCACGAAGACGACGAAGACCTGGAACATGCGCCCGTAGAAGTGGGTGATGTCGTGCCAGTACTCGTGCGAGTCGTAGTGCTCGGGAAACCGGCTCTGCGCACTGGCGGCAGGGACCAACAGCACCTTGGCGCCGTCCTGCACGGCGAGGAACGCCAGCTGCGGCTGCCACGCATCGTTGCAGATCAGCACGGCAGTCCGGGTGTCGGCGCCCACCGAGAAGGCCTCGAGCCCCGGTCCCGGCGTGAAGTGATTGCGCTCCTGGAAGGGAGCGTAGGCAGGTAGGTAGAGCTTGCGATGCACGTGGACGAGGCGACCGTCCTGGTAGAAGGCAGCGCTGTTGTAGGTGTGCGGTCCACGCGGGCCGGACTCCACGAACCCGAAGAGCACGCCCGCAGAGCCCGCCTGGCGAGCCAGCTTCTCGATCCGGGGGTCGTCAGGACGCACGGACAGGTCGGCGTCGACCTCCCCGATCGAGTACCCGGACAGATGCAGCTCGGGAAAGACGATCAGGTCGCTGGAGCGCTGGGCCGCGACGGCGAGGGCTCCGTGGGCCCGCTCGACGTTCGCATCCAGATCCCCCAGGGTTGCATCGACCTGCGCCAGCGAGACCCTCATGTCCGAAGGCCCTGCGGACGCACCGGCCACGGCGGCGGACCGCCGTGGACCGGTGCTCGAGCGCAGGCGCTCAGCCGATGAATTCGTTGTCCTCGAGCCACTGTTGCGCGACCTCTTCCGGAGTCAGCCCGTTGACGTCCACATCCGCGTTCATCGTCTGCAGCGTCTCGGTGGTCAGCTTCTCGGCGATCGGGCTGAAGAGCTCCTCCAGCTGCTCACCGTCGGCGTCATAGACCTCGTTCGAGACGGTCAGGGCGACGTTGTAGATCGGGAAGAAGGCCTCGTCGTCCTCCAGCACCACCATGTCGTTGGCAGGAATGCGCCCGTCCGTGGCGAACACCTCACCGAAGTTGCAGGACTCGCGCTCCGGCACCTGCGTGAAGATGACCCCGAGCTCGACCTCGGTGGTGGGCACGTCTGCGGGGTCGAAGCCGTAGGCCTTTGCGACTCCGGGCAAGCCGTCGGACCTGTTGATGAACTCCGACGCCGCGCACAGCGATGAGCCCTCGGGGTCACTGGACACGAGCTCCGCGTAGTCGGACAGCGTGGTGACCCCGTACTCGTCGGAGGCCTCCTGCGACGTGGCGAACGCATAGGTGTTGTTCATCGGCGCCAACGTGGTCCACACGATGTCGTTCTCCTGCATGTCTTGCTTCTTGACCGCCTCGAAGAGCTGCTGGGGGTCGGTGGGCGCCTCGGAGACCTCGTTGCCGAGGATCTCGCCGAAGCCCGTGCCGGTGTACTCCCAATACATGTCGATCTGGCCGGACGTCAGCGCCTTGCGCACGTTGCTCGTGCCGGTGATGCCAGTGTTGTCGTCGACCGTCGCCCCGGCGTCCTCCAGGACCAGCTTGGTGATCTGACCAAGGACGAGCTGCTCGGTGAACTCCTTGGAGCCGACGGCGAAGGAGGTGCCGGACAGTGGCCCACTGCCGCCACCGTCCCCGGAGTCCCCTCCGCTGTCACCTCCGCCACAGCCCAGCACCGCCATCGCAAGCGCGGCGCACATCGCGGTGAGCCGGATATTCCTTCGGGAGTAGCGCACGGTCGGTTTCCTCTCGTGAGTGCTGGTTGTTCGCCAGCCACATGGGTCGTCCTAGAGACCCCGCGGTCTCAGCACGTCTTCAGCAATGCTTGCCAGGTAGTCGATGAAGAGCGCGACGACGGCCACCAGGATCCCGCCCACCACCGTGATGAGCTGTCGGTTCTGGACCTGGCCGGCCACGATCAACACACCGAGCGTGTTGACACCGACGAAGGCACCGAGGGTCGCGGTGCCGACGTTGATCGTGAGAGCCGTCCGCAACCCGGCCATGATGACCGGCACCGCCAGCGGCAGCTCGATGCGGAGCAGCACGGCGGTCTTGGTCATGCCCATCCCGCGTGCCGACTCGATCACCGAGGGGTCGACCTGACGCAGCCCGACCATGGTGTTGCGCAGGACCGGCAGCACCGTGTACGCGACCAGCGCGACGATGACCGGCCAGAAGCCGATCGACCAGACGATCGCCAGGAGGACGACAAGACCGATCGACGGCACGGCCTGACCGATGTTGAACACGGCGATGGCCGGTGGAGTGATCGCTCGGGCCCATGGTCGGGTGAGCACGATCCCCAGCGGAATGGCTATCAGCAGCACCAGAAGCGTCGAGACCGCCGTCACCCGCAGGTGGACCGCGAGGTCACCCCGGACCTCGTCGAATCCCAGCACCGACTGCTCACCACTGCTCAGCTCCCGGCTCGACACCACGACGAACAAGATGACGAGCGTGGCGAGAAGGAGAAGCGGCATGACGAGGTAGCCGGCCAGGGAGCGGTGACGCCGTGGTGCACCCAGGGCCGGGTCGACACTGCCGCTGGTCGCGGAGACGGACGGCGCGGCTGTGGTCGCGGCAAGGTCGGGCATGTCAGCCGGTCACCTCCTGCCGCAGCCGGCCGAGCTCGGCCTCCCGCATCCCGCGGACAGCCTCGTTGATCGTGTCGATGTCGACGATGCCCTGGTAGGCATCGTCGGCGTCGACGACGATCGAGCAGCTGTACCGGGCGGTGAGCATCTCGTTCAGTGTGTCGCTGAGAGTCGCGTTGGGCTGCACGACGGCGTCGGCCGGCAGTCCGATCTCCCGCAGGGGCAGGCCCGCGGTCGCCCGGCGGAGGTGCTCGGCGTTGACCCACTGCACCGGCCGACGTTGCCTGTCGAGGACCAGGACGGCGGTCTTGTCGCTGGTGGCCAGCGTCTGGCGCACCTCGTCGGGTGAGGCGTCCTCTGGCACGGTCGGCCAGGCGTGCAGCTCCAGGTCACGGACCCGGCTCAGGCTGAGCCGCTTCAGCGACGCGCCCCGGCCGATGAAGTTCGCGACATAGTCGTCGGCCGGGTCGACCAGGATGCGCTCAGGTGTGTCGAACTGAGCGATGCGCGACTGGTCGCGCAGGATCGCGATCCGGTCGCCCATCTTGATTGCTTCGTCGATGTCGTGGGTGACGAACACGATCGTCTTCTTGATCTGCTCCTGGAGCCGCAGGAACTCGTTCTGCAGCCGGTCCCGCGTGATCGGGTCGATGGCGCCGAACGGCTCGTCCATGAGCATCACGTCCGGGTCGGCGCTCATGGCGCGGGCTACCCCGACGCGCTGGCGCTGGCCGCCGGACAGCTCCTTGGGGAAGCGGTTGCGATAGGTGGCCGGGTCCATCCCGACCGTCTCCAGCAGCTCGTCGACCCGGTCGTTGATGCGCTTCTTGTCCCAGCCGAGCAGGCGGGGCACCGTGGCGATGTTGTCCGCGATGGTGACGTGGGGGAAGAGACCGATCTGCTGGATGACGTAGCCGATCCGGCGGCGGAGGTGGTCGGGGTTGACCTTGGTGACGTCCTCCCCGTCGAGGTGGATCCGTCCCCCGGTGGGCTCGATGATCCGGTTGATCATCTTCATCGTGGTCGTCTTGCCGCACCCTGAGGGTCCGACGAAGATGACGATCTCTCCTTCGGGGATCTCCATGGAGAGATCCGCCACGGCGGGCTCCGACTGGCCCGGGAACTGCTTGGAGAGGTTCTCCAGGCGGATCTTGGCCTCACCGTTGGGTCGGGTGCCGGGGCTGCTGCTCATCGGATCCCCCTGGGAATCGTCAGCCGGGAGACGGCCACGTAGAAGAGGTCGAACAGGATGGCCAGGATGACGATGCCCAGGGTGCCCGCGAGCACCTCGCTGAGCGCGCTGGCGCCTCCGATGTGCGCCAGACCGGAGAAGATCTGGTTGCCCAGGCCGGGTCCGTTGATGTAGGCGCCGATCGCCGCGATGCCGATGAGCACGAGCGTGGACACCCGGATACCCGTGATGATGACCGGCCACGCGAGCGGCAGCTCCACCCGTAGGAGCCGCTGGGTGCCTCCCAGGCCCATGCCCTGCGCCGACTCGACGATGGCCGGATCCACCTGCCGGAGCCCGACGATGGTGTTGCGGACGATCGGGAGGAGCCCGTACAAGGTCAGCGCCACCACGACGGAGCGAGCGCCGAGACCCAGGCCGGGGATTCCGATGAAGATGCCGAACAGAGCCAGGCTCGGGACCGTGAGGATGGTGGACGTGACGGCCAGCACGAGCTCGCGCGGGCGCTGGGTCCGATACGTGAGGACTCCCAGGCCGACGCCGATGACCGTTGCCAGGGCGATGGAGAGAAGGACCAGGAGGATGTGACCGAGGGCGTCGGAGAGGACCGTGTCCCAGCGCAACTCCAGGTAGGCGAGCAGGTTCTCCCACCAGCTGTTGTCGAGGCTCACGGGTACCTCCGTCTGCTGCAACGGACCGTCACGGGTCAGGCGCCGCCGCTGCGACGGAGCGTTCCACGGCTGCACTTGCCCACGCAAGGGCGTTGCCCATATTGCAACAAACGGCGGCACGGAAGGCAGCCACGGGCGTGGGCGTCCTGCGAGCTAATCGACCTTGATGTGCTCGCAGGCCTTGAGCCGGTCCTTCTTGTCGCGGTACTTGAGGTAGACGACGTGATCGGACCCGGGCCCGCAGATCAGCGTGTCAGCGGAAGAGTCGGGCCGAACGGACAGGTAGTCGTCTCCTCTACCGGCCTGCACGTAGTCCTTGCCCCAAGCGATGTGGAACTCGTCGAACCCCGCGCCGCCGCCTACGAAGTCGTTGCCGTTGCCGTCGGAGATGTAGTCGTTCCCGGCTCCCCCGAACAGGGTGTCGAAGCCGGAGTTGCCGAAGATGGTGTCGGGTCCTCCTTGGCCGTAGATGGTGTCGTGACCGTCGTCGCCCTGGCCGTAATCGCCATAGTCCCAGCTGCTGTTCCAACCCATGCCTAGATACAGCAGGTCGTCACCAGGTCCGCCGGAAACAGAATCCACTCCAGTCCTGCCGTAGACCACGTCGGGGCCGCTGAGGGCGCGGATGTAATCGCCCCCCTTCGTGCCCTGTATGCGGTCAGCGCCCTGAGTCCCGGTGATGTTTGCTGCGTTGGCAGCACCCACCCCCATCGTCAGAAGCAACCCGACTACTCCGCCCACGGCACCCGCGCGTGCCCGTCGTTGATCCAGCCTCAACATCAACCCCCCGGCCTCTTGCACGCGCGCGCACGCGGTGCTGGGCGTAACGCCAACAACCGCAGCCTACGTCGGGGGACCGGCTGAGAAGCGAGGACGAAGGGCCTTGACTTCCCCCCTTGAGCTGCTGCCTCACAGGCAAAGCGGTGAAGGTTTGCTGCCACCATCAACCTGACAATGCCTCGACACATCAGCAGTCACCGCCTCGCCACCGGCAGGTCGTCGTTTCACCGTGCGGCGCGATCAGTGCGCCGCGTCGTACTGCTCGACAACTCAGTGCGAGACACGGTCTCGATCGGACACCCAGGCCGCGGGCGACGATGTCGCCCACGCGCGAGGAGACTCCTTTGGTCAACGCCTCCTCGACCGCGTCGTCGGCAACGACCTCGACCGACTCGAGTACCCGGAAGGCAGTGTCCTTGTGCACCGACCGCGGTCAAGGCCCAATGACCCATCCGCACCGGTCCCGAGCCATGGTCTGCCCATGTACCGGAAGCCGATCGTGACCCGGCATGGCAGTGTGTGCCTCGGGACAGACGGGGCGGGCTAGGTTGTGGCGTGCCCGAGTTCACCTGGCTGCCGGCCAATGAGTCAACGACGAAGGACGTCGAGGCGGTGTTCGACACCGGTGTGGCCCGCAAGTGCCGCTGCCAGGCGCTGAAGGCCCCAGGCTGGATCTGGCGCGACACCACCCAGGAGCAGCGGGACGCCGCCCTGCTGGAGCAGACCGGCTGCGGCACCGACGGACCCACCTCCGGTCTCATCGGGTACCTCGACGGTGAGCCGGCCGGCTGGGTCGCGGTCGAGCCGCGGGACAATTATTCCAGGGTGTGGAGCCGGAAGAAGTCGTGGATGCGGATGGATCCTGACCTTGTGGGCGTGTGGTCGGTCACCTGCTTCGTCGTACGCAAGGGCTTCCGCCGGCAGGGGCTGATGTACGAGCTTGCCGCCAGCACCGTCGAGTACGGAAGGCAGAACGGCACCCGCGTCCTGGAGGGCTATCCCACCGAGCCGCCGCCCGGGAAGACCGTGATCTGGGACGAGGCGTCCGTTGGGCTGCTGCAAGTCTTCCTCGACGCCGGTTACGAGGTGGTGGCCTCGCCGACGCTGCGCCGGAGGGTGGTGCGTCACCGACTCGGCGGGCCGGCGTGACGGGCCGGACGCCACAAGCCGATCGGCACGCGGAGCGTGGGCAGTGCAGAATCCGACACCGGAACACCTCGCAGACGCAGACGACACGTTTGTGTGGGTCATGCTCGGGTCCTCGCCGACAAACCCCTCGTGGCACAGATCGACGTTGGATGGCTCCATTGCTCCCTCGGCGTAACCCAGCCCTGAGCGCGATGAGGGGATCTGGGTCTTCCACCGCCTTTAGCGCATCAGCGTCGGCATGGGGGAGGGCTGCGAGGACCCCTTGCGCAGTTCGGCCCGCTGCTTGAGCGTCACGTGCGACCCGGGATGAGGGCTGCAGAGGTCGCGGGTCAGCGCCAGCGGGTTGCTGAGCTGAGGGCCGTGCGCAGCGGTTGCATTCTAGGGAGTAGCAGTCCTGGCTCATGAGTCGAGTTCTGGCCGATGATCATCAGCCCGAACAGCGCCGACTCGACTCGCTCGACCGCGACGTCCCCGATTCGGGGGTCAGAAGAGCCGGGGGGCCTCGACGTACCTGCTGGCTTGGTCGCGGGTCGCCTCGCACGACGAGCACAGAGCGAACTGCATCGGAGCGACCGTCCTCGGCTGCCAGGACGAACTGACCGGCACGCCCACCTTGGTCTCAGTTGCATGACCCTCGGTGAGCAGGGCGTTTCGGGACTGGTGGGGGTGGTCGCCACGATTTACGGTGGCGGCACGCGCGTTACGGCGACGAAACGTCGGTCGATGAGAGTGCGCCGGTGGCACCGGCGACATCGGAGGCCAGAGAGCGGAGGAGAGCATGACCATCGTGCGAGCGGCCATCACGCAGACGACGTGGACCGGCGACAAGGAATCGATGCTCGACAAGCACGAGCAGTTCGCCCGGGACGCCGCCGAGCAGGGGGCGCAGGTGATCTGCTTCCAGGAGCTGTTCTACGGCCCCTACTTCGGCATCACCCAGGACCCGAAGTACTACCGCTACGCCGAGCCGGCCGACGGCCCGATCGTGCAGCGGTTCGCCGCGCTCGCCCAGGAGCTCGGCATGGTGACGCTGCTGCCGATCTACGAGGAGGCGCAGACCGGCGTCTACTACAACACCGTCGTGGTGGTCGACGCCGACGGCAGCATCCTCGGGAAGTACCGCAAGAACCACATCCCGCAGCTGGAGAAGTTCTTCGAGAAGTTCTACTTCCGTCCCGGCAACCTGGGCTACCCGGTCTTCGACACCGCGGTGGGCAAGGTCGGCGCCTACATCTGCTACGACCGGCACTTCCCCGAGGGCTGGCGCGAGCTGGGGCTCAACGGCGCGCACCTGGTGTTCAACCCCAACGCCACCAAGCCGGGGCTGAGCAACCGCCTGTGGGAGGTCGAGGGGCCGTGCGCCGCCGTGGCCAACGGCTACTTCGTCCTGCAGCCCAACCGGGTCGGCCTGGAGGACGTCGAGTACGGCCCCGACGCCGTCGACTTCTACGGCACCTCCCAGATCATCGACCCTCGGGGCAACTTCGTGGGCGAGCGCGGCTCGTCCGAGAAGGAGGAGCTGCTGGTCCGCGACCTCGAGATGGACATGGTCCAGGGGATGCGCGACGACTGGCAGTTCTACCGCGACCGGCGCCCCGACTCCTACACCGAGATCACGAGGCCGTGAGATGACGACGCTGATCAAGGGCGGCACGGTCGTCAACGCGACCGGCGCGACCACGGCCGACGTACTCGTCGACGGCGAGACCATCGTCGCGCTGCTCGCACCGGGCAGCGTGGCTCTCGGCGCGGACGTCGAGGCGAGGTGCGACCGGGTCATCGACGCGACGGGGAAGTACGTCATTCCCGGCGGCGTGGACGCCCACACGCACATGGAGCTGCCCTTCGGTGGCACCAACTCCAGTGACACCTTCGAGACCGGCACCCGGGCAGCGGCCTGGGGTGGCACCACCTCGATCATCGACTTCGCGGTGCAGAGGGCCGGCGAGCGCGTCGAGCAGGGGCTGGAGGCCTGGCACAACAAGGCCGCCAGCAACTGCGCGGTCGACTACGGCTTCCACCAGATCATCGGCGGGGTCGACGAGTTCTCCCTCAAGGCCATGGAGACCTTCGTCGCGGAGGGCATCACCAGCTACAAGCTGTTCATGGCCTACCCCGGGGTCTTCTACAGCGACGACGCGCAGATCCTCCGCGCCATGCAGAAGGCCGCCGACCTCGGGCTGATGACGATGATGCACGCGGAGAACGGGCCCGCCATCGACGCCCTCGCCGAGCAGCTCGTCGAGCGCGGGAAGGTCGATCCGTACTACCACGGCATCGCCCGTGCCTGGCAGATGGAGGAGGAGGCCACGCACCGCGCGATCATGCTGGCCGACCTGACCGGCGCACCGCTGTACGTCGTCCACGTCAGCGCCAAGCAGGCCGTCGAGCAGCTCGCGTGGGCGCGCGACCGGGGACAGAACGTCTTCGGAGAGACCTGTCCGCAGTACCTCTACCTCTCGCTCGAGGAGCAGCTCGGGGCGCCCGGGTTCGAGGGCGCCAAGTGGGTCTGCTCGACGCCGCTGCGCTCACGGGAGGAGGGGCACCAGGAGGCGATGTGGCAGGGGCTGCGCACCAACGACCTGCAGATGGTGTCCACCGACCACTGCCCGTTCTGCTTCAAGGAGCAGAAGGAGCTCGGGATCGGTGACTTCCGTTCGATCCCCAACGGCATCGGGTCGATCGAGCACCGCATGGACCTGTTGTACCAAGGCGTCGTCACCGGCCGGCTCTCCCTCGAGCGGTGGGTCGAGCTGACCTCGACGACCCCGGCCCGGATGTTCGGGCTCTACGGCAAGAAGGGCGTCGTCGCCCCCGGTGCCGACGCCGACCTCGTCGTCTACGACCCGAACGGCCACACCTCCATCGGCTTCCCCACCGACGCCGACGGCAACCCGACCGGCCGCACCCACCACATGAACATGGACCACTCGGCGTGGGAGGGATTCGAGATCGACGGGCACGTGGACACCGTGCTCTCGCGCGGCACCGTCCTGGTCGACGGCGGCGAGTACCACGGCCATCCCGGCCACGGGGAGTTCCTCAAGCGCGGCCTGAGCCAGTACCTCATCTGACCTTCCACCGCGCTGCGAAAGGCACCCACATGGACTTCGGCGTCGTTCTGCAGACGAATCCGCCGGCCTGGCGGACCGTCGGTCTCGCCAAGCAGGCCGAGGAGCACGGGTTCGACTACGTCTGGACCTTCGACTCCCACCTGCTGTGGCAGGAGCCGTACGTCATCTACAGCCAGATCCTGGCCGCGACCCGCCGCATCGTGGTCGGGCCGATGGTGACCAACCCGGCCACCCGCGACTGGACGGTGACGGCATCGGTCTTCGCCACCCTGAACGAGATGTACGGCAACCGCACCATCTGCGGGATCGGCCGCGGGGACAGCGCCGTGCGGGTGCTCAACGGCAAGCCCACGACGTTGAAGCAGGTGCGCGAGGCCACGCACGTCATCCGCGAGCTGGCCAACTGCCGGGCGGTGGACTACCAGGGCTCCACGTTGCAGTTCCCGTGGGCCCGCAACTCCTCGCTCGAGGTCTGGGTCGCGGCCTACGGCCCCTTGGCGCTCAAGACCGCCGGCGAGGTCGGCGACGGTTTCATCCTGCAGCTGGCGGACGTCGACATCGCCCGGTGGATGATCGGCGCGGTGCGCGACGCGGCCGAGAAGGCCGGGCGTGACCCCGATGCGCTGTCCTTCTGCGTCGCCGCCCCGTTCTACATCGGCGACGACTGGGAGCACATGCGCGACCAGTGCCGGTGGTTCGGCGGGATGGTCGGCAACCACGTGGCCGACATCGTCGCGAAGTACGGCGAGGACCCCGCGGCCGGCGTTCCCCAAGCCCTGACCGACTACATCAAGGGGCGCCAGGACTACGACTACAACGAGCATGGGCGGGCCGGGAACACGCACACCGAGTTCGTCCCCGACGAGATCGTCGACCGCTTCTGCGTCTTGGGCACCGTCGCCGACCACATCGCGAAGCTTGAGGAGCTCAAGGCCGTCGGCGTCACGCAGTTCGCGGGTTATCTCCAGCACGACAACAAAGAGGAGACCATGCGGGTGTACGGCGAGTCCGTGATGCCCGAACTGCGCGACCACGTGACGGCGAAGACCTGACGTTGGCGATCCCACCCCTGCCCGTACTCGCGCGGCGGGCCCGTCCCGTGGTGTTCGGGGCCCTCGGCATCGTCGTCCTGGCCGCGCTCTGGGAGCTCTACAAGTGGCTGGGCCCCGAGGACGGCGTGAAAGTCGGGTCGACCCTGATCCTGCCGCGCACCTCCGACATGGCGATGCCGCACGTGTGGGACATGATCAGCCGGTTCGGTGAGCCCGTCACCGGCTCGCCGACGTCACCCAGTGTCAGCTCCGTCGTGATCGACGCCTGCGTGTTCACCCTCAAGATCGCCGCCGCCGGGTGGGCCATGGGGCTGGTCGTCGGGCTGGTCCTGGCGCTGCTGATGGCTCGGTTCCTCATCGCGGAGTCGGCGGTGCTCCCGTGGGTGGTGCTGAGCCAGACCGTCCCGCTGGTCGCGATCGCCCCGCTGGTCCGCCGGTGGGGGACGGCGCTGGAGTTCGGGTCGTTCGAGTGGTCGAACGAGTACAGCGTCGCCGTCATCGCGGCGTACCTCGCGTTCTTCCCCGTCGCCGTCGGCGCCCTGCGGGGGCTGAAGTCGCCGGACCGCACGCATCTGGACCTGCTGCACACGTACGGCGTCGGCTGGTGGCGTGGGCTGCGCACCCTGCGGCTGCCGGCCAGCGTGCCCTACCTGCTGCCGGCTCTCCGCCTGGCCGCCGCGAGCGCGGTCATCGGCACGGTCGTGGCGGAGGTGTCCATCGGGCTCCGCGGCGGGATCGGCCGGCTGATCATCGAGTACGCCCAGTCCGCGGGCAGCGACCCGGCCAAGGCCTGGGCCCCCATCTTCGGCGCCGTCGCCGTCGGCCTCGTCGCCGCCGGAGCCGTGGCCCTGATCGGCCGCCTGCTGCACCCCTACCGTCGAGGAGAGCTGGCATGAGCACCGTCGCGAGTCCCGGGGCGACCGGTGCCGGCTCGACCACGACGGCCGTCACCGTCACCAGGGTGCACCGGCTGTTCGCCGCGCAGGGCAAGGGCTCGTCCGTCTCCGCGCTCGAGGACGTCGACCTCACCGTCGCCGACGGGGAGTTCGTCTCCCTCATCGGGCCCAGTGGCTGCGGCAAGAGCACGCTCCTGCGGCTGATCGCCGACCTCGACCAGCCCACGTCCGGCACGGTCGAGGTGTTCGGCAAGCCCGCGCAGCGGGCCCGGCTGGACCACGACTACGGGATCGCCTTCCAGCAGGCGGGGCTGCTGCCGTGGCGCTCTGTCACGGCCAACGTCGAGCTGCCGCTCGAGCTTCACGGCATGGACCGGCGGGCCCGTCGCGACCGCGTTGGCGAGCTGCTGGAGCTGGTGGGCCTGTCGGACTTCGCCAAGCACTACCCCGACCAGCTCTCCGGCGGCATGCAGCAACGGGTGGCGATCGCCCGCTCGCTGGCCGAGAAGCCGAAGCTGCTGCTGATGGACGAGCCCTTCGGAGCGCTGGACGAGATCACCCGCGAGCGGATGCAGAACGAACTGGTGCGCATCGGCGCGGAGACCGGCGCCGCAGTGGTGTTCGTGACCCACTCGATCCCCGAGGCGGTGTTCCTCTCCGACCGGGTCGTGGTGATGTCTCCGCGGCCGGGCCGGATCGTCGACGTCGTCCCCTCTGACCTGGGCGCCGCCGAGCGGCGCGACGACTCGTTCCGGGACGACGCGGCCTTCTTCCACACCGTCGCGCGGGTGCGTGAGCACCTGCACGGCACTCCAGTCAGCGGGATACGAGGGGTGGAGAACCAGTGACCTCGGCGCTGCCGGTCCGGCTGTCCGGACGGGACCCTCGCACCCGGATGCGGGTGCTCCTCGCCCCGGTGGTGCTCGGCGTCCTGGTGCTCGGCCTGTGGCAGCTCGCGGTGGAGTCGTTCGAGATCGACCCGTTCGTCATCCCGTCGCCGCAGGCGATCTTCGACCGCTTCATTACGAACATCTCGTCAATCGTCGACGGGGTCACGGTCACCGGCCGCAACGCCCTGATGGGGCTGGTGATCGGGGCCGTGATCGGCATCGTCGGCGCCCTGCTCGCCAGCGCGACCTGGATCTTCGACGAGATGACGGCGCCGCTGGTCGCCGCCCTCTCGGTCATCCCGATCGTGGCGCTGGCCCCGGTCCTCTACACGCTCTACGGGGCCGCCGCGGAGACCGCCCGCATCATCGTCGCCGCGCTGTCGGTCATCGTCCCCGTCTACCTCAACACCTTGCGCGGGCTGCGGCAGGTGCGCCCCGTGCACCGCGACCTCATGCGTTCTCACGCCGCCTCGGCGCCCCAGGTGGCCCGCACGGTCACGCTGCCGACCGCGACGCCGTACGTCTTCACCGGGCTGCGGATCGCGTCGTCGCTGGCGGTGATCTCGGCGCTGATCGCGGAGTACTTCGGCGGCCCGGTCGGCGGGCTCGGCAAGTCGATCACCTCGGCGGCCGCGAGCAGCAACTACCCGCTGGCGTGGGCCTACGTGCTGGGCGCGATCCTGCTGGGTCTCGCGTTCTACGTGGTCACGCTGCTCGTCGAGCGTTTCTTCACCCGACACACCGGGAGCGACTAGCGCACCCAGGCCGCGCGCAGCTGCGGCGTACCCCAGACCCCGTCGCCGCAACGTTGCGGACGACAGCAGTGGAAGAGCAAGCACGAAGGAGATCAACGTGAGGACATCCAGGACCAGAAGGGGCGGACCCCTCAGCGGGAGACGTGTGGTGGCCCTCGCGGCCGCGACCGTGCTCTCCTTCGGCACGCTGGCCGCCTGCGGCAGCGACGAGGACAGCGGGAGCAGCGGCGACAGCGACAGCTCCGTGAGCGCGGGCGACCTGAAGCCGGTGAAGCTGCAGCTGCAGTGGGTGGCGCAGGCGCAGTTCGCGGGTTACTACGCGGCTGTCGACCAGGGCTACTACGAGGAGGAGGGGCTCGACGTCGAGATCGTCGAGGGCGGGCCCGACATCGTGCCGCAGGAAGTTCTGTCCGCGGGCGAGGTCGACTACGCGATCTCGTGGGTGCCCAAGGTGCTCGGCTCGATCGAGCAGGGCGCCGGGATCACGAACGTCGCGCAGATCTTCGAGCGCAGCGCGACGACGCAGATCTCGTTCAAGCAGAGGGGCATTGAGGAGCCGGCCGACCTCGCGGGCAAGAACGTCGGCAGCTGGGGCTTCGGCAACGAGTGGGAGCTGTTCGCGGGCATGCAGGACGCCGGGGTCGAGGTCGGTGACATCCAGCTGGTGCAGCAGGCCTTCGACATGAACGGCTTCCTCGCCGGCGACATCGACGCGGCCCAGGCGATGACCTACAACGAGTACGCCCAGGTGCTGGAGTCGGTGAACCCCGACACCGGTGAGCTCTACCAGCCCGAGGACCTCAACGTCATCGACTGGAACGAGGTCGGCACGGCCATGCTTCAGGACGCGATCTGGGCGCACACCGAGATGCTCGAGGACGAGGAGTACGCCGACCAGACGGTGGCGTTCGTCAAGGCCTCAATCAAGGGCTGGGCCTTCGCCCGGGACAACCCGGAGGATGCCGCGACGATCGTGACCGAGGCCGGCTCGCAGCTCGGCGAAAGCCACCAGCTCTGGATGACCAACGAGGTCAACAAGCTGATCTGGCCCTCCACCAGCGGCATCGGCATGGTGAACGAGGACGCCTGGAAGCAGACGGTCGACATCGCCATGAACACGAAGAACGAGACCGGTGCGACCGTCATCTCCACCGAGCCGCCGGAGACCGCCTACACCAACGAGTACGTCGAGCAGGCCATCGCCGAGCTCGAGGACGAAGGCGTCGACGTCATGGGCGAGGATTACGCGCCCATCGAGGTCGAGCTCCAGGAGGGCGGCAACTGAGCCGCTGTTCCTCGTACGTCGCTGCGGCCGGGTGGAGTGCTCTCCACCCGGCCGTGGTGCGTCCAGGACAGCATCCAGACGCCCGATGGTCGAACTCTGGCTCAGGGCTGGCCGAGGCTGCAGATGACAGAGGGTTCCGAGCCCGGGACCGTCCACGACCTCTTGCGGATGCTCCGGAATGCTGTAGCGCACTTCAACGTCGAGTCTTGCGCAGACGACATCCGCTACCAGATCCAACATGTGGAGGTCTGGAACACTCCACCCAGCTTCAAAAGGTCCGAGGCTACTACCGGTTCGCCCACACCGATGGGCTCATCACCGCCGATCCCGCCGGCTATGCCCGGCTCCCGAGGATCCACGCCGATGGAACCCGCACTCAGGGGTTGGACCGGCTCGATTTGATCCGGTTCCTCAAAATCGCCCAGACGATCACCGTCCACCACGGCGCCCTTGCCTACCTGCTCGGCATCGACGCCCTCCGAGCGTCGGAGGCTGCCGCGGTCCGGATCGAGGACTACCAGGAGACACTCCGGGGCCACCGGGTACTGCATTCGGTCGGGAAGGGCCGCAAGCCCGCCACGATGCCCATCATCGTCCCCGTACTGCGGGTCCGGAGGCGTGCCGCCGCGAGCGGACTACCGGCCCGCTGGTGCTCCGCCCGCCCCCAGCACATCAGCCCCCACTCACTGCGGCACGCCGCGATCACCAACGCCCTCGATGCCGGCATGCCGCTCCGCGACGCCCAGATCCTGGCCCGCCACGCAGGCCCGCGCACCTCCGAGCATCACCGTGCCCGCGGCAACCTCGACGCGCTGAGGTGAAGCCGGAGTCAGCGCCCGCGCACGATGCGCCGCAGGGACGCGCCGAAGGTGTGCACCTCTTCCTCGGTGTTGTAGAAGGCCAGTGATGCTCGCACGCTCGTCTCCACGCCGAAGCGGCGCAGGGCCGGCTGTGCGCAGTGGTGCCCGGACCTAACTGCTATGCCGCAGCCGTCGAGGGCTCGGCCGACGTCCTCTGTCCGCCTTCCCTCGACGACGAAGGACGCGACCGCAACCCTGTGCGCAGCCGTGCCGATCAGGCGGACACTGGGGATGTCGGACAGCTCCGCCATGAGCAGATGCCCCAGCCGGTCCTCGCGGGCGGCGATCGCCGGCATCCCGAGACCCATGACATACCGGATGGCAGCGCCAAGACCGACGGCGTCCCCGATGGACGGGGTGCCGGCCTCGAAGCGGGCGGGTGGCTCGGAGTACGTCGTGTGCTCGAACGTGACGTCGCGGATCATGCTGCCTCCGCCTTGCCACGGGGGCAGCGTCGCAAGCACGTCGCGGCGGCCATAGATCGCGCCGATCCCAGTCGGTCCGAAGATCTTGTGCCCCGAGAAGACGTAGAAGTCCGCGCCGAGCGCGCGTACGTCAACGGGCAGGTGGGCGACCGCCTGCGCCCCGTCGACCACGACCCGGATCCCGCGGGCCCTCGCCATGGCGATCATCGGCTCGATGGGCAGCACCGTGCCGAGCGCGTTGGAGACATGGCTGAGAGCGACAATCCGGGTTCGGTCACTGAGCAATGCGGCATACGCGTCGAGCTGCACCTGGCCCGACTCGTCGACCGGGACCGGACGCAGACGAGCGCCCACGGACTGGGCAAGCATCTGCCAAGGAACGATGTTCGCGTGGTGCTCGAGCGTGCTGAGCACGATCTCGTCGCCAGGCCCGACAAGCGAGCGGCCCAGTGTGGCGGCCAGCAGGTTGATGCCCTCGGTGGTGCCGCGGACGAAGACGATCTCCTCCGCGCTGGAAGCCCCGAGTAGCTGAGCCACTGCGGCCCGCGCTCCCTCGTAGGCGTCCGTCGCGCGAGCAGCCAGCGTGTGTGCTCCCCGGTGCACATTGCTGTAGTCCCTCTCGTAGAAGCGGGTCATCGCGTCCAGCACCGGCCGAGGCTTGTGTGTCGTGGCCGCGTTGTCGAACCACACGAGGGGGCGGCCGTTGACCTGCTGGTGGAGGGCGGGGAAGTCGGCGCGGGCGCCGGTCACGTCGCCGGCAGCCCTCGCTTGCTCGAGGAATCCCCGTGGGAGCGACGCCCCGGCGCGCGCCGCGTCGAGGAAGTAGTACGCCGGGGCGAGGCCCTCACTCATAGGCGTGGTACCGGGCGACCTCGACGTCGGTAAGCACAGCGACCGCGTCGTCGGCCATCACGGCCACCGAGGAGTACAACGACAGCAGATAGGACTCGATCGCCTGCTGGTTGATCCCCATGCGGTGGATCGACATGCTCGGCACGCGAGGGTCCTCTCCGGCCAGCCCGGGCTGGTGCAGGCCGATGACGCCCTGCCGTTCCTCACCCACCCGCATCAGGACCACCTGGGTCCGGTGCGAGGCGCCGCGGGCGTTCACGGCCAGCTTGTCGGTCGGGACGATCGGGACGCCGCGCCAGGTCAGGAACGGCGAACCGTGCAGCTGCACCGTCGGCGGCGGAACCCCGCGCCGCGTGCACTCCCGCCCGAAGGCCGCGATCGCCCGTGGGTGGGCGAGGAAGAAGGCGGGTTCTTTCCATACCATGCTGAGCATTTCGTCGAAGTCGTCCGGCGTGGGCGCTCCCAGACGAGTCGGGATGCGCATCGACTCCGTGACCTGACCGAGCAGGCCGGTGTGCGGATCGTTGATGAGGTCCCACTCCTGCCGCTCACGCATCCCCTCGACGGTAAGCCGCATCTGCTGGTCGAGCTGGTCGTGCGGTGAGTTGTAGATGTCGGTCACCCGAGTGTGCATCTGCAACACCGTCTGGACGAGGTTCAGCCCGATCTCGCGTGGCGCGTGGTCATAGTCGACGAAGGTGCGGGGGACGTCGACCTCGCCCTCGTGGCCGGACTGCATGTCAGGCACCTGCTCGCCGAAGGCGTTGACACCGGGCGGCGGTCGCCGGCCGTTGGCGCACAGGATGCGGACGTCCTCCTGACCCGCCGTTAGCTCTTCCCAGCGAGAGCGGGTCAGGACCAGCAGGGTCACGGGTGTAACGGCGCGGATGCTCGGAGTCGGCTCGGGTTCGGCGTCGAGAGTCTCCTGCCCGAGGTGCGAGCCGGGGCCGAGCAGGGCACGGCGCACGGTGATGCCGTGCGGGTCGCGGTCAAGCGCTTCGATCTTGCCGGAGACGACGATGACGAAGGGACTGTCACCCTCACCGTCGTACACCTCCGCGCCAGCCGGGTGCTGCTCGGCGCTCATCGCGCCCGCCATCGTCTCGAGGAACTCGGCGGCGACGTACTGCAGGGCGGGAACCGACCGCAGCGCGGCAGCCGTGATGGTCGTCTCCGCGCCCTCGTCGATCACCGAGACTAAACGGGCCGGCGGAGCAGTGACCCGCAACCGGTTGATGCGAAACGTGCCCGCCTCGAGCGCCCTCCACGGCAGGAACTGCACCAGCCACCGCGGGCTGCTGCCGATGTACTGCGGAGCGGACTTTGTAGTGGTGGCCAGGAGGCGAGCGGCCTCAGTGGACAGGCTCTGCGGCGCCAGCAGTGGTTCCTCGGTCACGCGGGTAGTCCCTCCATGCTGATGTCGCCACCCAGTGTTGGCCGACGATGATGCGTCGCGAGCCGGTGAGCCCCGGGCCGGTGCCCCGCCCGCCCCCTCGATGCAGCTCAGGGTAGAGCTGGCCTCCGGTTCGGACTAGGGCCATGTAGCTCGAGCGGTGCCCGGCCCAACCCCCGAGAGACCCAGTTCGTGCGTGGTTCTGTTGGTTGGAGGTTCAGCGCGTCAATCCGCCGCCAGTGCTCTGAGGGAGCACGGAAGCGATCGCCGGCCTCTCGGCATGAGCGGACTCTCCCAACCTCAATGGGGACACGCCCCTTCAGAGAAGCCGCCGCCGCGTCCAGCGACCATGACCGGCTAGGACAGCGATGCGTGAGCGGCGTGTGTAGCACCAAGCCGCTCCTGCGCGGTCCGAGCGGCAGAGTAGGGGCATGACCGCCCACCCCACGAACGGCAGGCGACGCGAGGTCGCTGGCGTCGTCGTCACCGATCACTGGCTCGACCTCCCGCTCGACCACGACGACCCCGGCGGCCCGGCTGTCGAGGTGTTCGCCCGTGAGGTCGCCGCTCACGACGGCCACGACCGGCCGTTGCTGGTCTTCCTTCAGGGAGGCCCGGGCCAGGAGGCCCCGCGCCCGACCGGCTTTCCCGGGGCGCCGTCGTGGCTGGAGCGCGCACTGCAGGACCACCGGGTCCTCATGCTGGACCAGCGCGGCACCGGCCTGTCCACGCCGTACAGCGCCCCAGACCCCGACCCGGCCGCCGACGCGGCCTGGCTGCGGCACTTCCGCGCCGACGCGATCGTGCGCGACGCCGAGGCGTTCCGAGAGCACCTCGGTGAGGAGCGCGTCAGCGTGCTGGGCCAGTCCTTCGGCGGCTTCTGCGCGCTGCACTATCTCAGCAGCTCCCCGGAGTCGCTGCGTGCCGTCGTGTTCACCGGAGGCCTCCCGGTGGTCGGACGCTCCGTCGACGACGTCTACGCGACCACCTTCACGCGGATGCGCACGCTGAACGAGCGGCATCACCGGGCGTTCCCCGGCGACCGCGACCGGCTGGCCCGGCTCCTCGACGCCTGCGACGCCGGTGAGGTGCGCGACCCCCAGGGGGAGCCGCTGAGCCGTCGATTGGTGCGAACGATCGGCAACCGGCTCGGGATGGACGGCGGCTCCGCGGAGCTGCACTACCTGCTCGAGCGCGACCCGGCCTCGCCCGCTTTCGTGCACGACCTGGTCGCGACGCTGCCGTTCGGGGCCCGCAACCCGCTGTACGCGGTGCTGCACGAGTCGAGCTACGCCGACGGCGTGGCCACCCGCTGGTCGGCGGCACGGACGCTGCCCGACGACTTCGCCGGAGACTCCCTGCTGCTCACCGGCGAGCACCTCTTCCCGTGGCACTTCGAGGACACTCCGGGTCTGCGGCCCTACCGCGCGGTGGCCGACCTGCTCGCGGAGGAGGAGTGGCCCCAGTTGTTCGACCCCGCCGTGCTCGCCGACGTCGACG
>CADCUI010000063.1 GCA_902805845.1 uncultured Nocardioidaceae bacterium
TGGAGGCGCTGACCGCGAACCTCATCAGCATCAACCGGCGCTACAAGGCGCACTCCGGACTGAGGGTGACCGACATCTGACGCCGACGTGAACACCCGCCCGGACTAGTCTCCTGAGGTGCGACTGGGCCGCCACGAGTTCTCAGACGACACGACGCTGATGATGGCGATCGTCAACCGGACCCCGGACTCCTTCTACGACAAGGGCGCCACCTGGGCTGAGGACAAGGCGTTCGACCGGGTGGCACAGGTCGTGGCCGAGGGCGCCGAGATCGTCGACATCGGCGGGATCAAGGCCGCCCCGGGGGTCGAGATCGACGCCACCGAGGAGCGTCGACGGGTCGTCGACTTCGTCGCCCGGGTCCGCTCGGCATACCCCGACCTGGTGATCAGTGTGGACACCTGGCGCGCCGAGGTGGGCCGTGCGGTCTGCGCCGAGGGGGCCGACCTCCTCAACGACGCGTGGGGCGGCGCGGACCCGGCGCTGGTGGAGGTGGCCGCCGAGCACGGTGCCGGGATCGTCTGCACCCACACCGGCGGGGTCACGCCTCGGACGAGGCCGTTCCGGATCGAGTACGCCGACGTGGTCGCGGCCGCTCTGGCAGACATCACGGCGTACGCCGAGCGTGCGGTGGCCGCCGGAGTCGACCCGCGCAGCGTGGTCATCGACCCGGCCCACGACTTCGGCAAGAACACCTTCCACTCCCTCGAGGTGACCCGCCGGCTCGACGAGCTCACGGCCACCGGGTGGCCGGTGCTGGTCTCCTTGTCCAACAAGGACTTCGTCGGGGAGACCCTGGACCTTCCGGTGGGGGAGCGGCTCACCGGCACACTGGCGGCGACCGCGGTGTGCGCGCTGGCCGGTGCACGCATCTACCGGGTCCACGAGGTGGTGCCCACCCGACAGGTCGTCGACATGGTGTGGTCGATCGCCGGCCGCCGACGGCCGGCTCGCGCGATCCGGGGCCTGGCGTGAGCCCGACCGACGTCGTCGTCGTCCCGTCCGCCCCGGCCCTGCTCCCGTCGTACGCCGGCGGGTCGGACCCGGTCGCCGAGCTCCGCACGGCGTGTCGTGGAGCCGTTGAGTGGCTGGCCGGCCGCCACCCCGACGGGGTCGCGGTGGTGGCCGCCGCGGCGCGCTCCGACAACGTCGATCGAGGGATGGCGGAACCCGTCGGCACCCGAGTGGCCCGCCACCTGCTCTCGGTGGCCGGCTACCGCGGCGACCTCGTCGACGCCGCCACCGGCGGGGCGTCCGCCGCGCTGCTCGTGGTCGCGAACGGGTCTGCCACGAGGGGCGAGAAGGCGCCGGGTCACCTCGACGAGCGCGCCGTCGGCTTCGACGCGTCGATCGACCGCGCCCTGCGGGAGGGCGACCCGGCCGCGCTCAGGGAGCTCGACCCCTGCCTGGGGGAGTCGCTGTGGTGCCACGACGTCCCGGCCCTGCTGAGTCTGGGGAGGCTGGCACCCGCGGCCTCGACCGTCAGTGTGGACTACGCCGGGGATCCCTACGGGGTCCAGTATTGGGTGGTGAGGTGGACATGCGGCTCCTGATCGACGAGCTCTTCCATACCGAGCCGGGGTTCATCGTCCAGGACCCGCAGCTCCGCTCCTTCTACTTCCCGCAGACCCTGCCGATCCTTCGCGTCAACATGGTGTCGACGGTCGACGGGGCGGCGACCGGTGCGAGCGGGCTCACCGGATCCATCAACAACCCCGTGGACAAGAAGGTCTTCGACGTCCTTCGTGCCATGGCACACGTGATCGTCGTCGGCGCGGGAACTGCCCGTGCCGAGGGCTACCGGCCGGCCAACGTCCCGATCGTCCTGGTCAGCAGGCGCGCCGACGTGCCCGAGCGGCTACGCGGGGCGGCCCCGGGGAGGGTGCTGATGGCCACCTGCGCCGAGGCGCCCGGACTGGCCGAGACCCGCCGCCTTCTGGGTCCGGAGAACGTGCTCGTCCTCGGCCGGGACCGGGTCGACCTCGTCAGGATGCGCGAGAAGCTGGTCGAGCGAGGCTTCCTCAACATCCTCAGCGAGGGCGGCCCCCAGCTGCTCCGGGACCTGCTGGCCGCCGGGGTGGTGGAGGAGCTGTGCATGTCCCTGGTCCCGGCAGCGGTTGCCGGACAGGGCCCGCGCATCACGGTGGGGGCCGACCTGCAGGTACGCCTGGCGCTCGGTGTCCTGCTCGAGGAGGACAGCACGCTGCTGGGGCGGTGGTTCACCTTCCCGCCCGAGCCGTGAGTGCCGTCGTCCGGGCCGCCGCCGTCAGTCCGCCGCTGCGCGGAGCTTCTTCAGCAGCGGTCCCGCCGCCTCCTCGAGGAACCGGTCCTGCGTGTCACCGCCGACCTGGACGAGCGCGACGTCGGTGAATCCGGCCTCCCAGTAGGCACCCACCTTCTCCACGATCGTGTCGAGATCCGGGCCGCACGGGATGTTCTCCGCGACGTCCTCGGGCCTGACGAACTGCGTCGCGGCCGCGAACCCGGCGGTGGTGGGCAGGTCCGCGTTGACCGACCAGCCGCCGGCGAACCAGCGGAACTGCTCGTGTGCCCGCTGCACCGCCGCTTCCTCGTCGGGATCCCAGCAGATCGGGATCTGACCGATGGCCCGGGCACGCTCGCCGATGCGTGGTGCTCCCTCGGTGGCGTTCCACTTCTGGAGCGGCTCGTCGCTCGGCTCGACCCCGATCAGGTGGTCGGCCACGGGAGCCAGCCGCTCGATCGAGGCCTCGCCGCTGATCGCGACGGCGATCGGGACGCCCTGGTCGGGCAGGTCCCAGATGCGGGCGGAGTCGACCTGGAAGTACTCGCCGTGGTGGTTGACCAGCTCACCGGTGTGCAGCTCGCGGATCACCTCGACCGCCTCGGCCAGCATGAGCTGCCGGGTCGTGACCGTGGGCCACCCCTGACCGATCACGTGCTCGTTGAGGTTCTCCCCGCTCCCCAGCCCGAGGGTGAACCGTCCGTCGGCCAGCAGCTGCACCGTCGCGGCCTTCTGCGCGACGAGCGCCGGGTGGTAGCGCATCGTCGGACAGGTCACGTAGGTCATCAGGCCCACGCGCTCCGTGACGTGGGCGACCGCGCCGAGGACCGACCAGGCGTACGGCGCGTGGCCCTGCGCCGAGAGCCAGGGGAAGTAGTGGTCGCTCATCACCTCGAAGTCGAAGCCCGCCCGTTCCGCGTCGGCGGCGTACCGCACGAGGTCCTTGGGAGCGGACTGCTCGGTCATGAGCGTGTAGCCGAAGCTGGTCATGCAATGCGCCTTCTCACTGGTCGGTGTCCTGGTCCGTGTCCTCGTCGGTGGCTTGGTCGGTGTGCGGCTCCTGGAGGAGGTCGTCCCACGCCAGGTCGAGCACCTCGGTCAGCTCCTTGACCACGATGGCGGCCCCTGCCCCCTCGAGCTCCTCGCGGCTGAAGCCACCGGTCAGCACAGCGACGGTCCGCATGCCGATGCGGGTGGCCGCCTGCACGTCGTACGGCGTGTCCCCGACAAACGCGGCCCGGGTCACGTCGAGACGGCCCAGCGTGCTGGCGAGGATGTCGGGCTCGGGCTTGGACTGCTCGGCGTCGTCGGCGCTGGTGAGCACCTGCACCTGGTCCTCGATCTCCAGCGTCTTCACGGCGTCCTCGGAGAACTGCTTCTTGCCCGAGGAGGCGAGCGCGACGACGTAGCCCTGCTCCGCCACCCGGCGCACCAGCTCAGCGGCACCCGGCAGCGGCCGGATCTCCGGCAGCACCTCTGCGTACTCCTCCTCCCAGCCTTCCCGCAGCGCGTCGCCGTGCTGCTTCTCGACCTCGTCGCCGGCGACGTGGGCGACCAGCTTGTCGCCGCCCATCCCGATCGCCCGGTGCACCTTCCACAGGGGCACCGCGACGTCGCAACGGGTGAACGCGCGGTGCCATGCCAGGGCGTGGTGGTACGTCGAGTCGATCAGCGTCCCGTCGATGTCGAACAGGATGGCAGCGCCGCCACCGGAAGGGTTGGAGCTCATGGACGCACGGTGCCCACAACCGGGGCCCGCCAACCGGCCGGCTGGCACGATCGAGGCATGGTGACCGGAAGGGTCGACGTCGCTGTCGTGGGCGCCGGGCTGGCCGGACTGCGCTGTGCCCGCGAGCTCGTCAGGGCGGGACTCACCGTGCAGGTCCTCGAGCGCTCCGACGGCGTCGGTGGTCGGGTACGCACCGACCGCGTCGGTGGGTTCCGGCTGGACCGCGGCTTCCAGGTGTTCAACGACGCCTATCCCGAGGCGGGTCGCGCGCTCGACCTCGCCGCGCTGGATCTGCAGCGCCTCGACGATGCTGTGCTGGTGCGCCGCGACGGAAAGCTGCACCGTGTCGCCAATCCTCTTGCGCGTCCGGGCTCGCTGCCGGAGCTGGTGCGCACACCGCTCCTCCCGCTGGGACAGAAGCTGCGTCTCGGGCGCTACGCCGCTGCCGTCGCGGCGCTGCCGGCCTCCTTGCTGATGGCCCGTGAGGACGTGGCGGCCCAGGTCGCCTGGCAGGACGCGGGACTGGAGCAGCGGAGCATCGATGTGCTCCTCCGGCCCTTCTTCGGCGGCGTGGTGCTCGAGGACGGGTTCACCACGTCTCGTCGCTTTCTCGACCTCATGATGCGGATGTTCGCCCGCGGCCACTCGACGCTGCCGGCGGCGGGCATGCAGGCGATCCCCGAGCAGCTGGCCGCAGATCTCCCGCCGGGCGCGGTCCAGCTGGAAAGGGAGGTGGTGGAGGTCAGCGCTCGCGGTGCCGCGATGGCTGACGGCTCGGAGCTCGCAGCCGCTGCCGTGGTGACGGCCACCGACCCGTGGACGGCGCACCGGCTGCTGCCGGCGCTCGGCCCGGCCCCGACCGCGCGGGGGGTGACCACGGTCTACCACTCGGCGCCCGTGTGGCCCGGGGCGGCCCCGGGGCGGCCGGGCACGCTGATCACGGATGCGGACGGCTCGGCGGTGACGAACACCGTCGTCCTGTCCGCGGCCGCCCCGTCGTACGCACCTGAGGGCAGGGCGCTGGTCTCGACATCGTTCGTCCACGAGTCCGCCGGTCCCACCAGCGTGCATCGAAACGGTGGGGAGGACTCCCTCCGCACGGTGCTTGCCGAGCTCCACGGCCAGGACACGTCGGGCTGGGAGCAGCTCGCGTCGTACGAGCTTCCGTACGCCCTGCCCGCGATGCCCGCTCCCCACGACTTCCGCAAGGCGGTACGAGTTCCGGCCGACGGAGGGCCCGTCTACGTCGCCGGCGACCACCGGGACAGCAGCTCGATCCAGGGGGCGCTGGTCTCCGGGCGGCGCGCCGCCGAGGCGGTGCTCGCGGCAAGGCTCACGGACGATCGGTGACGGCGCCCGCGTCGGAATGGCGGGCCCGCCGGCCGCAGTAGTACACGCCGAACACGCCCAGGCAGAACCCGGCCACGCAGGTCCATAGCCACCAGACCCGGTCGTGCTCCTCGAGCCATCCGAGGAACGGCAGCATCGCCAGCCCGGCGACGAGGAAGATCACCGTGCCGACGCCGACGGTGCGTACGCCGGTCACGTCGAGCGGCTCGACCTCGGCGAGCAGGTGCCGCTGGCCGGGGACCAACGGCGGCTCGGACTGGGGTGGGCTCGGTTCCACGCCTCGAACCTAACCCAGCCGGGACACCGCGCACCCTGCGTGCTCTGGCAGCATGTGCCGCGGTCGCACCCCACCGGCAGGAGCACAGACAACCGTGGACGACTTCTTCCAGATCTCGCGTCGCGGCTCGACCCTCGGGCGTGAGGTCCGCGGTGGCATCGTCACGTTCTTCACGATGGCCTACATCATCGTGCTGAACCCGCTGATCATCGGGACCCAGACGGACGGTGCGGGGGAGTTCCTCGGCGGCGGCGACGCCCCGAACCTGCCGCTCGTCGCGCTGGCGACCGCCGTCGTCGCCGGCGTCATGACGATCCTCATGGGGGTCGTCGCCCGGTACCCGCTCGCGATCGCGACCGGTCTGGGGCTCAACGCGTTCGTGACCTTCTCGATCGCCAAGGCCTACACCTGGACCGAGGCGATGGCGTTCGTGTTCCTCGAGGGCGTGATCATCCTCGTGCTCGTGGTCACCGGGTTCCGCGGCGCAGTCTTCCGTGCCGTTCCCAGCCACCTCAAGACCGCCATCAGCGTGGGCATCGGACTGTTCATCGCCTTGATCGGCCTGGTCGACGCCGGCTTCGTCCGCCGTACCGGCGCCGGACCGGTCCCGGTCGAGCTCGGCATCGGCGGCGTGCTCGACGGCTGGCCGGTGCTGGTCTTCGTCTTCGGGGTCGTGCTCGTGATCGGCCTCTACGTGCGCCAGGTCAGAGGCGCGATCTTGATCTCGATCCTCGCCACCACCGTCCTCGCGATCGTGGTCGAGAGGGTGGCCGACGTCGGCCCTACCTTCCTCGGCCCCGACGAGACCAACCCCCGCGGGTGGAACCTCAACGTCCCGGCGCTGCCCGGATGGGGCGACGTGGCGAACCTCCCGGGCGGACAGGACCTGCAGGACCTGTGGCGGCTCTCGATCTTCGACGACGTCGGCGGGCTGGGTGCTGCCCTGGGTCGGTACGACGCGGCCGCCGTCATCGGCATCGCGCTGCTGGTCTTCACGCTCATGCTCGCCGACTTCTTCGACACGATGGGCACGATGACCGCGATCGGCGCTGAGGCCGGCCTGCTGGACACCGACGGGGTTCCGCCGCGGTCGGAGGCGATCCTGGTCGTCGACTCGATCGCGGCCGCCGCGGGCGGTGCGGCGTCGGTGTCCTCGAACACCTCCTACATCGAGTCGGCCTCGGGCGTCGGCGAAGGTGCCCGCACCGGCCTCGCCTCGGTCGTGACCGGGCTGCTCTTCCTGCTGGCCACGGTGTTCACCCCGCTGGTCGCGGTCATCCCGAACGAGGCGGCCACCCCGGCGCTCGTGCTCGTCGGGTTCCTGATGATGACCCAGGTCAAGAACATCGACTGGGACGACCTCGAGGTCGCGCTCCCGGCGTTCCTGACCATCGTCCTCATGCCGTTCACCTACAACATCACCGTCGGCATCGGCGCCGGCTTCGTGGCGCACGTGCTGATCAAGCTGGTGCGCGGCAAGGTGCGGGAGGTCCACGCCCTCATGTGGCTGGTGGCCGGACTCTTCGTGGTGTACTTCGCGATCGACCCGATCCGTCAGGTCCTCGGGGTCAGCTGAGGGTGAGGGGTCGACCCTCCGGACGGTCGGCGTCGGCCGGTCGGCCGGGCACCAGCGGTCACGGCAACCTCCTGAGCCACGGCGGTGCGCGAGAGGCCCCTCGGACAGCCCTGATCCGGTGCATCTCGCGCATCGCCGCTACGGATGTGACGCCTGTCCACTCCGGTGGCGCCCCAGCGCCGAGCTGTGGAGGAGCACTCGGCGAACCGCTCCGGCGGCGGCAGGCTGACCGCCATGTCGGGTCACTTCCAGCCGAGGTGCAGGCCACCCGTCGGCCTGGTGCGGCCGGTCGCCGTGGATCCCGCGGGGCGGTCCGGGCCGACCCGCCGCCAGGCCCAGGGGCGCCGCTGGAGGCGCACCACCGAGGGCCACTACGTGCCCGTCGACGGCACGATCGACTGCTTCGAGCAGCGGGTCCTCGAGCAGTCCATCCGGCTCCCGCCGGGCGGGGCGGTGACGGGGCGCGCCGCCCTCCGGCTGGCGGGTGCGGCGTTCTTCGACGGCATCGCCCCGGACGGCCGTACGCCGTTGCCGGTCCCGCTCGTCGTGCCGCCCACCAGCCGGATCCGCTCGACGCCGGAGTCGGTGGTGAGCCGTGAGCCGCTCCTCGCCGACGAGATGACCCTCCTTCACGGCATCCCCGCGACCGTGCCGGTGCGGGCACTCTTCGACGAGGTCCGCCTGCTCGGAGCGCGGGAGGGGACGGTCGCCGTGGACATGACGGCGGCCGCGGTGCTGGTCTCGTGCCGCGAGCTGGGGGACTACCTCGACCGGCACCGCAGGTGGCGGCGGTCGGCCGTGGTGGAGCAGGCCCTGCGGTACGCGTCCGAGGAGAGCGCCTCACCCGGGGAGAGCCGGATGCGGCTGCTGTGGGTGGTCGACGCACGGCTGCCGCGGCCGCTGGTCAACCAGCCGGTGTTCGACGACCGAGGTCGTCTCCTGGGGGTCGCGGACCTGCTCGACCCGGTCGCCGGTGTGGTGGGGGAGTACGACGGGAGCAGCCACCGCACCGCCCGCCGTCATGCGGCCGACGTGGGGCGGGAGCATGGCATGCGCCAGGCCGGCCTGGAGTACTTCACCGTGACCGGACCCGACCTCGGCGACGCCGTACGCGTGGTGGAGCGGATGTGCTGCACACGGGCCCGCGCGCTGGCCCGCCCGGGACGGCGGGGGTGGACCCTCGAGCCCCCGGAGGGGTGGGTCCCGTTCGAGACGGCGGCGGACCGGCTGGACCGGAGGGACTGGCTGAGGGCCAGGGACGCCGGCGCCTGAGGTCGACGGGCGCAGCCTCTCTCCCACCGATGCGCGAGATGCACCTCCTGAGCACCTGCAGAGGTGCGTCTCGCAGGTCGGCGTGACGTGTGCTGCGGCCGGTGCGGCTGGGTAAGAGGGCGGCATGACGACTCCTGCGCACGACCGCCTCGCCATCGTCACCGGCGCCGACTCCGGTATCGGCAAGGCCACGGCCGAGCTGCTGGCGGCCGAGGGCTTCGACGTCGGCATCACCTTCCACACCGACCACGACGGCGCCGAGGACACCCGGGCCGGGATCGAGCAGCGCGGTCAGCGGTGCTTCGTCGCGCACCAGGACCTCAGCCGGCCCGACACCGCGGACGTGGTCGACGAGCTCGCCGAGCAGCTCGGTGGCCTCGGTGTGCTGGTCAACAACGCCGGCACCGGTCACAGCGACCCGGTCCTCGACCTCACCTACGACCGGTGGCGAGAGGTGATCTCCACCGACCTCGACGGACCGTTCCTCTGCGCCCAGCGGGCTGCCCGGCGGATGGCCGCCTCCCGCAAGGGCGGCCGCATCATCAACGTCACCAGCGTCCACGAGAAGGTCCCGAGGCTGGGCGCTGCGGCGTACTGCACCGCCAAGGCGGGGCTCGGCATGCTGACCAAGTGCCTGGCGCTGGAGCTGGGCCGGGACGGGATCCTGGTCAGCTCCGTCGGCCCCGGCGAGATCGCCACCCCGATGACCGGGATGGACGAGTCCGAGGCCTACGGGGAGAGCCGCCCCGGCAACCCGCTCGGCAGGCCGGGGCACGTCAACGAGATCGCCTCGGTCATCGCGTTCCTCGCCTCGCCGCGGTCGTCGTACCTCACCGGTGCCTCGATCACGGTCGACGGGGGACTGTCGCTCATGGCCGCGCACGGGCACGACAAGGCCGACGAGAGCTGGCGCGAGGTCTGACGCCGGCTCAGCCCCGGTCGGTCGAGGGACCGGTCGCACCGGCGGCGGCGACGAACTCGGCTGCCAGCCTCGCGAACTCCTCGGCCCGCTCCAGCTGAGGCATGTGGCCGGTGTCGGGGAAGAGGTGGCTCTGCGCGTGGGGGAGCGCCGCGACCGCTGCTTCGAGGTGCGACGAGGGGAGCACCGCGTCTGCGTCGCCCCACACCACCATGACGGGGATGTCGGCGGCGGCGATCCGCTCGAGCAGGGCACGGCGCCAGCCGGGGAAGGACCCGACGAGCGGTACGCCGAGCGACAGCGCGGTGGTGACGAAGGTGACCCGGTAGTCGGGCTGGCGGGTCACCGCCCCGGCGTGGCGGACCATCTCGTCGGTGAGCTTCGAGGGGTCGAAGAAGACGTTGCGCAGCGACTGCAGTCCGGCGTCGCGGGCGAGGGCGCGGAACCGCCCTCCGATCACCGGCAGTGCGGACAGCGCGCCGTAGACCATCGGCAGCACCGAGACGTTGGCCTGCCGCCCGAAACCCGCGCTGTTGACCAGCAGGAGGCTGGCGACCCGGTCGGGATGGTCGGCGGCGACCGTCATCGCGACGGCACCGCCGAGCGAGTTGCCCATGACGTGGACCGGGCGTGGCTCGGTCCCGTCCTCCGCGGCGAGGGCGTCGAGCAGCCCGACGACCGCGTCGGCGAAGCCGCCCAGCCCCGGTCGTCCCGTCATGCGCCGGGTGAGGCCGAACCCGGGGAGGTCGAGGCTCACCACCCGGTGGTCGCGGGCGAGCAGGTCGTGGGTCGGCTGCCAGTCCTCGAGGCTGCGGCCCATGCCGTGGATGAGCAGCACCGGCTCCTCCGTCACGGGACCCGACTCGCGGATCCGGACCGGGTGGCCGTCGACCTCGACGTACCGGGTGTCGGCGCGCTCGCCGGTGTCCCTGCCGGTGTCCTTGCCGCCGTCGGCGGCGGGTGTCACCGGCCCGCTCCGACGAGCTCGCCGTCCGGTCCGGCGGACGGCTCGGCGACGGGCTCCTCCCGGCGTACCGCGGAGCGTGGTGTGGACCTCAGGGTCTTGGCGAGCCTGGTCCGCATCGTCGTCGTGGAGTCGATGAGGTAGTTCTGCCGGACCCGCCACACGCCTCGGTCGCCCTGGCGGGGGAAGGAGTCGATCGAGCGCTTGACGTAGCCGGCGGCCAGGTCGATCAGCGGCCGCTCCTCCAGCTCCCGGTCGGGGTGGGGCTCGACGGCGGCGTAGTCGTGGCGGTCCATGTAGTTGAGGACCCTGCAGACCAGCCGTGAGCTCAGGTCCGCGCGCAGCGTCCACGACGCATTCGTGTAGCCGATGCACACCGCGAAGTTGGGCAGCCCCGTGATCATCGTGCCCTGCCACACGAACTGGTCCCTCAGCCGGACCGGGACGCCGTCCACGGACGGCTTGATGCCGCCGAAGGCCAGCAGCTGCAGGCCGGTCGCGGTGACGATGACGTCGGCCTCCAGGAGCCGGCCGGACTCGAGCCGGAGGCCCTCGGGGACCACCGTCTCGATGTGTTCGGTGACGACGTGGGCCTTTCCCCTCTTCATCGCCTTGAAGAAGTCCGCGTCGGGCACGGCGCACAGTCGCTGGTCCCAGGGGTCGTACGACGGGGTGAAGTGGTCGGCGACCAGCTGCTCGTCGCCGAGGATGCGGGTGGTGAGGCCCAGCAGCAGCCGGCGGGCGGCCTCGGGCCGTCGCTGGCAGAACTGGTAGAAGCCGGTCGTGAACAGGATGTTCTTGGTCCTGATCAGCTGGTGGGCCAGCCCGGCGGGCAGCCTCCTGCGCAGCCGGTCGGCGATCTTGTCGCGGCCGGGCACGGGGCTGATCCAGCTCGGCGTGCGCTGCAGCATGGTGACCGACTCCGCCTTGTCGGCCATCGCCGGCACCAGGGTCACCGCGGTCGCGCCGCTGCCGATGACGACGACCCTCTTGCCCTCGTGGTCGAGGTCCTCGGGCCAGAACTGGGGATGCACCACCTGCCCGCGGAAGGAATCGATGCCGGGGAGCACCGGCTCGTGGCCGCGGTCGTAGTCGTAGTAGCCGGTGCACGAGTAGAGGAACTGGCAGCGCAGCACGCTGCGCGTGGGCGTCGAGCCCGGCACGGCGCCGTCCCCGTGCTCGAGCGTCAGCGTCCACAGCGCCGCCTCGGTGGACCAGTCCGCGGCGACGACCTTGGTGTTGAACCGGATGTGCTCGTCGATGCCGTGCCTGGCCGCCGTCTCCCGCACGTAGCGCAGGATCGAGGGTCCGTCGGCGATGGCCTTGGCCTCGAGCCACGGCTCGAAGGGGTAGCCGAGCGTGAACATGTCGGAGTCCGAGCGGATCCCGGGGTAGCGGAACAGGTCCCAGGTGCCGCCGATCGCGTCGCGCGCCTCGAGGATCGCGTACGAGCGGCCCGGCGACTCCGTCTGCAGCCGGTAGCCGGCTCCGATGCCGGAGAGCCCCGCGCCGACGACGACCACGTCGACGTAGGCGTCGACCCCTTCGGCATTGTCGATGTGGTCGTCTTGGGAGGAGGCACCCGCAACCGCTCCGACGTCCGTCATGCCACCAGTGTCCCAACCCCCGCCCAGTCGGCGTTAACGCACGCCCAAACCCTGCCGAGTCGGCGCTTGTGCACGCGCGAAACCCGGCGAGTCGGCGCTTGTGACCGTCACCACTTGTTTAGCAGAACTAACGAGTTACGCTAAGGATGTGTCCTCCGCCGTCCACAAGCTCGTCCGCACCGATGCCGGCCTGGCATCGTCGCTGCGGGTGTCCGTGGGCCGGCTGCACCGTCGGCTGCGCACCGAGCAGGTCGCGGACCCGCACGTCAGCGTCGGCGGCATCGCCGTGCTCGCGCTGCTCTCCGTCGAGGGAGACCGCACCGTCGGTCAGCTGGCCGCCGCCGAGCGCGTGCAGCCACCCTCCATGACGCGCACCGTCAGCTGCCTGGAGCGCGACGGGCTCGTCGAGCGTGGCACCAACCCGACCGACGGGCGGCAGGTCGTCGTCCGGCTGTCGACGAGCGGCCAGGAGCTGCTCGCCGCCGAGCGACGGCGCCGCGACGCGTGGCTGACCCGTCGGCTTCGCGAGCTGAGCGCCGAGGAGCGAGCAGTTCTTCGCCAGGCAGCGCCCATCCTCGACCGGCTGAGCAACGCGGGAGACCCCGCGGCGGCAGCCGGTGGAGCCGGCGCGTGAGCCCTACCTTCCGCGCCCTTGCCCACCGCAACTACCGGCTCTACGCCATGGGCGGCCTGGTCTCGAACACGGGCACGTGGATGCAGCGCGTCGCACAGGACTGGCTGGTGCTCCAGCTCACCGACAACAGCGGCACCGCGCTCGGCATCACGACCGGCCTGCAGTTCCTGCCGATCCTCTTTCTCTCGGCGTACGCCGGGGCGGTGGCCGACCGGTTCCCCAAGCGCCGCCTGCTGCAGCTCGCCCAGCTGATGATGGCCACGCCTGCGGTCATCCTCGGCGTCCTGGCCGTCACGGGCGTCGCCCAGCAGTGGCACGTCTACGTCCTCGCGCTCGCCTTCGGGGTGGCCACCGCCTTCGAGGCCCCGGTGCGCCAGGCGTTCGTCGGGGAGCTGGTGACCCCCGATGACCTGTCCAACGCGGTGGGGCTCAACTCGGCGTCGTTCAACGCCGGCCGGATCCTCGGGCCGGCCGTGGCGGGTCTCCTCATCGCCGCGCTCGGGTCGGGCGTGCCGGCCACCGGTGCCGTCATCCTCATCAACGCGGTGAGCTACGGCGCGGTGCTGGTCGCGCTGCAGGCGATGAGCGGCGGCCGACTCGTCTCCGAGGTGCCGGACTCCGACCCGCGTGGCCGGGTCCGGCAAGGCATCCGCTACGTCCGTGGCCGCCCCGACCTGCTGCTGGTCCTGACCATCATGTTCTTCGTCGGCACCTTCGGGCTGAACTTCCAGCTCACGTCGGCGCTGATGGCGACCGAGGTCTACGGCAAGGGGGCAGGGGAGTACGGCATCCTCGCCTCCACGATGGCGCTCGGGTCGATCACCGGTGCCCTGCTGGCGGCTCGCCGGGAGTCCCCTCGCCTGCGCCTGGTCGTCCTGGCCGCCCTGAGCTTCGGCGCGGTGGAGATCGTCATCGCGCTGATGCCGACGTACCTCACGTTCGTCCTGCTCACCCCGTTGCTCGGCGTGACGGCGATGACCACGGCCACGTCGGCCAACACCTTCATCCAGCTCACGGTGCCGACCGAGCTCCGCGGCCGCGTGATGGCGCTCTACCTCATGGTCTTCATGGGCGGCACCCCGATCGGCTCGCCGCTCGTCGGCTGGGTCGGGGAGGCGTTCGGCGCCCGGTGGTCGCTCATCGGTGGTGGTGTGGTGTCGGTGCTCGGCACTCTGCTCTGCGTGGCGCTCTTCCTCAGGACGCGGCAGGCACGCCGGGAGACGAAGCCCTCCCAGGAGGCCGTGGCGGCCGGGGCACCGCACCCGGCTGCCTAGACTTCCCCGGTGAACCCCCGCTACCGACGCATGGTCGCCACCGGGGTGCTGGCCCTGCTCATCGGGATCGTGATCCTCACGGCGGCTCTCCGTGGCTGAGCCGCCGGGGCGCTCCCTGGACCAGGCGCTCGAGCGGGTACGCCGGCTCGTGCTCGACGAGAAGAGCCTCGTGCGAGCCGTCGCCGCTGGTCGACAGCGGGGCGCCCAGCCGCGGTGGCGTCGGGTGGAGCTCCGGTACGTCGACCTCAAGGCCGGTCGCCACCTCCAGGTCACGTCGCTGGACGGGACGCAGGCCTTCACCGCGAACCACCAGGCAGGGGCGGCTGCCGAGGCCGTCGACGCGTTGCTCGCCGAGCCCTTCGGGAACTGGCACGTGCGTTCCCGCACGTCGACCGGGATCGAGGAGCTGCAGCTGCGGGTGACGAAGAAGGGGGCGGCCCTGGTGCACGTCAACGCTGGTCAGGCGCCTCCGCAGGCCGCCGACCAACCGCAGGCCCACGACCAGCCGGAGGCCGCCGACCGGCCGCAGGCCCACGACCGGCGCAAGCCGAGGCTGCTGCCCGCGGACGACCCGGTGCTCCGCGCGCTCGGCATCGCCGACGAGCACGGGCGCGTGAAGCCCAGCCGCCAGGCGAAGTACCGCCAGGTGGAGGAGTTCCTGCGACTGCTCGACGCCGGCCTCGACGACGCGACGGCCGCAGGCGCGCTTCGGCAGCCGACCGAGGCGGAGCCGCTGGTCGTGGTGGACCTGGGCTGCGGCAACGCCTACCTCACCTTCGCGGCCCACCGCTACCTGACCTCGGTCCGGGGCATCCCGACCCGGGTGGTGGGAGTGGACGTCAAGGAGCAGTCGGCCGCGCACAACACCGAGGTGGCGCGTCGGCTCGGGCTGGAGGACCAGGCGAGCTTCGTGCACGGCAGGATCGGCTGGGTCGAGCTGGATGCGCTCGGCGTACGGCCCGACGTGGTGCTGGCGCTGCACGCCTGCGACACCGCGACCGACGACGCCCTCGCGCAGGCGGTGCGCTGGGACGCGGCCCTGGTGCTCGCGGCGCCGTGCTGCCACCACGACGTCGCGGCGCAGCTCCGCCGCCAGGAGGCACCTGCGCCGTACGCTTCGCTGGTGCGGGACGGGATTCTTCGGGAGCGCTTCGCTGACACCCTCACCGACGCGGTCCGCGCCGCTGCCCTGCGACTGCAGGGCTACCGCGTCGACGTCGTCGAGTTCGTGGAGAGCCGGCACACCCCGCGGAACACGCTGCTGCGTGCCGTCCGCACGCGAGCCGCCGGTGATCCCTCGGCACAGGCGGAGCTGGACGAGCTGACCTCCACCTGGCGCATCGCGCCGCGGCTGCAAGAGCTGCTCCGATGAGCTGGTGGCTGGGACAGCTCGGGTTCGCGGCCGTCGCGGTGACGGTCGCTGCGCTCGCCTCGGACTCACCACCGGCCGAGGTGGAGGCGGCCTTCAGCTTCGTCGACCCGTCGATCGACGAGTCGAGCGGCCTGCTCGTCGTCGGCGACCGGGTCCTCACCGTGGACGACTCCGGTGACGGTCCGGTGATCTACGTGGTCGACGGTCAGAGCGGCGACACGGTCGGCCGCACCACCTGCAGCCAGGGATCCGTCGAGGACGTCGAGGCCCTGGCGGCGGGGCCGGACGGCTCGGTGTGGGTGGGCGACATCGGCGACAACGGCGCCGAGCGCGACGGTGTGTCGGTCTACCGGCTGCCCGCCGTCGAGACGGGCGACCAGACGGTGGCGGCGCAGCGCTTCGACCTCCGCTACGAGGACGGTCCGCAGAACGCCGAGGCCCTGCTCATCGACCCACGGGACGGCCGCCTCTTCGTGGTGACCAAGGGGGTGCTGGGCGGTCGGGTCTACGCCGCCCCGCCCAAGCTGAGCAGCTCCCGGACGAACCTGCTCCGGGAGGTCGGCAGTGCCAAGGGGCTGATCACCGACGGCGCCTTCTTCAGCGACGGCGCGCACGCGGTCCTGCGCACCTACGGCCTGGCGACGGTCTATGACACGAGCACCTGGGAGCCGAAGGCCGCCATGCGGCTGCCGAGCCAGAAGCAGGGCGAGGGCATCGCGGTCATCGACGGCGGGCGTCGGGTGCTCATCTCCTCCGAAGGTGCCAACTCCGAGGTGCTGTCGGTCGCGCTCGCCGAGCCTCTGCTGGCCGCGGCGGGGACCGGGACCGGGGAACAGCCACCCGAGGAGGACGACGGCACCGCGACTCCGCCGGGCGACGGTGCGACCGACAGCCAACCGCTCTGGCAGGACCCGGTCGTGCTCCTCGCCGGAGGCGTTGCGGTGCTCGCCGGGGCGCTCGCGATCCGCGGGCTCCTCCGGCGGCGCGATCAGAGCCGCTGGACGACGTAGTCGATCGCGCCGGTCAGTGCCTCGACGTCGGCGGGGTCGACGGCGGGGTACATCGCGACCCGCAGCTGGTTGCGTCCGAGCTTGCGGTAGGGCTCGGTGTCCACGATGCCGTTGGACCGCAACACCGTGGCGATCGCGGCGGCGTCGATCCGCTCGTCGAAGTCGATGGTGCCGACCACCAGCGAGCGCTCGCCCGGCGCCACGACGTACGGCGTCGCGAAGCTGCTCTTCTCGGCCCAGCCGTAGAGGTGATCGGAGCTTGCCGTGGTGCGGGCGACCATCGCCTTGAGACCGCCCTGGCCGTTCATCCAGTCGAGCTGCTCGGCCATGAGGAACAGCGTCGCGACCGAAGGAGTGTTGTAGGTCTGGTTCTTCCGGCTGTTGTCGATCGCGGTCGGCAGGTCGAAGAAGGCGGGTGTCCAGCGCCCACCGGCGGCGAGCTCGGCCGCCCGGTCCAGCGCCGCGGGTGACATCACGGCGAGCCACAGGCCACCGTCGGAGGCGAAGGCCTTCTGCGGAGCGAAGTAGTAGGCGTCGACCTGGTTCAGGTCGACGGGGAGGCCGCCTGCCCCCGAGGTGGCGTCCACCAGCACCAGCGCGTCGTCGTCGGCGCCGGCGACGCGGTGCACCGGCGCCATCACTCCGGTGGACGTCTCGTTGTGCGCCCAGGCGTAGACGTCCACGCCGCTCTCGGCCTCCGGCGTCGGTCGCGTGCCCGGCTCGCTCGAGAGGACGCTCGACTCGCCCAGCCACGGCGCCGTCTTCGCGGCCTGGGCGAACTTGCTGCTGAACTCGCCGAACACCAGGTGCTGGCTGCGCTCGCGGATCAGCCCGAAGGTGGCGATGTCCCAGAAGGCGGTGGCGCCGCCGTTGCCCAGCACCACCTCGTAGCCCTCCGGGACTCCGAAGAGCTGCGCGAGCCCGTCGCGGACCCGGCCCACGATGCTGCGCACCGGCGCCTGGCGGTGGCTGGTGCCCATCAGCGAGGTGCCCGTGTCCGCCAGTGCCTGCAGGGCAGCCACGCGGATCTTGGACGGGCCGGCACCGAAGCGGCCGTCGGTGGGGAGCAGGTCCGGGGGGATGGCGATCGGGTCCGTCACGGTTGCCTATTCTGGCACCCGCTCACGCACCGACGAGGTACAGGCCAGCTTCCGTGGACACCAGCTGCGACATCCGGCAGATGCCGTTCGGCGACCCTGTCGTGCAGGCCCTGGTCCGCGAGCTGCAGCAGGAGTTCGTGGTGCGGTACGGCGGGCCGGACTCCACCCCGGTCTTGGACCAGCACTTCTCGCCACCCTCCGGTGCCTTCTTCGTCGCCTTCCTCGACGGACGGGCGGTCGGCATGGGCGGATGGCGGCTGCGAGCCGACGTGACCGCGCTGGGTGGCTCGACCGCTGCGGAGATCAAGCGGATGTACGTCGTACCGACGGCACGAGGGCGAGGCTGCGCCAGAGCCGTGCTCGCGACCCTGGAGTCCTCGGCGCGGAAGGCGGGGGCAGACGTGCTGGTCCTCGAGAGCGGCGAGGCGCAGCCCGAGGCGCTGGCGCTCTATGAGTCCGCCGGCTACGTCCCGGTGCCGGGCTTCGGCGTCTACCGGTGCTCGCCGCGGTCGAGGTCGATGGGCAAGCGGCTCTGACGGTGCCCTCGCGGGGTCAGGTACGCCGCTGGGACGTGCTCCACCAGCCACACCCCGTTGTCGGAGCGGGTGAACTCGTGACCGTCTTGGTGCATGCGGGCCGCGTCGACGACCAGCACCCGGGGCCGGCCGTGCCGCGAGCCGACCCGCCGGGCGGTCGTCGCGTCCGGTGACAGGTGGACCGCGTGACGGCCGGCCCGGTGGAGCCCCCGGCGCAGGATCACCTCGAGCCGGTCCTCGGAGGTGCCGTGGAACAGCCGCGGAGGTGGCACCTGCGAGGTGAGGCCGAGCTCGACGGCCACCGAGTGCCCCTGGCTCGCCCGGATGCGGTCCGTGGCCGGGTCGATGGCGAAGCGCTGCTTGTCGTTCGTGGCGACGATGCGTTCGAGGTCCGGGCGGGTGAGGCGGCGGCCGTGGGCGCACAGGCCGTCGAGCAGCTGCTCGATCGGCACCCAGCCCGCCGGGTCCAGGCTGATGCCGATGCGTCCCGGGTCGTGGCGGAGCACCAGCGACAGCAGCTTCGAGGTGCGCCGGTCGTCCACCGGCTCAGGGTGCCCGGCGTCGGGCGGGCTCATGCGGCGCTGGCGTCAGAGCAGGGCGCGGAGCTCGCCGACGGGCTGGCCACCGCCGAGGAGGGCGACCGTGCCGGTCGCTGCGAGCGCCGCTGCGTCGGCGCCCCCCTCATCGGCCAGCCCGAGGCGGCGCAGGGCGGCGGCCATCACGACGGGTCGGGCCCGTGCTCCGCCGTCCTCGATCTTGAGCGCCACCGCGCGCCCGTCCGGCAGCGCCACCGCGTAGCACGCCTCGGCGCCCGCCTTGCCGATCGCGCCCGGCACGGCCCTGAGGAGCGCGGCCTCGTCGCGGCGCGAGCCGGACACCCACTCCGGGTGGTCCCGGATCGCCTGGGCGAGCCGCCGCTCGGGGCCGTCGGTCGCCAGGGCCAGGCGTCGGAAGGATCGAGCCAGCCCCACCAGCGTCGTCGAGAACAGCGGCGCCCCGCAGCCGTCGACCGCCACGGTGCCGACCGGCACGCCGGTCAGCTCCTCCACCGTCGAGCGGATGGCCTGCTGCAGCGGGTGCGCCGGCTCCCGGTAGTCGGCCGTCGACCAGCCGTTGACGACACAGGTCGCCAGCATCGCCGCGTGCTTGCCCGAGCAGTTCATCGCGATCGAGCTGGGCCCCCCACCGGCGAGCACGACGCGGTCGACCTCCTCCTCGTCGATCGGGAGGTCAGGTGGGGTGAGCAGTGCCTCCTCAGACAGACCGGCGGCGGCGAGGATCCGGCGTACGCCGTCGAGCTGGAACGGCTCACCGGAGTGGGAGGCCGACGACAGCGCCAGCAGCTCACCGTCGAGGGACAGCCCGGCCCGGAGCATCGCGACGGCCTGCAGCGGCTTGGCGCACGAACGCGGCAGCATCGGAGTGTCCACAGTGCCGAGCGACCACGCCACCGACCCGTCGCGCTCCAGCGCCACCACGGAGCCGCGGTGAGCCCCCTCGACGAACCCGCTCCGGACCACCTCCACGAGCGGCACGGTGGCGCTCACGTCCAGTCGGGGTGCCAGCCCTCGACCTCAGAGGCCTTGCGCGCCGACGGTCCGGTGTAGATCGCCGACGGGCGGATCAACCGGCCGGTCCGCTTCTGCTCCAGGATGTGCGCCGACCACCCCGCCGTGCGGGCGCAGGTGAACATCGAGGTGAACATCGGCGGCGGCACCTGCGCGAAGTCGAGGACGATCGCGGCCCAGAACTCCACGTTGGTCTCGAGCACCCGGTCGGGCCGGCGCTCACGCAGCTCGGCCAGGGCCGCCTGCTCCAGAGCCTCCGCCACCTCGGCCCGGGGAGCGCCCAGCTCCTTCGCGGTCCGACGTAGCACCCGAGCACGGGGATCCTCGGCGCGGTAGACGCGATGGCCGAAGCCCATCAGCCGCTGGCCGCGGTCGAGCAGCTCCTTGACGTAGGCGCGCGCGTCGCCGCGCTTCTCCACCTCGTCGATCATCCCGAGCACCCGCGAGGGCGCACCCCCGTGCAGCGGTCCGGACATGGCGGCGATGGCCGCGGAGAACGCGGCCGCCACGTCGGCGCCCGTCGAGGTCACCACCCGGGCGGTGAAGGTCGAGGCGTTCATGCCGTGCTCGGCCGCCGAGCTCCAGTAGGCGTCGACCGCGCGTACGTGGTCGGGGTCGGGCTCGCCCTGCCAGCGGATCATGAAGCGGTCGGCGAGCGACCGGCCCTTGTCGATCTCCGACTGCGGCACCATCGGCCGCTGCAGCCCGCGAGCGGCCTGGGCGACGTACGACAGCACCATGACCGCCACCCGGCTGAGGTCCTCGCGCGCCTGCTCGTCGGTGATGTCGAAGCTGGCGCGCATGCCCCACGCCGGGGCGAGCATGCCGACAGCCGACTGCACGTCGACGCGGATGTCGCCGGAGTGGATGGGGATGGGATACGGCTCCGCCGGCGGCAGTCCGGGCTCGTACCGGCCGTCGATGAGCAGCCCCCACACCTTCTCGAAGGGCACCCGACCGACGAGCTCCTCGATGTCGACCCCGCGGTAGCGCAGGGCCGACCCTTCCTTGTCGGGCTCGGCGATCTCGGTCTCGAAGGCGATGACCCCTTCGAGCCCGTGGTGCACCTCGGGCCCTGCGGACGTCGTTGCTGACATCTCCGACTCCTTCGCCGTGGCTGCCGTCGTGGCTGCTCGTGTCTGCTGCTCGTGTCTGCTGCTCGTGTCTACCGGGGGCATTCTGCACCAGCGGGGGAGCGGTCCGTCCCGCCCGTACTGTGTGACCGTGCGCGACACCGACCCCGGCACCGGGAGGGCGAAGCTCGCCGCCCTGCGCGAGGAGTACACCCGCGGCGGACTGGACGAGACGGACCTCGAGCCGGACCCGTTCACGATGCTGCACCGCTGGGTCGACGACGCGATCGCAGCGGCGCTCTACGACCCGACGGCGATGGTGCTCTCCACGGTCGCGGCCACCGGCGTCCCGTCCTCGCGGATGGTCCTCCTCAAGGGGCTGGACGACGACGGCCTGGTGTTCTACACCAACTACTCGTCACGGAAGGGGGAGGAGCTGGCGGGCCAGGGTGCCTGCGCGGCGCTCTTCCCGTGGCACCCGCTGCAGCGCCAGGTCCGCGTCGAGGGACACACGACGCGCCTCAGCGACGAGGAGAACGACGCCTACTTCGCGCACCGCCCCCGCGAGTCGCAGCTGGGCGCCTGGGCGTCGCCGCAGTCGCGGGCCGTGGAGTCCCGGGAGGACCTCGACCGCAGGTACGCCGAGGTCAGCGCCCGGTTCCAGGACGGGGCAGTCCCGCGGCCGCCGTACTGGGGAGGGTTCCGCATCGCGGTCGACACCGTCGAGTTCTGGCAGGGCCGGCGGGGGCGCATGCACGACCGGCTGCGCTACCGGCGGGTGCCGACCCGTCCTGACCGGCCCTGGCTGGTGGAACGGCTGGCCCCCTGACCCGGTCCGTCGGTGCCGGCGCGAAGGGCGGGTGGGCAAGGAGGACCAAAAAAGCAGACAGCCCGCAGGCTTTGGTGTTTCTCCGGTCGGACGGTCCGGAGGCCTGCGGGCCGGGTGACTGCCTGGTATTGCCAGTCGCGCACTCAGGTGAGCGCGGCTCCGTCGAGCCGACGGCTGGCACGGTGCGCTGCTAGCTGGCAGCCACCTCACGTGTCCGGCAAGAACTCATTGCGTGGACCACCTCCTTTCCCGTGTACGAAAAGAGTAGGTCGCCTCATCCCTCCGGACAACTGCTTTGTGTCCGCTCCTAGCCTGTGCGGGTGTCGCGGTGGAGGGGGTTGCTGACCGACGTCCGGCCACTGCAGGCCAGCCCTGCCTACCGACGGCTCTTCTGGGGCAACGCGGTCGCCCAGCTCGGCCAGCAGATGACCAACGTGGCCGTGGCGATCCAGGTCTACTCGCTCACCGGCAGCTCGTTCTACGTCGGCCTCGTCGGGCTCTTCGCCGTCGTGCCCCTGGTCAGCCTGGGGCTCTACGGTGGCGCCTTCGCCGACGCGATGGACCGGCGCACCGTGGCCCTCGTGGCCTCCGCGGGGCTGTGGGCGGTGTCGGTGCTGTTCGCCCTCCAGGCGCTGCTCGGCAACGCGAGCGTCTGGGTGCTCTACGGGCTCATCGCCCTGCAGTCGGGGTGCTATGCGGTCAACAACCCGGCCCGGGCCGCGATGGTGCCCCGGCTGCTCGACAAGGAGCTGTTGCCGGCCGCCAGCGCCCTCAACATGGGGGCGTTCAACCTCGGGTTCACGCTGGGGCCGTTGCTCGGCGCGCTGGCGATCAGCTGGCAGGGCTTCGCCGCGGCGTACCTCGTCGACGTCGGCACCTTCGCGGCCGCCTACTTCGCGGTCTACCTGGCGCCGCGGATGCCGCCGGAGGGTGAGGTGCCCCGTGCCGGGCTCCGGTCGGTGGTCGACGGGCTCCGCTTCCTCCGCCGCGCGCCCAACCTGCGGATGACCTTCGTCCTCGACCTCTGCGCGATGGTGCTGGCGCAGCCGCGGGCGCTGTTCCCGGCGCTGGCGGCGAAGGTGTACGGCGGCGGCGCCGCCACCGTGGGGCTGCTGCAGGCGGCACCGGCGGCCGGAGCACTCGTGGCGTTCCTTGTCTCCGGATGGATCTCCCGGGTGCACCTGCACGGGGTCGCGATCGCGCTGGCCGTCATCGGCTACGGCGTCGCGGTCGGCGGGGTCTCGCTCACCGAGCTGCTGTGGGTGGCGGTGCTCTTCCTCGCCGCCACGGGAGCCGCCGACATGGTGAGCGCCGCCTACCGCTCGACGATCCTGCAGGTCGCTGCCCCCGACCACCTGCGCGGCCGGCTGCAGGGCGTCTTCATCGTCGTGGTGGCGGGCGGGCCCCGAGCCGGCGACTTCCTGGCCGGGTCGGTGGCGGGTGCGGTGGGCGAGCGGGTCGCGCTCGCCGCAGGTGGGCTTGCCTGCATCGTCGGGGTGCTGCTCGTGGTCGCGTGGCAGCGCGACTTCCTGCGCTACGACGGCCGCGAGCCGATGCCCTGAGCGACCGGCTCAGAGGGCTCAGCGCCTGCGGGCCGTGACCCGCTCGTAGCGGGCCAGCGCCTCCTTGCGCTCGGCGGCGTGGTCCACGATCGGCTCCGGGTAGCCCTCGACGCCTCTCGGCTCGTGGATCTGCTCGGTCGGCACGTCGGCGAGCTCGGGCACCCACCGTCGGATGTAGGCGCCGTCCGGGTCGAACTTGTGCCCCTGCGTGGTGGGGTTGAAGACGCGGAAGTACGGCGCCGGGTCCGTGCCCGATCCGGCCACCCACTGCCAGCCGTGCATGTTCGACGCCAGGTCGCCGTCGGCCAGCCGCTCCATGAAGACCCGCGCGCCGTGCTGCCACGCCACGTGGAGGTCCTTGACCAGGAAGCTCGCCACGATCATCCGGACCCGGTTGTGCATCCGGCCGGTGGCCAGCATCTGCCGCATTCCCGCGTCGACGATCGGGTAGCCGGTCATGCCGCGCTTCCACGCCTCGAACGTCTCGCCCGGAGGGTCGTGGACCATCGCCTCGAAGTCGGACCGGAGCTCCACCCGTGCGCTCTCGGGCCGGTGCCAGAGCACGTCGGCGTAGAACTCCCGCCAGGCGAGCTCCTTGCGGTACGTCGTCGCCGACGCCGAGTCCCGCTGCGCGAGGTCGGCCAGGAGGGTGCGCGGATGGATCTCGCCCCACCGCAAGTAGGTCGACATCTGGCTGGCGCCGTTGCTCGCCGGAAGGTTGCGACCCTCCCGGTAGCCCTCCAGCCGGTGGTCGCGGAAGTCGGCCCAGGCGGCCCGCGCTGCCTGCTCGCCGACGGGCGGCAGCTCGAGCCCGGGGACCGGCTCCACGTCAGGGGGTCCGTCGCTGCGCAGCGAGGCCCAGGTGGGGTCGCTCGGCGGGTCGACCGGCGCCCGCCAGCCGTGCTCGAGCCAGACCCGCTGGAAGGGCGAGTAGACGCGGAACGGCTCACCGTCCGGCTTGCGCACCCGTCCCGGCGCCACGGCGTACGGCGAGCCGAGGGGGCTCAGCTCGCGACCTGACGCTGCCAGCGCCTCGCCGACCCGCGCGTCCCGGACCCGTCCGTAGGGGCCGAAGTCGGCTGCCAGGTGGACCGTCGGCGCGGACACCTCCGCCGCCACCTCCGGCACCACGTGGACGGGGTCGCCGCGGCGTACGACGAGGGCACCGCCGAGCGAGGCATCGAGCTCGCGCAGCGAGGCGGCGAGGTAGGCACGCCTGGCCGGGCCGGCGCGACCCCACAGGACCGGGTCGAGCACGAAGAGCGGAACGACTTCACCCGATTGGCCGGCCTCGAGCAGTGCGGGGTTGTCAGCGAGCCGCAGGTCGCGGCGGAACCACATGACGGAGGTGCCGGGCATCGGGCCACTGTGACACTCAGGTCACAATGGCCTGGTGAGCGACCTCATCGACACGACCGAGATGTACCTGCGTACCGTCTACGAGCTTGTCGAGGAGGGCATCGTCCCGCTGCGGGCCCGGATCGCCGAGCGGCTCCACCAGAGCGGGCCCACGGTCAGCCAGACGGTGGCGCGCATGGAGCGCGACGGGTTGCTCACCGTGGAGGGCGACCGGCACCTCGAGCTCACCGAGGAGGGTCGTCGGCTGGCGGTCCAGGTCATGCGCAAGCACCGGCTCGCCGAGCGGTTGCTCACCGACGTCATCGGGCTGCCGTGGGAGCTGGTCCACGCCGAGGCGTGCCGTTGGGAGCACGTGATGTCCGAGGCGGTCGAACGCCGGCTGCTGGAGATCCTCGACCACCCGACCGAGTCGCCGTACGGCAACCCGATCCCGGGCCTGGCAGAGCTGGGGGCCACGGGGGGCGAAGGGTTCATGGAGGGCGTGGTGGCGCTCGACACGGCCACGTCCGGAGGTGGGCAGCGGGTCCGCATCGCGCGGATCAGCGAGGAGCTGCAGAAGGACGAGACCCTGATGACCGCGCTTCGCAGGGTGGGCGCACTTCCCGACTGCGAGGTCATGGTCGGCTCCGGGCCGGTCGGCGTCCTCGTCGGCGCCGCCGGGGAGACCGCGGAGATCGACGTCGAGGTCGCCAGGCACATCTTCGTGCGCCCCTTCTGACGCCGAGCCGCCCTCGGTGTCTGGTCGACCCGCCCTCGATGTCTGGTCGAGCCGCCCTCGATGTCTGGTCAGGTGCCGTAGCGCTCCGCTGCTCGCGCCTTGGCCTTGGCCGCCTCGACCTCCCGATCCCGCGGCGCCGCGACGGTGACAAGCGACTCCAGCAGCCGGTCCGTGGCGACGGCGACCTCCGCGACGGCGCGGTCGAAGGCCTCGGCGTTCGCCTGGCTAGGCCGGGTGCTGCCGCTGACCTTGCGGACGTACTGCAGCGCGGCTGCTTGCACCTCGTCGGAGGTGGCCGGTGGCTCGAAGTTGAACAGCGGACGGATGTTGCGGCACATGCTCCGAGCGTAGTTCTCCGGGCTTTGGCGTGCACAAGCGCCGACTCGGTGGGGTTTTGGCGTGCACAAGCGCCGACTCGGCGGGTGTCTGGGACAGTGGGCGTCGCCCGTCCGCCCGTCCGCCCGGTCGGGCGTCCGTCCGTCCGATAACCAGGAGTGTTCGTGCCCGCCCCTCACACCCGCGAGCACGACCTCGTCATGCTCGGCGCGACCGGCTTCACCGGCCGGCTCAACGCGGAGTACCTCGCGAAGCACGCGCCGGAGGGCTGCCGATGGGCGCTGGCCGGCCGCAACCTCGGCA
>CADCUI010000064.1 GCA_902805845.1 uncultured Nocardioidaceae bacterium
CGGTCTTCGAACCCACCGAGGACCAATAGTGGTTGACGCTAGACAGATTGGGCCCAGATTTTGATGAACCGTCGCCAAAGTTCCACGCGTAGTTCGTGATGTTGCAGTTGTCGCTCCAGGCAGACGCGTACATCTCGACGTCCTGCCACGGAACGCTGGGGTTCTGGTAGCTGTATACCCGCAGCGAGACGTCGGCGTAGGCCGGACTTGGATTGACAACAGCTAACCCTGCTCCTGCGGCAACAAGTACTGCTGCCGAGCGTAAGACTTTGTTCATGGACGAACCCGATCCCGTCACTCGTGTCTGATGGTGCGATGGCTGGGACAACGTATGGTCCGGAAGGGCAGGCGTACCGGGTACAACGGTCCTGGTTTTCGGGACGAAAAATCCCGCTCATGCGCCCTTATCACGGGACTACTTAGGCGTTGCACATGCTGTGGCGATAACTGCCTTTCGGGTCGTAAGTCCTATAGACCATGGGTCCTACAACCTTGCTCGCGACGTGTTCGCAGGGTTCACTGAGCGCCGTGGTGTCAGGGGTGGCACCGGTCTCGGGGTGGGAAAACCATGGCACTTGAATTCGATCGGCGTACGGCACTCAAAGGCGTCGGCGCGGCAGCGCTAGGTGGCTGGCTGGGGCCTGTCCTGGCAGCGGCACCGGCCAACGCGGTCCCGCATGACGGGCGGGTCCTGGCCACGGGGCTCGCCATTCCGTGGGGTCTCGTCTTCGTCGGCTCCGACGCGCTGGTGGCCGAGCGTGACACCGCCAAGGTGTACCTGGTGTCGCACACTGGAGGGCAGCGGCTCCTGGGCGCGGTCGGAGGCGCCACGAAGGTCATGTCGATGGCCCTGTCGCCGAGCTTCGCGCAGGACAAGCTCATCTACGCCTACATCCGAGCCGCCGCCGACCACCGGGTCGTGCGCATGACGTGGAACGGCAGCACTCTGGGCTCGCCGAGTCCGGTCTTCGTCGGGATTCCGCATGGCACAGACCACACCGGCGGAGGACTCGCGTTCGCACCTGACGGCATGCTTCACATCGGGCTCGGCGACCTCGGCAGCAAGGAGCAGGCCCGTGACCTGAGCTCGTTGGCCGGCAAGACCTTGCGAGTCCGTGCCGACGGCTCGGTGCCGGGTGACAACCCGTTCGGCAGCGCGATCTGGACGATCGGGCACCGCAATGTCGAGGGGCTGGCGTTCGCAGGTGCGGTCCTCTATGCCACCGAGTTCGGCGAAAGCGAGACCGACGAGCTGAACATCCTCGTCAAGGGAGGCGACTACGGGTGGCCCGAGCACGAAGGAGGGGACGGAGGAGGGCCGGTCGAGGATCCCATCGTGACCTGGTCGCCGACGTCGTACTGCTCGCCGGCCGGCATCGCCATCAGCAACGGCCAGGCCTTCGTCGGCGCCCTCGCCGGGAAGAGCCTGTTCCAGGTCGACCTGTCCACGCGGGCGGTGACGCGCCACCTGTACAACACCTACGGCCGGATCCGGAGCGTCGCGGTTGCCCCGGATGGCGCGCTGTGGATCACGACCGGCAACAACGGCGGCAGCTTCGCGCGGATCCCGGAGGACGATCGAGTCATCCGGCTCCTGCCCGGCATCCAGCTGTTGACACCCACGGCGGTGAGCGCAGCGGCCGTCTCCACGAGCAGCGCCGTCCTCAACTGGTCACCGCCGATGGACTACGGTCAGTCGGCGATCACCGGTTACCGGGTCAGCCGCGACGGGGGGTCCGCGGGAGGATCCGCGTGGTCGACCACGGTCTCGGCGGCAACTCGCTCCCTCACGTTCACTCATCTTGCCGGCGGCGCGACGTACAACGTGTCTGTCGCCGCCATCAACGGTCAGGGCGTTGGCCCCGCCTCTTCCGTGGCTGTCGCGATCCCCGCTACCGGGACGCCCACCGTTCCTACGGGGGTCGCAGGCAGAGCCCTCACGGCGACGAGTGCGGTCCTCAGCTGGGCCCCGCCATCGAGCAGCGGCACGTCGGCGGTGACCGGATACAAGGTGTCACGTAACGGTGGCACCGGAGGGGAGAGCGGCTGGTCCACCACGGTCGCGGCGTCTGCCCGGTCCCTGACCTTCACGCACCTCACCCCAGGCAGCACCTACGCCTTGTCGGTATCCGCGGTGAACGCGAAGGGCGCGGGACCCGCTGCCGTGAAGTCGGTGCTGTCGGCCACGAAGCCCGGCGCCCCGGTCATCGGCACAGCGACCGCCGGCGAGGCTGGAGGCGCGATCACAGCGGTGGTGCGGTGGGGCGCCCCCGCCTCCAGCGGCGGCGCCCCCGTCACGGGATACCGCGTGCGGGCGCTGCGCATGAGCTCCACCGGCAGCGTGCTGAGCACCACCACCTCCGCCATGCAGTCGGCGGACTGGCGCCTCATGTCGATGACGTTGCCGCAGGCGGGCAACTACCGGTTCACCGTCCAGGCGTTCAACGCCGTCGGCGGTGGTGCTCAGTCGGCTCGGTCGAATCAAGTCGCGGGTCTCTGAGGGTTCCTGCTCGGCTGAGGTGATAGGGCACCTGGCCGACTGGCTCGGGAAAGTGCGCCCGAATCCGTCCGACCATGGTCCCTCCGTGGCGTGGAAGCCCTTGTCAGGTGGCTGGGCAGGCGATGGGATGGTGCTCCAGCCACGAGCCCAGGGGAGGCATCGGCATGCGCACATCAGTCGCAGCGACCATGGGGGCACTGGCCCTCGTCCTGTCCCTCGGCTCGTCGCCTGCCACCGCCGCCGAGGTCGACTTCGTGAACCCGGCCGAGAACTGCAGCGTATTCCCGGACGCCGGCAGGTTGTTCGGCACCTGTGTGGGCGGGGTGGCGAGCTCCACCAAGCCCGGCAAGTCGCGGCACGACACCTGAGCCGAACCGCCCCGGCGCTGGGCGCTTGCGACAGGCAGTATCAGGTGCCTAAGAGCCCTCTCATGGTGGATTCATCGCGGTCTTAACCGCGATCGACACGGTTCGGGTCAACCGAACACCTGGAGGCAACCATGCGCCGCTCAGCCGCTGTCGAGTTTCTCGGACTGGAGCTTGCAGCGCTGCCGACGGCCGCCCAGGGCACCGAGGAGGACCAGTGCCGCGCCCGCTGAGTCGCACCTGGTGGGGCGTGATCGCCGGCTCCCTGCTCACACTGCCGGCCGGGGCGTACGTCGTGGCCACCCTCGTCAGCTCCGACGCCGACACACCCGCAGGCCGTACTCCCATCGTGATCGTCGGCACCGACAGGGCCGAGGACGACTCCGCGGAAGGTGCCGACCCCGCTCCGGAGCCGGTGAGGTCCCCCTCGTCCGCACCGACCGGTGATGATGAGGGGGAGCTCACGGTGGTGAAGCCAGGACCTCGTCACCTCGGCGACGATGGTGACACCGACGACGATGGCGACGACGGGGACGACGGGGACGACGGTGACGACGACGGGGACAGCGGGGACGACACCGGGAACGAACCCGACGACAGCGGGGACGACGACGGAGACGACGCCGGAGACGACAGCGACGACTGACACAGGACCGCCATCGGCCGGCAGAGCCGGGCTGTCCGTCCGCACCCGCATCACCGTGGCCGTCGCCATCCTCGTAGGGCTCGCGCTGTCCAGCGCGGGCCTGGTCGTCTATGCCCTGGAGTCAGCCCACATCCAGCAGGAGGTCAACGGCCAGATCGAGCAGGAGCTGGCCGAGTTCGACGGGCTCCAGGGCGGTGTCGACCCCCAGACCGGGGAGCCGTTCGCCGACGTACGGCGGCTGATCCGGCTGTTCCTCGTGCGCAACGTCCCCGATGACGACGAGCTGCTGGTCGGGTACTGGGACGGAGTGCCCCAGGAGAGCTCGGCGACGCGCCATGCCCGCACCTTCCCGGGGTACCAGCCGTTCCTCGACGTCGTCGAGAAGCGGCTCGACACCGGGGGGACCGAGCGGCTGCAGACCGAGGAGTGGGGAGAGGTCGTGGTCACGGTCCAGCCGGTCCGTGACGAGCGCACCTCGGGAGCGTTCGTGATCGTCAACTTCCTCAGGGACGAGCACACCGAGCTGAACCGCGTTCTGCAGACCTACGCGATCGTCGCGGTGCTCTCCCTGGGGCTGATCACCCTCGTGGCGGCATGGCTCGCCGGCCGGCTGCTGGGCCCGGTGAGGACGCTGAGGGACAACGCCCGGCAGATCACCGAGACCGATCTCTCGCGTCGGATCCCCGAGTCGGGGAACGACGACATCACCGCGCTGACACGGACGTTCAACGAGATGCTCGCCCGGCTCGACCGGGCGTTCACGGGGCAGCGGGAGTTCCTCGACGACGCCGGTCACGAGCTGAAGACCCCGTTGACCATCATCCGCGGTCACATGGAGGTCCTGGACGGTTCCGACCCGGCCGACGTCGCGGACACCAGGAACCTCCTGCTCGGCGAGATCGACCGGATGGCGAGGCTCGTGAACGACCTCATCATGCTGGCGAAGACCGACCGGCCGGACTTCTTCGTCCTGGCGCCGGTCGAGGTCGGAGCGTTCACCGAGACCGTCCTCGACAAGTGCCGGGCGCTGGGCGAGCGGCGCTGGCAGCTCGACGAGGTGGTGCACGGGACGGCCAGCTTCGACGAGCAGCGGATCACCCAGGCTCTGCTGCAGCTCGGGTCCAACGCCGTGAAGCACACCGAGCCGGGAGACGTGATCGGCGTCGGGTCACGGACGGATCCCACGGGCAAGCTGGAGATGTGGGTCCGCGACACCGGGACCGGTGTGCGTGAGCCGGACAAGGAGCTGATCTTCGAGCGGTTCGGGCGGGGAGCGGGACGGACGGACGACGACGGGTTCGGGCTCGGTCTGTCGATCGTGCGCGCGATCGCCGAGGCCCACGGCGGCACGGTCGCCGTTCGGGACAGCGGCCCGAAGGGAGCCACCTTCGTGCTGTCGCTGCCGGTCCGACGGAAGGCGGAAGCATGGCTCGCGTCCTGATCATCGAGGACGAGGAGCGGATCTCGTCGTTCATCGCCAAGGGGCTCAAAGCAGACGGCTACACCACCACGACCGTCGCCGACGGCATCGCCGGGCTCGACTACTCCTTGAGCGGCGACTTCGACCTCGTGATCCTCGACATCAACCTGCCCGGGCTGAACGGCTACGAGGTCCTGGAGCAGATGCGTGCCTCCGGCAGCGGCCTGCCCGTCATCGTGCTCACTGCCCGGGACTCGGTCACCGACACGGTGACCGCGCTGGAAGGCGGTGCCGACGACTACATGCCGAAGCCGTTCCGGTTCGCCGAGCTGCTGGCCAGGGTGCGGCTGCGGCTGCGCCAGACCTCCGATCAGGTGTCCGCACGCGAGGACCTGCTCGAGGTCGGGTCGGTGCGTCTGGACCGGCGTACCCGCGAGGCGACGTCCGGCGGTCGCGGCGTCGAGCTGTCCGCCCGGGAGTTCAAGCTTGCCGAGATCTTCATGCTCAACGCCGGCCTCGTGCTCTCCCGTGAGCAGCTGCTCTCTCACGTGTGGGGCTACGACTTCGACCCGGGATCCAACGTCGTCGACGTCTACGTGGGCTACCTGCGCAAGAAGTTCGGGCCCGGGACCATCGCCACGGTGCGGGGCGTGGGCTACCGCTTCGACACCGGGCGGTGAGAGTCATCGCAGGTTGCACCCTGCGAGCCGGCCGCTGGTCCGGCGCCGACGTGTCAGCCTCGAGGCACCTCGTCGCTCCAGGTGCGGAAGAACGCTTGGCCGGGACCCTGCGCGTTGTCGGCCCAGATCTCACGCCCGAAGTGGGCGTTGGCGAGCTTGACCTGCACCCACTCAGGCCCGTTCAGGCAGCGGCGGGGGACTCGGATGGTGGCGCTGTCGGCGAAGTAGTCCAGGGTGTGGGTGGCCCCGCACCGGTCCCTGCGCCCGTTGCGCTTCGCGAAGATCATCTCGCCGTCCCAGTCCTTGCGGTTGGCGGTGATGTCGAACGTGCGCGTGAGACCCGAGTCGGTCCGGATCCGGCCCACCAGCACGTGCCGCCTGCCCGAGCGCCCCAGCTCCACGAAGCTCTGCCGGATGAGGACGGCGCGGGACCGATGCGCCACCTTGACCTTGATCACGTCCCCGTTCCGATGACCAGGAGCGGGCCTCCACTCGTCACCGTCATCCTCGTCGACCTTCCACATGTCGCCGGCACCGTCCGCCCACGTCGAGGACTCGGCGTCGGCAGCGTGCACGGCGAGCAGCGGCGACAACAAGGTGGCGCTGACCAGTGCCAGCGACCGTCGTACCCAAGGCCTCATCGCCGCCGCTCCTGTCTGAGGGTTTGTCCGGTGCTCGGCACCCTGTCATACCGGCCGCGCCGTGCCTATAGGAAACGTGAAACTGCCCCGCCCACCAAGAGGTGAACGGGGCAGTACGGGTGGAGGAGGTCAGTAGGCGGAAGGGTTGTCCGAGGTGCGGCGGGCTGGGGTGGCTCCCGCGTCATCACCGAGGGGCGCCGCGGTGCCGGTCCGGTGCACATCGGTCGTGCGGCCGTGCTCGACGTCATGGGCGACCCCGGTGGTCCGCGCGGTGCCGGTCTCGACGTGACGCTCGACCGTGGCCGGTGCGGTCACGGTAGCGGTGCGGTGCACGGTGTCGTGCTCGACGTCCCCTTCGGGCTCCTTCGCCAGCAGGAACGACCCGATCGTCCAGAGCAGTGCGCCGATGAGACCGATCCAGAGCGCCCAGGCCGTCGAGACGTTGGCGTTTGCCTCACCGCCCGCTCCCGCGAACTTCACGGTCTCGATGGGGTTGATGAAGTACAGGATGATCCAGAGCAACGAGGCGAGTCCGACGGCGAAGGACGCCAGGGACAGGCCGCGGTGCTGTCGACGGTCCGCCCGCTTCGTCGCGTAGAGCAGGGCGGCCGAGAAGCCGAGGCCGAGAAGGCCCATGTAGGGGATGAGGCTGTCGGACTCGTATCCCGACACCAGTCTCTGGGCGTTGTCGCCGCCGCCGATCCCCACCCAGGGCATGAACATGGAGACGGCGAGGATGAGCGCGCCGAGTGTGGTGATGTACGCGCCGAGCGGGTTCGCCCGCCGGACGTCGTCGTGGCCCAGGGTGTGCGCACCGGGGCCGGTATGCGATGCAGTCATGTCTAGTGACATACCCGTCATTCAAGGTCACAAACGGTGCGTTTCCCTTCAGGGGGTCCCGCCACCGCGGAGAGCTGGAGCGCCCGGACGGCCTCCACAACCCGCCCGGGCGCAGCGCGAGCCGCCTCAGAGCGACGTGAGTCGTGAGGACGGCTCGGCACAGACGCCGTACCCGGCCTGGTGGACGGCAACCCGGCGGTCCAGACGATGCGGTGCCCGGCAAAAGGGTCGGAGCAGGGTCAGACCCCGCTGACGCCCTCGCCGCCGCCGGCCTGCTCGTTGAAGCTCTCGTGCTCCAGGAGGTGCAGCACCGGCACACCCAGCTTGCGGCGCGCCCGGGACGTCCAGTCGAGGTGGAAGAACTCGGCCACCACGTGGGGGCGCGTCAGGACGATCGCCTCCGCGGCCTCGACCTCCTGGACCTTGGCGGCCAGCGCGTCGATCGGCTCCGCGGTCACGGTCTGACCCGTCGCCGTGGCACCGGCATCCTCCAGCGCCCGCACCGACGTCGTGACGTCGGCCCGCGCCTGGTCGAGCAGCTCGCGCTGGATGTCCACCACCTCGTCGTGGTCGAGCATCGCCGGCGACACCACCAGGGCGTCGCCGGAAGCCAGCGTTCCCATCGCCGACTCGACGCGGGCCGCCGCGTCCTCCACGGGAAGCAGCAGGTGGTACCGCACCGGAGCCGGCGCCTCCTCGTGAAGTCCGCGGACCTGGAGGGCGTCCTGCCTGCTCAGTGGCTGCTCGACGAGCAGCACCACGTCGTACGCGGCTCCATCGTTGCCACCGGTCGTCATGCGGACGCTCCTGTCGTTCACCACCCTGGTCCACCCGAGCCGCCGGACCGCCTTAGCCCGACCCTAGTGGTGTCCGACCGAACCGAGAACGTCCGCGAGGTCGTAGGACACCGGTGTCTCCAGCTGCTGGTAGGTGCAGCTGCTCGGGTCCCGGTCGGTCCGCCATCGTCTGAACTGCGCCGTGTGCCGGAACCGATCACCCTCCATGTGGTCGTAGGCGACCTCGAGCACCCGCTCGGGACGCAAAGGCACGAAGGAGAGGTCCTTTCCCGCATTCCAGCGGCTGACCGCACCCGGCATCCGCTCACCACTGGCGGTGATCCCCTCCCACTGTCCCCACGGGTGCTCGGAGGGGTCGCACACCAGCGGTCGAAGCTCCTCGACGAGCTGAGCCCGGCGAGGAGCAGGGAAGGAGGCGCTGACGCCGATGTGGCGCAGATTCTGCTCGTCGTCGTAGAGCCCCAGCAGCAAGGAGCCGAGCAGGGGACGCTCGTCGGTGGAGTTCTTGTGCAGCCGAAAACCAGCGACGACGACGTCGGCGGTGCGGTCGTGCTTGACCTTGAACATGACGCGCTTGTCGCTCTGGTAGGTGCCCTTACGGGGCTTCGCCACGATCCCGTCGAGGCCGGCTCCCTCGAACTGGTCGAACCAGCGGCGCGCCAGCTCGCGGTCGGTGGTCACCGAGGTCAGGTGCACCAGGGAGGTGGGCTTCGCCAGGGCCTCCTCCAGCCGTCGCCGGCGTACGGCGAGAGCGCTGTCGCGCAGATCGTCACCGTCGAGTGCCAGGACGTCGAACGCGACGTACGCCGCGGGGGTCTTCTCGGCGAGCATGCGCACGCGTGAGTCGGCGGGATGGATCCGGTCCTGAAGCCGGTCGAAGTCGAGCCGGTCGCCGATCGCGACGATGAGCTCGCCGTCCAGCACGCACCGGTCCGGCAGCGTGCCGGCGCGGACAGCGTCGACGACCTCGGGGAAGTAGCGGGTCAACGGCTTGGTGTTGCGGCTGGCCAGCTCCACCTGGTCGCCGTCGCGGAACAACAGGCACCGGAAGCCGTCCCACTTCGGCTCGTACAGCAGGCCGGGATGCTCGGCATCGCGGAACGTGGCCGGGTCAGGGATGTCCTTGACGGACTTGGCGAGCATCGGGAGGACGGGCGGCAGCACGGGCAGGTCCACGCGACGGACCCTACGCCGCCGCTGCCCGCGCGTCGTCGCGCAGCGTGGCGATGCAGGTAGCCTCCGGCTCGTGGACCAGAACGGCATCGAGAACGTGGCCGGCCTCCTGCGGGTGGGGCCCGGACCGGTCGACCTCAGCGCCATCGACCCCGGAGGCAAGCCGGGCTTCGACGGTGACAAGAAGGCCGGGAAGGTGGCGCTGGCCGGGCTGGAGGACGCCCTCGTCGACCACCAGACCCGTCTGTCGGCCCACGGCTACACCGGGGGGCATCGCAAGCTGCTGCTCGTCATCCAGGGCATGGACACCTCCGGCAAGGGTGGAGTCCTCAAGCACGCGGTGGGGCTGCTGGACCCGGGTGGCGTGCGCATCACGTCGTTCAAGGCGCCCACCCAGGACGAGCTCGCCCATGACTTCCTGTGGCGGGTGGAGAAGCAGACCCCGGCGGCCGGGCAGGTGGGGATCTTCGACCGCTCCCACTACGAGGACGTCCTGATCGGCAAGGTGCACGAGCTCGCGCCACCGGAGGAGATCGAGCGGCGCTACGGCGCGATCAACGACTTCGAGCGGCGGCTCACCGAGGACGGCACGGCTGTGGTCAAGTGCATGCTGCACATCTCCAAGGACGAGCAGAAGGAACGACTGCTGGCGCGGCTGGAGAACCCGAAGAAGGTCTGGAAGTTCAAGCCCGAGGACGTCGACGGGCGCGCGATCTGGGACGACTACCAGGCGGCGTACGAGACGATGCTCGAGCGCTGCTCGACCGAGTGGGCGCCGTGGTACGTCGTACCGAGCAACCGCAAGTGGTACCGCACGCTCGCCATTGCCTCCCTCCTGGTCGAGGCCATGGAGGAGATGGAACTGCCGTGGCCGGAGCCGGACTTCGACGTCGAGGAGCAGGCGCGTCGGCTGGCAGCCGGCTGAGCGCGTCGCACCCGAGGGCGCCGTGGGCGGCGCGGGATTCGAGGGCGCTCACGGCCGGTTACGCTCACAGCCGACACACCGAGATCGAAAGCGCGTTGCAGTCCCTCCGACGGTCGCCGAGCCCGCCGACGGACGTGCTCGACCGGGGAGGAACCCGCCTGTGAGAGTCGCCTTGCTGTCCTACCGCAGCAAGCCGCACGTCGGCGGCCAGGGCGTCTACCTGCGGCACCTCAGTCGCGAGCTGGTGGGGCTCGGTCACGACGTCGAGGTGTTCTCCGGCCCGCCCTACCCGGAGCTCGATCCCGGTGTGCGACTCACCAAGGTGCCGAGCCTCGACCTCTACCGCGAGCCCGACCCCTTCCGGATCCCGCGGCCCCGGGAGTTCCGCGACCTCGTCGACGTGCAGGAGTTCCTCGCCATGTGCACCGCGGCCTTCCCCGAGCCGCGGACCTTCGGGAAGAGGGTCGCCCGGGTGCTCGCGGCCCGGCGCGACGACCTCGACGTCGTGCACGACAACCAGACGGTCGCCTACGGGATGCTGGAGATCGAGCGCCTGGGGTTCCCGCTGGTCACCACGATCCACCACCCGATCACCTTCGACCGCCGCGTCGACCTCGCGCACGCTCCGCTGCGCAAGCAGCTCGCGCTTCGGCGGTGGTACTCGTTCCTGCGGATGCAAGGCAAGGTCGCCCGGCGGCTGCCGCAGATCCTCACCGTCTCGGAGAGCTCGCGCCGCGACATCGCCCGTGACTTCGGTGTCGACCCCGCCGTCATCGAGGTGATCCCGCTCGGGGTCGACGAGGTCTTCGTGCCCCCGACCCGGCCGCGGGTGCCGGGGCGGATCCTCGCGATGGCCAGTGCCGACACTCCCATGAAGGGCGTCCACACCCTGCTCGAGGCGGTCGCGAAGCTGCGCACCGAGCGGGAGGTCGAGCTGGTGCTCGTCACCAGGCCGAGCCCCGGCGGCCGGACCGAGCGTCTCATCGACAAGCTGGGGGTCGGGGACTGCGTGCGCTTCGTCCACGGCATCTCCGACGCCGAGCTGGTCGAGCTCATGGGGTCGGCCGAGGTCGCGTGCGTGCCGTCGCTCTACGAGGGCTTCTCGCTGCCGACCGCCGAGCTGATGGCGTGCGAGACGCCGCTGGTCGTGAGCCGGGCCGGCGCCATCCCCGAGGTCGTCGGCCCCGACGGCGAGTGCGCCGACCTGGTGACTCCGGGGGACGTCCAGGAGCTGTACGACGCGGTGGGGTCCCTGCTCGACGACCCCGACCGCCGTTCGGCGATGGGCGCCGCCGGCCGTCGCCGGGTGCTGGAGCACTTCAGCTGGCGCGCCGTGGCCGTGGCCACCGCCGCGGCGTACGAGCGGGCCATCGCCAGGAAGAACGGACTGCCCGACGCGGGCACCGCTGTCCAGGACCAGACGTGAGGACACCGACCAGATGCTGACCGTTGACTTCGACCGGCTGGCCCTGAGCGCCGGCGAGCGGGTGCTCGACATGGGCTGCGGCGCCGGCCGGCACGCCTTCGAGATGTACCGGCGCGGCGCCGACGTCATCGCGCTCGACCAGGACGCCGACGAGCTCGCCACGGTCCGCGAGTGGTTCGCGGCGATGCGCGAGGAGGGCAGCGTTCCCGCGGGCGCGGAGGCAGACGTCAAGCAGGGCGACGCGCTCGACCTGCCCTTCTCCGACGGCGAGTTCGACCGGGTCGTCGCCTCCGAGGTCCTCGAGCACATCCCCGACGACGACCGCGCGGTCTCCGAGCTGGTCCGGGTGCTCCGGCCCGGCGGCACGATCGCGGTCACGGTGCCGCGCTGGCTGCCGGAGCGGATCTGCTGGGCGCTGTCCGACCGGTACCACGAGGTGGAGGGCGGCCATGTCCGCATCTATCGCGCTGACGAGCTCCGGGACAAGCTCGAGGCTGCCGGTCTGCGGTTCCTCGGCCAGGCGCACGTCCACGGGCTGCACTCGCCGTACTGGTGGGTCAAGTGCGCCGTCGGCGTCGACAACGACCAGAACCGGCTGGTCAAGGCGTTCCACCAGGTGCTGGTCTGGGACATCGTGAAGCGGCCGCGGGCCACGCGGCTCGCCGAGAAGGTCCTCGACCCGCTCATCGGCAAGAGCGTGGTGCTGTACCTGCAGAAGCGGGAGCAGCCTGCGTGATCCCCGAGGTCCCCGGCATCCTCACCACGGCCCAGGTCCGCGACACCGCGGCCGCGATCGCACGGGTGCAGCAGCCCGACGGCGGCATCCCGTGGGCGGTGGGGGAGCACATCGACGTGTGGAACCACGTCGAGGCGGCGATGGGGCTGCTCCTCGGTGGCGAGGTCGAAGCGGCCGAGGCGGCGTTCGCGTGGTGCCTGGCCGCCCAGCGCGCCGACGGGTCGTGGCCGCTGAAGGTGATCGGGGACCGCGTCGAGGACGACAGCGGCGAGACGAACATGTCGGCCTACCCGGCCGTCGGTCTCTGGCACCACTGGCTGGTGCGAGGTGACGAGCCGTTCGTACGGCGGTTCTGGCCGGTCGTGCGACGCGGGCTCGACTTCGTGGCCGGCATGCAGCTGCCGTTCGGAGGCGTGGCCTGGTCCCAGCAGGGCGACGGCAAGGTCAACGCGCAGGCGCTGCTCGCCGGCAGCTCGAGCATCTACCACTCGCTGCGCGCCGGCCTTGCCCTCGGAGAGCTGGTCGGCGAGCCGCAACCGGGTTGGGAGCTGGTGGCCGGCCGGCTCCGGCATGCGCTGGAGGCGCACCGCGACCGGTTCCTGGACAAGGCGACGTTCTCGATGGACTGGTACTACCCGGTTCTCGGGGGGCCGTTGCGCGGTCAGCAGGCCCGGGACCTGCTGAGCAGCCGGTGGGACGACTTCGTCGTGGACGGGCTGGGGTGCCGCTGCGTCGACACCAACCCGTGGGTCACCGGCGCGGAGACGTGCGAGCTGGCCATGGCGCTGGACAACACCGGTGACCGCGACCGGGCGACGGCGATGCTCGCCGACGCCCAGCATCTCCGGCACGAGGGAGGGCTCTACTGGACGGGCTTCGTCCACGGCGACGACGTCTTCTGGCCCGACGAGCAGACGACGTACACGTCGGCGGCCGTCGTCCTCGCCGCCGACGCGCTGTCGCGCACGACCCCGGCTTCGGGGATCTTCCGCGGCGACACCCTGCCGGCGGACCCGCCCGCCATCGGCCTGTCCTGCGGCTGCGTCGAGGCGGGTGCCTCGCCGGCCGGCGCGCGTGGTGGCTGAGCAGCTCTCAGGTTGGTGAGCCGCGCCCCCGGCGTCAGCGGCGGCCGACCGGGTCCCCGGCGTCCCCGCGCACGCGTCGCAGCGCCCGCATCGAGCCGCAGGCCCCCACCTCCGCGAATCCGTCGGCCGGCGCCCGCAGGAAGATCTCGTACGGCGGGCGCCCGCCGTCCGCGGGATCGGGGAACACGTCGTGGATCAGCAGCAGACCACCGGCCTGCACCCACGGCGCCCACCCCTCGTAGTCGGTGTGCGCCGGCTCCTCGCCGTGACCCCCGTCGACGAACAGCAGCGCCAGCGGGGTTCGCCAGTGGCGCGCGACGATGGACGACTGGCCGACCACGGCAACGACCTCGTCCTCCAGGCCGGCCTCCGCGACCGTGCGCCGAAAGACCGGCAGCGTGTCCATGCGCCCGGTGCGGGGGTCGACCAGGGACGCGTCGTGGTGCTCCCACCCCGCCTGGTTCTCCTCCGAGCCGCGGTGGTGGTCGACGGTGAACACCGTCGTACCGGTCGCCCGGGCGGCGGAGCCGAGGTAGATCGCGGACTTCCCGCAATAGGTGCCGACCTCCAGGATCGCCCCGTGCCGGCCCTGCTCGACGGCGCAGCGGTGGAGGAAGAGCCCCTCGTCCTCGGGCATGAACCCCTTGGCCGCGCGGGCGGCCGCCAGGAGGTCCTCGGACAGGTCCATGCCGCCCAGGCTAGGCCCGCCACGCCTATCGCCGACCCGCCCGGCATGTCTGGCCGACCCGCCCTGCATGTCTGGCCGACCCGCCCTGCATGTCTGGCCGACCCGCCCAGGAAGCCGGGCGAGGCGGACCGGCAGAGACCGTTGCCCCTGACGGGTTCCGCGCCTAGGCTGGCGACCGGCGGGATCGTCGCGTATCACGAAATGAGTTGCAGCATGCGCAACAAAGCCGAGGCAGCGGCGCTACGGGGGCTGGTCGAGACGGCACGCTACGAGGTGCTGCCCACTCCCACCATCGAGGACAAGATCCTCGAGCACCTCCCCACCGACCGGATGCTGACGGTCACCGCCTCACCGGCCAAGGGGCTGGAGGCGACGCTCGACCTGACCGAGCGGTTGGCCAAGCAGGGGTACGCCGTCATGCCGCACCTCGCGGCCCGCATGGTCCGCGACAAGAGCGAGCTCGCCGAGGTCTCCGACCGGCTGGTGGCAGCGGGCATCACGGCGGTCTTCGTCCCCGCCGGGGACAAGACCCCGCCGGAGGGGGAGTACGACGCCGCTCTCCCGCTGCTCGCCGACCTCACCGCGCTGGGCAGTCCCTTCGCCGAGGTCGGCATCACCGGCTATCCCGAGACCCACCCGCTGATCAGCGACGACGTGACCGTCCAGTCGATGTGGGACAAGCGGGCGCACGCCACGCAGATCGTGAGCAACCTGGTCTTCGACCCGGCGGCCGTCGACCGGTGGCTCACCCGGATGCGCAGCCGTGGTGTCGGACTGCCTGTCTGGCTGGGCATCCCCGGCCCGGCCGAGCGCGCCAAGCTGCTGACGATGGCGACCAAGATCGGCGTCGGCGACTCGACCCGATTCCTCATGAAGCACAAGGGGGCGCTGTTCCGGCTGGCCGCACCCGGCGGCTTCACGGGCGAGCGCTTCCTGGAGAACAGCGCACCCGTACTGGCCCGCCCCGAGTCGCAGGTGGCCGGGCTGCACGTCTTCACGTTCAACCAGGTCGCCGAGACCGAGCAGTGGCGTCAGCAGCTCCTCGACAAGCTGGTCAGCGGCCGCTGACCAGCTCCTCGCCCAGGAGCTCCGCGAGCGCGGCCTCGAGCCGCTCGTGGCCGGTGTCGATGACGGTCAGCGGCAACCCGATCCGGGCCGCCGCCGACTCCGCCAGTGGCTGCAGGGCCGGGTCGCGCTGCTGGCGCAGCCAGACGACCCGGGTGTAGTGGCCGAAGTAGTCGTCACGGAGCTCGGGATGACGGTCGAGCCCCAGCTCGGCGAGGACCGTCCGGTCGAAGGACCTGACCAGGAAGTCGGTGAGCAGATAGGTCCCCGGCTCCTCCTCGAGCAGCCGACGCAGCCGCTCCGCCCCGGCGTACAGGTCGTAGCAGTGCAGGCCCGACAGCCGGAGCAGCCCCCGGCGCTCGCACACCTCGTCCAGCGCTCCGTAGGTCCCGCAGTCGGCATAACCGACGGCGACCGTGGCGTAGCGGTGACCCAGCTCCTCGGCGAGCTCCTCGACCTGGCCGGCGATGCGCTGCGGCTGGTTGTGCAGCAGCGGCGGCAGCGGGTGGACGTCGACCGGCCAGCCACGCGAACGCACGATCTCGGCGCACGGCTGCGCGATCGCACCGCAGGCGACCAGCGCCACGGCACCGGGCGGGCTCGAGCGCAGCGGTACGGCGGTGGCAGGTGCCCCAGCCGGCGAAGAGACCTCAGCCGGCTCAGCCGGGAAAGGCGAGGAGGTCGACGAAGCGGTCGTTGAAGTCTTGGCGATCGGAGAGCTCGACATAGCGCACCTCCTCCAGCAGGGCGGTGGCACCCGCTCGCTCCTGCACGCTGAGCAGCGCCATCTTGGCGCCCTCGCCGGCCACGTTGCCCGCGGAGACGATCCGCAGCACGGGCAGCTTCGGCACCAGGCCGATGCGTACGGCGGCGGCGGGGGACAGGTAGGTGCCAAAGGACCCGGCGAGCAGCACCTGCTGGACGTCGTCCTCGGCGAGGCCGAGCTCCTCGAGCAGCAGCGCCCATCCGGTGGAGATCGCCGCCTTGGCGAACTGCAGCTCGCGGACGTCGCGCTGGGAGAGGTAGACGGTCTCGGACGGGTCGGCGTCAGGAGTCGGCCGGTGCAGGACGAACACCCGCTCCTGACCGATCGTGGTCAGCCGGTCGGCGAGCCCCGGCGCGAGCTCCGCGGCACGGTCCTCGGGCACGAACCGCCCGGAGGCGTCCAGGAGCCCGACCCTCACCAGCTCGGAGACGGCGTCGACCAGCCCCGAGCCGCACAGCCCCTGCGGCTCGGCGTCGCCGATCACCTGCAGCTGGACCTCGTCGTCGCCCGGCAGCCGGACCACCTCGATGGCGCCGTCGGCGGCGCGCATGCCGCAGCGGATCGCGCCGCCCTCGAACGCCGGCCCGGCCGGAGCAGCGGTGGCCAGGATCGTGTCACCGTTGCTGAGGACGATCTCGCAGTTCGTGCCGACGTCGACGAAGAGCCTGACCCGCTTGTCGCGGTCCATCCCGGTGGCCAGCATGCCGGCGACGATGTCGCCGCCGACGTAGGCGCCGAGCGCGGGAAGGACGACGGCGCGCGCTCCCGGGTGGAGCGCGAGGCCGAGGTCGGAGGCCCGCAGCGTGGTCGGGAACGTCGCGGTCGACATCACGAAGGGCGCGACCCCGAGTGGCTCCGGGTCGATGCCGAGCGCGAGCGCGGTCATCGTCGCGTTGCCTGCGAGCGCGACCTCGTAGACCTCGGCGGGGTCGACGCCCGCCTGGTCGCAGACGTTGCCGACCAGCTCGACCAGCGTCTCCCGGGCCAGCTGGCGCAGCCGGGGCAGCGCCTCGGTGTCCATCATGGTCGCGCTGATACGCGTGATGACGTCGGCGCCGAACGGCTGCTGCTTGTTGAGCATCGAGGCAACGGCCAGCGGTGTCCCGGTGGTGACGTCGAGCAGCGTGGCCACCACCGTCGTGGTCCCCAGGTCGAAGCCGATCGCGAACTGGCGGGCGGTCGTGTCGCCGGGCTCCACGTCGATCAGGACGTCGTCGACGACCACCGCGGTCACCTTGTGGTCGGCCGCCCGCAGGGCGTGAGGAAGCGACTGCAGGGCGCGCAGGTCGGGGGTGAGCACCAGGTCGTCCATCGCGTCGAGGAGCCGGGTGAGGTCGGGCCGCTGGTCGGTGAGGCTGGGCGCGTCGAGCTCGACGTACCGCTTGCGCACCGCCGGCCGCAGGATCACCTGCCGGCCGACGCCGACGGTGGCGGCCTTCGGGCGGGTCGTCAGCGGCGGGACCTCGACGGCCAGGTCGGACGTCGCCTGCGCGAGACAGGCCAGTCGCCAGCCGCTCTGCAGCTGCTCGGGCGTGAAGGCGCGTACGTCGAGTCGGGAGACCGGCACCGAGCCGTCGACGACCTGCACCTTGCACTTCTTGCAGGTGCCGTGACCGCCGCAGGTGGAGTCGATCGCGATGCCGTTCCAGCTCGCCGCGTCGAACACCGTGACCCCCGGCGGCACCCGGACCGACCGGTCGGCAGGGGAGAAGCGCAGCTGCACGCGGCCGGTGCCGTCGTGCGGCTGGCCGTTGCGTCCGGGCGGGTCGATGAGCCCCTCCCGGCGCAGGTGGTCCACCGAGAGACCCGCAGGTCCGGCGTCTGCGTGGTCGGGCACCGCGCCTTCCGCGGCGGGACCGCTGCTCACGCCGATGCGGCGGCCTGCCGCTTGCGGTGAGCTGCGATCCAGCTCCCGCCCCACTCGTCGTGGCCGAGCAGCAGGTCGGCGGCCTTCACCGCGTCGACGATCTGCGGGCTGCGGGTGTCCATGATCGCGCTGGTGAGCCCGGCGGTCATCGCCATCGGCAGGAACGCCGCACCCAGCGTGTGCCGGTCGGGCATGCCGAAGGAGACGTTGGAGGCGCCGCAGGTCATGTTCAGACCGTGGACCTCGCGGATCCTGCGCATGGTGTCGAATGCGGTGAGCGCGGTCGCGGTGTCGGCGCCGATCGGCATGGCGAGCGGGTCGATGACGATGTCGGCCATGGCGATGCCGTACTCCCCGGTCGCGACGTCGACGATGTGCTGGACGAGCTCCAGCCGCCGGTCGGCCTCCATGGGGATCTCCTCGGAGTCGTTCGGCAGTGCGATCACCGCGGCGTCGTACCGCTTCACCAGCGGGAGGATCAGCTCCATCCGCTCGTCCTCGGCGGTCACGGAGTTGACCAGGGCGCGCCCCTGGTAGGCCGAGAGGCCGGCCTCGAGCGCCTCGACCACCGAGGAGTCGATGCAGATCGGCAGGTCGGTGAGCTCCTGCACCATCGTGATCGCCTTCGCCAGCAGCTCCGGCTCGTCGGTCAGCGGCACACCCATGTTGACGTCCAGGACGTCCGCGCCGCCCTCGACCTGGGCCTTGACGTCACGCTCGATCGCGGAGAGGTCGCCGGCCCGCAGCTGCTCCTGGAAGATGCGTCGCCCGGTGGGGTTGATCCGCTCACCGATGAGGCAGAAGCGGCGCTGGTGGCCGATCACGACCTGCTTGCTCGCCGACCTCAGCACGGTCTCCGACAGCGGGGCGCTCATGCGCTCACCAGCGACCGCTTGCGCCGCAGCAGGTCCTTGGCCTTCTTGACCGTCGCCGAGGCGTCGGGGGCGTAGCCGTCGGCACCCACCGCATCGGCGTACTCCTGCGTGACCGGGGCGCCGCCCACCATGACGATGACCTGGTCGCGGATCCCCGCCTTCTGGAGCGCGTTGATGTTCGCCTTGAACATCGGCATCGTCGTGGTGAGGAACGCCGAGAACCCGACGATGTCGGGCTGGTGCTCCTGGATCTTCTCCACGAACTTCTCGGGCGCCACCTGCACGCCGAGGTCGATGACCTCGAAGCCGGCACCCTCGAGCATGATGTTGACGAGGTTCTTGCCGATGTCGTGGACGTCGCCCTTGACGGTGCCCATGAGGAACTTGCCGACCGTCTCGACGCCGGTCTCGGCCAGCAGCGGCCTCAGCACCTCCATCGAGCCGGCCATCGCCCGGCCCGCGATGAGCATCTCGGGGACGAAGAAGTCGCCGCGCTCGAACCGGGCGCCGACCTCCTCGAGCGAGGGGATCAGCGCGTCGAAGAGGAGCGACTGGGGCTCCATCCCGAGCCCGAGTGCCTCGTGGGTGAGCTCCAGGACACGTGGCGCATTGCCCACCAACGTCTCGTCGTACAGCCCCTGCAGGATCTCTTCCGGTGTCATGCCGCGCCTTCCTTCTGCTTCGTGCCCCGGTCCTTCTGTCGCCGCAGCAGCAGCGACAGTGCATCGGCCTCGTCGGTGAGCCGCCGGCCGACCTGCTCGACCCGGTCGGCGAGCCGAGCGGTCGGGCCGGAGACACCGAGGGCGGCGACCACCTCACCGTCGCGGCCGCGCACGGGCACCGCCACCGCGGTGAGCCCCACCTCGAGCTCGTCGACGGTGGCCGCGTAGCCGCGACGGCGTACCTCCGCCAGGTCGCGCTCGAGCTCGCCGAGGTCGGCGACGCTGCGCTCGGTGGGCCGCTCCAGCGGCGGCTCCGGCATCGCGAGCCGGCCGTGGGCGTAGAGCACCTTGCCCAGCGAGCTGCAGTGCTCGGGCACCTGCAGCTGCGTCCAGTCGCGGGTCGCCAGCAGGTACGCCGAGTCGACCTGGGCGACGTGGACGACGGCCGCACCTCGGGGGACGCCGAGGTGCGCGGTCTCGCCGGTGTGGTCGCGCAGCCGCTCCAGGAACGGGCGCGCGACTCGGGCAGTCTCCTGCCAGGGGTCGTGCCGGGCGGCGTGGAGCGCGAACAGCGAACCCGCCTCGTAGGACCCGGAGGCGTCGCGCTGCACGAGGTCGGTGCGCTCCAGCGCGGAGAGCAGGCGGGAGGTGGTCGAGCGGGCCAGCCCCGCGGCGTCGGAGATCTCGGTGAAGGTCAGCGGCTCGTCGGCGCGCACGACGAGCGACACCAGCGTGCAGGCGCGGTCGACCGCCTGGGTGCCTGTCACGCCCGAGCGGGGCGGGAGGTCGAGCTCCGTCACCAGACCAGTCCTGACTGCCGTATCCACGCGGCCACATCGTGGAACTTGACTTCCACATGGTGAGGCTATGATGCGGAGCACACTCGGTCAAGGAGGCCCTCGATGTTCCGCAACTCGATGCCGCGTTACGAGATCCTCTCCGAGGACGCGATGGCCAAGCTCGACGCGGGCTGGCGTCGCCTGGTGACCGAGATCGGCGTCGAGTTCATGTCGGAGCGTGCGCTCGAGCTGTTCCGGAAGGCGGGCCAGCGCGTCGAGGAGAACACCGTCTTCCTCGACCCCGACTTCGTCCTCGAGCAGGCGGCCAAGGCCCCTCGCGAGTTCGACGTACAGGCGCGCAACCCCGCCAACAACATCCACATCGGCGGGGACGCGATGGCGTTCGGCGCCGTGTACGGCCCGCCCTTCGTGCGGGAGGGCGAGGTGCGGCGCGACGCCACCATGGACGACTTCCGTCGGTTCACGCAGCTGGCTCAGAGCTTCCCGGTGCTCGACTCGGCCGGCGGCGTGATCTGCGAGCCCAACGACACCCCGCTCGACTCCCGCCACCTCGACATGACGCTGGCCCTCCAGACGCTGACCGACAAGGTCTACATGGGCAACGTGGTCTCCGGGGTCAACGCCCGCGACACCATCGCGATGGGGGAGATCCTGTTCGGCGGCCGGGAGGCCATCGAGCAGACGCCGGTGTCGATCTCGCTGGTCAACTGCAACTCGCCGCTGCGGTGGGACGACCGGATGCTCGACGCGCTGTTCGAGTACGCCGAGGCGAACCAGGCCGTCGTGCTGACGCCGTTCATCCTCATGGGCGCGATGTCGCCGGTGACCATCCCTGCGGCGCTGGTCCAGCAGATCGCCGAGGCGCTGTCCGGGATCGCGCTCGCCCAGCTCATCCGGCCCGGCTGCCCGGTGATCTTCGGGTCGTTCCTGTCGAACATCGACATGCAGTCGGGATCGCCGACGTTCGGCACCCCGGAGTCGGGCATCGGCCTGCTGTGCACGGGGCAGATCGCGCGACGCTTCGGGCTCCCGTTCCGGTCCGGCGGCGCGCTCACCTCCTCGCAGGTGCCCGACGCGCAGGCCGGCTACGAGGCGCTCATGACCCTGTTGCCCACGTTCCTGGCGGGCGCCAACTGGGTGATGCACTCGGCCGGCTGGCTGGAGGGCGGGCTCGTGGCCGGCTACGAGAAGTTCGTGGTCGACGTCGAGCTGGTGCAGATGCTGCAGGCGGAGTTCACTCCGTTGGAGATCGACGAGGGCTCGCTCGCGTTCGACGCTCACCAGGAGGTCGGCCACGGCGGCCACTTCCTCGGCGCCATGCACACCATGGAGCGGTTCCGCACCTGCTTCTACCGGCCGATGCTGTCGTCGTCGGAGAACTACGAGCGCTGGATGCGCAACGGCGGGGTCGACGCGGCTGGGCGGGCGAAGAAGATCTACCAGGCGAAGCTCGAGGCCTACGAGCAGCCGCCGCTCGACGACGCCATCCGGCACGAGCTCGAGGAGTACGTCGTGCGCCGCCGCAAGGAGCTCGGCGACTGACCGCCGAGTCGGCGCTTGTGCACGCCTGATGACCGCCGAGTCGTCGCTTGTGCACGCCTGATGACCGCCGAGTCGGCGCTTGTGCACGCGTCTCGCCGCCCCGGCCCACGAGGGCCGGCCATGGGCACCCGTGTGCGCTGACGCGTCCTCGCCTTCGGGACGCGGGACCGAGGTCCCGGCAGCAGAGACGCGCACGCACTAGCGTTGCGCCATGAGCAACACCGCAGAGGCCGTCGCCAGCTCCCGTGCTGTCGACCCGGCCGTCCCCCCGGCTGTGGGCAGCGTGCAGTCGGTCGACCGCGCCCTCACGATCCTGGGCATCCTCGCCCGGCTCGGACAGGTCGGAGTCACCGAGATCGCCGTCGAGCTCGGCGTCCACAAGAGCACCGCCTTCCGGCTGGTCAGCACCTTGGAGGCGCACGAGCTGGTCGAGCAGACCGAGGACCGAGGCAAGTACCGCCTGGGGCTCGGCCTCGCCCGGCTCGCCGGCGCCAGCACCGCCCGGCTCGACGTCGTCCAGGAGGCCCGACCGGTCGTCCGCCGACTGGCGACCGAGTGCGGCGAGACCGTCAACGTCGCGGTCCTGTCGGATCGGGCCGCGTTGTACGTCGACCAGGCCGCAGGTGGCTCGGCGCTGCCGTCGCACAACTGGGTCGGGCAGCACATCCCGCTGCACGCCACCTCGAACGGCAAGGTGCTGCTCAGCGGGCTGGAGGCCGACGAGGTCGACCGCCGCGTGGACCACCTCCCGGCGTACACCGAGACCACGATCACCGACCGCCGCCTTCTCCATGAAGGGCTCGACCGCGTGCGGGAGTGGGGCTATGCGGTGGCCACCGACGAGCTGGAGGTGGGACTGACGGCACTGGCGGCCCCGGTACGGAGCGCGCATGGTGACGTCGTGGCCTCGTTGAGCATCTCGGGACCCAGCTACCGCCTGCCCGAGCTGCGGCTTCCGGACCTGGTCGCCCTCGTGGTCGAGGCTGCCGACGACGTCTCGCGCCGTCTTGGATGGGAGCGCCGGTGAGAACGTCCTTGACGGGCCTGCCGAGCTTCAGGATGCTGTTGCGTAACGCACAAGCTGTTGCGAGATACGCAACTGCGGCGAGGATGCCCTGATGTCCAGCCTGTACATCGCGGGGAAGTGGACCGGTGCCCGCGACGGCGAGCGCCGCGAGATCCGCTGCCCGTCCGACGGGACCCTCGTAGCCGAGGTCGACGAGGCCGGGCACGCGGATGCGGTGGCCGCGGTGGCCGCGGCGCGCGAGGCCTTCGACGACGGGGCCTGGCCGGGTGCCTCCAGCCTGGACCGCGGCCGGCTGCTGCACACCGTCGCTGATCTCCTCGAGCGCGACAAGGCCGAGGTCGCCCGGGCCGAGAGCCTCGACACCGGGAAGCGGCTCGTCGAGAGCGAGTACGACGTCGACGACGTGGTGGGCGTCTTCCGCCACTACGGCAACATCGCCGCCGAGGACCCTGGCCGGTTGGTCGACACCGGTCGCCCCGACGTCGTCAGCCGGATCGTGCACGAGCCGATGGGCGTCTGTGCCCTGATCACCCCGTGGAACTACCCGCTGCTGCAGACGTCGTGGAAGGTCGCGCCCGCACTGGCGGCCGGCAACAGCTTCGTGCTGAAGCCCAGCGAGCTCACCCCGCACACCGCGATCCACCTGATGCGGCTGCTCGAGGAGGCCGGGGTGCCCGCAGGTGTCGCGAACCTCGTGCTGGGAGCCGGTGCCGCCGTCGGGTCGCCGCTGGTCGAGGACCCGCGCGTCGACATGGTCTCGTTCACCGGAGGCCTCGCCACCGGCAAGCGCATCATGGCTGCGGCCAGCGAGACGGTGAAGAAGGTCGCGCTCGAGCTGGGTGGGAAGAACCCCAACGTCGTCTTCGCCGACTGCGACATGGAGGCGGCGCTGGACTTCGCCCTGACCGCGGTCTTCCTGCACTCCGGCCAGGTGTGCTCGGCGGGAGCCCGGCTGGTGGTCGAGGAGTCGATCCGCGACGACTTCGTCGACGAGGTCGTACGCCGGGCGGAGCGGATCCGGCTCGGTGGACCGTTCGACGAGCAGGCCGAGAGCGGCCCCCTGATCTCCGCCGGCCACCGCGAGAAGGTCGAGGCCTACGTCGCCGCTGGCCTGGAGGAGGGGGCCCAGCTCAGGTGCGGTGGTCGGCGCCCGGACGACCCGGCGCTGGCGGACGGCTTCTACTACCTCCCGACGGTGCTCGACCGCTGTCACACCGGCATGTCGGTGGTCGCCGACGAGTCCTTTGGTCCGGTGCTGACCGTCGAGACCTTCAGCGGCGAGGACGAGGCGATCGCCACCGCCAACGACAGCATCTACGGCCTCGCGGGCGCGGTGTGGACCGAGAACGCCGGTCGTGCCGAACGCGTCGCGAGCCGGCTGCGCATGGGCACGGTCTGGATCAACGACTACCACCCCTACGTGCCGCAGGCGGAGTGGGGCGGATACAAGCAGTCCGGGTTCGGCCGGGAGCTCGGGACGGCGGGGCTCGAGGAGTACCGGGAGACCAAGCACATCTGGCACAACGTGCGGCCGGCGCCCCAGCGCTGGTTCCAGGGCTGAACGGGGGAGCGCGATGGCAGGCAGCGGCGGACCGCGGACCTACGACGTCGTCATCGTCGGCGGCGGCTCCGCCGGCTGCGCCCTGGCCAACCGGCTGAGCGCCGACCCGGGCACCTCCGTGCTCGTCCTGGAGGCGGGCCGGTCGGACCTGCGGCTGGACCCCTTCATCCACATGCCGGCCGCACTGCCGTACCCGATCGGCAACCGGCTCTACGACTGGAAGTACGAGTCCGAGCCGGAGCCTTACATGAACGGCCGCCGGATCTACCACGCGCGCGGCAAGCTGCTCGGGGGCAGCAGCAGCATCAACGGGATGATCTTCCAGCGCGGGAACCCGCTCGACTACGAGCGATGGGCGTCGGACCCGGGGATGAAGGAATGGGACTTCGCCCATTGCCTTCCCTACTTCAAGCGGATGGAGACCTGCGTCGCCGGCGCCGACCGGTGGCGCGGGGGCAGCGGCCCGCTCATCGTGGAGCGCGGACCCGCCACCGGCGCCCTCTTCGGGGCGTTCTTCGAGGCAGCGCAACAGGCCGGATACCCCCTCACCGACGACGTCAACGGCTACCGCCAGGAGGGTTTCGCGCCGTTTGACAAGAACGTCTACCGTGGCCGACGACTGTCCGCTGCGCGGGCGTACCTCCACCCGGTCCGCGATCGCAAGAACCTCCGCGTCGAGACGCTCGCGCAGGTGACCGGCCTGCGCACCGAGGGGACCCGCGTGACCGGGGTCGACTATCGCAAGGCGGGCCGGGGCATCCGGCAGGTGCGCGCCGGCGAGGTCATCCTGTGCGGCGGCGCCATGAACTCGCCGCACCTGCTGCTGCTCTCGGGCATCGGCCCGAAGGAGGAGCTGGAGCGGCTGGGCATCGACGTGGTCGCGGACCTCCCGGGTGTCGGCCGCAACCTGCAGGACCACCTCGAGGTCTACGTCCAGTACGCCAGCAAGCAGCCGGTGTCGATCGGCCCCTGGCTCCGGCACCGCCACAAGCCACGGATCGGCGCGGAGTGGCTCTTCCTCCGTCGCGGGGTGGGCGCCACCAACCACTTCGAGGGCGGCGGCTTCATCCGCAGCAACGACGACGTCGACTGGCCCAACCTGATGTTCCACTTCCTCCCGATCGCGATCCGGTACGACGGGTCGCGGCCGGCCGGCGACCACGGTTACCAGGTGCACATCGGGCCCATGTACTCCGACGTGCGCGGCAGCCTCACGCTCAAGTCGCGGGACCCGTTCGAGCACCCCGCCCTCCGGTTCAACTACCTCTCGACCGAGAACGACCGGCGGGAGTGGATCGAGATGGTCCGAGCGGCGCGCAGCATCCTCAACCAGCCGGCCTTCGCCCCCTTCAACGCCGGCGAGCTGTCACCGGGACCCAGCGTCGAGACGGACCAGGAGATCCTCGACTGGGTCGCCCGGGACGCAGAGACCGCGCTGCACCCTTCCTGCACCGCCAAGCTCGGCATCGACGACCTGGCGGTGGTCGACCCGGCGTCGATGAAGGTGCACGGCGTGGAGGGGCTGCGCGTCGTGGATGCCTCGGTGTTCCCGTACGTCCCCAACGGGAACCTCTACGCCCCCGTGATGATGGTGGCCGAGAAGGCCGCCGACCTGATCGCCGGCAACACCCCCCTCGCACCCGAGGTGGAGCCGTTCTACCGGCACCGCGAGGGCACACCGCTCTACCCGCCCGGCGACCCGCGCAACCAGCAGGTCAGCCCGCCGATGCCCGCGGCGGAGGGGCTCCCGGAAGGGGCGACCGCATGACGACGATTCCGAGGACTGGCCGGTCGACGGCGCCCCAGGGAGCCACCGCCGGCGCGGAGCAACCACCAGCGCCGGGGTCCGGGGACGCTGCACTGTCGGTGCGCAACCTGTGGAAGGTCTTCGGCCCCAAGGCCGACAAGGTGGTCGGCACGCCGGACGCCGACCTGTCGCGCCAGGAGCTCAAGTCCAAGACCGGATGTGTCATCGGCGTGCGGGACGTCTCCTTCGACGTCGCGCCCGGCGAGGTCTTCGTGGTCATGGGCCTCTCGGGTTCCGGGAAGTCGACGCTGGTCCGGTGCCTCACCCGGCTGATCGAGCCGACGGCGGGCACCGTCGTCCTCGACGGCGAGGACGTCACCGCGGCGTCGGAGGCCAAGCTCCGGGAGCTCCGTCGTACTCACGTGTCCATGGTCTTCCAGCACTTCGGTCTGCTGCCGCACCGTCAGGTCCTCGACAACGTCGCCTACGGGCTCGAGGTGCGTGGCATGAGCAAGAAGGAGCGGCGTGCCAAGGCCACCGAGATCCTCGACCTCGTGGGTCTCGACGGCTACGAGACCTCCTACCCCGACCAGCTCTCCGGCGGCATGCAGCAGCGCGTCGGACTGGCCCGCGCGCTCGCCAGCGACCCGACGATGCTCCTCTTCGACGAGCCGTTCTCCGCGCTGGACCCGCTCATCAGGCGGGACATGCAGAACGAGGTGATCCGGCTCCACCACGAGCTGGGCAAGACCATGGTCTTCATCACCCACGACCTGCAGGAGGCGCTCAAGCTCGGCGACCGCATCCTCATCATGCGCGACGGCGAGATCGTGCAGGTCGGTACGCCGGACCAGGTGGTCGGCGCGCCGGCCGACGACTATGTGCGTGACTTCACCTCCGACGTGCCTCGATCGCATGTGCTGACCCTCAAGTGGGTGATGCGCGACCCGCGCCCCGGCGACTCCAGCGAGGGCCCGGTGATGTCCTCGGACACCGTGGTTTTCAAGGCGGCCCGCGCCGCGCTTGCCTCGGCGCACCCCGTGCGCGTCGTCGACGGCGGCGAGCTCGTCGGCATCGTCGATGACGAGGCGATCCTCCGGGTCGTGGTCGCCGAGGAGACCACGGAGGGCTCCAAGCCGTGACGGCCACCGCCCTCCGGCCGCCGGGCGCCGGCGCCCGGCCGGAGGATGACGTCGCTCCGGTGCAGCGCATGCGCCGCATCCCTCGCTGGGCGCTGGCGGTGGCGGTCGTCGTCGGCTGGGTGGTGGTCTGGTACTTCACCAAGGGCACGGACACCCTCACCCTCGGCGGACGCGAGAACACCGACACCCACGACACCCTCACGAGCTTCCGCGACTGGGTGCTCGCCAGCCGCGACACCAACCCGATCGTGCAGCTCACCACGAGCATCGCCGAGGTGTTCCGCAGCTCCGTGGACTGGCTGCAGCGGATGCTCTCCACGGCCAACTTGCCACGTCCCGTGCCGGAGGTCGGGTGGCTCGGGGTCACGGCCGTCGCGGCCTGGGTCGGCCTGGCGATCGCCGGCTGGCGGATCGCCCTGCTGGTGACGGCCTCCTTCCTGTCCTTCGGCATCCTCGGCTTCTGGCAGGACTCCATCGACCTGCTCATCGTGACGTTCCTCGCCGTGCTCGCCGCGGTCGTCATCGGGATGCCGCTGGCCATCTGGATCGCGACCAGCGCCCGCGCCAACTCCGTGGTGTCGGTGGTCCTGGACCTGATGCAGACCATGCCGACGTTCGTCTACCTCATCCCGGTCGTGCTGTTCTTCGGCATCGGCGCCTCCGGTGCGGTGGTCGCCACGCTCATCTACGCCCTTCCGCCGCTCGTCAGGATCGCTGGCCACGGCATCCGGTCGGTGTCGCCGACCACGATCGAGGCCACCGACTCGGCCGGGCAGTCCCGCATGCAGCGGCTGCGCAAGGTGCAGCTGCCGATGGCGCGAGCCACGATCATCGTCGGGCTCAACCAGACGATCATGGCGGCGCTGTCGATGGCCACGATCGCCTCGTTCGTCGACGGCCCGGGGCTGGGCCAGCCGGTGCTCGACGGGCTGAAGATCAACGACGTCGGCCGCGCCTTCGTGCCAGGCCTCCTCATCGTCGTCATCGCCGTGATGCTGGACCGCACCACGACGGCAGCCAGCGAGCGGGCCGAGAACGTCGCCAGGCGAGGCGGCCACCAGCACGAGCGCCGGCGCAAGCTCCTGCTGGCCGGGACAGGCCTGCTCGCCCTGGTGCTGGTCTACGTCTCCCGGGTCTCGCTCTGGGCTGCGGAATTCCCCGAGAGCGAGCTGGGCACCTCGTTGGCGTCGGTCGCGGACAGCGCCTCGACCTGGGTGACCGACAACCTGAGCAGCTACACCAACCCCTTCCGCAACGAGTTCACCGTCCTGGTGCTGAACGGATCGGATGACCGCCCGGGCCTGCAGTCGCTGCTGGCCGAGTCGCCCTGGTACGTCACCGGCGCTGCGATCGCCGTGCTCGCGCTGGTCGTCGGCGGGCTCCGGGCACTGCTGCCGACCCTGGTGTGCCTGGCCGGGATCTACTTCCTCGACCTGTGGCACGACGCGATGATCACCCTCACCATGACGCTGGTCGGCACCGTGCTGGTCATGCTGCTCGCCCTGGTCTTCGGGGTCTGGATGGCCAGGAGCCGACGTACCGACCTCGTCGTCCGGCCGCTCCTCGACGCGGGCCAGACGATCCCGCCGTTCGTCTACCTCATCCCGGTGCTGGCGCTCTTCGGGCCCTCCCGCTTCACCGCGATCGTCGCCGGGATCGTCTACGCCGCACCTGCGGCCATCAAGCTGGTCGCCGACGGCGTCAAGGGCGTGCCGGCCACCACGATCGAGGCCTCCCGCTCCACCGGTGCAACCCGGTGGCAGGAGATCACGAAGGTGCAGCTGCCGATGGCGCGGTCCTCGCTGGTGCTGGCCACCAACCAGGGGCTGCTGTACGTGCTGGCCATGGCCGTCATCGGGGGGCTGGTCGGTGCCGGCGCCCTGGGCTACGACGTCGTCCTGGGGTTCTCGCGCAGCGAGGAGTGGGGCAAGGGCATGGCAGCGGGAGCCTCGATCGTCCTGCTGGGCGTCATGCTCGACCGGATCACCCGTGCAGCGGCGGCGGACCGGTCCGCGCCACGCGAGCCCTCGAGGACCAGCAGGATGCGCTGGGGTGGGATCTGACGGCACGACAAGGGTGGGGACATGGGAAGCAGCACGCAAACCAACTGGAGGAGAAGCATGACTAGGGGATGGAAGGGCGGACGACTGGCCGCGCTGGCGGTCGGAGCGACGCTCGCCCTTGCCGCGTGCGGCAGCAACTCGATCGACGCCGAGACGCAGGAGAACGAGAAGAAGGCGCAGGCCGCGGGGGGTGCTTGCGAGGAGCTGAACATGGCCGTGAACCCGTGGGTGGGCTACGAGGCCAGTGCCTACGTGGTCGGCACGGTCGCGGAGCAGGAGCTCGGCTGCACGGTCAACTACAAGAACCTCAAGGAGGACGTCTCCTGGCAGGGGTTCGCCACCGGGGAGGTGGACGTCGTCATCGAGGACTGGGGGCACCCCGACCTCGAGAAGAAGTTCTTCGAGGGGTCCGGCGACGGATCAGCCATGGACTTCGGTCCCAACGGAAACGTCGGCATCATCGGCTGGTACGTCCCGCCGTGGCTGGCCGAGGAGCACCCGGACATCCTCGAGTGGGAGAACCTCAACAAGTACGCGCAGGACTTCGCCACCTCGGAGTCCGGCGGCCAGGGCCAGTTCCTCGGGGCGGACCCGTCGTACGTGCAGTTCGACGAGGCGATCGTGGAGAACCTCGACCTGGACTTCAAGGTGGTCTTCTCCGGCAGCGAGGCGGCCTCGATCGAGGCCTTCGAGCAGGCGGAGAAGAACAAGGAGTTCCTCATCGGGTACTTCTACGAGCCGCAGTGGTTCATGTCCGTGGTGCCGCTGGAGAAGGTCGCGCTGCCGCCGTACAAGGAGGGCTGCCAGGAGCCGCCGGAGGACGTCGACTGCGACTACCCCGAGACGGTGCTGAAGAAGATCGTCTCCACGGAGTGGGCGGAGTCCGGTGACCCGTCGGTCGACCTCGTGAAGAACTTCGAGTGGACCAACGAGGACCAGAACACCGTGGCGAAGTACATCTCCCAGGACAAGATGTCCCAGGAGGACGCCGCGGCGAAGTGGGTCGAGGAGAACCCCGACAAGGTCAAGGCCTGGCTCCCCTGACCGCGAGTCGGCGCCAATGCACGCCCAGATCAGGTCGAGTCGGCGCTTGTGCACGGCAGAGCCGTGCACAAGCGCCGACTCGGCGGGTTTTCGGCGTGCACAAGCGCCGACTCGGGAGGACGGGTCGGTCTTGACAGGCTTGACAGGCATCCCCGGCTGACCGAGGCTGGAGGGACGTTCGTTCCCTATGACGCATCGGGTTGCGTGATACGCAACTCAGTGCCCGAGTGAAGGGCTGCTCCATGGCCTCGGTCCCCACCTCCGCCCGCGTCGTCGTCATCGGTGCCGGCATCGTCGGCAACAGCCTCGTCTACCACCTGGCGAGGCTCGGCTGGCGCGACATCGTCCAGCTCGACAAGGGGGCGCTGCCCAACCCCGGCGGGTCGACCGGTCACGCGTCGAACTTCATCTTCCCGGTCGACCACTCGCGCGAGATGGCCGACCTGACGCTCGACAGCGTCCAGCAGTACCAGGAGATGGGCGTCTTCACCGAGTCCGGCGGCATCGAGGTGGCGCGCACCGAGGAGCGCATGGAGGAGCTGCGGCGGCGGATGTCCTCGGCCAAGGCCTGGGCCATCGACTCCGAGCTGCTCACGCCCGAGCAGGTGCAGGAGAAGGTGCCCTTCCTCGACCCCAGCGTCATCGTCGGCGGCTTCTACACGTCCTCGGTCGGCGTCGTCGACTCGCTGCGCGCAGGCACGATCATGCGCGAGCGGGCGATGGAGCTCGGTGCCCTCACCGTCGTCCCGACCGTCGAGGTGGTGGGTCTCGACGTCGAGGAGGGCCGGATCCGGCGCGTGCGCACCGACGGCGGTGACATCGAGGCCGAGACCGTCGTGATCGCCTGTGGCGTCTGGAGCCCCCAGATCGCCCAGATGGCCGGCGCGCAGATCCCGCTGACCCCCGCCGTGCACCAGATGATCAGCGTCGGCCCGGTCCCGGTGCTGGCCGAGCGGGAAGGGGAGATCTCCTTCCCGATCGTCCGGGACATGGACACGTTCTGCTACGAGCGCCAGCACGGCGCCGACATGGAGGTCGGCTCCTACGCGCACCGGCCGATCCTGCACGACCCCGAGGAGATCCCCTCGATCGAGCAGGCGAAGCTCTCGCCGACCGAGATGCCCTTCACCGCCGAGGACTTCGACCAGCAGCTCGAGGAGGCCCTCGAGCTGATGCCGGAGATCCTCGGTGACGAGAAGGCCGAGATGCGCTACGCGATCAACGGCCTCCTCTCGCTCACCCCCGACGGCGCTCCGATCCTCGGCGAGACGCCCGAGGTCAAGGGGCTCTGGTCGGCGGCCGCGGTGTGGATCAAGGAGGGACCCGGCGTCGGCCGCGCGGTCGCCGAGTGGATGACCGACGGGCTCCCGGAGATCGACCTCGGCCACTCCGACATCGCCCGGTTCTACCCCCATCAGCGCACCCGCGAGCACATCCGCGCCCGCACCAGCGAGGCCTTCAACAAGACCTACGGCATCGTGCACCCGTCCGAGCAGTGGTCCAGCGACCGCAGCAGCCGGCTCTCGCCGATGTACGCCGACGAGGTGGCTCGTGGTGCGATGTTCTTCGAGACCGCCGGCTGGGAGCGTCCCCACTGGTACGAGTCGAACGCCCGGCTCCTCGAGGAGTACGGCGACCGGGTGATGCCCCGGGAGCACGAGTGGGACTCCCGCTGGTGGTCGCCGATCATCAACGCCGAGCACCTGGCGATGCGGGACCGTGCCGGCATCGTCGACCTGACCGCGTTCGCGATCTTCGACGTGGTCGGTCCCGGCGCCCTCGACGCCGTGCAGCGCATCGTCGTCGCGCAGGCCGACGTGTCGCTGGGCAGGGTCATCTACACGCCGGTGCTCGACGAGCGCGGCGGCTTCCGCTCCGACCTGACGGTGATGCGCCTCGCGCACGACAGGTTCCGGGTCGTCACCGGCGGCGCGCACGGCATGGTGGACCTCAAGTGGTTCGCCGACCGGATGCCCTCCGACGGCTCGGCGCAGGTGGTCGACCGCACCTCGGCGTACTCCACGATCGGGCTGTGGGGTCCGCGCGCCCGCGACATCCTCGGCGAGCTGACGCGTGACGACATCAGCCACACCGGCTTCGGCTTCGGCACCTGCCGTGACATCCAGGTCGGCTCCCTGCAGGTCCTCGCGTCGCGGATCTCCTACGTCGGGGAGCTCGGCTGGGAGCTCCACCTGCCGATGGAGCACGGCGCCAAGCTGTGGTCGATGCTGCACGAGGTCGGCGAGGGCCACGGCGCGGTGCCGGTGGGCATCGGTGTCTACGCCACCACCGGTCGTCTCGAGAAGGGCTACCGGGCCTACGGCTACGAGCTCGACTCCGAGCGCACCATCGTCGAGGCCGGCATGCAGCGACCCAAGGTCAAGGTCGCCGACTTCGTCGGCCGGGAGGCCTACGTCAAGCAGCGCGAGGAGGAGCCCCGGACGGTCCTGTGCACCCTGACCGTCGACGACCACACCTCGGCCTCGGGAACCAAGCGCTACATGCTCGGCGGCGAGCCGATCGTCAGTCGGGACGGCGGTCCCCTGGTGGACGGGCACGGCCACCGGCCGTACGTGACCACCGCCGGCTCCGCGCCGTCGCTGGGCAAGCACGTGCTGCTCGCCTACCTCCCGCCCTCCGAGGCCGAGGTCGGCAACCAGCTGGCGGTCAGCTACATGGAGGAGCTCTACCCCGTGACGGTCGGGTCGGCGGACAGCACCTCGCTGTTCGACCCCGACAACGAGCGGCTCAAGGCGTGAAGGAGAGCTGACATGGATGTTCTGGTCTGCATCAAGCGCGTTCCGGACGTGGCGGGGTCGGTGGCCCTGACCGAGGACTCGATGGACGTGGACGCCCGCCACGTGGGCTACGCGGTCAGCCCGCACGAGGAGTGCGCGATCGAGCTCGCGGTCCAGGTCGCCAAGGCGACCGACGGCGCTGCGACGGTGCTGACGGTCGGTGACGAGGACGCCGTCGAGCAGCTGCGCGACGCCCTCGCGGTCGGCTGCGGGGCGGCGGTGCTGATCGAGGTCGAGCCCCGGCGCTACGGTCCGACCGACGTCGCGGCGGCCATCGCCGACGTCGTCCGCGACCACGAGGCCCAGGGCCGGTCCTACGGGCTCGTCCTGCTCGGCAACGACGCCGCCGACACCGGCGACTTCCAGGTCGGGGTCCGGCTCGCCTACGAGCTCGGCCGCCCGGTCGTCACCGGCGCCGCCACCGTGGAGGCGGCCGGAGAGTCCCTGGTCGCCCGCGTCGAGGCCCCCGAGGGCGCGGCCGTCTTCGAGGCGCCGGTGCCGGCGGTCGTCACGGTGATGGAGGGCGGCGTCGAGCCGCGCTATCCCTCGATCCCGGGCCGGATGAAGGCCAAGCGCGTGCAGATCGAGACCGTCACTCCCGCCCGGGAGCCGGTCGGCTCAGGACGGGTGCGGCTCCACCTGCCGCCCGTGCCGCCGAGCCAGGTGGAGGTGCTCGGCAAGGGAGCCGAGGCGGCTCCCGCGATGGTGGACCTGTTGGAGCGACTGGGAGTGGTCCGATGACGCTGGTGCTGGTCGAGGTCGAGGACGGGGCCGGCAACGGCGCCATCAGCGAGATGTCGCGCGAGGCGTTGACGTTCGCACGCCGCATCGCGGTGCCGCTCGACGCCCTGGTGGTCGGTCGTGCTGCCGCCGGCGTGGCCGGCGAGCTGGGGGAGTACGGCGTCAGTCGGGTCTATGAGGCGTCGGGCAGTGCGTTCGAGAGCTACGCCCCGGCGGCCTGGGCCGCTGCCGTCGTGGCGGCGAGCGAGGCGTCGGGCGACGCAGGGAAGGCGGTCCTCGCCGCCGGAACCCCGCGCGGCAGCGAGGTGCTGGCTCACGTGGCCTGCCGGCTCGGCGTCTCCATGGCTGCCAACGTCGTCGCGGTCGAGAACGAGGAGCCCTTCACCGTCAGCCGGCAGGTGCTCGGCGGGGCGGCCCTGGAGGAGATGCGGCTCGATGACGCCACAGTCGTCCTCACGGTGGCCGGCCACACGACCGAGGCGCAGCCCGCGGGCACCGCGGTGACCTGCCAGGTGCAGCCCCTCGACGTCGCGGTCTCCGAGCAGGACCTCGCCGCGCGGGTCGTCCGGGTCGAGCCGGGCGAGGCCGATGCGTCGGGCAACCTCAAGTCGGCCAAGGTGGTCGTGGGCGCGGGTCGCGGCGCCGGCGGCCCCGGGGGGTTCGACGACCTGCTCGAGCTCACCGAGCTGCTCGGCGGCTCGCTGGGCGTCTCGCGGGTCGTGACGAGCCTGGGCTGGCGCCCTCACCACGAACAGGTCGGGCAGACCGGCAACCGGATCTCTCCGGACGTCTACATCCCGTGCGGGATCAGCGGCGCGATCCAGCACTGGGCGGGCTGCTCGAGCGCGAAGACGATCCTCGCCATCAACTCCGACCCGGACGCCCCCATGGTGACCAAGGCGCACTACGCGGTGATCGGCGACATGCACGAGGTCATCCCCGCCGTCAACGCGGAGATCAGGCGACGCCGCGGCGCCTGAAGCCGGCGCATCAGCCCTGCCCGTTCCCGGACGCCAGCCACTCGACCGCCTGCTGGCGCAGGGCTTCGGTGACCAGGTGGCCGCCCGGGTACTCCACGTAGGTCACGTCGTAGCCGTCGTCCTCGAGCGCCGGCACCAGCCGTCGGCTCGTCGCGGCGATCGGGAGCACCTGGTCTTCGGTGCCGTGGGACACGAAGAACCGCGGACGCCCGGTGCGGGTGGGTGCCGCCTGGAAGCCCGGTGACCAGGCGACCACCGCGTCGAAGAGGTCGCCGTTGACCAGCCCCAGGGTGAGCGCGTAGCTCGCCCCGTCGGAGAAGCCCGTCACCGCGTACGACGAGACCGCGTGGCGAGCCGACAGCTCGGTCAGCAGCCCGTCGATGGTGCGGACGTCGGGGCCGAAGCCACCGGTGATGACGTCCCACGACGCTGCGGCCGACTTCGGTGCCACCAGGAGCAGCCGGTGCCGGTCCGCCCACGGCATCAGCCGGTCCAGCGCGGGCGCGGCGGCGCTGCCCGCGCCGTGCAGGCAGAGCACCAGCCGGCACGGCCGGTTGCCGGATGGCACGTAGACCTCGGCCGGTGCCGCTGCGCCGCCGGCGCGGAGCAGCTGACGGCCGGGCCGGCCGTTTCGACCGTCGTCCTCCGGTGAGCGATCGGGTCGCGGACCGAGCCGGCCACGCGAGTACGCGGGTGCCGGCGACGAGACGGCGCCGCCACCTCCACCCCCTTCGGCCCGGCGGCCGCTCCGCCGGCGTCCTCCGCTGCCCGACTCGCCGGCGCACCCGGCTGCCGACATGGTGACTGCGAGTCCACCCAGGTGGAGGAGCAGGCTGCGGCGGGAGGACCGATCGGGCACCGCCGTGCGGTACCCCGCAGCTCGTGCTTCACGCCGGGGTTCCGCCGTCCGACGGCCCGCTCGTGTCATGCTCCGACGCATGCCCCTTCGCCGCACCGCAGTCCTGGCCCTCATCTTTGCCGCGTTCGTGCTCACCGCCTCGCCGGCGCTCGCCCAACGCGCCACCGTGACGGACCCTGCCGGCGACGCCAGCGGACCGGGACTGGACGTCGTCTCCGCGACCGTCCGCAACCGCGACCACGCGATCGTGGCGCGGGTCCGCTTCGATCGAGCCGTGCGTGGTGACCTCATTGTGAGCGTGGACCCGCGCGGGGACCGGGGTGTTCGGCTGGTCAGCGAGTACCGCCCCCACCGCACCACCCGGAACTACGTGGTCGGCGGAGCCTTCACCCGGCGCGTGGAGGGCGAACTGCGCTGCGGCGGCTTTCGCGTGGTGTGGATCGCCGACGCGGAGGTGGCCCGGATGCGGCTGCCGTCCCGCTGCCTGCAGGACGGGAACTACGGCGCCGTGCGGTTCGCCGTCCTGACCGAACGGGGTGGCGACACCGACTACGCCCCGGAGACCGCCGACGGTGACATCGGGGTCAGCGGGTGGATACCGCGCGGCTGAGCACCGGTCCGCGTCAGTTGCCTCCGCCCCCGTCCCCTCCTCCTCCGGCGTCGCCGAAGCCCGCGCCGTCGATCGAGAAGCCGCCGCCGCCGCCGCCGATTCCGTCGAATCCGGTGTGCTCGATCTGGATCGGCGGCGCAAAGGCCCAGCTCAGCGCGACGGCGCTGGCGAAGTAACCCTCGGTGTAAGGCTGGAAGGCGGTCCCGGCCTCCCAGTAGGGCAGCACCCGCGAGCCGATGCGGACCTTGCGCACCTCGGGTTCCTCGTGCGCGGCGACGCGAGCAGCGTCCAGGGCGCAGGCGGGGACTCGTCTCATGCCGCGTCCACGCGGTATCCACTCCACATGGCGCTCGGCAGGACCGTGCTGCGGGTTGAAGAAGCAGGGAACCCGGAGCTGCGGTAGTGCCGACCCTTGCACCCGTGCCTGCACGCAGGCGAGCGCGTAGCGGCCCGAGGACAGGGCGTCGGTCACCTTGCTGATCTCGTCGGAACGACGGATGCGATGCACGTTGCGCTGCGCCGACTCGTAGGCGTCGAGCGCCGCCTGGTAGTCGGTGCGGGTCGGCTCGTCGAGGTCGTTGCCGGCCACCTCCCGGTCGAGGCGGGCAAGCTGTTCGCCGAACACAGTGACGTCCTCGTCGGCGATGCTTCGAGCCGCGGCAAGGTCCTCCCGCTCCAGGGCCCGGTCCGCTCTCGCGTGCTGGACCCGCCGGGCGAGCAGTCCGCCGCCGCCGACCACCAGTCCGAACAACAACCACTCCATGGGCGGTCTCCTGGCGGGAGGGAACCTGACGTCTCCATGGTGCGCGTGATCCGCCTGGTCGCCAAGGGGCCGGGAAACCCGATCGACCGGTAGACGGCCCACATCTACGCTCGACCTGCGATGCAGAACTTCCCCCCACGGGTCACCGTCTTCCGCACGCTGCCCGGAGAGACCACCACGCCGGCACCTGACCTCAGGTCGCCGGCGCGATTCCTGTTGTGGCACCTGCGTCGCCAGCGCGGGGTCATCGCCGCCGCCACCGTGGTGGGCATCCTCTGGCAGCTGCCGCTCACGGTGGGTCCGTGGCTGGTGGGCCGTGCCATCGACGAGGGCATCGTGGCCGAGTCCACCGCCGCCACCCTCTGGTGGACGGGGCTGTTGCTGCTGGTCACCCTCGTCGGCGCCGTCTTCGGCATCGCGATGCACACGATGGTCGTCCGCAGCTGGCTGATCGCGCTCTACGGCACCACGTTGATGGTGACCCGCAAGGCCGTGCAGCTGGGACACGTCCTGCCACGGCGGACACCCACGGGCGAGGTCTTGAGCGTTGCGTCGGGCGACGCCGACGAGTTCGGCGGTCTGACGGAGATCAGCGCCCGCGCCCTCTCCCAGCTCGCTGCCTACCTGACGGTCGCCGCAATCGTGCTGCTCACCTCACCCACGCTGGGTCTCATGGTCCTGGCGGCCGCCCCCGTGCTGGTGGGCGTGGCGCTGCCCCTGCTGCGTCCGCTCCACCACCGGCAGGAGACGGAGCGCCGCCGGAACTCGGACCTGACCTCCGTGGCCACCGACATCGTGGCCGGCCTGCGGATCCTCCGCGGCATCGGCGGTGAGAACACCTTCGGACGCAACTACGCCCGCCAGTCGCAGCTCACCCGGAAGGCCGGAGTCTCCGCCGGCGTGTGGCAGTCCGCGATCGAGGCCATCGGGGTGCTGATGTCGGGCTGCTTCCTCGTGATTCTGATGTACGCCGGCGCGCGCGCGGTCGACTCCGGCGACCTGACCGTCGGCGAACTGGTCAGCTTCCTGGGCTACGGGCTGTTCATGGTCGGTCCGATCCGGACCTTCTTCGAGTTCGCGCAGAAGCTGACCCGCGCGCTGGTGTCGGCTCGCAAGGCCGTCGCGGTCCTCGAGCTCACCCCGCCCTGGCGCGCACCGTCCGAGCCGATGACGATGCCGGACGACGGCGACCTGGTGGACGAGGTGAGCGGCTTCGTGGCGCGTCCCGGACGGCTCACCGTCGTGGTGAGCTCGGTGCCGGAGTCCTCCGCTGCGATGGCCGACCGCTTGGGGCGATGGTTCACGGTCGACGAGGAGCCTCCACCGCTGGAGACGCACAGTCGTCGCCGCGGCCGGCGCGCCCGGGCGGAGCGGCGGGCACGCGCCGACGAGCTGGCCGCCCGCGACGCCGCGCGAGCGGCCCGACCGTGGGGCGTGACCTTCGGCGGGGTGGACCTCGGCCGAGTCCCGCTCGAGCAGGTGCGGCGCACGATCCTCGTCAGCGACACCGGCAGCCAGCTCTTCGCCGGCACCCTCCAGGACGCGGTGGACCCGCACCGTGCCCTGACCCGGGAGCAGGCTGAGCAGGTGCTGCGCGCCGCGGCCGCCGAGGACGTCTACGCCGCCCTGCCCGGGGGGTGGGCAGGGGAGCTCGACGAGCGCGGGCGCGGGCTCTCGGGCGGCCAGCGGCAGCGGCTGGTGCTGGCGCGCGCCCTCGGGGCCGATGCGCCCGTCCTCGTGCTGGTGGAGCCCACGTCAGCCGTCGACGCCCATACCGAGGCCCGGATCGCCCAGGAGGTCGCGGCGTACCGGCGCGGGCGGACGACCGTGGTGGCCACGGTGTCGCCGCTCTGGCTCCACCACGCCGACTGCGTGGTCCTGCTGCGCGAGGGTCGGGTCGTCGCTGAGGGCACGCACGAGGAGCTCGTCGACACCGAACCGGACTACCGCGAGGTCGTGCTGCGGACCATGGAGGAGAGTCATGTCTGACCTCCTCGCGACCTCGGCGGACACCTGGCAGGACCACCGGATCGAGCAGCCCCTCCTGCCTCCCCAGCTGAGCCGGCCCGTACAGGGCGGGCCGGTCAGCGCACGCATCGGTGGCCTGCGGGAACGGCACCGGATCCGTCGGCAGCGAGCCGAGCGGGTCTACGCCGAGTCCCGCAGTCCGGCCCGAGGGTGGCCCGTGGCCGACGACCGAGCCGTGGTCCGGTTCGTGGGCCGGCTCATCAGGGAGCGGCGCCGCATCTTCGCCGCGCTCGTGCTGCTCAACGCGCTCGCGGCCTGTGCCGCGCTGGCCGTGCCGAGACTGCTCGGGAACCTCATCGACCGGGTCGCAGCACCGGGCGTCGCCTCGGGCATCGGCGAGCTGGCCTTGGTCATCACGGCCGTCGTGGCGGCCCAGGCGGCGTTCACCTTCGCCGGACAGCTGACCTCGACCGTGTTCGGCCAGAACCTGCTGGCGTCGATGCGGGAGTACGTCGTGGACAGGATCCTGCGGCTGCCGCTGAGCCGGGTGGAAGGAGGCAGCACCGGCGACCTCGTCACCCGCGTCACCCGTGACGTGGGCACGATGAGCAGGGCGATCCAGTTCGGGTTGCCGATGGCGGTCATCACGTTGCTCACGGTGGTGCTCTCCGTCGGCGCCATGCTGCTGAACTCGGTCCTCCTCGCCGTGCCGTCCCTGCTCGTCATCGCAGGGTCCGTCGTGCAGGTCCGTCGTTACCTGCGCAGGGCCGCGGTCTGCTACATCGCCGAGGGCGCGACCTACTCGCGGATCAACACGACCCTGACCGAGACGGTCGAGGGAGCACGGACCGTGGAGGCTCTGGGCCTCGCGGAGCGCCGGGTGCGAGGCGGGGAGGACGACGTCGCGGTGTCGGCGCAGGCAGAGCGTTACGGCATGACGCTGCGCAACCTGCTCTTCGCCGTCATCGACGTCGCCTTCAACCTGCCCCGGGTGATCACCGTGCTGGTCGGGGCGTGGGGGTACTGGCACGGTCACGTGACGCTCGGACAGATCACCGCCGCGGTGCTCTACGTCGAGTCGCTGTCCGGACCGCTGGACCGACTGGTGGGCGAGGTCGACCGGCTCCAGGTGGGCGCAGCCTCGACCGCCAGGCTGCTCGGGATCGCGACGGTGCCGCCCGACCGGGAGCCGGGCGAGGCGCTGCCGTCGGGTCCCGAGCTGGTGGGGGAGAACCTCCGGTTCGCCTACCGACCCGGCCACGACGTGCTGCACGGCGTCGACTTCCGGCCACGCGTCGGTGAGCGGCTCGCCGTCGTGGGCCCGAGCGGCTCCGGCAAGTCCACCCTCGGGCGACTGCTCGCCGGCATCAACGGACCGCGCACCGGCTCGGCCCGCATCGGCGGCGTCGACCTGATCAGGTTGCCGTTGGAGAACTTGCGCGACGAGGTCGCCCTGGTGACGCAGGAGCACCACGTCTTCGTGGGCTCCGTCCGCGACAACATCGTCCTCGGACGCGAGGGCGCCGACGACCAGGCGGTGTGGAAGGCACTGGCGGCGGTCGGGTCGGCGGACTGGGTGCGGCGGCTGCCCGACGGCCTGGACACCGAGGTCGGCTCCGGCAACACCCCGCTCACTCCCGCCCAGGCCCAGCAGGTGGCGATGGCCCGGCTGGTGATCGCCGACCCGCACACGCTGGTGCTCGACGAGGCGACCTCACTGATCGACCCCCGGACGGCACGGACGCTCGAAGGGTCGGTGCACGCGCTCCTGGAGGGCCGCACGGTCGTCGCGATCGCACACCGTCTGCACACGGCGCACGACGCCGACCGCATCGCGGTCGTCGTCGACGGCCGGATCGTGGAGCTCGGCACCCATGACGAGCTCGTCGCTCGCGGCGGGGAGTACGCCGCCCTGTGGCGGGCGTGGACCAGCTGAGACGCCGGAGGGTCAGGGCGGGCACCCGCGCGTAAAGGTTGGCGGCTTTGGTCCCGGCGGCCTGGGCGTTTTGTCCTATTGTGGGGGCACCGCCTCGTCGGCGGGTGCCCGGAGCACGGAAGCTCCGGTTCGCTACCAGGGAGGGTGGCATCCGATGGCCGTCGCACGTCGTCCTGATCCCGCCAGCGAGTCTCGGCAGCGCCGCACGATCGCCGTGGCGGTGGCCGGCCTGCTGGCTGCCATGTCGGTGGCCGCGGTCGTGGTCACGCAGCCGGGCGCCGGTGCGGAGCCGGTGTGCGGCCCCGGCGGCCAGGTGCTCGAGGGGATGCCCGGCCCGCTGGTCTGCGCGCACGCCGACGAGCCGCCCCCGGGCGTCGACGTGTCCGACCACGTGCGCACCCGCGAGCTGGTCAGCCGTGAGGGCGCCGGTCCGGCGGCCTACGAGGCGGCCGAGGAGCTCGGCGTACCGACGTCCGTGGCCTCCGCAGCCGCGGGCTCGGCGGTGAGCTGCGACGGTGACGGCGACAGCGGATACCGGGTCCAGGCGATGTACGTCGTGGAGGCCGGCCGCAGCAACCGCTTCGCGGCCTTGCAGTCGTCGCTGCAGCGGTGGGCGGCGGGCGCGGACGACGTCGTGAACCGGTCGGCCGCGATGTCCGGCGGCGTGCGCAACGTCCGCTACGTCACCGACACCAGTCCCGACGGCACCTGCGTCGCGCGGCTCCTCAACGTCACCGTGCCCGCGGGCTCGATGACGTCGTTCAACGCGACGATCAACGCGGTCAAGGCGCTGGGGTACGAGAGCCCTGCTCGCAAGTACCTCATGTGGACCGACGCAACGGTGCTGTGCGGCATCGCCACGATGTACCCGAACGACCTGGAGAGCCAGAGCAACCCGAACAACGGCCTCTACGCGCAGTACGCCCGCATCGACTCCGGCTGCTGGGGGTTCGGCGACGGCGCCGGCCAGCACTCCGTCGAGGCGCACGAGCTGGCGCACAACCTCGGCGGTGTGCAGAACAGCGCGCCGCACTCCACGCGGGTCGGTCACTGCTGGGACGAGTACGACACCATGTGCTACGCCGACGGCGGCGCCTACGCGATGAAGCAGATCTGCCCACCCGAGCGGGAGTACCTGCTGGACTGCAACACCGACGACTACTTCTCGACCTACCCGGACCCGGGCAGCTACCTCGACACCCACTGGAACGCCGCCGACTCGCGCTTCCTGATCGGCGGCGGTGACGGGTTCGGCGGCGGTGCGTCAGGGTCGCCGACCGTGCTCGGGGCGACGATCGGCGTGAACAACCCCGCCGTGCCGGGCCTCTCGACGCAGGTGTCGGTGACGCCGGCGATCCCCGACGGCCGCTCGTTGGCGTCGGTCACCTGGAAGTCGGCGCGCGCCGACTGCAACTTCGGCACGCCGTCCGCGCTGCAGTCGACGGTCACCTGCGGCGCGACGGCGTCGAGCGCCACGACCGTCACCGCCACGCTGGTGGACTCCACCGGCGCCACGAAGGCGGTGACCCGCCCGTTGACGTTCGCCACCGGAACCACGCGTCCGGTCGCGCTTTCCCTGGCGGCTGCGGCCCAGGACGGCACGCCGGCGAGCGTGTGCACCGGTGCGGGCTTCCCCGTCGTTGCGACGGTCACCGACGCCGCAACAGGGCAGCCGGTGAAGGGGCTCAGCGTCTCGTTCACGAAGCAGACCGCCACGATGACCGCTCCGTCCAGCGCCGGAGCCGCCGCATCGGTGCTCGGTGGGACCGCCACCGTCACCGGCGCGGCGACGGTCTCCACCACCTACGCGGCCCGGACCGCGGCCGGCACCGTCTACGCCGCCGGCTCGGCGACGCCGGTGGCGACGGTGCCCGGCAGGTGCGCGCCGGTCCTCACCGGCGCGGCGAACGTCGAGGAGGTCTACTACGGGGACCCGGTCACCGTGAGCGGCACGCTCACCCGGGCCGTCGACGGCGTGACCGTCCCCGTGGGGGGCGTGTCCCTTCCCGTGACCCTGAGCTACCGCAGCGGAACGACGAACAAGGTCGTCACCGTGGGCACTGCCAAGACCAGCGCCGACGGCAGCTACACCGTGGCGGTGAGGCCCACGGTGACCGGCGCGCTGGCGGTGGCGCTGGTGGGCTCGACCGCCTACACGGCGACGTCGGTGCCCCTTGGGAGCGTGGTCGTCAAGCTGCCCTCGACCGAGCTGACTGCCACGGTCGACCGCACCGAGGTGGGGTACGGCGACCCGGTCACGGTGACGGGTCGACTGACGAAGACCGCGGGTGAGCTCACCACCGGTGTCGTCGGGGCGACGGTCACGGTGAAGGTGACCGCGACAGGCAAGGCTCCGGCCACGGTCGGGTCGGGGCGCACCCTGGCCGACGGCACCTTCCGCATCTCGGTGCCGTTGAAGCTGTCCGGGGCGTTGTCGGTGACCTACGCCGGCGCGGCGGGGCTCCCGGCAGACAGCGTCGTGGTCGGTGACGTCACGGCGAGCACGTGGGCCACCGCGGTCTCCCTGTCCGGGACCCCCGCGGGCACCGCGGTGGTGCTGAGCGGCACGGTGACGAAGAGCTACGACGGTGTGACGGCGCCGGCCAAGAGCCTTCGCCTGAAGGTCTACCTCACACCCAGCGCGACGGGCGTGCCCGTGCTGGTGACCTCGCCGACGACGACGACCTCGGGGACCTTCTCCGCCAAGGTCTACCCGCAGGTCGCGGGGAGCTACACCGCCGTGCTGACAGGCATCACCGGCTACAGTGATGCCACGAGCAACGCGGTCTCCGTCGGCTGAGATCGGGCCCGCCTAGGGTGAGGCCCATGACCGAGGCCCATGACTGCGAGCACGAGTGGACGCTCATCAACCGGGACGAGAACCGGCTGATCTACAAGTGCCTGAAGTGCGGTGAGCTCCGGCGCGAGTGAGCCCGCCGGGTGGGATCCGCGAGCGCCTCCCAGAACGCGGCCCGCACAGCGTCGGCGCCCCACGCGTTGGGCTCGATGACGTGGCAGTACCACAGGTCGCGGTCCGCGGGCCGCGCCTCTGGCTGGGCCGGGTTGCCACGGGCCAGGCCGTGCCCGAGGAACCGGCCGTGGATGTCGGCCACAGCAGCACCATGCTCGGACGCGACCTCCCGCAACGCCGCGTTGAGAGCGGCGAGCACCTCCACCACGTCGGGCCATGGAGGGAGGCCGACGCTCGCGGCGTCGCCGGTGCCGTCGCTGGGGTCGTAGACGGTGCCCAGCACCAGCTCGCCGGACGGCGGCATCCGCCGCCGAAGCTCGTCCAGCGCGTGCGCGACGCGCACCTTGACGACTGAGATCGTCTGCAGTGCCATCGGGGTGTCGCCGTAGCAGGACAGCACGTCGTTCCCGCCGATGGTGAGGGTGACAACAGCGGCCGACTCGCCGAGCTGGGCGAACCGGGGGAGCTGGTGGTCCAGCAGCGACGCGGTCGTGGCACCGTCAGTGGCGAGCAGCCGAAGCGAGAGGCCGCTCAGGTCCCCGTCTCGCCAGGCGGGGAAGTCGTCGTCGCGGTTGCGGGCGAGCAGGCTGGCTCCGCCCCGTCCCGGTCCTCCCGCGTAGTCATCGATCGAGATGGAGTCACCCAGCGCCACATAGGCGGTCGGCTCCGCCGGGCGCCCCTCAGCCGTCACCGTTTCACTGTTCCCCGTCGGCCCCGGGCCACGCGCCCGTCGCGATACGGTGCCGAGGGTGACCACGGTCGACGACTACCTCGCTGCTGTCGGCGGGCCCGAGCGGCTTGCGCTGCTGCACGTCCGCGACGTCGCACTGGGTGCCGTTCCCGAGGCCGAGCAAGGCAGGAGCTACGGCATGGCGGCCCTGAGGTACCGGGGCAAGCCTTTGCTGGGGTTCCTGGCCGCCAAGCAGCACCTGAGCATCTTCCCGTTCAGCACCGAGGTCGTCGACGGGGTCCGCGACCGACTCCTGGGCTTCGACCTGTCGAAGGGAACGATCCGGTTCACTGTCGAGAGCCCCGTCCCCGACGACGTCCTTCGCGACATCGTCCGCCTGCGCGCACAGGAGATCACGGGCTAGGTCCCGCATCCGGGAGACTGCCGGGCGCGTGCCAGAGTGGCGGCATGAGTCAGCCAGGCGCCGCCCAGCCGCCCGTCGTCGTGGTCACCGGAGCCAACGGCTTCGTCGGCGCCCGCATCTGCGCCGCCTTGGTCGACCGGGGGGCGACCGTGCGTGCGGTGGTACGGCGCCCCGGGACCGCGCCGCTGGTCACGGGCATCGAGGAGCAGGTCGGCGACTTCTACGACCAGGGCCTCGCGACGGCGGTGGTGCAGGGCGCCAGCGCCGTCGTCACCACGGTCCACCCGATGGGCACCGACCGCGAGAACCAGCACCGCATCGCGGTCGAGGGCACTCCTGTGCTGGCGCGGGCGGCACGCGATGCGCGGGTGCCACGGCTGGTCCACGTCTCGACCGCGGCCGTCTACGACCGTTCCCCCGGAGCCGGTGACGTGGACGAGAGCTCACCCTTGGTGGGAGACGATGCCGGCGACTACGCCGTCACCAAGCGCGACACCGATGCGGCGCTGGCCGCGGTCGACGGGCTGACCAGCGTCGTGCTGCGCCCGCCGGCGATCCTCGGATCGGGTGAGACCTCCATCTGGAACACCCTGCGACCCGCGAACATCCGGGACGACGAGGAAGCCCGGCACGCCGTGCCCGAGCAGGCCTTCGCCTGGGTGCACGTCGACGACCTCGCCGCCCTGGCCGCGGACGCGGCCTCGGGCCGGATCGCCTCCTCCACCGATCCCCGGAAGGGCCCGGTCGGAGACACCTGCACCGTCGTCAACGTCGCCGCGGAACCCGCCACGAACCGTGACTACTACGAGACCGTCACCAGGGCTCTTGGCGTGGAGCCGGTCTGGCAGGCCACTCCCGCCTGGACCGGACGGCTGCTCGCCGAGCGCGCCCACGAGTGGGGCTGGGCGCCGACGGTGCCCCTCGCTCGGGCACTGGCCGAGATCGACGAGGGGCTTCGCAACCGATCCCGGTGACGGACGGCTGCCCAGGCGGCCCTGGCGTCAGCGGAGGTCCAACCGCATGACCACCCGGGGGAAACCACCGGAGACCGCGGTCGTGTCTGCTGCCTTGGTGAAGCCGGCGCGCTCGAAGACGTGGCGGGTGCCGACGTACGCCATCGTGAGGTCCACCTTCTGCCCGTCGTTCTCCACCGGATAGCCCTCGATCGCCGGAGCACCCTGGGAGCGCGCGTAGGCCACGGCGCCCCCGAGCGCGGCGTGAGAGACGCCCTTGCCACGGTGACCGGGACGGACGCGGATGCACCACACCGACCACACGGGCAGGTCGTCGACGTGCGGGATCTTCGTCGATCGGGCGAACGGCAGCTCCGCCCTGGGCGCGACGGCGGCCCACCCGACGACCTCCCCCTGCTGGTAGACGAGGACGCCCGGGGCGACATCCCGGCTGCAGAGGTCCCTGACGTGGTCCCCCCGCGCCGCTCCTACGAGCTCACGGTTGGTCTTGGCGTCGATGCGGTGACTGAGGCACCAGCACACCGAGGAGCCGGGATTCTTGGGCCCGAGCATCACCGCGACATCGCCGAAGCGTGCGGCCGTGGCGGGCGTCACCTCGATGCTCACGTGGCCACGCTAGCCCTAGCCTGTCGAGGCCGGACGGAGCGTTCCGGGCGGGCCCGTGACCTGCACAGAATCTCCACACGTCGTCCCCGCGTTCTGACCCGGTGCGCTCGTAGCGTTCTGTCCATGATCAGGGTGCGAGCTCTCACCAAGCAGTACGGCCAGGTCCGTGCCGTGGACGACCTCTCCTTCGATGCGGAGGCCGGCAAGGTCACCGGGTTCCTGGGCCCCAACGGGGCCGGGAAGTCGACCACGATGCGGATGGTGATGGGGCTGGACCGGCCGACCTCCGGGTCCGCACTGGTCAACGGCCGGCGGTACGACGGACTTGCCGCTCCACTGCACGAGGTGGGGGCGCTGCTGGACGCCGGCGCCATGCACCCTGGTCGCACCGGCCGGGCTCACCTGCGCATCGGCGCCCGCACCAGCGGCATCCCCCTGTCCCGCGTGGAGGAGGTGATCGACCAGGTCGGGCTCGACGGCGCGGCCGGCCGACGGATCAAGGGCTACTCCCTGGGCATGCGGCAGCGGCTCGGGATCGCCGCTGCACTGTTGGGCGATCCGCAGGTGCTGCTCTTCGACGAGCCGGTCAACGGCCTCGACCTGGACGGGGTGCGGTGGATCCGACGACTTCTTCGGGGCTTCGCCGACGAGGGCCGCACGGTGCTGGTCTCCAGCCACCTGATGAGCGAGATGCAGCTGATCGCCGACCGTGTCGTCATCATCGGCCGCGGACAACTGATCGCCGACGCCGAGATCGACGAGGTGCTGCGCGGCCTGGGCGGCCATCGGGTGCGGGTCCGCAGCCCGCGAGCCGACCAGCTGCGCCGCGCGCTGGCCGACCGCGCGGCGGTGAAGCCGACGAGTGCCGACGAGCTCGAGATCACCGGGGTGCCCGCGACCGAGATCGGCGACCTCGCCCACGCGCTCGGCGTGCCGGTGCACCACCTGGCGGAGGTCGAGCAGTCCCTCGAGCACGCCTATCTCAACCTGACCGAGGACAGCGTCGACTACCACGGCCACACGCCGGTGCACGCGATCGGAGCCACCCGATGAGCGCCACCACCGTCCTGCTGGCGCGCACCGGTCGGGCCGAGTGGGGCCGGGTCTGGAGTGTCCGCTCCAGCTGGATCTTCGCCCTGGTGACCGCAGTCGCGGTGGTCGGCCTGGGCACGATCATCGGGTTCGACTCCGCTGACGACCCCTCCGGCGTGCCGGCGGACGTGAGCGCCTGGGACGGCGGACGGCTCACCGGGATGTTCGCCCTGTTCGGCATCCTCGCGATGTCGGTGGTCGCCAGCACCGCCGACTACGGCACCGGCGGCATCGTGCCGACCCTGCAGTGGACGCCCCGGAGGGGCGTCCTTGTCGCCGCCAGGACCGGCGTCATCGTCGCCACCACGACGCTGCTCGGGGTGCTGCTCGTGGCCGCGGCAAGCGTGGTGGTGTGGGCGTGCCTGCCCGAGCTCGGCCTGCCGGTGTCCGAGGGCGCGGAGACCCTCGGAGGGCTTGGTCTGGTCTACGCCTGCGGGGCGGTGCTGGCGGTGGGACTCGGCCTGCTGCTGCGCAGCACTGCGGGCGGATTGGTGTCGGTCATCGCCCTCGTGCTCGTGCTGCCCCCCTTGTTGGCGCAGCTGCCCTACGACTGGGCCGTCGAGATCTCCGCACACATGCCGGGGTCCGCCGCCCTCTACCTGATCTTCGGCGAGGGTCCGAGTGACGACATGACCACTGCTTCGACGCGCCTCACCCTGGGGGCGTGGGCTGTGACGGCACTGTCAGCAGGCGGCCTTCGCCTGTTGCGCACGGACGCGAACCGATGACGACCCCCACAAGGAGCAGACCATGAGGACGGCCACCACCTACTACCGCCTTGCCCTCGCTGTCACGGTTGCGACGGCGTTCTTCCTCGTCCTCGCGATCGGCGCCCTCGGGATCATCGGCGCTGGTGGCCGACCGGACCGCATCTATGTCGCCGTCCTTGCGGTCCTGGTGGCGGGCACCGTCGTCGCGAGGCTGCGGCCGGCCGGCATGGCGCTGGTCCTCGTCGCGACGGCGTTCGCGCAGGTCCTCGTCACCGCCGCGGCGTTCCTCGCCGGGCTGCCCCAGGAACGAGGTGCCTCGGTCGTCGACATCGTCGGCATCAACGCGATGTACACCGTGCTCTTCGGCCTGTCGGCGTGGCTCTTCAGGCAGGCGGCCGGACAGACCTCGCCCGTGGGCGTGAGCAGCCGCGCCTAGCTGCGCCGTCCATGTCCTAGCCTTCAGGTCGACATCGATCGGTCCAGCACCGCCGGGGGAGGCTCATGTCCACGCACAGGGGCGGCACACGTATGAACGACGCCGGCTCGTCTCCGACCCGCCCCGGCTCGGATCCTGCTCGACCCGAGGACGGACGTCGCGACAGGTGGATGCAGGCGGCTGCACTGGCCGGTACCGCGACGCTGCCGCTCGTGCTGATCGTGTCGATGGTCTCGGACGTGACGGGCAGCGGCGGTCTCAACCCGGGGTCGTCGGACGCGCAGCTGATCCGGGTCTTCGTGGAGTACCGGGACCAGCAGCTGGTCGCCTCGTCGCTGTACGCCGCCGCCGCCGCTGCCACGCTGCTGTTCCTGGGGCCCCTGTGGGCGCGGTTGCGCACCGGGTCGGAGTGGCTCGCCGTGGTGGCGGTTGCTGGCGGTGTTGCGGCCGGGTTCCTGTGGCTGCTGGCTTCCGCGTGGTCGATGACGGCCGTCGTGGCGGCCGACTACGAGGACGCCGGCGCGGCGCGGTTCCTCATGGTCTCGGGCTGGGAGATCGCGCGGCTGTCCGTGGCGCCCCACCTGGTGATGGTCGGAGCAGCCACGGTGACCGGGTTCCGTCACGGCGCGTTCGGCCGGTGGTTCAACGTGACGGGCCTGGGATTCACGCTGCTTCTCGCGGTCGGCCTCGTCCCGTTCGCCCCGGCCGGGATGATGGGCATGCTGGCCACGCTGTGGGTGTTCCTCGCCTCGCTGGTCCTCGCCTTCGGAAGCCCGCCAGAGACCCGTCCTGACGCGCGGTGACCTCGATCCTCGCTGCCCGCAACGCGGTGGGTTGGGCCTTCGTCCTCAACGGGCTTCTCTTCGCGAGCTGGGTCTCGCGGATCCCGGAGGCTCGCAGCGCGCTGGGGCTCGGCAACGGCCAGCTCGGCCTGCTGCTGCTGGCGATCGCGGCAGGGTCCGTGGTCGCGATGCCGACGACCGGGACCGTCATCGAGAGGATCGGCACAGTCCGCGTGATCCGGGGAGCCGGCGCGAGCGCCTTGGCCGGACTGCTCCTGGTCTCCGTCGCGCTCGCGGGCGGCGAGGTGTGGGTGGCCGCGGTCGGCCTCTTCCTGTACGGCGTCGGCACCGGTGTGTGGGACGTGACGATGAACGTCGAGGGAGCCGCCGTCGAGCGTCATCTCCGGCGCACCGTCATGCCGAGGTTCCACGCCGGTTTCAGTTTCGGGACGGTCTTCGGCTCGGGAATCGGTGCGGGCGCCGTCGCGGTCGGCGTACCTGCTGTCGCACACCTCCTGCCGCTGGCGCTGCTCGGATTCGTGGGCGTCGTGGTCGGCTCACGCGTGTTCCTGCCGGACGAACCGGTGGGCCACGACGAGCCGGCGCCTTCGGCGTGGGGCGCCTGGCGGGAGCCGCGCACGGTGCTGATCGGGTTGATGGTCCTGGCCCTCGCCCTGACGGAGGGGGCGGCCAACGACTGGCTGGCCTTGGCACTCGTCGACGGCCACGACGTCGAGCCGTGGGTCGGGGTCACGGGGTTCGCGCTCTTCGTCACCGCGATGACGACCGGTCGACTGCTCGGACCCGTGCTGCTGGACAGGTTCGGCCGCATGCCCGTCCTGTGGAGCACCATGGCAGCGGCCGCCGGGGGAGTCCTGCTCATCGTCTTCGGCGAGCACGTCCTCGTGGTGGTCCTCGGTATCGCCCTGTGGGGGCTGGGAGCCTCCTTGGGATTCCCGGTCGGGATGAGCGCCGCCGCCGACGACCCTCGGCGAGCAGCCGCCCGGGTCAGCGTGGTGTCGACGATCGGGTACGCCGCGTTCCTGGCCGGCCCACCGTTCCTCGGCTTCGTCGCCGACCACGTCGGCACCTTGAAGGCCCTTCTCGTCGTCGCGGTCCTGCTGGTGCCCTCCGCGGCGCTGGTGCCGTACGCGCGGAAGCCGCCCTCGTGACTGGCCTGGCAGGGGGCTGTCTGACAGTGTTCTCAGGGGCAGGCTCGTTGCGAACGCCTGCTGCAGCCCATCGTGTGACCCGGGAGACGACGTGACCATCAAAGACATCGGGCCGGACCCGCAGAGCTTCGACCTCGAGCACGCGACGCTGGAGAACCCGAACTACCGCTCGGTCGCCTGGTCGGGCAAGTACCTCCAGCTGACCCTCATGTCGATCCCGCCCGGCGAGGACATCGGCCTCGAGGCGCATCCCGAGACCGACCAGTTCCTACGACTCGACGCAGGCAGGGGCCGCGTGCAGATGGGTCCCAGCCGGGACCAGCTCGACTTCGACCGGGAGGTCGAGGACGGGTGGGCGATCCTCGTGCCCGCCGGCAGCTGGCACAACGTCACCAACATCGGGAACGAGCCCATGCGGCTCTACGCCGTCTACGCACCGGTCCACCACGCGCCTGGCAGGGTCCAGGCCACGGCAGACGACGCGGAGCAGGAGGAGGAGGCCGGCAAGGACGAACCGCCGAGCTGGTCGGTCCAGCCTGCCGAGCAACCACCGGACGAGCACGCCTGACCGGACGTCGCAGGCAACGCCTTCGGGCGACGCGGCCTGGGCCAGGTGACACCGTCCGCATGCCGGCCGCCACCGCCCCGGGTCGTACGGCTGTGCACCGGCGGGCCGTGCTCGTCATCCGGGAGACCGGCGCGTCCGTGACCTCGGTCTTCAAGAACCGCAACCTGCGACTCATCCAGGTCGCCCTGCTCACCTCGCTCGTCGGCGACCTTGCGTACACGACCGCCGTCACCGTGTGGGCCTACGGGGTGGGTGGGACGACGGTCGTCGCGGTGCTCACCGCTGTGCGGCTTGCCGCCGCTGCCGTCACCGCCCCGCTGGCAGCGGTGGTCGCCGACCGGGTCGGACGACGTACGACGCTGCTGGTCACCGACGCGGCGCGGGCGGTGCTGGTCGCCGCCGCTGCGGGATGTCTGGTCGTCGACCCCGGCAGCCCCTGGCCGGTCTACGTGCTGGCGACCCTCGCCGGCGTGCTGGCCGCGCCGTTCCGAACGGCACAGCGGGCCTGGATGCCGGCCCTGGCACGCCATCCGCGCGAGCTGACCGCCTCCAACGCGACGAGCGGGACCTTGGAGAGCCTCGCGGTCTTCGTGGGACCTGCGCTGGGTGGCCTTCTCGTGCTCGCCACCAGCGTCCCGACGGTCTTCATCCTCAACGTCGCAACCTTTGTGGTCTCGATGCTGCTGGTGGCCGGCGTACGGCCGGCGCGACAGGCGACCACGCGCGAGCCCGTCACCGATCACGGCGGTGCCCCCGGACCGGTCAGCTGGGCCCACGAGCTGTCCGCGGGATTCGCCACGTTGCTCCGCGACCCGGACCTCCGCAGCGTGACCGGCCAGGTCTGCGCACAGACCTTCGTGGGCGGCGCCGCCAAGGTGTTCCTGGTCGTGGTCGCCGTCCAGATCCTGGGCACCGGCGCGGCAGGCGTGGGGCTGCTCGAGGCGGTCCTCGGCATCGGTGCCATCGTGGGCGGGATCGTGGCCATCGCGCGGGCCGAGCGGCAGCGGCTCGGGCGTGACATGGCGACGGGCGTGCTCCTGTGGTCGACACCCCTGCTGGTCATCGTGGTGTGGCCGTCGACGACCGCCGTGGTGATCTCGCTGCTGCTGGTGGGCGCGGCCAACCCGCTCGTCGACGTCAACCTCGACACGATCGTGCAGCGCATGGCGCCGGATGCGACGCTGGCGCGGGTGTTCGGCGCCCTCGACACCTGTTACATCGCCACCTCGGCGCTCGGCTCGCTGGCCATGGTGCCGCTGTTGGACCTGGTGGACCTGCGTTGGTCGCTGGTCGTGCTCGCCGTGCCCACCGCTCTCGTCGCCTTGCTCAGCCTGCCGAGAATGCGCCGGCTCGACGGTCGACTCACGATGCCGGCCGGGCTCCCCCTGTTGCAGCGCGTGCCGTGGCTGGCGCCGCTGGCACCAGCGGTCCAGGAGTCGATGGCCCGGTCGCTGGAGCAGGTGCGGGTGCCGACCGGGAGCCGGGTGGTCACGCAGGGCGAGCCGGCAGATCGCTTCTACATGATCGAGTCCGGCGCCGTCGAGGTGACCCAGGACGGCCGGGTCCTGCGCCGGCAGGGCGTCGGGGAGTTCTTCGGCGAGATCGGCCTTCTGCATGACATCCCGCGCACGGCCACCGTCACCGCGACGGAGGAGACCGTGCTCCAGGCGCTCGGCCGCGACCGCTTCCTCGCCGGTGTCGTCGGGCAGCACCGCTCCCTGGCCGACGAGATCGCCGCCGCCAGGATGGTGTTCCGTGGCTGATCCGGCGGTTCGGCCTGAGCACTTGCCTGCAGGGTTGGCGCCGGACGACCATGAGGGCGCGAGAGGAGACCACGTGACCACAAGCCCGCGACCCCCCCAGAGCGCTGACGACGCGACCGCGGATCCACACGACCGCACCGGCGACGAGCGCTACAACAAGTCCGGGCGCCTCAAGGCGTCGGCCTACGAGGCGGAGATGGAGCGGCTGCAGGAGCAGCTGGTGCTCCTGCAGTACTGGATCCAGTCCCAGGGGTTGAAGGTCTTGGTGATCTTCGAGGGCCGTGGGTCCGCCGGCAAGGGCGGGGTGATCAAACGCATCACCGAACGCACGAGCCCGCGGACCGTTCGAGTCGTGGCGCTGCCCAGACCGACCGAGCGCGAGGGCACGCAGTGGTACTTCCAGCGGTACGTCGAGCACCTGCCCGCCGCGGGGGAGATGGTGCTGTTCGACCGCAGCTGGTACAACCGGTCGAACGTCGAGTGGGTGATGGGCTTCTGCAGCGAGCAGGAGCACCAGGAGTTCCTGCGCAGCTGCCCGGAGTTCGAGCGGATGCTCGTGCGGTCGGGGATCGTCGTGCTCAAGTACTGGTTCTCGGTCAGCTTCGAGGAGCAGCAACGGCGCTTCGAGGCCCGCAACGCGGAGCCGTTGAAGCGGTGGAAGCTCTCCGACATGGACCTCGCCGAGCATGAGCTCTACGTCCGGTACTCGATGGCCAAGGACACGACCTTCCAGTACACCGACATCAAGCAGGCACCTTGGTACGTCGTGCCGTCGGACGACAAGAGGGCGGCCCGGCTCAACTGCGTCAGCCACCTGCTCGGCCAGTTCGACTACGAGGACGTGGCGCCCCAGCCCGTCGAGCTGCCGCAGGTGAGGGACATCCCCTACGTTCGACCGCCCATCGCCGAGCAGACGTTCGTTCCGCAGCTGTTCTAGGGCCATCGGCACCTTGCTTCCGCGGGCCGGCCCGATCAGAGTGGGACTCCCTCGACCGCGTCGACTAGCAGGAGGCTCTCGTGAGCACTCTCATCGGGCCGGCCGGTCCACAGGTCCGGTCCGGTCGCCGCGAGCGGCGGGCGGAGCGGAAGCGGCTCAGGCGCCACGGGGAGCTCGCCGCCCGCCTCGCTGAGCTGCACGCCATCAGTGCACTGCTCGATGCGTCCGCCGAGGTCGTCCGCGCCGGTTGGGTGCAGGGCGCCTGGTTCACGGTGAGCACCCCAGGGGGCACCCGAGACGTCACGGCGTACGACCTGAAGTCGGCCGTGGACCGTCCGGTCAGTGGCGCCTGCCTGGTGGGCGCCGTGGTGCAGGCGGCCGGCGGACCGGCCTCGGTCCGGTCCCAGCTCGTCCAGCGGACCCTGGACCTGGTGTGGCACGTCCTCCGCGAGGACCCCGACCGGCCTGTCCGGTGGTGTCCGGGACCACGAGCCCGACTGATGGCGGTGCTCGAGCTGACCCGCTGGAACGACGCTGCGGAACGGACGCAGGACGAGGTTGCCGACCTCCTCGTGGTGGCCCGGCAGGCCGCCGGGCGCCAGCGGGAGCTGTGCCACGCGGACCGGGCGGAGCTGGACGGTGCCTACGCGTCCTGACCCGGTCGACTCCCGGAGGACGCTGGGCGGTGGGGCCGGGCGGAAGGGCAGGGCGAGATGAGGCGGATGCCGTTGCGGTACATGGACGATGACGACGAGGCCGTCCCCGACGCCGAGGTCCGAGTGGTCACCGGTGCACCGGACGGTGATGAGGACGAGCAGCTGCGGCTGTCCGACCTCGGCAAGCTCGCGCTGCGTGGCCGGGCGCGGATCGTGGGTGCCGCCCGGGCGCACGACCGGCCGACGTTCGCTGCACTGATCCGAGAACACCTGGGCGTGTCCTTGGAGGGCGCGGAGGTCGTGGAGGAGCGGTGGCCGTCGTACGACCTGGTCAACATCCAGGTCGGGCTGAACGCCTGGCTGGACGAGTCTGCCTCCGAGACGCCAGGGACCCGCCGCACCCACGAGCTGGTCGGGCTGGCCCACCACCGCCACCAGGACTTCGGCCTCGCCGATCTCCTGCAGCGGAAAGGGAGCGAGTACGGGCCCGTGCCGGGCAACGTCTCCTGGTCCAACCTGGCGAGCGGTCCGGACGGTCAGGTGCAACGCGCGGTGCGCGCGGGGCTCTACTTCGTCACCGACGGACCGGAGCGCTCCGCGATCCTCGTCCTGGCAGCCGATCCTGAGGGCGGCATGGGCGTCGCGCAGGTGCACGTCGTCGCGGACCGTCCCGGTGCGGCCGGCAGGATCGCTGCGGAGATCCGCCGACTGGCGCTCGTCCACAACGTCTTCCGCGGGCAGGTCATCTCCTTCGGGCGCGACATGTTCGGCGAGCGCGGCGCCGCCCTGCAGTTCCACTCGCGGTCCGCGATGAGCGCGGACGACGTGATCCTGCCGGCTGAGACCTTGGCGGCGATCAGACGGCAGGTGGTCGGCGTCGCCGAGCACCGCGAGCGGTTGCTGGCAGCGCGTCAGCACCTCAAGCGGGGGCTGCTGCTCTACGGCCCCCCGGGAGTCGGGAAGACGCACTCGGTGCGCTTCCTCACCAGCCAGCTTCTCGGCGTCACAATCGTGCAGCTGACGGGGGACTCGCTGCGGCTCATCGGCACTGCCTGCTCGGTCGCACGGACCCTCCAGCCCGCCATGGTCGTGGTCGAGGACGTCGACCTGATCGCGGAGGACCGCGGCATGCACCCCGGCCACCACCCGCTGCTCTTCCAGCTGCTCAACGAGATGGACGGGCTTGCGGAGGACGCCGACGTGGTCTTCCTGCTGACCACCAACCGGGCCGACATCCTCGAGCCCGCCCTCGCTGCGCGCCCGGGGCGGGTCGACCAGGCGGTGCCGCTGGACCTGCCGGACGCCGACGCCAGGAGGCGCCTGATCCAGCTCTACCGGGGGTCGCTGACGGTCGACGAGAGCCGGCTGGAGACCGTGATCGACAGGACCGAGGGGGTGACGGCGTCGTTCCTCAAGGAGCTGCTGCGACGTGCCGCCCTCATCGCCGCCAACGAGTCGAGCTCCCAGGAGCTGGCCGTCTCCTCCGACCAGCTCGACACCGCGCTGGAGGAGCTGCTCGACACCCGGAACGCGATGACCCGTGTGCTCCTGGGTGGGGGCCGGGAGGCTGGTCAGCGTCTCAGGTAGCGGGCCCAGAAGAAGCAGTAGGCACCGAAGGCACCGAGCCCGAGGGCAACGACGGCGAGCAAGGCCGATCCGAAGGGCTGGCGCAGCAGCTCGTGGAGGGCTTCGTCCAACCCGCCGGTCTCGCGCGGCTGGCGCTGCACCGCCGCGGTGAGGAACAGAGCGCCGACGACACCGAGAGCCACACCCTTGCTGAGGTAGCCCACCTTGCCCAGGAGCACGACGGGTGCGCGGGTCTCTCCGCTGGTGGCGCGGTTCTCCAGGTGCTTGGTGAACCGTTCCGACCATCCCTGGTAGGCCAGGGCGGCACCTACTCCGACGATCGCCAGCCCGACGGCTCCTACCAGCAGCGTGCCGCCCGGGGCCGACATCACGCGCGCGGTCAGGCTCTGGGTCGAGCCGCCGGACCCAGACGCACCGTTTCCCCAGGCGGTGCTGGCGGCGGTCCACGCCAAGGCGGCGTAGACCACTGCCCGACCCGCGGACACGGTTCGCTTCAGGAGCCGTTTGCCACCCTTCTCCTGACGGTGCCCGGCGAACGCCTCGAGCGCCTGCCAGAGGGCCATGCACACCAGGCCGAGCGCCACACCCGTGAGGAGCACGTCCCCCAGCGGCTGCTGCGACATCTGGGCGAAGGCGCCTTCCTGCGACGCGCTGCCGCTGCTCCGGTCACCCCACGCCAGCGGCAGGGCCGTCGCGGCGATGATCAGGTGGGTGACTCCGTAGGCAACGATTCCCAGCCGCACCCCGCGGTCAAGGACGTTGCTGCGCGCCGCGTCCCGCGCGCCTTGCTTCGAACGATCGCCAACGCTCATCGCGGGCCCTCCCCCTCGGGGCTCCGGCGCACGCGCGCGAGAGCCACGTGAAAGCCATACCGCTCACCGGCGGGCGCCAAACCGCAGGGTCCCTCGGGGGGCCGATGGCGCGCATGATGGGGGACACGCATCCACGTCTGACACTGCAACGGCACCTGACCACGGAAGGAACCACCCGCCATGAACGTCACGGGCATCACCTGGCACGCCGTCACCGTCGACGACGACGCCCATGCCGCCACCAAGAAGCTCTACTCGGAGACCTTCGGGGCCCGGATCGGCGTCGAGGCGCCCGGGTTCACCATGGTGCACTTTCCCGACGGGTCCATGGTCGAGCTGTACGCCCCGACCAACGTGCCCGACTACGGTTTCAACGACGCCATCGCCTTCGGCTTCCGCGTCGACGACATCGAGGCCGCCGGCGCCGAGCTGTCAGCGGTCGGCATCGAGCTGCTGGGCGGGATCGTCCACATGCCTGAGATCCACTATGCCTACGGGCACTTCCGCGGACCCGACGGCCGCGTCTACGGCTTCAACCAGCGCGGCCCGACGGTGTGAGTCGGTGGCCCTCAGATGCTGCGGGAGTGGTGCCTCACTCGGCGCCGTACGACTCCTGAGTGCCGGCGCTTCGGGCGACGGCGCTCCCCGGCGGCACGCGGACCCGGATCTCCGCACCCAGCCGTGCCCCCCCGGCCAGCTCCAGTCGGTCTCCCGACCAGAACCTGCCCGGGTCGTAGTAGTTCGTCGGGCGCTCGGTCCCGAGGAGCCCCATCGACTGGTAGGTGCCGGCCACCACCTCGGCGCAATAGGTGTACTCCACCGGCGCCGCCTGTCGCAGGCGGCCGCGGACCCACCGACCGGCCAGCGCCGCTGTCGACGGGAAGGGGGTGCCGTCCATTCTCGCGATGGTCCGCAGAAGACCGTCCTCCATCTCCCGGGTGACCGGCGACTCCAGCTGGCGCAGCCACGCCTGCTGCCCGTAGCGGTGCGACCAGACCTCGACCGCGGACCGCAGGTCGTGCAGCTGTACGCCGCGGTGGTGGGTCCCCGACCACAGGTCCAGGAGCGACTTCCCCAGCTCCGCGTGCCACAGGAGCGGCGGCAGGTCGTCGAGCACCACCGCCATGCCGACGTGGTTGACCGGCGCGTTGGTCACGGTGCGGATCGCCTGGTCCGCCGCCGAGAAACCCCGGAAGAGCCAGAGGTCACCGGTGCGGGTGAGCTCTGCCGCCGCGTCTAGGCTCAGCACCGCGTCAGCCAAGGAAGGAGCTCCTGTCCATGAAGCTCTGGAAGGTCCTGGGTCTCGCCGGGCTCGCCGGCGTCACTGCCACGGGAGTCATTCTCGCCCGGGACCGGCGCGAACGGGTGCAGCTCGAGCCCGACGACGTCCGGGCGCGGCTCCACGAACGGCTGGCCCAGGTGACCTCCTCACCGGACGAGCCGGGTGCGAACGATCGCCTCGCAGACCCTGCTGGGCACCCCAGCCGGCACCGGGTCCGCGGCCGATGGCTCCGTCGCCTCAGGCTTCTGGCCGCACCAGGACCTCGAAGCTCCGGCCGTCACGCGTCGCCGTGAACCCTCCGACGCGCCGGAACCCCAGCGACTCGACCGTCCGCAGCGCCCGGGTGTTGAACGAGGCCACGGTGACCCGGAACGCCGGCGGCGCGAGGTGCTCCCGCCCGAAGGCCAGTCCCGCGGCGATCGCCTCACGGCCCAGCCCCTGACCGACGAGAGCGGGCCGTAGACCGCCACCGGTGTCCAGCGCAGACGCGTCGTAGTCCCACCCTGGGACCTGCCCGTCGGTGCCGAAGGAGCGGAACCCGACAAGCCGGTCCCCGACGGTGACGGCGTGGAACCCGCTGTCGATCAACGCCTGGGGTTCGGAGCCGGTCATGTCGTAGCAGTCGTAGGGCGGCGGATAGCGCCAGGTGCAGATGTCGAGCGCGTGGGCGTGGGTGAGGGGTCCGACGGCCAGCGGCCCCCCCGAGACTGTCACGTCGACGCTTCCTTCCCGACGGCTGGTGCGGCAGCGGTGCCGCGGTCCGGAGGGCGGCGGCGGGTGACTGCCACGCCCAGCAGGCACAGGGCCCCTCCGACGTACGCCAGTGTCGGCGGCGCCTCCGACAGGACCAGCCAGCTGAGCAGGACAGTGATCGGCGGCACCAGGTAGGTGGTGACGCTGAGGTTCCCCGCGCTCATGTGCTTGAGCGCGACAGCGTACGTCGAGAACGCCACCGCGGTCGGGAACAGCCCGAGGTACACCACCCACCACAGGTCCACGGCGCTCGCCGACCCCACCGAGTCCAGGAGGGACCCGGTGAACGGGAGGCAGGAGAGCGTGCCGACGGTGCAGGCGATCCACGTCACCTGGATGGCCGGGAGCCGGGCGACCAGAGGCTTCTGCACCACCAGGCTGACGGCGTACGCCGCGGCCGCGACGAGGCAGAGCGCCACACCGACGACGTCTCGCCCCGCGTCCTCCGACGTGGCGCTGGCGATCACCACGACCCCGAGGAACGCCACCAGCAGTCCCACGCCGAGCGCGAGGGTCGGCCGCTCATGCAGGAAGACCGCCGCGAGCATCGCGACCAGCACGGGAGCGAGCTGGATCAGCATGGCGGCCGTGCCCGCGTCCACGCGGCGCTCACCTGCGTTGAGAGCCACGTTGTAGAGCCCGAACCAGAGCACGCCGATGACGACCAACCTGCCCCAGTCCGGACGGGACGGCCCTCGCCAGCCACCGCGGGCGACGAGGACCGCTCCGAGCGCCAGTGAGGCGACCAGCAGCCGGCCGAGCGACAGCGCTCCGGGGGAGAAGGACTCACCGAGGTGCCGGATCGCCACGAACGCCGACGCCCACAGCACGAGGGTCACGGCGACCGCGGCCAAGGGCAGGACCGGTGGCTGGCGCTCAGCCGTGGTCGGACTCCAACGCCGTGATGGCCTCGTGCAGGGCAAGGGTGCGGCGGGCGGACTCGACGTGCAGGTTCTCGACCATGCGGCCGTTGTAGGTCACGACTCCCGCGCCGCGCCCCTCGTCCCATGCGTGCAGCACCCCGCGAGCGTCCTCGACGGCCCGCTCCGACGGCGCGAAGGCCTCGTTCGCGCCCGCCACCTGACCCGGGTGGATCAGCGTCTTCCCGTCGAACCCCATCTCCCGCCCCTGGCGGCACTCGGCGAGGAAACCGTCGGTGTCCTTGACGTTGTTGTAGACGCCGTCGACGACCGCCTTCCCGGTGGCCCGGGCGGCGAGGAGGACGAGGCCGAGACCGGTCACGAGGGGCCCTCGACCGGGCACGTGCTCGGCGTTCAGCTCCTTCGCCAGGTCGTTGGTTCCCATGACCAGCACGGTGAGGATGTCGGAGGCGGAGGCGATCTCCTCGGCGTGCAGCATGGCGTACGGCGTCTCGATCATCGCCCAGAGCCGGGTCTGGGGGAGCGCGCCGTGGCGCGACATGGTCTCGACGAGGTCGAGCACCGCCTGTGCGCTGCTCACCTTCGGCACCACGATGGCGTCCGGACCAGCCGCACAAGCCGCCTCCATGTCCTCGGCGTGCCACTCGGTGTCCATGCCGTTGACGCGGATCGTGAGCTCGCGCCGCCCGTACGCGCCCGAGGACGCCGCCCCGCACGCGTTGTCCCGGGCCCCGGACTTCGCGTCGGGGGCGACGGCGTCCTCCAGGTCCAGGATCAGCGCGTCGGCCGGCAGCGTCTTGGCCTTCTCCAGCGCTCGCTCGTTCGAGGCGGGCAGGTAGAGGACCGAGCGGCGGGGACGGAAGACGCTGTCGCCGCTCATGGGTCGATCTCGAGGGCGGCGTACTGCTCGGCGAGCGCCGGGTCGACCTTCGCCAGCTGCTCGGCCAGCTCCACCATCACCAGGCACTGCTTGAGGGAGGCGTCGTCCTCCATCTTGCCGTCGAGCATCACCGCGCCGGTGCCGTCGCCCCCGTCGACCTGCAGGGCGGCCACCACCCGGCGGGCGTGGCGCACGTCGTCGACGGACGGTGAGAAGACGCGGTGCGCGATCTCGATCTGCGTGGGGTGCAACGACCAGGCGCCGACACAGCCGAGGAGGAAGGCGTTGCGGAACTGGTCCTCGCAGGCGACGAGGTCCGCGATGTCACCGAACGGTCCGTAGTAGGGGAAGATCCCGTGTGTCGCGCAGGCGTCGACCATCCGCGCGATGGTGTAGTGCCACAGGTCCTGCTGGTACGTCGTCCGCTGCGTCGACCGGATCGCCTCCGGGTCCGCGGACTCGGGGTCCTGCCGCACCAGGTACCCGGGGTGGCCGCCGCCGACCCGTGTCGTCTTCATCCGCCGGTCGGCGGCGAGGTCTGCCGGGCCCAACGAGAGACCCTGCATCCGGGGGCTGGCGCCGCAGATCTCCTCGACGTTGGCCACGCCACGAGCGGTCTCGAGGATCGCGTGCACCAGCAGCGGCCGTCTCAGACCGGCCTTCGCCTCGAGCTGGGCGAGGAGCCGGTCGACGTAGTGGATGTCCTCGGCGCCCTGGACCTTGGGGATCATCACCACGTCCAGCTTGTCGCCGATCGCGGGGACGAGCGTGGTGATGTCGTCGAGGAACCACGGCGAGTCCAGGGCGTTCACCCGGGTCCACAGCTGGGTGGCCGCGAACTCCGTCTCGCGCGCGATGCGCAGGAGTCCCTCGCGGGCAGCGACCTTGTTGTCGGCCCTCACCGCGTCCTCGAGGTTGCCGAGCAGGACGTCCGCCGTGCCGACCATGCCGGGGACCTTGGCCGCCATCTTCTCGTTCGACGGGTCGAAGAAGTGGAGGGCACGGCTGGGACGGGCGGGGATCTCGCGCAGAGGCTCCGGCGCGCCCACCGCGAGCGGTCGGAAGAAGTCCTTGGCGCTGCGCATCCCCGGACGCTAGCAGCGGGCTCGGAGGGGCTGGCACGTCCGCAGGTATGAGGTTCCCCACGACTCAGCCGGCACGGTCAGAGCTCCGCGTGGTCGATGACGCAGAACTCGTTGCCGTCCGGGTCACGCAGCACGATGAAGTCGGCGTCGTCGGGATAGGGCCAGTCCGCGACACGGCTCGCGCCGAGCGCGCAGAGCCGCTCGACATGGCGCTCCTGCTCGCTGGTGTAGAGGTCGACGTGGATGCGTACGGGGGGCTCCGACGGCCTGTCGGTCAGCTGGAGCGAGAGCGGCGTACGCACGCCCTGTGGGTCGACGACCATCATGAACCCGTCGTCCCACTCCGACTCGCGGGGGCGGTACCCGAGGGCGGCTGACCAGAACTCGACCGCGCGCCGCATGTCCTGCACGTTCACGACCACCGTCGCCAGGTGGAGGTCTCCCACGTCGCCGTTGCCATCCATGGGGACACGGTATGTCTGCCGTGCCTCACGTCATCCGGTGGACTCGGCAGGCGCTCGCTCCTCGTCGACAGGTGCCGCCGGCACCTCGACCGGCGGGGTGGTCAGTGAGCAGAACCGCGTGGCCGGGCGTGCTTTCGTGACCCACCACCTGGCGCCCCTCCCGGTGGGTCGGTCGGCGCCCCGGACCGGCCCGTGGTCGGTCACGGTGAGAGCGGACATGACGGCTCCTCCGGCCAGGAGGCCGACACAGGCCCAGACGACGACCGAGAACCCGTCCAGGACCCGGTCGCTGTCCAGCAGCCCGCTCCCACCGAGCCCGCTGACCCACGGCAGCGCGGCCACCGACAACAGGGCAGCGGTCCGCGCGACGGCGTTGTTGACGCCGCTCGCCAGCCCAGCGTGCGCGTCCGGCGCGGCGGCGAGCACCGTGGCGGTGAGCGGGCCGACGAACAGGGTGAGCCCGGCCCCGAGGAGCGTGGTCGGCGCCAGCACGTCGACGACGTAGTCGGTCTGCTGGTCCACCCGGTCGAGGAGTCCGACCGCGAGCGCACACAGGGCGAGCCCGAGCGTCATCGGGATCCGTGGGCCGACTCTGGCCATCAGCGCTCCGGCCTGCGCCGAGAAAACGAGCATGATCACGGTCGCAGGAAGGAGCGCCAGCCCCGCAGCCAGGGGCGAGAACCCGGCTCCCACCTGGAGGACCAGTCCCAGGGAGAAGAAGAGCGCACCCAGTGCGGCGTACACCGCGAGCGTGACGACGTTGGACCACGTGAACAGCCGTGAGCGGAAGATGTCCAGCGGCAGGAGGGGGTCCGTGGCCCGCTGCTCCCGCACCAGGAACGTGGCGCCGAGCAGCACCCCCGCGGCGAGCCAGGCCAGGGCGGCCACCGCGCTCGAGCCCTCGTCGGAGAGCGCGGTGAGCCCGTAGGTGACGGCTCCGAGAGCGCCTGCGAGCAGGACCGCGCCGGACACGTCGAGCCTGTCCCCCAGATCGGGGTCTCGTGACTCGGGCACGTGGCGACGGCTCACGACGATGACCAGGACGGCGACCGGGAGGTTGATCAGGAACACCCACCGCCAGGACGCGACCTCCACCAGCCATCCGCCGAGGAAGGGACCCACCGCGGCGGCGGCGCCGGTGAGCCCGGACCAGGCGCCGATCGCGCGCGCCCGGTCGCCGGCGGAGAACGACGCCTGGAGGATCGCCAGGCTGCCGGGGACCACCATGGCCCCGCCGATGCCCTGGATCGCACGCGCTCCGATCAGCGTGGCCTCGTTGGGAGCGAAGCCGCACAGCGCCGAGGCGACGGCGAACACCACCACGCCGGCCGTGAAGACCGCCCTGCGCCCCAGGCGGTCGCCGAGTGATCCACCGAGCAGCACCAGGGCGGCGAGCGTCAGGGCATAGGCGTTGACCACCCAGGTCAGTCCGGCGCTGCCGATGTCGAGGTCGCTGCCGATCCGGGGCAGCGCGATGTTGATCACGGTTGCGTCGATGTAGGTCAGCGCGGACCCGAGCACGGTGGCTGCCATGACCCAACGGCCCCGAGGGTCGCCCCAGGCGAGGGACGCGGGGGCCGCAGCGGCGAGTGGCACGGCTCCATAGTGGCACCGTTCGCGTAGCGTGCCGGTGTGCCAGGGACCGTGGACCGCGTGGACGCCTTCCAGCGCCGCAACAAGGTGGTCGGCTTTCCCCTGGCGGTGATCTACAAGTACTTCGACGACCAGGGCCCCTACCTCGCCGCGATCCTGACCTACTACACCTTCATCGCGATCTTCCCGCTGATGCTCATCGCCTCCTCGTTGCTCGGCTTCCTGCTGCAGGGCAACCGTGATCTCCAGGAGGACCTGCTGGACTCGGCCCTGCGCCAGTTCCCCATCGTCGGCAGCCAGCTCGGCCGGCCGGAGGGCATCCGCGGCAGCGCGTCCGCCGTCGTCATCGGCTCGCTGGCGTCCCTCTACGGCATGCTCGGTCTCGGGCAGGCGGCGCAGAACGCCCTCAACGAGGTCTGGGCGGTGCCGAAGAACAGCCGGCTCAACCCCTTCGTCGGGCGGGCGAGGAGCCTTCTCATGCTTGCGCTCGCGGGAGTCACCGTCGTCACGATCACGGCCCTGTCCGGGTTCGCGAGCAACCTCGACGCCCTGGGACTGGGCCTGGACGAGTGGTTGCGCTGGCTGGGGACGCTCCTCTCGCTCGCGCTCACGGCCACGGTGCTGAGCCTCATGATGCGCTTCACCACGACCCGGCGGCCGTCGTTCCGGACCTCGCTGCCCGGTGGCCTCGTCATCGCGGTCCTGTGGCACGGGCTCCAGCTGGTCGGCGGGGAGTACGTGCGCAGGGTGATCACCGTGGCGAACGAGATGAACGGCGTGTTCGCGCTGGTCCTGGGACTGTTCGCGCTGATCTATCTCGCGTCGACGTTCGCCGTGCTCGGACTCGAGGTCAACGTCGTCGCCGACCGGCGCCTCTATCCGCGAGCGCTGCTGACGCCGTTCACCGACGCCGTCGACCTGACCGACGCCGACCGACGGGCCTATGACAGCTACGCGAAGGCGCAGCGGCACAAGGGTTTCGAGGAGGTCGTCGTGCGGTTCCGCGACCACGAGCGGCCCGGTGACGAGTCACCGGTCGAGCGACCGGGCGAGTGACCGGTCGAGTGACCGGTCGGGAAAACCGGTTGGCGGCCTGACGCCTGACCGGCACGCTAGCGGGATGGACTTCATCGACCTGCGGCCGGAGGACCTCACCACGGTGACCTCCGCCGTCGAGCTCGTGAACGCCGCCCAGGCCGTCGACTCGCCCTGGGAGCACTCCACGACGGTGGTCGGCATGGTGGGGCGGATGCGCTACGGCTGGGACCTCGAGCCGGGACGCCGCCTCGCCGGCGTGGTCGACGGACGCGTGGTGACGCTCGGCGTCGTGGAAACCAGCGAGTGGGACAATCTCGACCTCGCATGGCTCGGCGTCACCGTCCACCCGGACGCCCGTCGCCGAGGACACGGCACCGGAATGCTCGAGCGGCTGGTCGCGATGGCAACCGAGATGGGTCGCCCCAAGCTGGGTACCGACGCGTGGGACGGCACACCGGGCGTGCCGTTCGCCGAGAAGCACGGCTTCGTGAAGAAGTCCCAGGCGATCAACCGCCGGCAGCATCTGGCCGAGGTCGCCTTCGACCGCGTGGAGAAGCTGCACGACGAGGCGCGCACGGCTGCTGCGGCGTACGAGCTGGTGCGGGTCCTCGGCCGCACGCCCGACGACCTGCTGCCCGCCGTTGCCGAGATGAGCGCGTCGATCAACGACGCACCGCTCGACGACCTCGAGATCGAGGACGAGAACTTCGCGCCGGAACGGATCCGCAACTACGAGACGGCGCAGCTGTCGCGTGGCCAGCGGCTCTACCGGCTGGTCGCCCGCCACCGGGAGACTGGGGCGCTTGCCGGTCACACGGTGGTCGCCGTCGAGGAGGAGCGGCCGACGATCGGCGACCAGCACGACACGTCCGTCGTAGCCGACCACCGCGGTCACCGGTTGGGCCTGTTCCTGAAGAGCGGGATGAACCTGTGGCTGCGCGAGGCCGAGCCCCAGCTGGAGACCATCGACACCTGGAACGCGGAGTCGAACGACCGGATGATCGGGGTGAACGAGGAGCTCGGCTACCGGGCGATGGGGCGGGTGCTGGAGTTCCAGCGCACGGCCTGATCCGTGCCGAGCCGCCCTCGGTGTCTGGCCGAGCCGCCCTCGGTGTCTGGCCGAGCCGCCCTCGGTGTCTGGCCGAGCCGCCCTCGGTGCAGGTCCCGCCGTCGGCTCAGCCGGAGACCTGGGCACGATGCGGCAGCCCAGGGTCGGCGTACGCCGGCTCGTGCGACCCGGCGCGGCAGGCCTCCAGCTGCGCACACACGGCCGCCCCGAAGAAGAAGGCGTTCGCCGTGATCAGCGACCACAGCAGGAGTGCGAACACGCCGCCGAGCGGTCCGTAGGTGCTTCCGAACGAGTCGCTGAGCTGGACGTAGGCGGCGAGCAGTCCGGTCGCCAGCATCGTCAGCGTGACCGCGATGCCGGACCCGAGCGCCAACCAGCTCAGCGTGGGCTGGCGTCGTCGAGGTGCGTGGTCGAGCAGCACCGCGATGACGAAGACCAGCAGGAGAAGCCCGACCGGCCAGCGTCCGTCGTTCCACCAGGTGACTGTGGTTTCGCTCCAGCCGTAGTTCTCGGCCATCGCGTCGGCGAACGGGCCTCCAGCCACCAGGAGCAGGAACCCCAGACCCATCGCCGGCGCAAGCACGGCGGTCAGGACCGCCGCGCGGCCGTACTTGGGCAGCGCGCGACGGTCACGGCGGATGCCGTAGATGCGATTCAGCCCCCGCTCCACCTGGGCCATCGCGGTCGTCATGGAGAGCAGGGCGAAGGCGAGTCCGAATCCGAGGGCCAGCTCACCCGCCTCCTCGCTCGACGAGCCGCCTGTCACGGCCTCGGCGAGGGCGTCCTGCCCGGCCGAACCAGGTGAGACTGCCTCGATCGTCGAAGCGAGAACCCGCGCCGGACGCTCCTCGTCGATGTCGGCGGCCAGCCCGGTCAGCGCCAGGAAGAACGGCACGACGGCCAACGCCGCTTGAAGGGCGAGCGCCCGGCTGTTGGTGAAGCCGTCGCCGTAGCGGTAGCGCACGAAGGAGTCGACCACGAGGCGTCGTACGCCGATCCTGCGGGCACTGTGCCAAGCGTCCTCGGCGTCGAGCTCGTCACCGTCCATCTCCACGGTGACGGGGACCGTCCGAGCAGTGGTCACGGGGGAGTGTGACACGGGGAGCCACCCGGCCGTCAGGTTCGGCGGGCGTCAGCGCCGTTCCGTCCCGCATGAGGGGCGGCTCGCCCGGACATTGTGGGCGGCTCGCCCGGACATTGTGGGCGGCTCGAGCAGACATCGTGGGCGGCTCGGCGGAGGGGGTGGATCAGTTGCGGGAGGTGAGGACCAGTGGCCCGTCCTCGGTGATCGCGATCGTGTGCTCCATGTGCGCGCCGCGCGACCCGTCCGCACTGCGGAGCGTCCACCCGTCGCGGTCGGTGTAGATCTGGTCCGTGCCGTGCAGGAACCACGGCTCGATCGCAATCACCAGGCCCGGGCGCAACGGGTAACCCCGTCCGGCGCGGCCGTCGTTGGGCACGTGCGGGTCACCGTGCATGGTCCTCCCCACGCCGTGGCCACCGAACTGGGTGTTGATCGTGTAGCCGTCGCCCCGCGCCACCGTGGCGATGGCCGCCGAGATGTCACCGATCTTCCGGCCCGCCTCGGCGGCCGCGATGCCGGCCTCCAGCGCCCGGGTGGTGGTCTCGATCAGCCGGACGTCCTCGGGCCGCGGCGCGCCGACGACCACGCTGAGGGCGGAGTCCGAGACCCAGCCGTCGACCGACGCAGCGAAGTCGACACTGAGCAAGTCGCCGTCCCGGAGGACGTAGTCGTGGGGGAGGCCGTGCAGCACGGCGTCGTTGACCGACGTGCAGAGCACCTTGCCGAAGGGGCTGGCTCCGAACGACGGGTGGTAGTCGATGTAGCACGACTCCGCCCCGCGCGCCCGGATCATCTCGTGCGCGAGGGCGTCGAGCTCGAGGAGGTTGACTCCCACGTCGGCCGCCTGCGACAGCGCGGTGATGACCTCCGCCACGAAGCGCCCCGCCGGACGCATCTGCTCGATCTCGGTGGGGGTGCGTAGCTCGATCATGAGGCCGTCAGGCTATCGGGAGGGCGGGCCTCGGCGTACGGCGGTCGGCCGGTGACGACGTCAACTCAGCCCGTCGTCGGGGTCGTGGCGGCCATCGCGTCGGCCAGCTCCTCCTGGTTCAGCGACCGGACCGGGGTCACGAGTGCCCACTGGTGGCCGAAGGGATCCACGACCACGCCGTAACGATCGCCCCAGAACTGCTCGGACACCGGCATGGCCAGGGTGGCGCCGGCGGCGACCGCCCGGTCGGCCCACGCGTCCGCGTCGGGCACCCCGAGATTCAGGGTGACCGGCGACCCGCCCAGGGACAGCGGGCCGCGCAGCCCCCAGTCGATGCTCTCGTCGACGATCATGACCGGCGACCCGTTGATGAGGACGCAGGAGTGCATGAGCTTGCCGTCGGAACCTGGCAGGCGCATGACCTCCTCGGCGCCGAACGCGCGGACGTAGAAGTCGATCGCCTCAGCGGCGCCGGCGCACACCAGGTGGGGCGCGAGGGGCGGGTTCTGCGTGAGGTCGGCCTGGTCGGACATGACTACTCCTTGGTGGTGGCGGTGGTGGTGGTGGCGGTGGTGGTGATGGCGGCGGGACGGAAGAGCTGCTCGACGTAGCGGCGCAGGTGCTCGATGGAGTCGAGGACGACGGCCACGTCACCGGATGCCTTCGCGAGCACGAACGCCCCCTGCAGGACGGTCTGGGTGTGGATCGCGAGGCTGCGTGCAGTGACTCCTGCCGGGGCGCCGTGGCGTGAGATCGCCTCGCGGAACTCCGGCTCGAGGAAGGTCGCGTGCCCGAAGATGGTCGCCTCGCAGGCGGCGCGGACGGCGGGGCTGCTGGCGTAGGCCTCCTGCACCATGGTGCCGACGAGGCAGGTGTACTCCTCGGTGGTGCCTTCGGTCAGCACGACGCGGAGATCGAGGTAGCCGAGGATCCGGTCGAGCGGGTCGGCGTGGGCGTGGTAGTCGGCGTTCGCGAACAGCTCACCGGTGGTCTCGTGCCAGTGCTGGGCGGCCGCGACGGCGAGCGCCTCCTTGGTCTCGAAGTGGTGGAAGAACGCGCCCTTGGTGACGCCGGCTTCGGAGCACAGGTCGTCCACCGTGGTGGCGTGCAGCCCCCGAGCCCGGATGAGGTCGACGGCCGCGTCGAGGAGCCGGAGCCGCGCACGTCCCCGTCGAGCCGGTGCTGGAGCGCTCGCCGTGGTCATGCCGGGAACATACCGACCGGTCGGTACGGCGTCAATGGTCTACGTCAACGGCGTATGCAGGCGCCGGAGGAAGCGACGCGGGCGTATCCTCGACGGGTGAGCAGGTGGGACCCAAGTGGGGGTCACCACGACACGATGTCGTTCGGCCCGCCGGAGCGTTCGCGCTCGTTGACCCGGACCTGGCTTGCAGCCGCTCTCGTGGGACTGGTCGTCGGCCTCGTGCTGGGTCTCGTGCCCGATTGGCGCGGCGACGCGTCCGACGGCGTGTCCGCCCCTGACCTACCCGGCTTCGACATCCAAGCCGGCGCCGTAGAGACCACCGACGAGCTCGGCGGGCACGGCCCGGAGTTCGCCCTTCGGCTGCTGAATCGGGGCGACGAGGACGTCACCGTCACCGGCCTCCGCTTCGAGCAGCTCCCCACGGACCTCGTCGACTTCGAGCCTGCCGTGCTCAGACCTGGCGCATGGGGATCGCTGCACTTCGCGGCTCCTCCGGACTGCTTCACCGGCGTCCCCGCCGCGTTGTCGACCGCGCGGCTCACGCTGCAGGAGGACGGCGAGAGGTACGGCCGGACCGTCGAGGTCGCCGGCGAGGGCAGGAGGCTCCTGGACTACCAGCAGGCGCTGTGCGCGTCAGGAGGACCCGCGCGTCCTGACGACCTGATCGGCATGTGGATGCTCGACGACACCTTCAGCTCGAGTGACCTCGAGGGTGCCCTGCTCTGGCGGTTCCACCGCGACGGCACCTTCGTCGCCGACCCGGAGGGGCTCATGTTCCTCGACGAGCAGCGGGCGGTGGAGGGCAGGTACTCCCTCCGGCGAGGGCGGCTGGTCACCGACGTCCACAGTGGCTACGCCTGCTCGCGTGGCGACCGTGCCGTCTGGCGGGCGACGATGATGTCTACCGCTCCGGACCGCGTCCCGCTGATGGCCCTTGCTTGGCAGGGCGGTCGGTGTCCGACCGAGGCGCCGAGCGTCGCCTGGGTCCTGCGCCGCATCGTCGACGGGACCGACACTCCGGGCACCGTCGGCTGATCGGCAGGGCCTACCCCGCTGAGAAGCCTGTGGGTCCGGAGCAGCCGTCGGCCTCCAGGAGCTCTCTCACCCGGACTCGCAGCCCGGGATCGCCGGCCAGTGCCCGCATCGTGGCGGGCAGGTCCGGCCAACGGCCGAGGAGCTCAGCGACGCGAGGACACCTGCTCCGGACCCAGTCGAACAACGCCTCCTGGGTCGTCAGACCGACAGGGGTGCCGCCGGCATCCACCAGGGCGCCCCAGCGGGAGACGTAGACCGAGAAGCCGTCGGGTCGCGCTCCGCCCTCCAGGTCGAGCCGGCAGACCTCCGCCGGCACGAGCACCCGCTCGTAGTTCGGCTCCGTGAGGTCGAGGCACTCGAGCTGCTCCTCGTCGAGCAGCAGGGCGACGACCGGCCGATCTCGGTCGCCCGGAGCCCGCACCGGCGTGGCGGCGACGTACCCACCCATGCTGACGTGGGCGCTGTGCCCGATCCGCAGCCCGCTCACGGTCCCCAGCAGGAACACCACCGTGCTGTTGACTCCACCGCGCTCGAGCTTGCGCCGCATCACCGAGGGCGACGCGTTGGAGCCGACGGCCACCACCAGGTGCCGGCCTGCCACTCCGATGACGCCGCCGACGTCCGAGGCCACCAGCGGGCTAAAGCGGCCTCGGTGCAGCACGCCGGTGTACGGCGCACGCGCGCCCGGGTAGTCCCATGGCCGGGACGCCAGCTCGTCGACGGCGGGCACTCCCGCGCCCTCGGCATGCAGACGGGACGCACCGCCTCTGACCTCCGGCACCCGGCCATCGTCGCAGAGGTCGGCCCACGCCTCGGCGCCTGCGGCGCTATCCGCGGAACCCGAAGTCCTCGATCGGAGTCCAGGGGCCGCCGTCGTAGCGCCACAGCTCGACCGCCGTGCCGCGGACCTCGAGGGGGATGAATCCGGCTTGCAACCGGGCGAGCGTGGCCCGCGCCGTCTCCGGCGCCACCTTGTTCTGCACCGTCACGTGGGGCTGGAGCGGCTGCCGGTCCTGGCGTGTCAGGTGCGCCATCCACTGCCGCTGCCAGGACGCGTGCAGCTGCCGCAGCTCGGGCGACTCCAACGCGTAGGCGACTCCTCGACCCAGGAGCTTCAGGCCGGTGACGCGCAGCGCGAGCGGCGGCCGCCGGATGACCTCGGCGAGGGTGCCGACCACCGCGTCGTACTGCGCGCCGGGGACGGCATGGAAGAGCGTCAGGTGCGCGCCGACCTGCGTGCGACCTGGTGGGAAGAGCTCGGCGCGCTCCCGCTCGAACCGGGCCTGGGCAGCGGCATCGAGGCGGAGGGAGATCACGAGCGGCCGGTCGTCGGCCGGCGGGTTCGGCGGTGGCGCCACCAAGACATCCTGACGGGCTGCCCAGGGCGGGAACAGTTTTGTCGGTGGGTCGGTTGTAGCCTCATTTGGCTCACTCGGGACGGGCTGACGGACACACGAAGACCAGGGAGACACCGGTGAGCCACTCAGCCCGCGCAGCAGACGAGACGCCAGCCGTTCGCGGCGCAGCCGAGGAGCCGGACCCGCGGCGCTGGCTGGCGCTCGCGGTCCTCGCCGCCTCCCAGCTCATGGTCGTGCTCGACGCCTCGATCGTGAACATCGCTCTGCCCTCTGCGCAGGACGAGCTCGGCATCAGCAACGCCGACCGGCAGTGGGTGGTGACGGCGTACACGCTCGCCTTCGGCTCGCTGCTGCTGCTCGGCGGCCGCATCGCTGACTACACCGGGCGCAAGCGCACCTTCCTCCTGGGGCTCATCGGCTTCGCGGCTGCGTCGGCGGTCGGAGGGCTCGCGCCCAACCAGGAGCTGCTCTTCGCAGCCCGGGCGCTGCAGGGCGCCTTCGCCGCCCTGATGGCTCCGGCAGCACTGTCGCTCATCACGGTCACCTTCACCGAGCCGAAGGAGCGGGCCAAGGCCTTCGGTGTCTTCGGCGCGCTCTCCGGTGGCGGAGCGGCCATCGGTCTCATCGTCGGAGGGGTCCTGACCGAGTACACCTCCTGGCGCTGGTGCCTCGGGGTCAACGTTCCTGTCGCCCTGCTCGTCGCAGCGGCTGCTCTGCCGCTGGTCCACGAGAGCAAGGCACACGGCGACACCCGCTACGACGTGCCAGGTGTGCTGCTCGCGACCGCAGGGCTCTTCTCCCTCGTCTACGGCTTCACCGAGGCCGCCCGGGCGAAGAACCCCGAGGACCCGAGCTCGACGGCGGTGCAGGGGTGGGGCGACCCCTCGACGGTGACGTGGCTGGCGGCTGCGGTGGTGCTGCTGGTTGCTTTCGTGCTCTGGGAGCGGCGGGCCAGGAACCCGATGCTTCCGCTCCGCATCGTGCTCCACCGCAACCGCGGCGGCTCGTACCTGATCTTCCTGTTCTCCGGGGCAGGACTGTTCGCGATGTTCCTGTTCCTGACGTACTACTTCCAGCTCAACCTGGGCTACACCCCTCTGCAGGCCGGCTTCGCCTTCCTTCCCTTCAGTGCCGGCATCATCCTCACCGCCGGCGTCGTGGCCCAGCTGCTGCCACGCGTCGGGCCTCGGCCGCTGCTCATCGCAGGTCTGACGCTCGCGGTGACCGGGATGCTCCTGCTCACCCAGGTCGGCCAGGACACCCCGTACTGGTCGCACGTCCTCCCGGCCGAGCTGCTGCTGAGCATCGGGATGGCAGGTGTGTTCATCCCGGCCTCCAGCACGGCCCTCCTCGGGATCGGCAGCCATGACGCTGGAGTGGCGAGCGCGGTGCTCAACACCTCCCAGCAGATCGGTGGCTCGCTGGGCACCGCCCTGCTGAACACGCTCTTCGCGGCCGGGGTGACCAGCTACTTCGCGGAGAACCTCCGGGACCCGGCGGATGCCGACCGCCTCGCGCCGCTGGCGTTCATCAACGGCTACCACGTGTCGTTCTTCTGGGGCTCGATGTTGCTTGCTGCCGGGCTGCTGGTGGCGATCTTCGTCATCAACGCCCGGAAGCAGGACGTCCCCGCCGACGCTCCGGTGGCCGCCGCCGGATAGCCGTGGACGCGCAGACCGGGGGCCGGGTGCCGGAGGCACGGGCTACGGTCGACGCGTGCGCGCCATCACCTACACCGCCACCGGTGACCCCGACGTCCTGACCCTGAGCGACAAGCCGGTGGCCGACCCCGGACCGGGGGAGGTGCGGGTACGCATCCACCGCTCGGGCGTGAACCCGACCGACTGGAAGTCTCGCCGCGGCGCGTCGCCGGGGACGAAGGTCGACCCACCGCAGGTGCCTGACCAGGACGGCTCCGGAGTCGTGGACGCCGTCGGGGAGGGCGTCGAGGCGGCGCTGCACGGGCTCCGGGTCTGGGTCTGGGAGGCCGCCGACCAGCGGCCGGAGGGAACGGCCCAGGAGTACGCGTTGGTGCCGGCGCACCAGGTGGTGCTGCTCCCCGGCAGCGCCTCGTTCGACCTCGGCGCGGCGCTGGGCGTGCCCTTCCTGACCGCCCACCGCTGCCTCACCGTCACCGAGGGCGGCCCCACCCGGCTCGGTCCGGGCACCCTGGAGGGGCGCACGGTGCTGGTCTCCGGCGGGGCCGGCGCGGTGGGGAACGCCGCCATCCAGCTCGCTCGCTGGTCCGATGCCACCGTCATCACCACGGTGAGCAGCCCGCGCAAGGGACACCTCGCCGCCCGCGCCGGTGCCGATCACGTCATCGACTACACCCAGCAGGACGTCGTCTCGGAGATCCGCGCCCTGGCGCCGAGAGGCGTGGACACCGTGGTGGAGGTGGCGGCCGCGGCGAACGCCGAGATCGACGCGCAGGTGGTCGGCCTCCACGGCTCGGTGGCCGTGTACGCCGACGACGACGGCGCGGCTCTCACCCTGCCGGTCCGGAGCCTCATGGCACCCAACGCACGCTGGCAGTTCGTGCTCGTCTACACCGCGCCGCACACCTGGAAGCTCCAGGCGGTCGAGGACGTGTCGGCCGCGGTTCTCGACGGCGCCGTCCGGGTGGGCGAGGAGGCGGGGCTGCCCCTTCACCACTTCCCGTTGGAGCGGACGGCCGAGGCTCACGCGGCGGTCGAGAACGGCGCCGTGGGCAAGGTGCTCGTCGTCGTCACCGACTGAGTCGGCGATCCCTCGATCGGTGTCACGTGGTGACACCGATCGGGGGACCGCTTCGACGTACCGGGTGAGCCGGATCCCGTGGGTCCGGGCGGTCTCGTGGCCTGTGGGGGAACCAACTATCGTGGTCCCTCCATGTCTTCCTCGTCGGCCTCCACCCCCGCGACACCCGACGTACCCGATCCCGACAGTCAGCCGCCCGCCGGCGTGCACTCGCTCTGGCGCCTGCGCGGCTACCTCCGTCCGCACGTCCCCGCGCTGGCGCTGATGCTGACCGCCGCGCTGGGTGGCGTCGCGCTGGCCATCGGCATCCCGCTGGTGACCAAGGCGCTCATCGACGGTCCGATCGCACGTCACGAGTCGGACGGCATCCTGCCGCTCGGCCTCCTCGCGCTCGCGCTGGGGGTCCTCGAGGCGGTGCTGATCTGGTTGCGCCGCTGGGTGCAGTCCAACGCCGTGCTCGGTGTCGAGACCGCGATGCGACACGACCTCTACGAACGGCTCCAGCAGCTGCCGATGAGCTTCCACAGCCGGTGGCAGTCCGGGCAGCTGCTGTCGCGGGCCACCACGGACCTGTCGGCCATCCGCCGGTTCAGCGGCTTCGGCATGCTGTTCCTGGTCATCAACATCGTCCAGGTGACGGCCACGACCATCGTCCTCCTGCGGATGTTCTGGCCCCTGGGACTGGTGGTCGCCGCGGCCGCCGTCCCGATCGTCTGGCTGTCCATGCGGTTCGAGAAGCAGTACGTCGTGGTGTCCCGGCGGGTCCAGGACGAGCAGGGCGACCTCGCGACGCTGTCGGAGGAGGGAGCCGTCGGGATCCGGGTGATCAAGTCCTTCGGGCGCGGCGCCCACATGTCCGAGCAGTACGAGCGCGCGGCAAGGACCGTGCACGGCACCAGCATGGCGAAGGTCCGGCTGTCCGCGCGGTTCTGGACGTTCCTCGAGGTCATCCCCAACCTCGCCGTCGTGGTCGTGCTGCTGCTCGGCGCCATCGGCGTCGGACGGGGCTACCTCACCCCCGGTGAGCTGGTCGCCTTCATCACCCTCATGCTGTCGCTGGTGTGGCCGGTCGCCTCCCTCGGCGTCATCCTGGCGATGGCGCAGGAGGCGATGACGGCGGCCGCCCGGATCCTCGAGATCTTCGACACCGTGCCTGCCATCCGCGGCGGTGAACGTTTCATCGAGCACCCGCGCGGCCATGTGCGGTTCGAGCACGTGGACTTCGCGTTTCCCGACGCCCCCGACGAGCCGGTGCTCCGCGACGTCAACCTGGACCTGACGCCCGGCGAGACGGTGGCGGTGGTGGGAGCCACCGGTTCGGGAAAGACGATCCTCACTGCGCTGGTGCCGCGGCTCTGGGACGTGACCGGCGGCCGCGTCACCATCGACGGCGTCGACGTGCGGGACCTCGACCTGCCGCACCTGCGGTCGCTGGTCGCCACGGCCTTCGAGGACCCGACGCTGTTCTCGATGAGCGCCCGGGAGAACCTCACGCTCGGCCGGGTGGACGCCACCGAGGAGGAGATCGCCGCCGCGCTGGAGGTCAGCCAGGCGCAGTTCGTCCACGACCTGCCGTGGGGGCTGGACACCAGGATCGGGGAGCAGGGGCTCTCCCTCTCCGGTGGCCAGCGGCAACGCCTGGCGCTGGCGAGAGCGGTGATCGCACGCCCCCAGGTGCTCGTGCTCGACGACACGCTGTCGGCTCTCGACGTCCACACCGAGAAGCTGGTGGAGGAGGCGCTGCGGCGGGTGCTGGCCGACACCACCGGTCTGGTGGTCGCGCACCGCGCCTCGACCGTCCTGCTCGCCGACCGGGTCGCGCTGCTCCAGGGCGGCACCATCACCCACGTCGGCTCCCACCGGGAGCTCCTGACCACCGTGCCGGCCTACAAGGAGCTGCTCGCCGCCGAGGTCGAGGACGACCTCGACCTGGTCCCCGCAGGAGTCGAGGCGTGAGCGGCGGGTGGCGGGGGGTCGCGGAGGTCGACGCGGCCGAGGAGGCCGACGAGGCGAGGCCGGCTCGGCCCGGAGGAGGCTCCGGGCAGCTGCTGCGGCAGCTGCTCGTTCCGCACAAGCGGGCGCTCCAGGTGCTGGTGCTGGTGGTCCTCGTCGAGAACGCCGCCCGGCTCTCGATCCCCTACCTGGTCAAGGAGGGCATCGACACCGGGATCCCGCCGATCCAGCAGCGCGACGACCTGCGGCCGCTCGTGCTCATCGTCTGCCTGGTGCTGGGAGCGACCCTCCTGCAGGCGGTCGCCCGCAACCGGTTCCTGGTACGCCAGGGGGCGATCGGCCAGGACGTGCTTCTCACCGTCCGGAGCCGGGTGTTCCGGCACTTCCAGGCCCTCAGCCCCGCCTTCCACGACGACTACACGACCGGTCGGGTGATCTCGCGCCAGACCTCCGACGTCGACGCGATCTACGAGATGCTCGAGACCGGGTTCGACGGCCTGGTCACCGCGGCGCTCACCCTCGTGGGCACCGCCGGCATCCTGCTGTTCCTCGACCTCGAGCTGGGGCTGGTCGCGCTTCTCTGCGGGCCGTTCCTCGCCTGGCTGACCAACTGGTTCCGGAAGGCGTCGGCACAGAGCTACCGCGTCACCCGGGAGAAGGTCGCCCTGGTCATCGTCCACTTCGTGGAGTCGATGGGCGGCATCCGAGCGGTGCAGGCCTTCCGCCGCGAGGCGCGGAACCAGGAGATCTTCGACGACGTCAACGACCAGTACCGGGCTGCCAACCTCGTCGCCTTCCGGCTGGTCGCCTGGTTCATGCCGGGCATCAGGCTCATCGGCAACGTCACGATCGCCGTCGTGCTCCTGTACGGCGGATACCGCGCCTACAACGGTGACGTCACCGTCGGCGTCCTCGCCGCCTTCCTGCTCTACCTGCGGCAGTTCTTCGAGCCGATGATGGAGATCTCGCAGTTCTACAACACCTTCCAGTCCGCCTCGGCTGCCCTCGACAAGCTGGCCGGCGTCCTCGAGGTGGAGCCTGGGGTGCCCGAGCCCCGGCACCCGGTCGAGCTCCAGCGCGTGCAGGGGGAGCTGCGCTTCGACCATGTGCGGTTCGCCTACGAGGAGGGGCGCCCGGTGCTCCCCGACCTGGGGCTCACCGTCCCAGCCGGCCAGACGATCGCCCTCGTCGGGACGACGGGCGCGGGGAAGACGACGCTGGCCAAGCTCGCCACCCGCTTCTACGACCCCAGCGGAGGACGGGTGCTGCTCGACGGCGTCGACATGCGCGACATCCGCTCCGACGCCCTGCGCAGCGCCGTGGTGATGGTGACCCAGGAGAACTACCTGTTCTCGGGGACGATCGCCGACAACATCCGGTTCGGCCGGCCCGACGCCACGATGGCCGACGTCGTCCGGGCGACGACCGCGCTGGGGGCGCACGACTTCATCACCGCCATGCCCTCCGGCTACGAGACCGACGTGGCGAACCAGGGCGGCCGGCTCAGCGCCGGGCAGCGCCAGCTGGTGGCCTTCGCCAGGGCGTTCCTCGCCGACCCGGCGGTGCTCATCCTCGACGAGGCCACCTCGTCGCTGGACATCCCGTCGGAGCGGCTGGTGCAGCGGGCGCTCCGCACCGTGCTCGCCGGTCGCACGGCGCTGATCATCGCCCACCGGCTCTCCACGGTGGAGATCGCCGACCGGGTCCTGGTCATGGAGCACGGCCGCATCGTGGAGGACGGCACCCCGGCCGAGCTCGTCGCTGCCGGACCCGGACACTTCTCCGACCTGCACCGCGCATGGCTGGAGTCCTTGGCCTGACCCGCCGGAAGGGAGCTGTCCATGCCGCTCGACCTCTGGACGTCGAGGGAGTTCGCTGCCGAGGTGACCTCCTGGGTGCGCTCGGTCGCCGAGCCGGCCGGAGAGCTGATCACCGGAGAGGTCGAGCAGCCGCACCTGCGCCCGTGGTCGAGCACCATCCGGTTCCAGACGGCGTCCGGCGCGCTGTGGTTCAAGGTGAACGGCCCCGGCACCCTCTTCGAGCCCGCGCTGCTGGTCGTGCTCGCCCAGCGAGCTCCCGACCTGGTGCCCGACGTCCTCGCCGTCGACCCCGCTCGCGGCTGGACCCTGATGCGCGACGCCGGCCCGGTCATGCGGTCGCTCGCGGGTCCCGATGAGCTCTGGGACCGGTGGTCCGACGTGCTGGGCAGGTACGCCGGGGGACAGCTCCAGCTCGCCGCGGACGCCGATGCCCTGCGGTCCACCGGCACCGGCTGGCTGCCTCCGGGCGAGATGCCGGGGCGGCTCCGGCAGCTGGTCGACGAGCTCCGTCGTACGCCGGTGCGTGCGGGCGGCCTGACCGCGGAGGAGGCGACGAGGCTCGACCAGGTCCTGCCGTCGTACGACGCCTGGTGCGCCGAGCTCGAGACCTCGGGGGTGCCGCTCTCGGTCAACCACGACGACCTGCACTCCTCGAACATCTGTTGGGGCCGGGCGGGCCCGCGCATCGTGGACTGGGGGGACGCCACGGTGACCCATCCCTTCGCGACCATGCTGGTCACCCTCAACTCGATCGCCTGGCACGCGAGGACCAGCATCGACGACCCGCGGGTGCACCGGGTGCGGGACGCCTACCTGGAGCCGTTCGGGGCGTACGGCGAGCACGCCGACCGCGTCCGCTGGGTCGGGCTCGCCCGCCGTACCGGTGCGCTGGGCCGGGCGCTCGCGTACATGAGCGCGCTCGAGGGCGAGCCGCCGTCCGCGCACGCCGAGCTGGACTGGCCGGTGCGCGGCTGGCTGCTGGAGCTGCTCGACGCCTGAGGCGCCGTCGCACGCATCCCGGGCGCCGCGCCGGTCAGCGGTGCAGCACCGCGAAGGTGGCGAGGGCGTGCACGAGGGCCCGGCCCTCCTGCTCGACGTCGGCCTCGCAGACCGTCAGGTGCTCTCCTTGCTTGCGCACCTTCGCGGTGACCTCCAGCCTGCCCGGTCCTCCCGGCCGCAGGTAGGTGACCGTGAGCTGGCTGGTGGCCGGCACGTCGCTGTCGCCGGTCAGGCTCCGGACCGCGTCGCCCATGGCCATGTCGACGAGCGACGCGAGCACCCCACCGTGGACCGTGCCTGCGGGATTGAGATGGCGCTCCGCCGCCTCCAGGACCAGACGCGACCTTCCGTCGTCGGCCGACTCCTCGAGCAGCCCGACAAGCTCCTTGAACCCGGTGCCGGTGTCCTCCACGGCGCGGTGTTACCCCGCGATGATGTCGGCGAACCCCTGGCTTCGTCAGCCGGTGCGGGTCGCTACCAGCCGCGGGCCTCCCACTCGTCGAGCGAGGGGCGCTCGGCGCCGATTGTCGAGTCGTTCCCGTGGCCGGGGTAGAACCACGTCTCGTCGGGCAACCGGTCGAAGAGCTTCGCGCGGACGTCGCGGACCAGCGACCTGAAGCTGTCGGCGTCGCCGAAGGTGTTGCCGACTCCGCCCGGGAACAAGCTGTCACCGGTGAAGAGGTGGGCGGACCCCTCGGGATCGTCGTAGAGCAGGGCGACCGAGCCGGGGGTGTGCCCGACGAGGTGGATGACCTCGAGCGAGCTCTGGCCGACCGTGACCCGGTCGCCGTCGCGAAGCGGGTGGTCGGTCGGCACGGGGATCCCCTCGGCGTCGTCCTCACCGGCGCAGGTCTCGGCGCCGGTCGCCGACGACACCTCGGCAAGCGCCTGCCAGTGGTCGGCGTGCCGGTGGGTGGTGACGATCGTGGCGAGGCCGCTGTCCCCGACGAGGCGCATGATGACGTCGGGCTCGGCGGCCGCGTCGATCAGCAGCTGCTCGTCGGTGCGCCGGCAGCGCAGCAGGTAGGTGTTGTTGTCGAAGTCACCGACCGACATCTTCGTGACGATGAGCTCGGCGAGCTCGCGCACCTGCGGCGGACCACCCTGGGTCACCCTGCCGTGGTAGGTCATGCCCATGCTCCGATCTGGGGCAGCGACCCCGTCGAGCTGCTGAGGTCGGCACCCGACCCCCGACCGAGCAGCCACCACACGAGGTCGGCCGCGCTGCCCTCGACGCTGGGCCCCTCGCCGCTGGACCAGGACTCGCCGGTGTCGGTCGCCCGCCACGTGAAGGCGGGGCCGTCCGAGGACAGCTCCCGCTCCCGCCGTCGCATCAGCGCCGTCACGAAGTCCTCGGGCCAGGCTGCCGCGGTGTACCCGATGCCGAGGTCGGCGTGGTGGACCTCCACCTCGGTCCGGCGCATCGTCCCGACCCGGCGTACCGGCCAGGTCTCGCCCCCGGGCAGCCGGCACCCCGGCGCGTCGAGCACGGCGGCATGCACCGCGTTGGCGGCGTGGTGCCACCGGCCGGCCGATGCGACGGCGTCCTCGAGGAGCTCTGCCGCCGTCCTGGCAGCGTCCGCCTCGATGTCTGCGTCGCGCTGCTCATGGGACTCGTACATCCAGCGGGTCTCGCCCGCCTGGGCGCCCCGGAGGACCCCGGTCAGTGCGTCGGCGTTGCGGGCGACGTGGGCGATGACGTGGGCACGCGTCCAGCCAGGCAGCAGGGAGGGCGCAAGGACCGCGTCCTCGTCCAGTTCTGTCACCGCCTCCAGGTAACGTGCGGTCGCGACGACGGTCTCGTCGAGGTTCGGGAGCTCGGTCCGCATGGCCACATCCAACCGCGCAGGGCGTTGTTGTGCCAGGCGGCTAGGATGGCGAACGCGTGTTCGAAGGCCGTCCCCGCACCGTCCGACTGACAGGAGCCCAGGAGTCCGGTGGCCGACCAGCTCATCATCCGCGGGGCCCGCGAGCACAATCTCAAGGACGTCTCCCTCGACCTGCCGCGCGACTCCCTGATCGTCTTCACGGGCCTGTCGGGATCCGGCAAGTCCAGCCTCGCGTTCGACACGATCTTCGCCGAGGGGCAGCGCCGCTACGTCGAGTCGCTGTCCGCCTATGCCCGGCAGTTCCTGGGGCAGATGGACAAGCCCGACGTCGACTTCATCGAGGGGCTGTCGCCGGCGGTCTCGATCGACCAGAAGTCGACGTCGAAGAATCCCCGCTCGACCGTCGGCACCATCACCGAGGTCTACGACTACCTCCGGCTGCTCTACGCCCGTGCCGGGCGGCCGCACTGCCCCACGTGCGGCGAGCCGATCTCCCGCCAGACCCCGCAGCAGATCGTCGACCGGGTCATGCAGCTCGAGGAGGGCACCCGGTTCCAGGTGCTCGCGCCGGTCATCCGCGGCCGCAAGGGCGAGTACGTCGACCTGTTCCGGCAGCTGCAGACCCAGGGGTTCTCCCGGGTCCGGGTCGACGGCGAGACCTATCCGCTGACCGAGCCGCCGACCCTGGACAAGCAGAAGAAGCACACGATCGAGGTCGTCGTCGACCGGCTCGCGCGCAAGTCGAACGCCAAGCGACGGCTGACGGACTCGGTCGAGACCGCGCTGAACCTCGCCGGCGGGCTCGTCGTGTTCGACTTCGTCGACCTCGACGCCAAGGACCCGCACCGGGAGCAGAAGTTCTCCGAGCGGATGGCCTGCCCCAACGACCACCCGATCGACACCGACGAGCTCGAGCCGCGCTCGTTCTCGTTCAACTCCCCGTTCGGGGCCTGTGCCGAGTGCCACGGGCTCGGCACCCGGATGGAGGTCGACCCGGAGCTCGTCGTGACCGACCCCTCCGCCACCCTGGCCGAGGGCGTGGTCAGCCCGTGGTCCGGCGCGCACGTCGCGGACTTCTTCCAGCGGCTCCTCGGCGCCCTGGGCGAGGAGCTCGGCTTCGACCTCGACACCCCGTGGCAGGACCTCCCAGCCAAGGCGCGCACCTCGGTCCTCGACGGCCATCCGACGAAGGTCCACGTCCGCCACAAGAACCGCTACGGGCGGGAGCGCTCCTACTACACCGCGTTCGAGGGGGTCCGGCCCTACATCGAGCGGCGTCACCGGGAAGCCGAGTCCGACACCAGCCGGGACCGCTTCGAGGGCTTCATGCGCGAGGTCCCCTGCCCGGTGTGCCGCGGCTCGCGGCTCAAGCCGGTCTCCATGGCCGTGACGATCGAGGACAAGAACATCGCCGAGGTCTGTGCGATGTCGATCGACGAGACGGCAGAGTTCCTGCGGTCGGTCGACCTGTCGCCGCGGGAGCGGCAGATCGCCGAGCGGGTGCTCAAGGAGATCCAGGAGCGGCTCCGGTTCCTTCTCGACGTCGGGCTCGACTACCTCTCTCTCGACCGGCCGGCCGGCTCACTCTCGGGCGGGGAGGCGCAGCGGATCCGGCTGGCGACCCAGATCGGCGCAGGTCTCGTCGGCGTGCTCTATGTCCTCGACGAGCCGTCCATCGGGCTGCACCAGCGCGACAACCACCGCCTCATCGAGACGCTGGTGCGGCTCCGCGACCTCGGCAACACCCTCATCGTCGTCGAGCACGACGAGGACACGATCCGGGTGGCCGACTGGGCGGTCGACATCGGTCCGGGCGCGGGGGAGCACGGCGGCCAGGTGGTGCACTCGGGTTCCGTCGAGGACCTGTTGACCCACCCCGACTCCGAGACGGGGCTCTACCTGTCCGGGCGCAAGGCGATCCCGCTGCCCGACGTACGCCGGCCACGGACGCCGGGGCGCGAGCTCACCGTCATCGACGCCAAGGAGCACAACCTCCGCGGCGTCGACGTCTCGTTCCCGCTCGGCATGTTCGTCGCGGTCACCGGTGTCAGCGGCTCCGGCAAGTCGACCCTGGTCAACGACATCCTCTACACCTCGCTCGCCAAGCGGATCTACAACGCGCGCACCGTGCCGGGTCGGCATCGCCGGATCGAGGGCATGGACAACGTCGACAAGGTCATCCACGTCGACCAGTCCCCGATCGGCCGGACCCCCCGGTCCAACCCGGCCACCTACACCGGCGTCTTCGACCACATGCGCAAGCTGTTCGCGTCGACGCCGGAGGCGAAGATGCGCGGCTACCTGCAGGGTCGGTTCTCGTTCAACGTCAAGGGCGGCCGCTGCGAGGCTTGCGCCGGCGACGGCACCATCAAGATCGAGATGAACTTCCTCCCCGACGTCTACGTGCCGTGCGAGGTCTGCCACGGAGCCCGCTACAACCGCGAGACGCTCGAGGTGCACTACAAGGGGAAGACGATCGCCGAGGTCCTCGACATGCCGATCGAGGAGGCGGTGGACTTTTTCGAGGCCGTGCCGGCGATCAACCGGCACCTCCGCACCCTCGTCGACGTGGGACTCGGCTACGTGCGGCTCGGCCAGCCGGCGCCCACCCTCTCCGGTGGCGAGGCCCAGCGCGTGAAGCTGTCCACGGAGCTGCAGAAGCGCTCCACCGGGCGGACCGTCTACGTCCTGGACGAGCCCACCACGGGGCTCCACTTCGAGGACATCCGCAAGCTGCTCCTGGTGCTGGGCCGACTGGTCGACCAGGGCAACACGGTGCTCGTGATCGAGCACAACCTGGACGTGATCAAGACGGCCGACTGGATCGTCGACATGGGCCCCGAGGGCGGGAGCCGGGGCGGGCTCGTCGTGGCGGAGGGCACGCCCGAGGAGGTGGCTGCCTGTCCAGACAGCCATACCGGGCAGTTCCTCAAGCCGCTGCTCGTGCCGAGCAAGAGCACTCCGGCCACCAGGGTGATAGCCAGGAAGCGGGCACGCCGGTAGCTTGCCTGGCCCATCCTCGACGGCCGCGTCGAACTGGGGGAGAGGAGCAGTCGTCGGGCTTCTAACCCGAGCACTGGTCCAGTACTGTGTTCTCAGCGCGCCCTGGGGGGGACGTCGCTGCGCCGCGGAGGGGGGGCCGTGTTGACCGCTGCCGAACGTGAGGATCATGTTGCGACGGCAATCGACGCCGTCGCGTCTCGTCCCGTTCTCGTCGTCGGGTCCCCTCCTCCCGGAGGGCGTGACCTCGACCTCTTGGCGCGCCCGGACGAATACCAAGCCATCTCCGAGTGGCTTCTCCGCAAGGGGTTCGTCCAGCTGAAGAACACCTGGGCGAGGCTCGACCGTGCACCGCTCTACGCGGTCGACCTCTCCTCAACGGCGCGCTGGACGACGGCACGGCAGGACGCTTCCGGTCTGTTCGCCGACGCGGAAGATCTGCCGGGGTTCGACCGGCTCGTCGCTCCGAGCCCGGCGACCGTCCTCCTGCTGGCGGCGCGCGGCACGGTCACGCGT
>CADCUI010000065.1 GCA_902805845.1 uncultured Nocardioidaceae bacterium
ACGACTCTCCGCTGGCACGGGCCATGTACTCCTCCGACGCGTCGATCTACCGGGTGCCGCCGCTGGTGGTCGTCCGTCCCCAGCACCCCGACGAGCTCGGGGCGGTGCTCGAGGTCGTCGGTGAGACCGGCGTACCTCTGACGATGAGAGGGGCCGGCACCTCCATCGCCGGCAACGCCGTCGGCGCCGGGATCGTCGTCGACACCGTCCGGCACCTCAACCGGGTGATCTCGATCGACCCCGACGAGCGCACGGCGGTGGTGCAGCCGGGGACGGTGCACGCGACCCTGCAGCAGGCGGCGATCGGCCACGGCCTGCGCTTCGGCCCCGACCCGTCGACGCACACCCGCTGCACCATCGGGGGGATGGTCGGCAACAACGCCTGCGGCTCGCGCGCCCTCGGGTACGGGCGGACCGCCGACAACGTGGTGGCCCTCGAGGCGCTCCGGGCGGACGGCGCCCCGGCCTCCGCGTCGGCCCCCGAGCTTGCGGCCCTCGTGGACGCCCACCTGGCGGAGATCCGCACCCGCTTCGGGCGCTTCAGCCGCCAGGTCTCGGGCTACGCGCTGGAGCACCTGCTGCCCGAGAACGGCCGCTCCCTCGACCGGTTCCTCGTCGGCTCCGAGGGCACGCTCGCGGTGGTGACGTCGGCCACGGTGCGCCTGGTCGTCGACGCTCCCCACCGGGTGCTGGCGGTGCTCGGCTACCCGTCGATGGCCGACGCCGCCGACGCCGTACCCGCGCTGCTGGTGCACCGGCCGGTCGCCTGCGAGGGCATCGACGACCGCATCACCGCGATGGTCCCGACGACCCCGGCGCTGCCACGGGGCGCCGGCTGGCTGCTCGTGGAGGTCACCGCGGAAACCGCGGCGGAGGCGCGGGCGAAGGCGGCCGCGGTGGTCGCCTCGGGCGCCGCGCTCGACGCCCGGGTGGTGACCGATGTCGTCGAGCAGCTGGCGCTGTGGCGGATCCGCGAGGACGGCGCCGGTCTGGCGTCCCGGGCGACCAGCCCCCCGGGGCAGTCGGGCTGGGAGGACGCCGCGGTGCCACCCGAGCGGCTGGGGGGCTACCTGCGTGACTTCGACGCGCTGCTGACCGAGCACGGCTACACCGGCGTCCCCTATGGGCACTTCGGCGACGGCTGCGTGCACGTCAGGATCGACTTCGACCTGGTGGGCCCGACCGGCCGGGCCGGCTACCGGCAGTTCGTCGAGCAGGCGGCACGGCTCGCGGCGTCGTACGGCGGCAGTCTCTCCGGCGAGCACGGCGACGGGCGGGCCCGCTCGGAGCTGCTGCCGGTGATGTACGACGCCGAGGCGATGGCCCTGATGGGCGGCGTCAAGCAGCTCCTCGACCCGGGCAACCTGCTCAACCCCGGCGTGCTCGTCGACCCGGCGCCGTTCGACTCCGACATCCGGCTGGGCTCCCTCATCCCGTCGACCCGCCCGGGACGTCTGGCCGAGCCGCCCTTCATGCAGGCATCGAGGGCGGCTCGACCAGACATGAAGGGCGGGTCGGCGACGTTCTTGCGGCTGCACGCCGACGACGGCGACCTCGTCGGCGCGGTCCACCGGTGCACCGGGGTGGGCAGGTGCGTCGCGGACACGTCCGGCGCCACGGGGGTGATGTGCCCGTCGTACCAGGCCACCCGCGAGGAGAAGGACTCCACCCGCGGTCGGGCACGGGTCCTGCAGGAGCTGGTCGGCGGCCACCTGGACCGCGGCTGGCACGACGAGACCCTCGAGCAGGCCCTCGACCTCTGCCTGGCCTGCAAGGGCTGCGCGCGCGACTGCCCGACCGGCGTCGACATGGCGACGTACAAGGCCGAGTGGCTCCATCAGAAGTACGCCGGGAAGCGCCGCCCGCGGACCCACTACAGCCTCGGGAGGCTGCCCGCCCTGCTGGCCAAGGTCCCACCTGGAGTGGCCGCCGCGGGGGCCCGGCTCGCGCCGCGGCTGGGCAAGGCGCTCGCCGGCGTCGACCCGAGGCGCTCGCTGCCACGGTTCGCCCGCCAGCCGGTCAGCTCCCGCGCCCTCGAACCCGTTCCCGACCCCGACGTGGTGGTGTGGGTGGACACCTTCACCAACCGGTTCGCGCCCGAGGTCGCCGACGCGGCGGTGACCGTGCTGGAGTCCGCCGGCCAGCGGGTCCGCGTGCTGGCCTTCGGCGACGAGTGCTGCGGGCTCACCTGGCTCAGCACCGGGCAGCTCGAGCAGGCGCGGTCCCGGCTCACCCGGCTGCTGCACCGGCTGGCCGACGAGGTCCCGGGCGACACTCCGGTGGTGGTCCTCGAGCCCTCGTGCCTGGCGGTCCTGCGGGTGGACTCCGCCGACCTGCTCGCCGACGGCCGCCCGGCGATCGCCGGGCGCGCGGTGACGCTCGCCGAGCACCTCACCGCACTCGGGTGGCAGCCGCCCGACCTCCGCGGCACCGAGGTCGTCGCCCAGCCCCACTGCCACCACGCCTCGGTCCTCGGCTGGCAGGCCGACGAGGCGCTGCTGCGCCAGGCGGGTGCGACCGTCACCCGGGTGAGCGGATGCTGCGGGCTGGCCGGCAACTGGGGCATGGAGAAGGGGCACTACGACGTCTCGGTCGCGGTGTTCGAGCACGACCTCGGCCCGGCGGTGCGGTCGGCTCCGGCCGGCGCGGTGGTGCTCGCCGACGGATTCTCCTGCCGCACCCAGCTCGCCGACCTCGCCGGCACCGGGTCGATGCACCTCGCCCAGATCCTTGCCGCCCCGTCGGGGCCGTCCCCACGTGCACCCCTCCCGGATTGACGGGTCCTGGCCGGCTGAGGGGCCAGGTTGCACGTCGTGGTGGCCCCTCCGGGGGCGGGCCGTCGCCCCGCAACCGGCGTTTTGACCCTCCTTCGGAGGCCCGGTAATGTGGGTCCACGTGCCTGGTCCCCAGGCCATCACGCGTGCTCGCACACCGGGTCGCGTGGCTGCTCTCGCAGCACTCGATCGAAGGCCTTCCGCAGCGGTTTCGGTGCTGCGGGTGCGCAGGCGGGCGACACGCCCGACCGCGGGGGCTTCGCGGCAGACCACCCAGTGCTCAACCCAGAGGAAAGAGAACGACGCGGTGCCCACAATCCAGCAGCTGGTCCGCAAGGGCCGCCAGGACAAGGTGTCGAAGAACAAGACGCCCGCCCTGAAGGGTTCGCCCCAACGGCGCGGCGTGTGCACGCGTGTCTACACGACCACCCCGAAGAAGCCGAACTCCGCACTCCGCAAGGTCGCTCGCGTGCGGCTGAGCAGCGGCGTCGAGGTCACGGCGTACATCCCCGGGGTCGGGCACAACCTCCAGGAGCACTCCATCGTGCTCGTCCGCGGCGGCCGGGTGAAGGACCTCCCCGGTGTCCGCTACAAGATCATCCGCGGCTCGCTCGACACCCAGGGCGTCAAGAACCGCAAGCAGGCCCGCAGCCGCTACGGCGCGAAGAAGGAGAAGAGCTGATGCCGCGCAAGGGTCCCGCCCCGAAGCGACCGATCGACATCGACCCCGTCTACGGCAGCCCCGTCGTCACGCAGCTGGTCAACAAGATCCTCGTCGACGGCAAGAAGCAGACCGCACAGCGCATCGTCTACACCGCGCTGGAGGGGTGCCGCGACAAGACCGGCACCGACCCGGTCGTGACGCTCAAGCGTGCGCTCGACAACGTCCGCCCGGCCCTCGAGGTCAAGAGCCGTCGAGTCGGTGGCGCCACCTACCAGGTGCCCGTCGAGGTCCGCGGCACGCGGGGAATGACTTTGTCGCTGAGGTGGTTGGTCTCATATGCGCAGCAGCGCCGTGAGAAGACCATGGCGGAGCGGCTCATGAACGAGGTCCTCGACGCCTCCAACGGCCTGGGTGCCGCGGTGAAGCGTCGCGAGGACACCCACAAGATGGCGGAGTCCAACCGGGCGTTCGCCCACTACCGCTGGTAGCAGCCCGGTACGACGAGCCGGGTCCCCACAAGGGACGCCGTACGTCGTGCCGCGGCAACCGCATCACGCCGGTCAAACCACCCCACTGACCTTAGGGAACCACCGTGGCAGTCGACATCACCACCGACCTTCGATACGTCCGCAACATCGGCATCATGGCGCACATCGACGCCGGCAAGACCACGACGACCGAGCGCATCCTCTTCTACACCGGCATCACCTACAAGATCGGTGAGGTCCACGAGGGCGCGGCCACGATGGACTGGATGGAGCAGGAGCAGGAGCGCGGCATCACGATCACGTCGGCCGCGACGACCTGCTGGTGGAAGGGCCACCAGATCAACATCATCGACACCCCCGGTCACGTGGACTTCACCGCCGAGGTCGAGCGCTCGCTGCGCGTCCTCGACGGCGCGGTCGCGGTCTTCGACGGGGTCGCCGGCGTGGAGCCGCAGACGATGACCGTGTGGCGGCAGGCGAACAAGTACTCGGTGCCGCGGATGTGCTTCGTCAACAAGCTCGACCGCACCGGCGCCGACTTCTTCCGCTGCGTCGACATGATGATCGAGCGGCTCAACTCCACCCCGCTGGTGCTCCAGCTGCCCATCGGCGCCGAGAGCGACTTCCTCGGGGTCGTCGACCTGGTCGGCATGCGGGCGCTGACCTGGCGCGGCGAGACCAAGATGGGCGAGGACTACGAGGTCGAGGAGATCCCGGCCGAGATGGCCGACCAGGCCGCGGAGTGGCGCGAGAAGTTCCTGGAGACGCTCGCCGAGGCCGACGACGCCGTCATGGAGAAGTACCTCGAGGGCGAGGAGCTCTCCGTCGACGAGCTCGAGGACGCGATCCGCCGCGCGACGCTGGCCGACAAGGTCAACCCCGTCCTGTGCGGCACCGCGTTCAAGAACAAGGGCGTGCAGCCGCTGCTCGACGCCGTCGTGAAGTACCTGCCGTCCCCGCTCGACATCGACGGCATCAAGGGCCACGCGGTCAACGACGAGGAGAAGGAGATCGTCCGGCTCCCCAGCGACGACGAGCCGTTCTCCGGCCTTGCCTACAAGATCGCCTCCGACCCGCACCTCGGCAAGCTGATCTACGTCCGGGTCTACTCGGGCAAGCTGACCGCCGGCACCACCGTCACGAACTCGGTGACCGGTCGCAAGGAGCGGATCGGCAAGGTCTACCAGATGCACGCGAACAAGCGTGAGGAGATCGCGTCGGTGGGCGCGGGCCAGATCGTGGCGGTCATGGGGCTGAAGGAGACCAAGACCGGGCACACCCTGTGCGACCCGGCCAACCCCGTCGTCCTG
>CADCUI010000066.1 GCA_902805845.1 uncultured Nocardioidaceae bacterium
GCCTTTGCGTATCGTCCAGGCCCGGGCCTCCTTGGGTCCGGCCGTCAGGTAGGTCTGCAGCCCCAGGGTGTCGAAACCGACCCGCGCCAGGACGTCGAGACCCGGCTCGTCGATCCCCATCTCGGCCAGCATCTCCCGGGCTTCCGCCTCGTCGTCCAGCTCCACGAGCTCGGACTCGAACTTCGCGTCGAGGAAGATGGCCTCGGCAGGCGCCACCAACGCCTGCATCTTGTCCTTGAGCGACTCGTCGGCCAGCTCGTCGGCGTCGCAGTTGAAGACGTAGATGTAGGGCTTGGCCGTGAGCAGCATGAGCTCCCGGACGAGGGCACGGTCGATCGACGTGGCGATGATCGGCGTACCAGCCTCGAGCGCTGCCTGCGCCTCCTTCGCGGCGGCGAGGTTGGCTGCGAGCTCCTTCTTGCCGCGCGCCTCCTTCTCCAGTCGCGGTACCGCCTTGTCGACGGTCTGCAGGTCGGCGAGGATCATCTCCGTCTGGATGATCGAGATGTCGGATGCCGGGTCGACCGTGCCTTCGACGTGGGTGACGTCCTCGTCACGGAACACCCGCGTCACCTGGCAGATCGCGTCGGACTCGCGGATGTGGGACAGGAACTTGTTGCCGAGGCCCTCCCCCTCCGAGGCGCCCTTCACGATTCCTGCGATGTCGACGAACTGGACGGTTGCCGGGACGACCTTCTCGGACTTGAAGAGGTCCGCCAGGACGGCCAGCCGACCGTCGGGCACGCCCACCACACCGACGTTGGGCTCGATGGTGGCGAAGGGGTAGTTCGCCGCGAGCACGTCGTTGCGCGTCAGCGCGTTGAACAACGTCGACTTGCCTGCGTTGGGAAGTCCGACGATGCCGATGGTGAGAGCCACGGGGGGCGAGTCTACGTCGGCCGCAGGGGCCGCCGTCGTGAGTGGTCCGGCTACGTCGAGCTGATGCCGATGCGACCCGAGCGGAACGCGTCGACGAAGAGTGCGTGGTCGCGGCGTACCTGGGTCGCGTACTCCAGAGCGAACTCGGTCACCGCCGCCACGAACGCCTTGCGCCGGCTCTGCAGGCCGTCCGCCACCGCCTTCTCGACCTGGAAACCGACCAGTGTCTGGTCGCTGTCCTCGTCAGAGGCGCAGTGGATCTTCGCCGTCGCCCGCCCGAGCTGCTCGGCCACCGACGACATCGCGTCGGGCTCGTTCAGCTCGCCCCAGTCGAGGTCGACCTCGTAGGGCGAGATCTCCGAGACGACGTAGCCGATGCCGTCCACCGTCGTCCAGCCGAGCAGCGGGTCGGTGTGGGACTGCAGCGCGCGCTGGCTGACCGCCGTGCGGTGCGCCTCGTTGTCGAAGTAGCTCTCCACCTTGGACCGGTCGACGAAACGGCTGACCGCCGGCACGTTGGCCTGCTTCATGCTCAGCACCACGTCGTTGTCCAGGGACTGGTTGAAGCCCTCGACGAGCACGTTGTACGCCGGGAGCCCGGCGCTGCCGATGCCGAAGCCCGACTTCCCGACGATGTCGCGGACGTCGTAGAACAGCCGTCGGTCGATCCGCTTGGACTCCGGGATCGTCTCGAGGTACCCGGCGAACGCCGCGTCGATCTTGCGTCGCTCGCTCCGCCCGAGGTGCCGCATGCCGCTGCCCTCGCGGAAGAGCCGCACACCGGTCTCGGCCGACGTGGCCTTGTCCAGCATGGCGATCCGGCTCTTGAGCCGCGCCTTCTGCAACAGGTCCCAGACGGGCCCTTCGGTGTTGTCCAGGTACAGCCCGAAGTCGTCGTCGGTCTCCGACGTGATGTAGTGGCTGACCTGCGCCAGGTAGCCGCGCAGGTAGCGGCCGACCATGGCGCGGACATCCTTCTCGGGAAGCGCCTTGCGCCAAGCCATGAGGGCGAGGCTGGCGGTGAACCGCTGGAGGTCCCAGGTGTAGTGGCCGATGTATGCCTCGTCGAAGTCGTTGACGTCGAACACGAGCCTGCCGTCGGAGTTCATGTAGGTCCCGAAGTTCTCCGCGTGCAGGTCACCATGGATCCAGATGGCGCTGCTCTGCTCGTTGACCCACTCGTCGTCGGCCCAGCTTTCCCCCCAGCGCCCGTCCCCCGTGACGTCGGCGTAGAACAGTGGGGCGCTGCCGCGGTAGAAGGCGAACGGGTCCATCGCCATCTTGCGGTACTTCACGCGGAAGGCCGCGGGGTCCGACTCCATGAGCGGGGCGAACGCCTCGGTCAGCACCTCGATGATCCGCTGGCTGCGCTGTTCGTCCGCCTGTGACATGGCCCGACTCTCTCGTCTCGCGGTCGGCGCTGTCGACCCCGCCGGCCGTCCGAGCCCGTCGACCCGCTCGGCGGTAGCCTCCACTCGTGCGGCTGGCCACCTGGAACGTCAACTCGATCCGCTCCCGGATCGACCGGGTCGAGGCGTTCCTGCAGCGCCATGACATCGACGTGCTCGCGCTGCAGGAGACCAAGGCCCGCGACGACCAGTTCCCCATGATGGGGCTGGACGCGATGGGCTACGAGGTCGCGTCGTACGGCCTCGACCAGTGGAACGGGGTGGCCGTCGTGTCCCGCGTCGGTCTCACCGACGTCGAGCTCGGCTTCGAGGGGATGCCGTCGTACGGCGAGCCGCCGGCCGTCGAGGCGAGGGCTGTGGGAGCGACCTGCGGCGGCATCCGGATGTGGTCCCTCTACGTGCCGAACGGGCGGGCCGTCGGCGACCCGCACCTCGACTACAAGCTGCGCTGGCTGGGCGCTCTGCGGCATGCGGCGGCCACCTGGCGGGAGCACCAGCCCGACCTTCCGACCGCACTGGCCGGCGACTGGAACATCGCACCCACCGACGAGGACGTCTGGGACATGGCCGTCTTCGCCAAGAGCACCCACATCACCCCGCCGGAGCGGGCGGCCTTCCAGGCTGTCGTCGACGCCGGCTTCGCCGACCTCGTGCGCCCCTACGTGACCGGTCCTGAGGGTTTCACCTACTGGGACTACTACCGGCAGCGCTTCGAGCGGAACAAGGGCATGCGCATCGACTTCGTGCTTGGGTCCCCGACGCTGCAGAGTCGGGTGACGCACGCCTTCGTCGACCGGGATGCCCGGGCCGGCAAGGGAGCCAGCGACCACGCGCCGATCGTCGTCGAGCTGGCCGACTGATCGACGGGGCGGCGGCCCGGTTCTGTCGGTGCCGTCCGGCAGCCTGTCGGCATGGATGTCACCACCATCGTCGCGCTGCTCCTCGCGCTCGCCGCCGGAGTGGCTGCCGGGCTGCTCATCGGCATGTCGTCGTCCCGGGGCCGCGACGACGACACGGCCCGCCGCGTCCTCGAGTCCGGCGCCGCCGAGCGCGCCGTGGTGGAGCACGGTCTCGCCGGTCTCCAGGAGCAGGTGCGCGCGCTCAGCGAGCAGCGGGTCTCCTGGCAGGCCCAGCTGGCGCAGCAGGTCGCCGACGTGCGCCACAGCACCGACCAGCTGCGGCGCGAGACCGGTTCCCTCGCCACGGCGCTGCGCCGGCCGCAGGTCCGCGGTCGCTGGGGTGAGCTCCACCTGCGCCGTGCCGTGGAGCTCGCCGGGCTGGTGTCGCGCTGCGACTTCGAGGAGCAGGTCACCGTGCGCGACGGCGACCACGCTGCCCTGCGCCCGGACCTGGTGGTCCGGCTGGCCGGTGGCAAGCAGGTGGTGGTCGACGCGAAGGTGCCCCTCGACGCCTTCCTGGACGTGACCGAGTGCGACGACGAGGACGAGCGGGCCGCGCACGCCACCCGCCACGCCCGGCAGTTCCGTCAGCACGTGGACGCTCTTGCCGGCAAGGCCTACTGGCGGGCGTTCGCCAGCAGCCCTGAGTTCGTCGTGCTGTTCGTGCCCGGGGAGGCCTTCCTCTCCTGCGCGCTCGAGGCCGACCCGCTGCTCATCGAGTACGCCGCCGAGCGCAAGGTCGTCCTGGCGACCCCGACCACGCTCATCGCCCTTCTGCGCACCGTCGCCCACGCCTGGACCCAGGAGGCGCTGGCCGAGCGGGCCCAGGAGGTGCACCGCCTCGGTCGTGAGCTGCACGAGCGGCTCTGCACCATGGGCAGCCACGTCGACAAGGTCGGTCGGGCCCTCGGTGCGGCAGTCACCTCGTACAACCAGGCCGTGGGGTCGCTGGAGAGCCGGGTCCTGGTGACCGCACGCCGGCTCAACGACCTCCAGGTGACCGACGAGGAGCTCGTCCCTCCGAGGCAGGTCGAGGTCGCCCCCCGATCGCCGTCGACCCTGGAGCTGGTGGAGGACCACCGCTCCGGCGTCTCGGCCGACGGGCCGGGCATCGGCGTGGCGTCGGAGGAGACGGCCTGACCGGCTCTAACTTGTCCCCGTGCCCAGCCGGACGCAGGCCCCGAGCAGTTCCGGTCCCGGCGTGCCCGGAGCTGCCGGCTCCACCGCCGCTCCCACGCCGCCCCCCTCCGCGCCGGCTCCGACAGCGCCTCAGCGGACGCTGTGGGTGCAAGGTCACCACCCCGGCCGGCTCGTCGTCCGGGCCGCCACCATCGGCCTCGTGCTCGTGGCCCTGGCCAGCCTGCCGTTCGGCAACCGCATCGGCGTCGTGTTCGACGTCGCGTTCGTCGTCGTCTGCGTGGCTGCGGCGCTGTGGGTGCGTCCGAGCGACTTCTTCACCGTGGGCGTGCTCCCACCCCTGCTGCTCGCCTTCGTCGTCGTGGCGCTCGCCTACCTCGACCGCGGCGCCGTGGCGCGCGCTGACGACCCGCTGGTCCAGGCGGTCGTCTCCGGGCTGGCGCACCACTCGGTGGCGTTGGTCACCGGCTACGGCCTCACGCTGCTCGTCCTGGCCCTGCGGCAGGTGGCCGTGCGCAACGGCGGCGCGCTCCGCCCGCTCCAGGGTCGGGCCCGGAGCTCCAGCGGCGTCAGCTGATACGGGTCGAACGCGTTCGCTCGTCCCGTGGCCTGATTCAGGCCCGCGCCTTCTCGGCCGCCCGCAGGTCGCGCCGCAGCTCCGGCGGCAGCGCGAACGTCAGTGACTCCTCCGCCGTACGCACGGCGCGGGCGTCGGGGTAGCCGCGATCGGCAAGGAACCGCAGGACGCCGTCGACGAGCTCCTCAGGCACCGACGCACCCGAGGTGACGCTCACCGTCCGCACGCCCTCGAGCCAGGCTTCGTCGATCTCGCCGGCGTCGTCGACCCGGTGCGCTGCTCGGGCCCCCGCCTCCAGCGCGACCTCGACGAGGCGCACGGAGTTCGAGGAGTTGCCCGAGCCGACGACGATCACGAGGTCGGCACCGCGGGCGACCTCCTTGACCGCGATCTGCCGGTTCTGGGTGGCGTAGCAGATGTCGTCCGACGGCGGGTCCAACAGCTGCGGGAACCGCTCGCGGAGCGCGGCCACCACCGACATGGTCTCGTCCACCGACAGCGTCGTCTGTGACAGCCACGCCACCCTGGCCGGGTCACGGACCTCGACGCGGGCCACGTCCTGGGGGGTCTCGACGAGCTGGATGTGCCCCGGTGCCTCCCCCGCCGTGCCCTCGACCTCCTCGTGGCCGGCGTGACCGATGAGCAGGATGTCGTAGTCCTCGGTGGCGAACCGGCGCGCCTCGTGGTGCACCTTGGTGACCAGGGGGCAGGTGGCGTCGATGGTCTTGAGACCCCGCTCGGCCGCCTGCTGGTGCACCATCGGCGAGACCCCGTGCGCGGAGAAGACGACCGTCGCGCCGGCAGGCACCTCGTCCAGCTCCTCGACGAAGATCGCCCCTCGCTGCTCGAGGCCTTCCACGACGTGCTTGTTGTGCACGATCTGCTTGCGGACGTAGACCGGTGCGCCGTAGAGGTCCAGCGCCTTCTCGACGGTGATGACGGCACGGTCCACCCCCGCGCAGTAGCCACGCGGGGCCGCCAGCAGGACGGCGCGGTCCTCCGCGTCGCCCGTGTCCAGGACAGGGGGCATCCCCAGGTCGGCCGTGGTCATGCCTCGATCGTAGAAGGTCGCCGTTAGGGTGCCCGAGTGGCGCTGCAGACCAGTCCCCAGCAACCGGCCCCGGTGCGGCAGATCGCCACGCTCCTGGCCGGCTACATCGACCGGCTGGGGGCGGTGTGGGTCGAGGGACAGATCGCGCAGCTCAACCGTCGCCAGGGCATGTCGACCGTCTTCCTCACGCTGCGCGACCCGCTCGGTGACATGTCGGTGACGGTGACCTGCAGCCGTCAGGTCGTCGACTCCGCCGACCCTCCCGTCGTCGAGGGCGCCAGCGTGGTCGTCCACGGGCGGCCCAGGTTCTACGCCAACCGGGGCACGCTGAGCCTGGTCGTCGACGAGATCCGCATGGTGGGACTCGGCGAGCTCCTCGCCCGGCTCGAACGGCGGCGTCAGCTGCTGGCGGCCGAGGGACTCTTCGCACGCGAGCGCAAGCAGCGGCTGCCCTTCCTGCCGCGCCGGATCGGGCTCGTGACCGCCCGCGGGTCGGCGGCCGAGCGGGACGTGACGGAGAACGCCCGCCGCCGGTGGCCGGCGGTCGCCTTCGCCACGGCCTACGCCAGCATGCAGGGACCGAACTGCTGCCGCGAGGTCATCGAGGCACTTCACCGGCTCGACCGCGACACGGCGGTCGACGTGATCGTGGTCGCGCGGGGCGGCGGGTCGGTGGAGGATCTGCTGCCGTTCTCCGACGAGGGGATGGTCCGGGCCGTCGCCGGCCTCGGTACGCCGGTGGTCTCGGCGATCGGCCACGAGCCCGACACCCCGATGCTCGACCTGGTCGCCGACGTCCGGGCCTCCACGCCCACCGACGCCGCCAAGCTCGTGGTGCCCGACGTGCAGGAAGAGGTACGTCGCGTCGAGCAGCTGCGTGACCGCTCCCGGCACGTCGTCGGCACGTGGCTGCGCCACGAGCACACCCAGCTGGCGGCGTTGAGGGCCCGCCCCACCCTCGCGGACCCCTACCGCACGCTCGACGACCGGGTCGCGGAGGTCGGACGGCTCGTCGACCGGTCCCGTCGTACCCTCGGCCACGGCTTGGACCGGGGCCAGGACGACCTCGGCCACGCCCGTGCCCGGGTCCGGGCACTGTCCCCGCTCGAGACCTTGCGGCGGGGCTACGCGGTGCTCCAGGACAGCGACGGTCACGTGGTGGCAGGGGTGGGCGCCGCGCCCGTGGGGAGCGCCCTCAGCGCCCGGGTGGCCGACGGCCGCCTCGACGTGAGGGTCGTCTCGGCCCGTTCCGACGGGCCGGAGTCGTCAGCCAGTGACCCGACGCCGGTCGCGGCGTCCGAGGGGAGCGAGGGCAGCTGATGGCCGAGGAGTCGCTGGGGTACGAGGAAGCGCGCGACGAGCTGATCGAGGTGGTCCGTGCCCTGGAGCAGGGCGGGATCACGCTCGAGGAGTCACTGGCGCTCTGGGAGCGCGGGGAGCGGCTCGCGCAGATCTGCCAGGACTGGCTGGACGGCGCCCGGAAGCGCCTCGACGCGGTTCTCGCGGAGCGCGACGACAGCTGAGCCGACGGCCTGCATCGTGGGCGGGTCGGCCAGACATCGTGGGCGGGTCGGCGGAGGGGGTCACTCCAGGGTGGCGATGAAGTCCTCGAGCGTCGCCTGCGGCACGGGACCGACGACCAGCGTGGTGACGGCCGGCTGTTCACGCACGAGCGCCCGGTCGTCGTCGGGAGCGGTCCACGTCTCCCACGCGACCCCCGCGACGGTCACGTCCTCACCTTGCTGGGCATCCTCGCCGACGAACTCCTCCACCATGGTGCCGGCCGACTCGTCGGCCTGCTCGAGCCCGACGTACCGGCGGTCGTCGGTCAGGAAGCCGACGTGCCAGGCCTGGTCCCTGACGTTCTCGAAGCGGACGCTCGTCGCGATCCAGCCCTCCGGCAGCCGCCGGGGCGCGAGCAACGGAAAGCGTGCCTCCTCGCGGGCGAACCGCGCCGGTGAGCGGTAGTCGACGGACTTGACCGGGTCAGCGGGGTCGTTGCGGTTCAGGTCTCGAAACGTGACGAACAGCGCGACGACCCCCAGCAGCACCACCATCGCGCCGACCATGCCGCGGAAGGACCGCTGGTACCGCCCGGGCTGCTCGCTCATGGCCTCATTGTTCCAGCGCCCGCCAGCCGCTCCGTGCACTGGCGCCGACTCGGCAACCGCATTTGCGGCATCGGGTGGCGGAAACAGCCGCATTTGCGGAACACTCGCCGGGTGACTGCCTACCGGGTCAGTGAGGCCGCAGCGGTGCTCGGCGTGAGCGACGACACGCTGAGACGCTGGGTCGAGGCCGGCCGCGTGTCCTCCACCAGCGGTCCGGACGGGCGCACCGTCATCCCGGCGCCCGCCCTCGCGGACCTCGCCCGGACCCTGTCCGAGGACAGGCCCCAGGGGCTCCTCGACCCGAGCCGCGCTGCGGCGGTCAGTGCGCGCAACCGGATGCGCGGCATCGTCACCCGCGTCGTGAAGGACACGGTCATGGCGCAGGTGGAGCTGGTGTGCGGCCCCTACCGCGTCGTCTCGCTGATGAGTGCCGAAGCCGCCGACGAGCTGGGGCTGGAGCCCGGTGTCATCGCGATCGCCTCGGTGAAGTCCACCAACGTCGTCGTGGAGCTGCCGTGAGGGGGCGGTGCCCAGCGGTGGTGGTGATCCTGCTCGCCGCCCTGGCCGGCTGCGGCGGGAGCGGGAGCAACGAGGGCGGTGACCGGCAGCTCCGGGTGCTGGCGGCGTCCTCGCTGACGGAGCCCTTGGACGCCCTCGCCGACGAGTTCGAGGCCGACCATCCCGGGGTGAGCGTCACCGCGATCTACGGGTCCAGCGCGACGTTGGCGTCTCAGGTCATCGAGGGAGCGCCTGCCGACGTCCTGGCGACGGCTGACCTCGACACGATGACGACCGTGGAGGAGGCGGGCGCCGTCCTGGGACCGACAAGCTTCGCCGGCAACCGGCTCGTCCTGGTCACCCCCGCTGACAACCCTGCAGGCCTCAGCTCGTTCGCGGACCTGTCGAGCTCCGAGGTGACGTTCGTGGCCTGCGTCGAGACGGCGCCCTGCGGCAAGGTGGCGCGCGCGCTGCTCGACCGCAACGGTGTCCCCACGCAGCCACGCTCGCTGGAGATCGACGTCAAGGCGGTGCTGACGAAGGTCACGACCGGGGAGGCCGACGCCGGGCTCGTCTACGCCAGCGACGCGCAGGCCGCCGGGAACGAGGTGCAGACCTTCGCCGTGCCCGGCTCGGCCCAGGAGCAGAACACCTACGCGATCGCCGTCGTCGAGGCGTCGAGTCACGGGGACCTCGCCGCCGAGTGGGTCGACCTCGTGCTCTCCGAGCGCGGGCAGAGCGAGCTGGCCGAGGCGGGTTTCGGGCCCGCGCCCGACACCGCCCCATGACCCGGGGTGGTGTGACCGGCGAGCCGGCGCTCGGGCCTCCCCCGCTGCGGCTGCTGGTGCCCGCCGTGGTCGCCGGCGTGTTCGTGGCGCTGCCGCTCCTGGGGCTCGTTCTCCGCTCGCCCTGGGAGCGGATGCCGACGCTCCTCGCCGACGCCGCGGTGCGGGAGGCGCTGTGGCTCTCGGTGCTCACGGCGACCGTCGCCACCGCGGTGTGCGTGGTCCTCGGACTGCCACTGGCCTGGACACTCGCCCGCACCGAGCACCGGGGGCGTTCCGTGGTGCGCGGGCTGGTCGCCATCCCGTTGGTGATGCCGCCCGTCGTGGCGGGGGTGGCCCTGCTCGCGGCGTTCGGCCGCACCGGACTGGCCGGCGCCTACCTGCTCGACGCCGGCGTCACGGTTCCCTTCACCACGGTGGCCGTCGTCCTCGCCCACACGTTCGTGGCGCTGCCGTTCTTCGTGCTGAGCGCCGAGGGAGCGCTGCGCTCCGCCAGCAGCGAGTACGACGCAGTGGCGGCGACCCTGGGCGCTGACCGCTGGACGACCTTCCGCCGGGTCACCCTCCCGATGGTGCTGCCCGGTCTGGCCGCGGGGATGCTGCTGGCCTGGGCCCGGTCGCTCGGGGAGTTCGGCGCCACGGTGACGTTCGCCGGCAACTACCCCGGCACCACGCAGACCATGCCGCTGCTGATCTACAGCGTCCTCCAGGACGATCCGCCGGCCGCCTACGCCCTCAGCCTGCTCCTGGTCGGAGCCTCGGTGCTGGTCCTCGTGCTGCTGCGCGACCGGTGGCTGGGCCAGGTGAGGGCCAGGTGAGGGCCACCGGTTCAGGGCCAGGTGAGGGCACGGTGAACCGATGACCACCCACCGCACGAGCGCCGGACACGACACCGGCGGGGGACTTCACGCCCGGGTGCGGGTGGAGCGACCCGGCCATGTCCTCGACGTCACGCTCGACGCCGGCCCCGGCGAGGTCCTGGCGGTCGTGGGGCCCAACGGCAGCGGCAAGACGACACTCCTGCGCTGCCTCGCAGGACTGCAGCGACTGCACGGCGGCAGGCTCACCTGGGGAGACCGCGTGTGGGAGGACCCCGGATCCCGAGTGCGGGTGACTGCCGCGGAGCGGCAGGTCGGGCTGGTGCCACAGGACCTCCGACTGTTCCCCCACCTCACCGCGCTCGACAACGTGGCCTTCGGTCCTCGGTGCCGCGGAGAGCGACCGGCGGCCGCCCGCCGCCGGGCGCGGGAGTGGCTGGAGGTCTTGGGAGTCGGCGAGCTGTCCGGGCGCCGCCCCGACCAGCTGTCCGGTGGCCAGGCGCAGCGCGTGGCGATCGCGCGGGCCCTGGCTGCCGAGCCCTCGCTGCTGCTGCTCGACGAGCCCCTGGCGGCCCTCGACCCGGGCGTGGCGATGACGCTGCGGCTGGAGCTGGCCCGCCACCTCGCGGCGTACGACGGGGTGACGCTGCTCGTCACCCACGACGCCGTCGACGCGCTGACGCTCGCCCACCGGGTCGTGGTGCTCGACGAGGGCAGGGTCGTCCAGGACGGCGCCCCGGCCGAGGTGGCCCGCCGGCCCGCGACCGAGCACGTCGCCCGGCTGGTCGGGCTCAACGTGCTCCGAGGGCGGTCCCGCGGCACCCTTGTCACCCTCCCCGGGGAGGCAGTGCTGGCCACGGCCACCGAGCACGACGGCCCGGTGGTCGTCACGTTCCCGCCGACTGCCGTCACCGTGGCGCTGGAGCCGTCGGCCGGCAGCGCCCGCAACCAGTGGCCCGGCCGGATCGTCTCGGTCGCGCCGCACGGCCTCGCGGTGCGGGTCCACCTCGACGCGGCAGGCGGCGTGCTCGCCGACGTCACCGCGGAGTCCGCCGGGCGGCTCGGCCTGACCCCCGGACGGGAGGTGTGGGCGGCGGTCAAGGCGACCGAGACGACGGTCCGAGCCGAGTCCTTCGGCACAATGCCGACACATCGCCCTCCGCTACCCTGAGCCCATGTCACCGCCCCTCACGCCTCCCGTGGACGCACCGGACCGCAACCTGGCGCTGGAGCTGGTCCGGGTCACGGAGGCTGCGGCGATGGCAGCCGGCCGCTGGGTTGGTCGGGGTGACAAGAACGGCGCCGACGGCGTGGCCGTCAACGCCATGCGGGTGCTGATCTCCACGGTCGGCATGAGTGGCGTCGTCGTGATCGGCGAGGGGGAGAAGGACAACGCCCCGATGCTGTTCAACGGCGAGGAGGTCGGCAGCGGCGCCGGCCCCGAGTGCGACGTCGCGGTCGACCCGATCGACGGGACCACGCTGACCGCCAAGGGCATGAGCAACGCGGTGTCGGTCATGGCGGTCAGCCCCCGCGGATCGATGTACGACCCGTCCGCGGTCTTCTACATGGAGAAGCTCGTCACCGGACCGGAGGCCGCCGACGCGGTAGACATCCGCTACCCGGTGAAGGAGAACATCCACCAGGTCGCCAAGGCCAAGAGCAGCTCACCGGAGGACGTCACGGTCGTGCTCCTCGACCGACCCCGGCACGCCTCCTTGGTGGAGGAGATCCGGGCGACGGGGGCGCGCATCAAGTTCATCAGCGACGGGGACGTCGCCGGAGCGATCATGGCGGCCCGCCACGGCACCGGCGTGGACCTGCTGCTCGGGGTCGGAGGCACTCCGGAAGGCATCATCGCCGCCTGCGCCATGAAGTGTCTCGACGGCGTCATCCAGGGCCGGCTGTGGCCCCTCGACGACGAAGAGCGGCAGCGGGCACTGGACGCCGGGCACGACCTCGACCCCGACCACGTCCTCTCCACCGACGACCTCGTCACCGGCGACGACTGCTTCTTCGTCGCCACCGGGATCACCGACGGTGAGCTGATGCAGGGGGTGCGCTACCGCGCCGGCGGCGCCACCACGCACTCGCTGGTGATGCGTTCGCGCAGCGGCACGATCCGCAGCATCATGTCCGAGCACAAGCTGCAGAAGCTCAAGTCCTACGCGAGCATCGACTTCGAGCACTGATCGCGCCGTGACCGCACCTGGCACGCGGGCCCGCTTCCTCGTGGCGGGCGAGGCGCTGGTCGACATCGTCGTCCCCTCCTCCGGTACGCCGGAGCACGCGCCGGGCGGCTCACCGCTGAACGTGGCGGTCGGCCTGGCGCGGCTGGACTTCCCCACCACGCTGGTGACCCAGGTCGGGGACGACGACTTCGGCCGGCTCGTCGCCCAGCACCTCGAGGCCAGTGGCGTGCGCCTGGCCGAGGACGCGGTCGTTCCCGGCTCACCCACGAGCACCGCGACGGCCACCCTCGACGAGCAGGGCGCCGCGTCGTACTCCTTCGACCTGCGGTGGGCGTTGCCCCCACGGCCCGTGCCGCCGGGGACGACAGCGCTGCACGTCGGGTCGCTGGGGGCAGCGCTGCGACCCGGCCGGGCCAGCGTCGTCGCGCTGGCCGAGCAGGCCGCGGAGCAGGGGCTGCTGGTCAGCTTCGACCCGAACGCCCGCCCGGCGGTGACTTCCCACGCCCGGGCGGCATGGCGTGACGTCGAGGAGGTCGCGTCGCTCGCGGCCGTGGTGAAGCTCAGTGACGAGGACCTGGAGTTCCTGCAGCCGGGCGACGACCCCCTGGAGGTTGCGCGGTCGCTCCTCGCCGGTCGGACAAGGCTGGTCGTGGTGACCTGCGGCGGGGTCAAGGCGGTCGCCGTCAGCGGTGAGGGCGCCGTCGAGGTGGCGTCGCGTCGCACCGCGGTGGTCGACACCGTCGGAGCAGGCGACTCGTTCATGGCGGCCCTGCTCGCGGTGGTGGCCGACCACGGCCTGGAGTCGCTCGACGAGCAGCGGATGGCCGGCTACCTCACCGCGGCGCACGAGGCGGCCGTGGTCACGGTGTCACGCCGGGGCGCCGACCCGCCCCGGCGGTCAGAGCTGCCCGCGGGCTGGCCGCACCTCCCCTGACCTTGTCCGGCCCCGAGCCCCGGGCCGCGAGCCCGCGAGCCCCGAGGCCAGTGGTCGGGGGTGACCACCAGCACCTGTCAGGGAACCGCTGGTCCGACCTAGGCTTGGGCCATGTCCTCCGACGCCGCGAGCCCGAGGTCGGTGATGTCCGAGGAGCAGGTGGCCACCGTCGCCGACGGCGTGGAGATCTGCTATCAGACGTTCGGTGATCCGGGCGGGCGTCCGCTGCTGCTGGTCATGGGTCTCGGTGGGCCGATGACGTGGTGGCCGGTCGACCTGTGCCGGCAGCTGGCCGATGCCGGGTTCTTCGCGATCCGCCACGACAACCGCGACTCCGGGCGCTCCACCCGCTTCCACCAGCACCCGGTCAGCCAGCGCGACATCGTGAGGGCGTTCCTGGGCCGCCGGGTGCCGGTGCCCTACTCGCTGCACGACATGGCGGGGGACGGCATCGGGCTGCTGGACCACCTCGGCATCAACGCCGCCCACGTGGTCGGGGTGTCCATGGGCGGCATGATCGCGCAGACGATGGCGATCGACCACCCGGACCGTGTCCTCTCCCTCACCTCGATCATGTCGAACACCGGGCGCCGCACCTCCGGCTACCAGCACCCGCTGCTGCTCCGCCACATGCTGCGCCGAAGGGTGAGCACCCTCGAGGAGTACGTCGAGGCGACGCTGGTCTTCTCGAAGGTCATCGGGTCCCCGGCGTACCCGACCGAGGAGGCAGTGGCTCGTGCCCGCGCCGAGGAGACGTGGGCGCGCGGGTTGAGCGACAGTGGTGTCAACCGGCAGACCCTCGCGATCCTCACCCAACGTGACCGGACCCGTGCCCTGGGCCTGCTGAAGGTCCCCGTCACGGTGGTGCACGGTCGCAATGACCGGATGGTGCACTCCTCCGGCGGACGGGCCACCGCCCGCGCCGTCGTGGGCGCCGAGCTCATCGAGGTCCCGGGGATGGGGCACGACCTGCCCGCAGGGCTCTTCGACCTCTTCGTCGACGCCATCACCGGGACCGCCGACCGGGCAGCTGCCTGACCCGGAGCCGACGCCACCTGTCCGACCCGGCCCCACCCTGCCCGAGCCGACGGCTCATGTGGTGCAGAACTGCGCCCCGACGGCCCTGCAGCAGCAGGAATGGACCACATGAGCGCGCCCGGCCTCATCGACTCAGCACTCAGTGGGTGTCGGTGACCCAGAGGAACCCCCACGCCGGCAGCACCAGCCGGCCGTCGGACCACTGCAGTCCCCCCGCGGTGGAGTGGACGTGCTCAGGGGTCCTGATGCCCGCCCGGTCCAGGACGGACCCGTCCACGATGCGCTCGTCGTCGCTGAACGAGGCGAGCGCGAGCACCGGCGCGGTCCGCGGATGGGTGCGGACGTAGCCGAGCACATGGGGGTCGGGGAGCGGCAGCAGCCGCGTCGCGGAGTCCGAGCGCAGGGCCGGTGCCCTCCCTCGGGCCTGCGCCAGCCCGCGGAGGGCGGCGAACATCCGGCCCTCGACCTGCTTCTCGTCGTGCCGACGCTCCGCGGCGTCCCAGTCCATCGGTGGCCGGTGGAGCCACCGGTTGTCGTCGGCGTGCTGCGGGTCGTCAGCCCACGCGGTGTCGTTGCGGAGCCCCAGCTCGTCGCCCATGTAGAGCAGCGGGATGCCCCCGAAGGAGTAGACGACCGCGTACAGGGTCTCGAGCCGCCGGAGCGCGCCCTCGACCTGCTCGGGGACGCCCGCCTCCAGCGCCTCCTCGAGTCCGGCAAGTGAGGCCGCGGTGCCGGACGTCCGCACGTCGGTGGTCGCCGGGTTCAGGCCGAAGTCCGCGCCGCGGCCGAACGACCCCGGATGCTTCCCGGCGTAGAAGGCGGCGAGGAACGCACGGTGTGCCCGGGGGTCGAGCCCCACCGCCCACGCGTCCTCGTCGGCGACGGCCCAGCCGATGTCGTCGTGGCCACGGAGGTAGGTCACCCAGCTGCTCGACAAGGGCGCGGGACGTCTCCGCTCCAGCGCGTGCACGGCGAGCCTCACGTCCCTGGTGGCCAGCGACGACCAGAGCATCACCATCAGCTGGTTGTCGTAGGCGAGGTCGCACTCGGGCCGGTAGCGGTCGTGAGCGCCGAGGTAGGGGACGAGGTGGTCGGGGCCGACGATGGCCTCTGCCTTCAGCAGCACCCCCGGCATGGCCAGCCGCGTCAGTGCGCGCAGGCCCTGGAGGAGGCGGTGCGCCTCGGGCTGGTTCTGGCAGTCGGTGCCCAGCCTCTTCCAGAGGAACGGCGCCGCGTCGAGCCGTACGACGTCGACGCCGTGGTTGGCGAACGTGAACAGGACGCCCAGCATCGCCCGGAACACCTGCGGGTTCGACCAGCGCAGGTCCCACTGGAACTCGCGGAACGTCGTCCACACCCACGCACCGGTCTCGGGCAGGAACGTGAAGCTGCCCGGCGCCATGTCGGGGAAGACCTCGGGGAGCGTCCGCTCGAAGGCGTCGGGCTCGGCGCGGTCGGAGAAGAGCAAGTAGAAGTCCTCGTACGCCGGGTGACCGGCCAGTGCCTTGCGCGCCCACGGGTGCTCGCGGGCCGTGTGGTTGAGGACGAGATCGGCGCACAGGGCGATGCCGCGGTCGTGCAGCCCGGCAGCCAGGGCCTCGAGGTCGGCCATCGTGCCCAGTCGCGGGTCGACCGCGTCGTAGTCGGCCACGGCGTACCCGCCGTCGTTCTCGCCGTCGCGCGACCGGAGCAGCGGCATCAGGTGCAGGTACCCGATCCCGAGCTCGGCGAGGTAGTCGACCCGCTCGCCGACCCCGCGGAGGTCGCCGGCGAACCGGTCCGCGTAGCAGACATAGCCGACCAGGTGCTCGCGCTGGAACCACTGTTGGTCGACCTCGCGCCGTCGGTCGAGGACCCGGAGCGGCAGCGGCCGCGACACGGCGGCTGCCAGTGCGTCGTCCACGAGGTCGGCGACGAAGGCCGACACGTCGACGCGGTCGCCGTACACCGCCGTGAGTGCCTCGACGAGGTCGTCGCCCACCACCGCGAGCCGGGTGAGGAAGGCCGCCCCCTCCAGCGGACCCAACGCGTCGCGCACGCGGGTCGCAAGCTTCTCGACGGCGAGATTGCTGCTGGGCCCCGGCCTCACGGCCGGGGCCCACCGGCAAAGGTCACGCGGACAGCCGCTCTCCGCTCTCGGTCTGGAAGACGTGCACGTTGGCGGGGTCGGTGGTCACGTGGAGCACCTCGCCCTTCTGGGGGTGGAGCTCACGGCCGCTGACCCGCACGATGATGTTCGACGGAGCGCCCTCGGCATCGCTGGTGCCGTAGACGAAGCTGTCGGCACCGAGCTCCTCGACCACGGTGACCCGGACCGGCAGCCCCTCGCGCTCACTCACCAGGCGCCAGTTCTCCGGGCGCACGCCGACGGTGACGGGACCGTCCATGCGCTTCTCCGCGGTGGGGTCGACGGGCACGGTGTACTTGCCCAGACAGACCTGGCCGCCCTGGGAGACGCCCTCCATCAGGTTCATCTGCGGTGAGCCGATGAAGCCGGCGACGAAGAGGTTCTCGGGCTTGTCGTAGAGCTTCAGCGGGGTGTCGACCTGCTGCAGGTAACCCTTGTTCATGACCGCGACGCGGTCACCCATGGTCATCGCCTCGACCTGGTCGTGGGTGACGTAGACCGTGGTGACCTTGAGGTCCTGCTGCAGCTTGGCGATGTCCGTGCGGGTCTGCACGCGCATCTTGGCGTCGAGGTTCGACAGCGGCTCGTCCATGCAGAACACCTGGGGTGACCGCACGATCGCCCGGCCCATCGCGACCCTCTGGCGCTGACCACCGGAGAGGGCCTTGGGCTTGCGCTCGAGGTACTCGGTGAGACCGAGCAGCTTGGCTGCGTCCTCGACGCGCTTGCGCGCCTCGTCCTTGGGCACCTTGGCCATCTTGAGCGCGAAGCCCATGTTGTCCGCGACCGACATGTGCGGGTAGAGCGCGTAGTTCTGGAACACCATGGCGATGTCCCGGTCCTTGGGCGGCATGTGGGTGACCTCGCGGTCGCCGATGAAGATCTTGCCGTCGTTGACGTCCTCGAGCCCCGCCAGCATCCGGAGGGTCGTGGACTTGCCACAGCCCGACGGTCCCACGAGGACCATGAACTCACCGTCGCGGATCTCCAGGTCGATCCCCGGGACGGCGGGCTCATCGGCACCGGGATACCACCGCTGGGCCTTCTCGAAAGTCACGCTTGCCATTTTTCTGTGCTCCCCTCACCGGCAGGAACGTGCCGGACGATCCGTTGTGAAGTGAAGTGATCGCGCTCACACTAGCCGTGAGAGTGCCGCACGTCGATCCGGCAGCGAACCTCCCCACCCGACCACCATGGGAACGGTGGCCACGGCCAGGAGGTCCCGAGCCGCACCTTCGGGCTCGACCAGCCTGTGCATGGCCAGCGCCCCCATCTCGTCGTAGGGAACGGCGATCGACGTCAGCCGGGGCTGCAGCCAGGTCGCGAGATCGGACCCGTCAAAGGACACCACGGCGACGTCGGGCACGTGGAGCCGCCGTTCGCTGAGTGCCTGGTAGACGCCCATCGCCACGCGGTCGTTGAGACACACGAACCCACGCGGCATGCGCCCGGAACACAACCACTGGCTCACCGCGTCGCGCGCGGGGACGACGTCCCAGTCGCAGGGGATCACGCCGGCCAGCGCGCCACCCGCCTCCTCGAGGCCGTAGCGGAGGCCCTCCAGCCGCAAGGCGCCCGACAGCGCCCCGGGGGTGGGGTCCTCGCCGACGGCGTACACCTCCGACGTGATCCCCGCATCCACCATCAGCCGCGCCGCGGTGCGGCCGGCCTGCAGCTCGTCCGGCAGCACCGCGGGGAGGTCGGACCCGGGGTCGATGCAGTTGACGAGGACCACCCGCTGCTGGAGCAGCGCCTGGGGCACCGTGACCTGCCGGGTGGTCAGGGTCGCGTAGAGGATGCCGTCGACCTGTCGCTCGAGCATCTCGTCGATGAGCCGCTCCTCGAGGGCGGCGTCCCCCTCGGTCTCGCCGATCATCAGCAGGTGATCGCTCTCCCGGGCGGCCGCGCTGGCGCCGGTGAGCATCTGGCTCGCGTAGTGGCCGCTCGCCACGAAGTCGGAGATGACGCCGATGGTCGTGGTGGTCGCCGTACGGAGACTGCGTGCGCTGCGGTTGGGCCGGTAGCCGAGCTCGGCCGCTGCGTTCCGGACGCGTTCGTCGGTCGGCGTCGAGATGCGCATCTGCGCCGAGCGGCCGTTGAGGATGTACGACGCGGTGGTGGCCGAGACCCCTGCACGCACGGCGACGTCCGTCAGGGTCACCCGGCGTCTGCGACTCACCTCGAACCTCCTGCGCCCCCATGAGGCCGGGACGGCGTCTGCGAAGAGGACCACAACGTTGCAGTTTCGTTGCTTGACACTGTGGTCCGCACAGGGCAATGCTCGTGCTGATTCGATTCAGCATATGTTGTGGATCACATCCCGCACCGTCTCACCGGAGACCACGTGCCGCACCCGGATCTTTGAGGAGCCCTACCTATGCAACAGAAGTCCCCGCGGCGCAAAGCGGTCGTCGGCGTGGCCGTGGCCTCTGCCATGTCACTCACCCTGGCCGCCTGTGGCGGTGGCGGAAGCGGTGGCGACGACAGCACCGTCGAGATCTGGTCGAGCACCGACCCGTTGGTCTTCGAGGGCCTGAAGAAGTCCATCGAGGCGGAGGCGGAGAAGGAGGGCATCACCGTCGACGTCCAGCGCGTGACGGACATCAACACGGTGATCATGACGAAGATCCAGGCCGGCGACGTGCCTGACATCGCGATGATCCCGCAGCCGGGAGTCGTCGCCGACATCGTCGACCGAGGCGCAGCGGAGCCCCTTGACGACGTCGTTGACCAGGCCGACCTCGAGGACATGGTGCCAGGCACCTTGGAGGCCGGCACGTTCGAGGACCAGCTCTACGGCCTGCTGGTCAGCATGAACCTGAAGAGTCTCGTCTACTACCCGAAGAAGGCATTCGAGCAGGCCGGCTACAAGGCCCCGACCACCCTCGCCGAGCTCGAGCAGCTGACCGAGCAGATCAAGAGCGACGGCACCCCGCCCTGGTGCTTCACCATCGCCTCCGAGGGCTCGACCGGCTGGCCCGCGACGGACTGGATGGAGGACCTCGTCGCCAGGTACGGCGGGCCGGACGTCTACCAGCAGTGGGTCAGCCACGAGATCCCGTTCAACGACGACGTCGTCGTGCAGGCCGGCGAGGAGTTCGAGAAGCTGGTCCTGGCCGAGGGCAACGCGGCCGGTGGCCGGAGCTCCATGTCGAGCACCGACTTCGGCAAGGCCGATGACCCGATGTGGGACGCCAAGCCCGGGTGCATGCTGCTCAAGCAGGGCAACTTCATCATCTCGCCGGACTTCCTCCCCGCGGACGTGGTGGAGAACGTCGACGAGAACATCGGCGTCTTCGGCTTCCCCGCCGAGGAAGCGGGTGGCGAGAGCCCGGTGGTCGGCGGAGGGGACCTGGCGGTGCTCATGGACGACAACGAGGACGCCAAGAAGATCATGGCGATCATGGCCAAGGCGGACATCGGCCTCGAGGCCGCTCCCGAGAGCTCCTTCCTGTCACCGCACACGTCCTTCGACGTCTCGCTCTACCCGAGCGAGCTGACCCGTCAGACGGCTGACGTTGCGTACTCAGCGAGCGCCTTCCTCTTCGACGGGTCGGACGTCATGCCGGGCGCTGTCGGAGCGGGCTCGTTCTGGAAGGAGATGACCGCCTTCATCAGCGGCTCGCAGGACCTTCAGACGTCGCTGGACAACATCGAAAGCAGCTGGCCCAGCAGCTGAGCCGGCCGGCATGACCCGTGAAGGGGCTCCCTCACAACGGGAGCCCCTCCCGGGCCCCTCTCCATCTGTCTGAATCGGTCCCCGACGCGGAGGGCAAGGCAAAGAACCCATGCTGGCCAAGTCATTGACGGCGATCGTCACCGTGCTCATCGGTGTCTCCGCCGCGCTCGTTCTCTACTGGGTGCTCAACAAGATCGCCGAGCTGCTTCCCACCAAGTGGGAGGGCCGGCTCAAGCCCTACCTCTACATCCTCCCCGCCTACGCCGCGATCACGTTCTACCTGATCTACCCGGCGGTGCAGACGCTCGTCTACAGCTTCAAGGACTCGAGCAGCACCGACTGGGTGGGCACGGCTAACTACACGGATCTGCTGGGGAGCGCGACCTTCCAGCAGACGCTGTTCAACACCGTGTTGTGGATGATCATCGTCCCGGTGGTGACAGTCGCCATGGGTCTGGCTGTGGCGGTGCTGGCCGACCGGCTCAACCCCCGCGCCGAGAGCGCGGCGAAGACCATCATCTTCCTGCCGATGGCGATCAGCATGGTCGGCGCCGGCACAGTGTGGCGGTTCATCTACGCCTACGCACCCGAGGGCCGGCCCCAGGTCGGCCTGATGAACGCGATCGTCACCGGGTTGGGGTTCAACCCGATCCCCTGGCTGGAGCAGTCGCAGTTCCACCTGAACTCGCTGCTGCTCATGGTGATGCTGCTCTGGGCGCAGGTCGGGTTCTCGATGGTGCTGCTGTCGGCCGCCGTCAAGGGCGTCCCGGTCGACACCATCGAGGCGGCACGGATCGACGGCGCCAGTGAGCGGCAGATCTTCGCCTCCGTGACGGTCCCTCAGATCTGGGGCACGGTCATCACCGTCTTCATCACCACGCTGATCAGTGTCATGAAGATCTTCGACATCATCTACGTGATGACGAACGGCAACTTCAACACCAACGTCCTGGGCAACGAGTTCTTCGTCCAGCTGTTCAACAACTTCAACAACGGTGCGGCTGCCGCCATCGTCGTGATGCTCATGATCGCCACGATCCCGATCATGATCTACCAGGTGCGGCACTTCCGGAAAGAGGAGATGGCGGCATGAGCAGCTCCACCCAGACACTCGCCGGAGTCGGGACCGCCACCCCCCGCACCATGCGCAAGGGGGCTCCTCGGGGAGGAAACCCGGCGAAGGCCGGATGGCTGACGAGGCTGGTCCTGCTCGTCATCTGCTTCCTGTGGATCGTGCCGACCTTGGGCCTGTTCCTCACCTCGTTCCGGCCGGTCGAGGACGCCAACAGCACGGGCTGGTGGAACCTTTTCACCAACCCGTCGTCGTGGGGCAACCTCACCTTCGGCAACTACGCGAAGGCCATCGATCAGGCCAGCCTGGGCACGGCCTTCATCAACAGCGTGGCGATCTCGCTGCCGGCCACCTTCATCCCGCTCCTCGTGTCGGCGTTCGCGGCGTACGCGTTCACGTTCATGGAGTTCCCGTATCGCGACACGCTGTTCCTGATCGTCGTCGCGCTGCTCGTGGTGCCCAACTACGTGTCGTTCGTGCCGGTCCTCCAGCTCTACAGCGACCTCGGCATCAGCGGGTTCGCGGGCGTCTGGCTCGCGCACATCGGGTTCGGCATGTCTCTGGCCATCTACATCCTGCGCAACTACATGGCGACCCTGCCCAGGACGGTGATCGAGTCGGCCAAGATCGACGGCGCGAGCCACTTCCAGACCTTCTTCCGGCTGATCCTGCCGATGTCCATGCCGGCGCTGGCGGCGTTCGCGATCTTCCAGTTCCTCTGGGTCTGGAACGACCTGCTGGTCGCACTGGTCTTCATCGGTCCCGGCCAGGACGCGCCGATCACCGTCGCGGTCAAGAACAACCTGCTGGGTCAGGCGGGTGCCGGGTGGCACCTCGTCACCGCCGGCGGATTCTTCTCGATGATCGTCCCGATCCTGGTGTTCCTCGGGATGCAGCGGTTCTTCGTCCGCGGCCTCACCGCCGGCGCGGTCAAGGGCTGACGCGCAGGACGACCCGTCTCGCGGAGCCACGCTTGCCGATGCGCTCCCCGGAGCAGGAGCACGGAGCACAGGGCCCGGACCGTCACGGTCCGGGCCCTGTCTTCTGCCGACCCGCCCTTCATGTCTGGCCGACCCGCCCTCGATGTCGGCCCGCCATGGCCGCGCGCCTCCCGCGCCGTCAGGATGGTGCCGTGGACGACCGTGACGTGGAGTACGTCGAAGTGGCGCGGTCGGTCTCGCCACGCGGCGAGGTGGTGCTCCGCGAACGGCGGGTCAAAGACGCCCCCGGCACGCCGACGTTCCACGAGCTGCGGGTCAACGGTGTCTTCGTCATGGACACCTGCGAGACCGGCAGCGAGGAGATGCTGGCCCGCGCCGCCCTCCAGCAGTGCCACTCGCCGCGGACGGTCCTCGTCGGCGGACTCGGCCTGGGCTACACGGTGCACGAGCTCCTGTCCGACCACCGCGTCGAGCACGTCCTGGTCGCCGAGCTCGAGGACGCCCTGGTCACCTGGCTGCGCGACGGGACCATCCCGCACGGCCGCCCGTACCTCGCCGACGGCCGGCTGTCGGTCTCCGTCGCCGACGTCGCCCAAGCCGTGACCGAGGCGGCACCGGCGAGCTTCGACCTGATCCTCCTCGACGTCGACAACGGACCGGACTTCCTCGTCCACGAGCACAACGCCGCGCTCTACGAGCGAGCGTTCCTCGACCAGGCGCGCGAGGCGCTGCGGCCCGGCGGGGTCCTGGCGGTGTGGTCGTCGACCGAGGCACCCGCGTTGGCTGCCACGCTGCGAGAGGTCTTCGGCGGCAGCCGGAGCGAACCCCAGGCGGTGTCCCTCCAGGGACGGGAGGAGACTTACTGGCTGCACAGCGCCGCGAGGACCGCCGAAGCCCTGCACCGAACCGGAGGAGAACAATGACCGAGCAAGGCCAGACCCGCGTCGAGCACGACAGCATGGGCGAGGTCCACGTCCCGGTGGACGCGCTGTGGCGGGCGCAGACGCAGCGGGCGGTCGAGAACTTCCCTCTCAGCGGGAGCCGCCTCGAGCCGGACCACGTGCAGGCGCTCGCGCTGGTGAAGGCTGCAGCGGCCCGCGTCAACGCCCGGCTCGGCGTGCTCGACCAGGAGAGGTCCGACGCCATCGTCGCCGCCGCCGAGGCCGTCGCCTCGGGAGAGCATGCCGATGCCTTCCCGGTCGACGTCTTCCAGACCGGGTCCGGCACCAGCTCCAACATGAACATGAACGAGGTCCTCGCGACGCTGGCCGGCAAGGCAGGCGTCACGGCCCACCCCAACGACCACGTGAACGCCAGCCAGTCCAGCAACGACGTCTTTCCCACGTCGATCCACGTGGCCGCCGTACGCTCCCTCGACCGGCAGCTGCTCCCGGCGCTCGACCACCTCGCCGCGTCCCTGGAGCGCAAGGCCGAGGAGTACGCCGACGTCGTCAAGTCCGGCCGCACGCACCTCATGGACGCGACCCCCGTGATGCTCGGGCAGGAGTTCGGCGGCTATGCGGCGATCGTCCGTCTGGGCATCGAGCGGATCCGCGCGACACTGCCCCGCGTCGCCGCGCTGCCCCTGGGTGGTACGGCGGTCGGCACCGGCATCAACACCCCCGCCGGGTTCTCCGCCGCCGTCATCGAGGAGCTGGCGTCGATGACGGGACTGCCGTTCACGGAGGCGGAGAACCACTTCGAGGCCCAGGGCGGCCGTGACTCGCTCGTCGAGCTCTCCGGGCAGCTGCGCACGCTGGCCGTGGGCATCACGAAGATCTGCAACGACCTGCGTTGGATGTCGTCAGGGCCGCGCACCGGCTTCGCGGAGATCAACCTCCCCGACCTGCAGCCGGGGTCGAGCATCATGCCGGGCAAGGTCAACCCCGTGCTCCCCGAAGCCACGCTGATGGTGTGCGCGCAGGTGATGGGCAACGACGCGACAATCGCGGTGGCCGGCGCGTCCGGGTCCTTCGAGCTCAACGTCATGATGCCGGTGATGGCGCGCAACCTGCTGGAGTCCGTGCGGCTGCTGGCGACCTCCAGCCGTGTCCTCGCCGACCGGTGCATCGACGGGATCGTGCCGAACGTCGACCGGATGCTTCGCTACGCCGAGTCCTCGCCGTCCGTGGTGACGCCGCTGAACCGCTACCTCGGCTACGAGAACGCCGCTGCGGTCGCCAAGAAGGCGGTCAAGGAGGAGAAGACCATCCGCGAGGTGGTGCTCGAGGAGGGGTACGTCGAACGCGGTGACCTCAGCGAGGAGCAGCTCGACGAGGCGCTCGACGTCCGACGCATGACGCATCCGTGAGCGCCGACGCGGAGACCCACATCGGCGAGACCTTCGAAGGTCTCGACTGGTACGGCGAGGAGATCGGCGGGACCCGCTACACCGACTGCACCTTCCGGGACGTCGACCTGACCGAGGCGTCCACCCGGGGAGCTGCCTTCGAGTCGTGCGTCTTCGCCAGCTGCAGGCTCAACGCCTCGCGCCACCAGGTGTCGTCGTTCGTGGCCTGCCAGTTCCGTCGTACGTCCCTCTTCGACGCCGCCTTCGAGGGCTGTCGACTGACCGGGAGCAGCTTCGTCGACTGCACGATGCGACCGATGACCGTGCGCGGTGGTCAGTGGCGCGGCGTGACGCTGCGCGGGGCGAAGCTCACCGGCCTCGACCTCACCGGGCTGCCGCTTGCGGAAGCGGACCTCTCCGAGTCCGACCTGACCGGGACGGTCCTGCGGGATGCCGATCTGAGCCGGGCGACCCTGCGCGGCGCCACCCTCCACGACACCGACCTGCGGGGGGCGAGCCTCGACGGGGTCGATCTCGGGGTTGCCCGGCTCCGAGGGACGAAGATCGACCTTGACGGGGCGATCGGCCTGGCTGAAGCGATGGGAGCGCTGGTCGAGCCGGCCTGAGCCTGCATCGTGGGCGGGTCGGCCAGACATCGTGGGCGGGTCGGCAGGAAGGGTCAGTACCAGTTGTGGGACTGGGAGTGGCCCCAGGCGGCGCAGGGGCTGCCGTACCGGCCCGCGATGTAGCCCAGCCCCCACCGGATCTGCGTCGCGGGGTTCCCGGCCCAGTCCTCCCCGGCGGAGGCCATCTTCGAGCCCGGAAGCGCCTGCGGGATGCCGTAGGCGGAGGACGTCGGGTTGTCGGCGTGCACGTTCCAGCCGCTCTCCTTGGTCCACAAGGCGTCCAGGCACGAGAACTGATCGGAGGAGAACCCGAACTGGGGCAGCATCGCCTGGGCGATCTCTCGCGGCTCACCGCTGACGACATCCTTCGTCGCCGGGGACTGCGGGTCGGACCGCTGCTCGGCGTCCTTCTCCGCGTCGCGCGGCTTGTCCTTCGTGCGGTCCACGCCGGTACGCCGGTCCGTGTCCTTTGTGCGCTCAGCGCCGGTACGCCGGTCCGACCGGGACGTCCTGGCCCCCCGCTCGGCGGTCAGCTCGGCTCGCTCCTCGGCGCTCACCGTCGCCGACGCGGTCAGGTCGGACAACAGCTGGGCGGAGCCGGTGTCGGGCGATGCGGCGGGCGACTGGGCGGAGGAGACGCCGGCCGTCACCGCGAGACCGGCACCGGCGACGGCGACCGCCGGCACGAGCAGGGCGCGCCGGCGAGAGCCGACGGAGCGCTCGGCGCGGTGGCGTGTGGCGCCGCCACGGGATGTGGTGATCGAGAGGGGGAGACCGGCTCGGGGCGCGCGGTGCTTCGGCGCGACGGGTCGGGACACAGGGGGCTCGCAGACGGTCGACGACAGGTCGGGACGACGCCCCGGCAGGGGCCTCGGAGGGAACATCCACCATGACCCGTCGGATGGACCGATGTCCAAATGAGCCCGTGTGACCTGCCTCGCTCTGCTCGCGACCGTCCGCGGGATCAGCCCGGCAAGGCCGAGGCGACGCCCGCACGTACGACGCCTCAGAGCGTGATGTTCTCCAGCATGTCGGTGACCAGCGCCGCGATCGGTGAGCGCTCGGACCGGGTCAGCGTGACGTGCCCGAACAGGGGGTGGCCCTTGAGCCGCTCCACGACCGCGACCACGCCGTCGTGCCGCCCCACCCGGAGGTTGTCGCGCTGGGCGACGTCGTGGGTCAGCACGACCTTCGAGTTCGCCCCGATCCTCGAGAGGACCGTCAGCAGGACGTTGCGCTCCAACGACTGCGCCTCGTCGACGATCACGAACGCGTCGTGCAGCGAGCGCCCGCGGATGTGGGTCAGCGGCAGCACCTCGAGCATGCCGCGGTCGAGGACCTCCTCGATGACCTCGCGGGACGCGACGGCGCCGAGGGTGTCGAACACCGCCTGGGCCCACGGCGACATCTTGTCGTTCTCCGACCCCGGCAGGTAGCCGAGCTCCTGGCCGCCCACCGGGTACAGCGGACGGAAGACGACGACCTTCTGGTGGCGGCGCCGCTCCATCACCGCCTCCAGGCCGGCGCAGAGCGCGAGCGCGGACTTCCCGGTCCCGGCGCGGCCGCCCAGCGAGACGATCCCGATCTCGGGGTCGAGGAGCAGCTCGAGGGCCACGCGCTGCTCCGCCGAGCGGCCGTGCAGGCCGAACGCGTCCCGGTCGCCGCGGACGAGCTGCACGCCCTTGTCGGCTCGCACCCGCCCCAGGGCACTCCCCCGCTCGGAGAGGAGCACCAGGCCGGTGTGGCAGGGAAGCTCCCGCGCCTGCTCCAGGTCGAGGTGCCCCTCGCCGTACAGGTCATCGAGGTCGGCGCCGGTGACGTCGAGCTCCACCATGCCGGTCCAGCCCGGCTCGTGCGCGAGCTCGGCGCGGTACTCCTCGGCGTCGAGGCCGACCGCCGACGCCTTGATCCGCAGGGGCAGGTCCTTCGAGACCAGGGTGACCTCCTGGCCCTCGTCGGCGAGGTTGCGGGCGACCGCGAGGATCCGGGTGTCGTTGTCGCCGAGCCGGAACCCCGAGGGCAGCGAGCCGGCGTCGGTGTGGTTCAGCTCGACCCGCAGCGTGCCGCCCGCCACGTTGACCTGCACCGGGCGATCGAGCCGGCCGTGCTCGATCCGGAGCTCGTCGAGCCTGCGCAGCGCGGCCCGCGCGAAGAACCCCAGCTCGGGATGGTGCCGCTTGGCCTCCAGCTCGGTGACGACCACCACCGGGAGCACGACCTCGTGCTCCTCGAAGCGCCCCGTTGCGGCGGGGTCGGCCAGCAGGACACTGGTGTCGAGAACATAGGTGCGCACGCGGGGCTCCTCGTGACCGCGGCGCGCACTCAGCGCCCGGTCCTAGATCGATGCGGACCGGGAACGGGCCCGAAGGCCCGAGTGCGGACCTCCGGATGCTGCGTGGTCGTGAACGCTCACGATGGGGCCTCCCGAAGCACCTGGCTTCTCCGCCCGATGCCTGGCTCGACGGTAGATCCGTCAGTCGTCCGCGCGCCGCAGACACGCGGTGCGCTCGAGCTCAGACGCCGAAGCGCCGTTGGCGGATGGCGTAGGCGCGGAGCGCCCGCAGGAAGTCCACGCGCCGGAAGTCGGGCCAGTAGGCCTCGCAGAAGTAGTACTCGCTGTGCGCCGACTGCCACAGCAGGAACCCCCCGAGGCGCTGCTCGCCCGACGTGCGGATGACCAGGTCGGGGTCGGGCTGCCCCCTCGTGTAGAGGTGCTCGGCGATGTGCTCGACGTCGAGGATGCCGGCCAGCTCCTCGATCGAGGTGCCCTCCCGGGCGTGGTGCTGGAGCAGTGAGCGTACGGCGTCCGCGATCTCGCGCCTCCCGCCGTAGCCGACGGCGACGTTGACGAGGACCCCGTGGACGTCCCGGGTCGCCGCCGACGCCTCCTTGAGGGCGCGCCCCGTCGAGTCCGGCAGCAGGTCGAGCGCCCCCATCGGGTTGATCCGCCACCGGCCCGCCTCGGCAAGCTCCGACACCACGTCCTCGATGATCCGCAGCAGCGGCGTCAGCTCGTCGTCGGACCGGTTGAGGTTGTCGGTGGACAGCAGCCACAGCGTGACCACCTCGATGCCCAGCTCCTCGCACCACTCCAGGAACGGCGAGATGTTGGCCGCCCCGGCGCGGTGGCCCTCGGCGGTGTCGGCCCCGGCGGCCCTGGCCCAGCGGCGGTTGCCGTCGAGCATCACCCCGACGTGCTTCGGCAGCCGGTCGGCCGGGAGCCGACGTACGAGCCTCGCCTCGTAGGCGGGGTAGGCCACGCGCTTGACGGCCTTCCTCAACGACCCCACCGCACTTGACTATCACGTTCAGCGCACCTTTGGTGCCGGTTCAGGACTTCTGGGTACTGTCACGCCATGGGTGCTCACACGTCCCGGTCGGATGCGCAGGAGTCCGCTGCCGCACCCCGGCGCGCATCCCAGGTGGCGCATCACGTGGAGGAGCAGATCGCCGACGTGCTCGCCGAGGTCAAGCCCCGGCTGCGCGGCTGGCTGCACGCCGTCACCTCGCCCCTGGCCCTGGCCGGCGGGATCGTGCTGGTCGCGCTCTCCCCGACCACGATGGCGCGGATCGGCAGCACCGTCTTCACCGTGACCGCCCTGCTGCTCTTCACGGTCTCGGCGGTCTACCACCGCGGGACCTGGAGCCCCCGCGTGTGGGCGTTCCTGCGGCGCTTCGACCACGCCAACATCTTCCTGCTCATCGCCGGCAGCTACACGCCGTTCACCCTGCTGATGGTGGAGGGGCGCGCACAGGTGGTGCTGTTGAGCGTCGTGTGGGGCGTGGCACTGGCCGGGATGGTCTTCCGGTTGCTCTGGACCGACGCGCCGCGCTGGCTCTACGTGCCGATCTACATCGCGCTGGGCTGGGCAGCGGTGTTCTTCATCGACGACTTCGTCAACGGCGGCGGACCCGCGGTCGTGGCGTTGATCGCCGCCGGGGGCCTGCTCTACACGCTCGGTGGCGTCGTCTACGGGTTCCAGCGCCCCAACCCCTTCCCGTCGTGGTTCGGGTTCCACGAGGTCTTCCACTCGCTGACGATCTTGGCGTTCATCACCCACTACGTGGGGGTCTCGCTCGCCACCTACTCGCTGCGCTGAGACCGCCGACGACCCCTTCGGGGGGCGCGCATCGCGCCGAGATCGTGCATCCTGTGAGAACGGCGGAGCGGCGCACCTCGCTCGGTCCGACCCGCGTGCGTCTGTGCGCGGGCACCGGAGAGGAGAACGCCCGTGACCACCGAGGTCCGCACCACCCACGAGGCCGCCCAGGAGCCACCGTCCGGTCGATGGGGGGGCCCGCTCGCACGCTGGCCGGTGTTCCTGGCCTCAGCCATCGGCGTGACCGCCATGGCGGTGTGGGCGATCATCGCGCCCACCCAGGCCGAGAGCGCCATCCTCGAGGTGGTGGAGAAGGTCACGACCGGCTTCGGGTGGTTCTACATCGTGCTCGCGACGGCGATCCTGGGCTTCGTGCTCTTCCTCGGGATCTCCCGCTTCGGGCACATCCGCCTCGGACCCGACCACTCGCGACCGGAGTTCTCCACGTTCGCCTGGGCCTCGATGCTCTTCGCCGCCGGCATCGGCACCGACGTGATGTTCTTCTCCGTCGTGGAGCCCGTCAGCCACTACGTGGCGCCGCCCACCGGTGACCCGGAGACCGTTGCCGCAGCGCGTGAGGCGACGGTGTGGACGCTGTTCCACTACGGCATCACCGGGTGGGCGATGTACGCCCTCATGGGGCTGGCGCTCGCCTACTTCGCCTACCGGCAGAACCTGCCGCTCGCCGTCAGGTCCGCGCTCCACCCGATCTTCGGCAAGCGCATCGACGGTCCGCTCGGCCACGCCGTGGACACCGCCGCCGTGCTCGGCACCGTCTTCGGGGTGGCCACCAGCCTCGGCATCGGCGTCGTCTTCCTCAACGTGGGGCTCAACAGGGCCTTCGGCGTCGGGGTCGGCACCGGGACCCAGATCGCGCTGGCCGTCCTGGCCGTCACCATGGCCGCCGTGTCGGCGACCACGGGAGTCGACAAGGGCATCCGCATCCTGTCCCAGCTCAACGTGCTGCTCGCCCTGGCCCTGGCCGCCTGGGTGCTCCTCACCGGCAAGACCACGTTCATCCTCAATGCCATCGTGACGAACGTCGGCGACTTCGCCCGCACCTTCCCCGCGAAGACGCTGGAGACGTTCGCGTTCGTCGACCGGGACGAGTGGATGTCACTGTGGACGCTCTTCTTCTGGGCCTGGTGGATCGCCTGGGCGTCGTTCGTAGGCCTCTTCCTCGCCCGCATCTCCCGCGGCCGGACCATCCGGCAGTTCGTGGCAGGGACCATGGTGATCCCGTTCTGCTACATCGTCATGTGGATCTCGATCTTCGGCAACGCCGCGCTCGACCGCGTGCGCGAGGGCGACGACGCCTTCGCCGAGGAGGCCCAGCAGTACGACGGGGCCGGGTTCTTCACGCTGCTCGAGGACTATCCCGGCGCCGACCTGCTGATCGTGCTGGCCTGCTTCGTGGGGCTGCTGTTCTACGTCACCTCCGCCGACTCAGGGGCTCTCGTCATGGGCAACCTCAGCTCACGGCTGCGCAGCGTGCAGGACGACGCTGCGCCCTGGATGCGCATCGTGTGGGCGGCGGTCACCGGCCTGCTCACGATCGCGATGCTGGCGGTCGGCGGCATCCTGGCGCTCCAGTACGCCACGATCATCTTCGCCGTGCCGTTCGCCGTGGTCCTCGTCCTGGTGATGTGGGGGCTGCTCAAGGCGCTGCGCGTCGAAGCCCGCCGCGTCGACTCCGCGGTGCACCATCTGCCCACCATGCTGTCCGCGCGATCGGCGGCGGAGGGGCGCGGAGCGTGGCGCGCCCGGCTGGCGCGCGCGCTGAACTTCGTCGACGTCGAGGACGCCGCGCTGCACCTGCGCGAGGTCGTGGCGCCAGCGCTCCAGGAGGTGGCCACGGACCTGAACGCGCGTGGCCTCACGGCGACCGTCACCTCCGAGGCCGGCGGGGACGGGGCCCTCCCGTGGGCCGAGCTCCGTACCGAGGTCCCGGAGCACCCCTTCGTGTACCGCGTCGAGGTGACCGAGTCGGCAGTCCCGACGTACGGGGGTCGCATGATCGGCGACCGCGACCGCTATGCGCGGCTCGAGGTCCACCTCGACGGCGGCGGACAGGACTACGACGTCATGGGCTACACCGCGACCCAGGTGATCCATGACTGCCTCGACCAGTACGAGCAGCACCTGGCGTTCCTACGCCTCAGTCCGGGCGAGCGCCGCAGGACCTAGGGCGGTCCGGACCACCGGCGCACGGCCCTGGCGAGCGACATCGCCTGGCGATAAGCCGGGATGAAGCGCCATTCACGCCAGGCGCAGCATCTCCACGGTGCATCCGGGAGCCGGCCAGTCGACAGGCCGCCGGGGGTCCCACACCCCGTGGAGGCCGGGGCCCGACCGGTGCGACGCCGGTCGCGGTCCGTCCGCTCCCGCCACGACTCCGCGGGATCCATACCCAACCTCCCGAGGGAGGAGTTCTCATGCGTCCTCTGCATCACCACCGCGTCACCACAGGACTGGCAGGTGCGGCCCTGGTGGCCACCACGCTGGTCACCGGAGCGTCCACGTCCGTAGCCGACGACGCCACCCCACACGTCCTCGCCCGGCCCTCCGCAACCAGGGCCCAGACGGTCCTGGACTGGGAGCGCATCCTCTTCCGTACCGTCTACACCGAAGGTCTCACCCCCATCCCCACCGGCGTGCCGCTCATGGGGTTCACGTCCATGGCGATGTACGACGCGGTGCAGAGCTCACTGGCCCGACACCACAGCTCGGAGAAGGCTGCGGTGGCCGCCGCTGCTCACGGTGTCCTCTCCCACTACTTCGCATCAGCGCCCCCACTGCTCGGCAGTCTGAACGCGAACCTGCTCGCGACGCTCTCCGGCGTCCGGGACGGGCCGGCCGAGGACCGAGGTCTTCGGATCGGCGAGGCGGCTGCGGCCGAGATGGTCGCCGACCGAGCGGACGACGGGTACGGCGACACCAGGCTGCACTACTCGAAGCCGAAGAAGGTCGGCTACTGGCAGCCGTCCGGCCCGCCGCCCGGAGCGCCTCCCGGATCACCGCCCGACATGCTCGCTGCCTGGCTGGGATCGCTGGACCCACTGGTGCTGCGCACACCGGTCAAGGTGGACGGCCCTGACAGCCTGACCAGCCGCGCTTACGCCCGGGACTTCAACGAGGTCAAGGCCGTGGGCGGCGCCACGTCCACACGAAGGAGCGCCAAGCAGACCTTGACGGCGCTCTTCTTCAACTCCAACTCGGCCACCATGATCGGGGACGCGGTGGTGCGTCGGCTGCAGGAGCACCCGGTGGGGCTGCGGCGTACGACCCGGCTGTTCGCGGTCATGCACGCCTCGATGACCGACTCGGTGATCGAGTGCTTCCGGCTCAAGAGGGACGTCGGCTTCTGGCGACCTGCGGAGGCGATCGCACAGGCGGCCGACGACGGCAATCCGCGCACCGCGCCCGAGGAGGGGTGGACGACGCTGGTCCCCAGCCCTCCCTACGCCGACTACGTGAGCGGTCACGCCTGCCTCACCGCCCCGGCCGTCGAGACCATTCGGCAGATCCTGGGCGAGAACACCAGGCTGGAGCTGGTCTCGGTGCACAGCCCCAGGCCGCGTGTCTACGGTCGGCTGAGCACCATCGAGCGGCAGGCGCTCAACGCCCGCATCTGGTCGGGACTGCACTTCCGCGACGCCATGGATGACGGTTACCTCCTCGGTCACCGAACCGCCAGGCGGGTGCTCGCGCAGGTTCCCTAGCCACACCCCGCGGCGACCCAGGCCCGCCCCGCCCGCACCTGCGGGCCGGGCGGTTCTGGGCTCCGGTCGACCGGAGCGGGTCACTCGGCGTCGAAGGCCTCCTCGACCGCCTCCAGCTCGACGAGCTCGACCACGCGGTTGCCCTCGCGCAGCAGCCGTCGACGCTCGGGCGGGATGCCCCGGACCCGCTGCCTCACCCGTGCGGCACCTCGCCGCTCCGCGAGAGCCATCTCCTCGCGCCACACGAGCTCGGCGGCCTGCTCGGCTGCTGACTGCCTGTCCACCGGCTCTGACACCCGACCCCCTCATCTGGTACGAATCGGTTGCCTCAGGAGTGTGGTCAGAGAACCGGGACGTACCAGATGAGGCTCCCACCCTGGCGTCGGAATACCCAAGGGGGGCCCGTTCGTTCCCCCGGGGACAGACCACCGAGGAGAGGACCGACATCGTGCCCACCCTGGACCTGACCGCCGGCGACTTCGAGAAGACGGTGCTGGAGAACGACATCGTGCTCGTCGACTTCTGGGCGTCCTGGTGCGGACCGTGCCGCTCCTTCGCCCCGACGTACGAGAAGGCGTCGCAGAGCCACTCCGACGTGGTCTTCGGCAAGGTGGACACCGAGGCCGAGCAGGCACTTGCCGCGGCGGCCAGCATCACCTCGATCCCGACGCTCATGGCGTTCCGCGAGGGGGTCCTGGTGTTCTCCCAGCCCGGAGCGCTCCCGGCGCCGGCCCTGGAGCAGGTCATCGGTGCGGTCCGCGGGCTCGACATGGACGAGGTCCGGTCGCAGATCGCCGCGCAGTCCGGCCAGGGCGCCGGAGACCCGCCCTCCACCCAGGGCTGAGGCCGGGGCGGTGGACGCCCGCGACTGGGACCAGCGGTACGCCGCCTCGGAGCAGGTGTGGTCGCTGGGTCCCAATCCGTTCGTCGCCGCGGAGCTCGCCGACCTGACACCGGGCGCGGCGCTCGACCTGGCCTGCGGGGAGGGCCGCAACGCGATCTGGCTCGCCGGACGCGGCTGGCAGGTCACCGCCGTGGACTTCTCGCAGGTGGCGGTCGACCGGGGACGGCGGACCGCGGGCGACCTGCCGATCAGCTGGCAGGTCGGGAACGCCCTGACGGTCGAGCTGCCGTCCGTCGACCTGGCGGTGCTGGCCTACCTCCAGCTGTCCCCGGACGAGCGTCGCACCGCCGTACGACGGGCCTTCGGGGTGCTGCGCCCGGGCGGGACGCTGTTCGTGGTGGCACACGACTCGAGCAACCTCACCGAGGGCACCGGCGGTCCCCAGGACCCGACGGTGCTCTACACCGCGGAGGACGTCCTCGCGGATCTGGCCGGTGGCGACCTCGTGGTGGTGCGTGCCGAGCGGGCGCGTCGCGTCGTCACGGCCGCGGACGAGCACGGCGGCGCCACCGACAGCACGGCGTGGGACGCCGTGGTGCGGCTGATCCGCCGCTGAGGCCGCACGAAGGGCGGCTCGGGCAGACATGGAGGGCGGCTCGGGCAGACATCGTGGGCGGCTCGGCGGAGAGGGGTGCTCACCGGGGGTGGGACATCATCGGGACATGGCGATGCTCCCAGGGCTGACTGCCCTGCCCACGGCTCTGCCCGACCTGCGCGACCGGTTGGGCGAGTTCATCTTCTTCCGCGTGGCCGGCCCCGAGGGGCCACGCCAGCGCGACCGCATCCACGGCACCCCTGGCCCGCGCTGGTTCCCCGCCGGCAGCCCCATCCAGCAGGTCCACGGCGATGCGTCGATGTTCATCGGGGGCATGCGGGCGCTCATGATGCAGGCGATGCACCCCGCAGCGATGACGGCGGTGTCGGAGCACTCCGGGTACCGGGGCGACATGTGGGGCCGGCTGGCGCGCACCAGCACGTTCCTCGCCGCCACCACCTTCGGCACTGCACAGGACGCGCAGTCGTCCGTGGACGCCGTGCGCCGCATCCACGAGCGGATCTCCGGAGTGATGCCCGACGGCACCACGTACGCCGCGTCGGACCCCCACCTCCTCGCCTGGGTGCACGTCGCCGAGGTCGACAGCTTCCTGCTCGCCCACCAGACCTACGGCCACCGCCCCCTCGACCAGGCCGGACGCGACGAGTACGTCGCCCAGTCGGCACTGGTCGCCGAGAAGATCGGCGTCGAGCGGGCGCCGCGCACGGAGGCCGAGCTGCGCGAGGAGCTGGCGCGGTTCCGCCCCGAGCTGCGGAGCACCGACCACGCCCGGGAGGCGATCCGCTACCTCCTGTGGCACCCGAGCCTGCCGGTGGCGGCACGACCGGCGTACCTCGTGCTGGCCGCGGCCGCGATCGGGCTCATGCCGGTGTGGACCCGCGGCCCGTTGAGGCTGCCGTGGCTGCCGGTGACCGAGCGGACCGTCGTCCGCGCGCTCGGCCACGTGGCCACCGGGACGATCCGCTGGGCGCTGACCCCGCCACCCGTGGAGCCTGCCCCGGCACCGTGAGGTGTCGTGCCGGACGTCAGGGGCGGTCCGGTGCCGGAGGCTCAGCTGGAGTGTCGACATCGGCGGCAGCAGGGCTGTCACCTGGGCCGTGGGCAGCGTCCCGGGTGTCGGCGAGGCCACGGCGCCCCGAACCGTCGTCGAAGTCGATCTTCTTCAGCTGCTTGCGCATGTTGAACCACAGCAGGACGGTCACGACGCACAGCGTCACGAAGAACCCGAATCCCAGCCAGCCCGGAGTCACCTCGCTGGGCGCCGGCACCGGGTCCAGCCCCATCACTGGCTGTGTCCGCCCGGCTGCCGAGAGGTACAGCGACGCGGCCAGGTCCAGGCTCTGGGCGACGGTCATGACCCCATCATGACTCCCTCATGGCCCCATCATGACTCGGTCTCCCCAACGGACTCCCGGATGCCCGCGAAGAGGTCCGACTCCGGCGTCGCCACCTGCACGTGCGCCCGGACGAGCTCGTAGTCCTCGGTCGGCCACGCCGACTGGTGGATCCTCAGCGGGACCGCGAACCACGGCCCCTCCGGGTCGATCTGGGTGGCGTGCGCGAGCAGCGCCCGGTCGCGCACCGGGAAGTAGTCCGCGCAGGGGACCCGGGTCGTGACCCTCGCGTCGTGCACCGGGTCGGGCTTCCAGTCGGCCAGCCGCTCGGCGTAGGGAGACTCGAGCCCGTCGGCCAGCATCGCCTCGTGCAGCGCCTCGGTCCGCTCCCGGTGGAAGGCGTGGTGGTAATAGAGCTTCAGCGGCTGCCAGGGCTCGCCGGACCCCGGATAGGCCGAGGGGTCACCGGCCGCCTCGAAGGCGGCGACGCCCACCTGGTGGCACATGATGTGGTCGGGGTGGGGGTAGCCACCCCTCTCGTCGTACGTCGTGACCACGTGCGGTCGGAACGAGCGCATCAGCCGGACCAGGGGCTCCGCCGCCTCCTCCACCGGCAGCGAGGCGAAGCAGCCCTCGGGCAGCGGGGGCGGCGGGTCCCCCTCGGGGAAGCCGGAGTCGACGAAGCCCAACCAGTCCTGGGTGACCCCGAGGATGTCGCGCGCCCGGTCCATCTCCTGGCGGCGGATCTCGGAGATGTTCTCCAGCACGTCGGGACGGTCCATCCGCGGGTTGAGGATCGAGCCGCGCTCACCGCCCGTGCAGGTGACGACATGGACGTCCACCCCCTCCGCGACGTACCTCGCGGTGGTCGCGGCGCCCTTGCTGGACTCGTCGTCGGGGTGCGCGTGCACGTGCATCAGGCGCAGTCCCGACGCCCTGGCGGGCGAGGGAGGGGTCGACGGCATGGCGTCCATCCTAGGGAGCGCCTCGGCACCGCCCTCTAGCATGGGGGCTGCCATGGAAGCCCCTCCCGACCTGCACGAGCGCTACCGCGGTCCCACCCAGGTGCAGCGCGTGGTCGCCCTCGTCATCATCGCCTCGCTGGTCGCCAGCGGGGCGGGTCTGCTCGCCTGGACGGTGTTCTTCCAGAGCAACCCGGCGGTGACCTCGCAGCTCACCGCCTTCTCCGTGGCTGACGAGCACGAGGCGATCGCCAACATCACCGTGGGGCGGGACTCTGAGTTCACCGAGGCCACCTGCCGGATCCGCGCCATCGCGGAGGACCACACCGTGGTGGGCGACCTCAGCCTGCCGGTGGTCGACGGGCCCGCCAAGCAGTCGCTGCAGGTGCGCATCCGCACCGAGCGGAAGGCGACCAGCGTGGAGCTGCTGGGCTGCATCGCGCCGGGCCAGCCGCGTCCGCGGTGACCTGCAGCCCTCTCCGATAGACTGTTCCACTTGCCCTCGTGGGCCGCACAGCGGTACGCCGGGGGAGCCAACCGATCCATCGACGCAGGAGCCGACAGACGTGACCCAGTCCCAAGAGCAGAGCGTGGTCTGGTTGACCCAGGATGCCTTCGACAAGCTGAGGAACGAGCTGGAGCATCTGCGTGGCCCCGTCCGGGACGAGATCGTCGCCCGGATCAGTGCGGCGCGCGACGAGGGCGACCTGAAGGAGAACGGCGGTTACCACGCCGCCAAGGAGGAGCAGGGCAAGACCGAGGCCCGGATCCGCCAGCTCGAGGACATGCTCCGGCAGGCCCAGGTCGGCGAGACGCCGCCTGACGACGGCATCGTGGAGCCCGGCATGGTCGTCACTGTTCGTTTCGTCGGCGACACCGAGACCGAGAAGTTCCTGCTCGGCGCCCGCGAGATGGCCGGCGGGACCGACCTCCAGGTGTACTCACCGCAGTCCCCGATGGGCTCGGCGATCCACGGCAAGCGGCCTGGCGACGAGGTCGACTTCGCCGCCCCCAACGGCAAGATGCTGCGGGTCGAGGTCGTCGACGCGGTTCCCTACCGCGCCTGAGTCCGCCGGCGGCAGGCGTCGAGCCTCACTCCGTGACGCGGTAGCCACATCCCCGCAGGTGGCTCAGCACCTGCTCCGCGTGCTCGGCCCCCCTGGTCTCCACCTGCAGCTCGACGTCGACGTCGCCGAGGTGGAGATGGGCCGAGGTCCGCGAGTGCACCACGTCGAGCACGTTGGCCTGCACCTCGACCAGCTCGGCGAGCAGCCGGGCGAGACCTCCTGGCCGGTCGGGGATCCGAGCGCGGAAGGCGAGGTAGCGTCCCGAGGTCGCCAGCCCGTGCCGGATCACGTTCATGAGCAGCAGCGGGTCGACGTTGCCACCGGAGAGCACCGCCACCGTCGGCGTCTCGAAGCGGTCCGGGTGGTCGGTGAGGGCGGCCACGGCCGCGGCACCGGCGGGCTCGACGAGGAGCTTCGCCCGCTCGAGCAGCATCACCAGCGCCTGGGAGAGCGACTCCTCGCTGACGGTGACCATCTCGTCGACCAGCTCGCGGACGGTCTTGAACGGCACCGCACCGGGACGCCCGACCGCGATGCCGTCGGCCATCGTCGCCATCGACGGCAGCGTCTCGGGTCGCCCGGAGGCCAGCGAGGGCGGGTACGCCGCCGCACCCTCGGCCTGCACCCCGACCACCCTCACGTCCGGGCGGGCCTGCTTGACCGCGGCGGCCACCCCGGCGAGGAGCCCCCCTCCTCCGGTCGGCACCACGATCGTGCGCACCTCGGGGCACTGCTCGAGGATCTCCAGGCCGCAGGTGGCCTGACCGGCCACGATGTCGGCGTGGTCGAACGGGTGGACCACGACCGCGCCGGTGTCCTCGGCGTACCCGAGCGCGGCGACGATCGCCTCGTCGATCGTGGCACCCGCGATCCGCACGTCCGCGCCGTAGTCCCGGGTGGCCTTCTCCTTGGGGATGGAGGCACCGGTCGGCATGTAGACCACCGCCTTGATGCCGAGCAGCTGGGCGGCGAGGGCGACGCCCTGCGCGTGGTTGCCGGCGCTCGCGGCGACGACGCCGAGGGCCCGCTCCTCCGCCGACAGCCTCGCCATCCGGGTGTAGGCGCCGCGGATCTTGAACGACCCGGCGCGCTGCAGGTTCTCGGCCTTGAGGAGGACCGGACCGCCCGCCACCTTCGACAGCCACCGGGACTCCTCCATGGGCGTGCGGATCGCGACTCCCTCGAGGAGCGCACGGGCCCGGGCGATCTCCTCGAGCGTGGGCCCGTGGAACGTCCCGGCACCCGCCCCGGCGCTCGGCCCAGCACTCGGCCCAGCACTCGTCCTGGCGCTGGACCTGCGACTGCCCTCGACGCTCGTCATGCCCCCACCCTAGGAACTCCTCCGCCGACCCGCCCCTGATGTCTGCCCGACCCGCCCTCGATGCAGGCATCGAGGGCGGGTCGGGCAGACGTGTGGGGCGGGTCACCCAGCAGATTACTTGCGTGCTGCATGCACACCCTCAACACTTGCTGAGTGCAAGCAATGACCGGGACGCCGAGCGTCGAGGACTCCCTCATGGGAGTCCTGCTCACGGTCGGCCGGCGGATGCGCCAGCCGCTCCCCGGCGACCCGGTCGACGCCTCGATGCTGCCGGTGCTGAAGACGCTCGCCACCTGCGGACCGGTCCGGCACACGGCGCTCGCCGAGCTGCTCGGCCTCGACGCCTCCACGGTCAGTCGCAAGGTGCGGCACCTCGCCGAGCGCGGCCTCGTCGGTGTCGGCTCGGACCGCAACGACGCCCGCGCCCGCCAGGTCGAGCTGCTGCCGGACGGACGGCGCGCCCTCGACCAGCTGCTGGCCGTACGACGCCACCTCATCGAGCAGGTCCTCGGCGTCGGGCCCGACGACGACCGGGAGCAGCTGCGCACCCTGCTCGACCGCTTCCACTCAGACCTCAGCCAGGAGAACCTCCCGTGACCCCCGACCGTGACGGCTACCTGTCCCACCGCCAGATCCTGGTGGTGATGGGCGGCCTCATCACCGGCATGTTCCTGGCCGCTCTGGACCAGAGCATCGTCAGCACCGCACTCCCCCGGATCACCAGCGACCTCGGCGGCCTCGACAAGCTGTCGTGGGTCGTGACGGCGTACCTGCTGGCGTCCACCGCGTCCACTCCGCTGTGGGGCAAGGTCTCCGACCTCTACGGCCGGCGGCCGATGTTCCAGCTCGCCATCGTCACGTTCCTCGTCGGCTCGGCGCTCGCCGGCTTCTCCCAGAACATGGAGGAGCTGATCGCGTTCCGCGCCATCCAGGGGCTCGGCGGCGGCGGCCTCATGGCCCTGGCCCTGGCGACGATCGGCGACGTGGTGCCCCCACTGGAGCGACCCCGCTACCAGGGCTACATCGCCGCCACGTTCGGCACCTCCAGCGTCCTGGGGCCGGTGCTCGGCGGGTTCTTCGCCGACGGCCCCGGCTGGGAGTGGATCTTCTTCATCAACATCCCGATCGGCGCGGTCGCGCTGGTCGTCACCAGCATGGTCCTGAAGATGCAGCACGTGCGGCGCGAGCACACCATCGACTACCTCGGCGCCGCGGTCATCGTCGGCAGCGTGACCTCGCTCCTGCTCTACACCGCCTGGGCCGGCCCCGACGAGGGCTGGACCTCACCGCCGGCCCTCACCCTCCTCATCGGCGGGTTGCTGCTCGCCGCCCTGTTCGTGCTGGTCGAGCACCGGGCGGCCGAGCCGATCATCCCGATGCGGCTGTTCCGCAACTCGACCTTCACCGTCTCGAACCTGTTCGGGTTCCTGATCGGCGCGGCGATGTTCGGGGTCATGGTCTTCATCCCGGTCTACCTGCAGATCGTCAAGGGGCTCTCCCCCACCGAGTCGGGGCTGGGCATGCTCCCGATGATGGTGGGGCTCTTCACCACCTCCATCCTCGGTGGCCGCCGGATGTCCCACACCGGCAACTACCGGTGGTTCCCGACGTACGGCGCCTCCCTGGTGCTCGTCGCCGTCGGGATGCTCATGTCCCTGGAGCCCACCACGCCGTACTGGTTCACCGCGATCTCCCTGTTCGTGATGGGCGCCGGTCTCGGGTTCACCATGTCGGTGCTCACCGTCGCGGTGCAGAACTCGGTGGAGCGCACCGAGATGGGCGTGGCCACCAGCTCGGTGCAGTTCTTCCGCCAGATGGGCGGCTCGTTCGGGGCGGCGCTGTTCGGCGCGATCCTGTCCAGCCGGCTCGCGATCCACCTCGCCGAGGCGGCCGAGGGTGCTCGTGCGGGCGACCTTCCGCGCGAGGGGCTGGGCGACGTGGCCAACAGCGTCGACATGATCAACCGGCTGCCCGAGCCGGCGCAGGGCCTGGTCGTCGGCGCCTTCTCCGACGCCATGAGCGAGATGTTCCTCACCGCGGTGCCGCTGGTGCTGGCCGCCCTGGTGGTGGGGCTGTTCCTCAAGCAGATCCCGCTGGCAGCGCGGCACCAGGCACACGGGGGCGAGTCACCCCAAGGCGCGGCTCAGGCGGCCGGCGGCGGGTCCTCGTCGGGGACGCCGCTCGGGGTGACACCGGCCGCCTCGGCCTCGCCGGAGTCGACGGTCGCGGAGACCTCCTCCATGTCCGGCAGGTCGTTCGAGAGGTAGACCACCACGGCGTTGACGGCCGCGATCAGGGGCACCGCGACGAGCGCGCCGGGAATGCCGGCGAAGTAGGCACCGCCGGCGACGCCCAGGATGACGGCCAGCGGGTGCACCGAGACCATCCGGCCGAGCAGGAACGGCTGCAGCACCTGCGCCTCGAGCTGCTGTACGCCGATGACGCCACCGAGCATGATCAGGGCGGCGATCGGGCCCTGGGCGACAAGAGCGACCAGCACCGCCACGGAGCCGGAGATCGTCGCGCCCACCAGCGGCACGAAGCCGCCGAGGAAGACCAGCACCCCGATCGCGAGCACGAACGGGACCTTGAGGATCGCCGCCACGATCATGATCCCGACCGCGTCCACGAACGCGACCAGCACCGTGGCCCGGACGAACTGGGTGAGGCTCAGCCACGCGACGCGTCCTGACCCGTCGGCCTTGGCCCGCGCCGCACGAGGGAACAGCCGCACCACCCACGCCCAGATGCGCCGGCCGTCGGCGAGGAAGAAGTACGTCGCGAAGAGCACGATGAAGAAGCCGGCGACGACGTGGCCGATCGTCGCGCCGACGCTGGTGGCCCGCTCGACGAGCTGCTCGTTCCCGGTCGTGACGATGTTCTGCGCCTCGTCGATGGCGTCGTCGAGCTGCTGGTCGGTCACGTTCAGCGGCCCTTCCTGGAGCCACCGCCGGATCTCCTCGAGACCGGTCACCACCTGGCCGGCCAGGTCGGTCGCGCCGTTGGCCACCTGCTGGGTGGCGAAGGTCAGCATGAGGATCAGCACGGCCAGCACCGCGATGACCACGACGATGGCCGCGACCGAGCGCCGCACCACCCGGGTCAGGACGTCGACCAGCGGCGCCACCAGCGCGGCGAGGAACATCGCGATGACGACGGGCAGCACGACCGACGTGAAGGCGCCGATCGCCCGGGCGACCAGGTATCCCGCGATGACGATGACGATGAACCGCCACGACCAGGCGGCGGCGAGGTCGACGCCGTACGGCACCTGCGCACGCGTGAAGTTGGACTGGCCGGGCTGGATGCTGACGCTGCGGGGATCCGGCTCGTCGTGACGACGCTCGGCCCGCACCCGCTCCCACTGGTGCGCCCACTGCTGCGCGAGCTGTGCGGCAAGGCGGCGGTCCTCCGCGATCCTCTCGGAGTCCCGCTGGCGCCGACGCGATCCCCACCGCAGGAAGCGTCCGCGCCGGTGGCCGTCGCTGTCCGGCGACGGGGATCCGTTCGACTCAGGGACCTGCTCGGCCGGGACACCCTCGGGCGGGACACCGTCGGAGGGCGCGGACACCGTGGCCGGAGCGGAGCCGGACGCCGGCGCGGTGCTCGCGGTCCCCGAGGTCACGGAGGTCACGGTCTCCGGGGTCTGGGACGGGTCCACGACGCCAGCGTATGCGCCGGGAACCGTCAACGCAGGGGAGTGAGCAAGGACCCGAGCAGGCGGTGAGCCGCCTCAGGGTGCTCGGCGGCGAGCAAGCCGGCCGCCGCGAGCAGGTAGTCGCGGTCGACCACCACCCGGGGATGCTCCGGCACCTGCCAGCCGCCGTCGGTGCTCACGTGCTCCAGCAGCCGGCGCTCGGCGGTCGGCGCGTGCCGCAGCGCGCCACCGGACCCGACCACCAGCGAGGTCTCCCGCAGGTCGATGCCACTGCGTTCCACGAGCCGTGCCCCGCCCGTGCTCCGGCCGGGCTCGGCGGCGAACCGCACCTGCGCCCGGCCGGCATGCCGGCGCAGCGCCACGCCGACCGCGAGGAGCCCGAGAAAAAGGTCGAACGCTGCGTCGTCCACGTCGGTCGGCAGGTACGCCGGGTCCTCGACCCGATCTCGTGCCGCCGCCAGCGCCGCAGGGACCTCGCCGTCGTCCAGCAGCCCGGCGGCCCGGGCCTCCTCGGCCAGGGACACAGCACTCCACCGCACGCCCAGGTCCGCCTCCACCGTGCGGTTGACCGCCGACGGCCCGACCACGTCACGACTCAGTCCCTCGCTCTCGGCTCCGCCGTCCTCCTCGACCAGCTCGGGGGGCTCGACGACGGAGTAGACGTCGGTCGTCGCGCCGCCCACGTCGACGACGACGACGTCGCCGGCCCCCGGGAGCCTCCGCCCTGGATCCCCGCGGGCGAGGAGCTCGACCGCGGTGAGGACGACGTCGGGGGTGGCGCCCTGCACCATGCCCGCGAAGTCCGGGCTGGCCGAGAGGTGCTTGCCGCCGATCACGTGGGCCAGGAACATCTCCCGGATCGCCCGCCGCGCCGATGCCGGGGCCAGCACACCGATGCGCGGCACCACGTTGTCGGCCACGACGTACGGCGTCCCTGCCGCCTCGAGCAGCGCCGTGACCTCCGGGCGGGCGTCGACGTTGCCGGCGACCACGACCGGTCCCGTCCAGGCGGCCGAGGCGATCGCCCGGGCACATGCCACCAGCACCTCGCTGTTGCCGCCGTCGGTGCCGCCGACCAGCAGGACCACGTCGGGGCGCGCAGCACGCAGCGCGTCGACGCCCCGATCGGCGAGACCGCCCGAGGAGACGTGGACCACCCGACCACCGCTGGACAGCGCCACTCGCCGGCCCGCCTCAGCGGTCACCAGCTCCTCATTGCCGACCACCGCGATCCGCAGACCACCGCCGGCCGAGGAGCAGGCCAGCACCGGCGCGTCGGCGGCGCGCGGGTCGACCGCCGCGAGCGAGCTCAGGCAGGCCCGCCAGCCGTCGAGGACATCGGTGGCGATGGTGGTCCCGTGCTCCGCGCTGGCGACCAGCAGCCCGTCGTCGAGGTCGACGAGCGCGGCCTTGGTGAACGTCGACCCGAAATCGACGCACACGGCGAACCGCCCCTCATGCATGGCCGAGCCGCCCCTCATGTCTGGCCGAGCCGCCCCTCATGTCTGGCCGAGCCGCCCCTCATGCCGGTCAGGACAGCGCTCGGTCGAGGTCCGCAACGAGGTCCTCGGCCGTCTCGATGCCCACCGACAACCGAATGAGGTCCGCCGGCACCTCGAGCTGGGTGCCGACGACCGAGGCGTGCGTCATCCGTCCGGGATGCTCGATCAACGACTCCACCCCGCCCAGTGACTCAGCGAGCGTCCACAGCCGGGTGGCCGAGCACACGTCGAGCGCCTTCTGCTCCCCGGCCGCCACCCGGAAGGACACGATGCCGCCGTAGCGGCGCATCTGCCGACTCGCCACGTCGTGGCCGGGGTGGTCCGTCAGCCCGGGGTAGATGACCTGGGACACGGCCGGGTGGTCGGCCAGGTGCGCCACGACCGCCTCGGCGTTGTCGCAGTGCCGCTCCATGCGCAGCGCCAGCGTCCGCAGCCCCCGCAGCACCAGCCAGGAGTCGAAGGGCCCGGCCACTCCCCCGATGGCGTTCTGGTGGAACCGCAGCTGCTCGGCGAGCTCGCCGTCACGGACGACGAGCGCCCCGCCGACGACGTCGGAGTGGCCGCCGCAGTACTTGGTCGTCGAGTGCACGACGACGTCGGCGCCCAGCTCCAGCGGCTGCTGGAGGTACGGCGAGGCGAACGTGTTGTCCACGACGAGCAGGGCGCCGGCGTCGTGGGCCACGTCGGCCAGTGCCGGGATGTCGGCGACGGTGAGCATCGGGTTGGTCGGTGTCTCGACCCAGACCACCTTGGTGCGCCCGGGGACCACGGCCGCGGCGACGCTCCCGGTGTTCGCCACATGGGCGGTCGTGTGCTCCAGCCCCCAGGGCGCCGCCACGCGGGCGAACAGGCGGTAGCTCCCGCCGTACGCGTCGTCGGGCACGACCACGTGGTCACCGGGACGGCACACCGTGCGCAGCAGGGTGTCCTCGGCGGCGAGACCGCTGGCGAAGGCGAAGCCGTGCTCGCCGCCCTCGAGCGCCGCGATGCACTCCTCGAGCGCGGTGCGGGTCGGGTTGCCGCTACGGGAGTACTCGTAGCCGCCACGGAGGCCGCCGACGCCGTCCTGCTTGTAGGTGCTGGTGGCGTAGATGGGCGGGATGACCGCGCCCGTCGTCGGGTCGGGGCCGTAGCCGGCGTGGATGGCGCGTGACTCGAAGCCCAGCGTGCGGATCTCGTCCTGCCGATCGATCGTGCCGCCGGGCCCTCCGCGGTCTTCCTGGTTCGCTCCCTCGTCCACCCCGGCACCCTACCCACGGATGCCGGACGCCCTTGCGCTGCGCGGGACACTGGAGACCACACGAAGTATTGGAGGAACCATGCTGTTCTCGAGGAACAAGAGCCGTCTGCCGAGCGCCGAGGAGGCGCTGCCCGGCCGCGACCAGCCCTGGTTCTCGCTTCCGGAACGGCACCAGGTGCTGGACGCCCCGGTGGTCACCGACGACGTCCCCGCCGGTCTGGAGGTGGCGATCTTCGGGCTCGGGTGCTTCTGGGGCGCCGAGGAGATCTACTGGCGGATGGAGGGCGTCTGGTCCACCAGCGTCGGGTACGCCGGCGGCAGCACCAGCCACCCGTCGTACGACGAGGTCTGCTCGGGCATGACCGGCCACACCGAGGCGGTGCGCGTGGTGTTCGACCCCTCCCGGGTCTCGTACGAGCAGCTCGTCAAGACGTTCTTCGAGGTCCACGACCCCACCCAGGGCATGCGGCAGGGCAACGACGTCGGCACCCAGTACCGCTCGGCCATCTACACCACGACACCGGAGCAGGTGGAGGTCGCGGAGCGGCTGACCAAGGTGTACGGCGAGGAGCTCGCCGGACGAGGGCTGGACCCGATCACGACCGAGGTCGCCCCCGCGCCGACGTACTACTACGCCGAGGACTACCACCAGCAGTACCTGGCGAAGAACCCCTACGGGTACCGCTGCCACGCGAACACCGGAGTGCCCTTCCCCAGCGACTCGTAGCGAGCCGACTTCGCGCCGATCGACTCACTGAGGGTCTGGGGAGGTACGGAAGCCGGTCAAGCGGATGAGCCTGGCCGGCACGCCGGCGACAATCGCGTCGGCCGGCACGTCCTTGGTGACGACAGCGCCGGCTCCCACGACCGCGCCGTCGCCGATCGTGACGCCGGGAACCACCGTGACCCCTGCGCCGAGCCACACCTTGCTGCCGATCACGACCGGCGCGGGGCTCATGTAAGCGTGCCGGTCGGGGTCGATGCTTGGTCGAGCGTCGTCAGCGTGCTGCCGTGGCCGATGAGTGAGCCGTCCCCGATCGTGATGCCGCCGGTGTCCTGGAAGCGGCAGCCGATGTTGATGAAGACCTCCTTGCCCAGGGTCAGGTTCTTGCCGAACTCGCTGTAAAAGGGTGGGAACACTGCAACTGACTCATCCACTGGCTTGCCGGTGAGCCGGGTGAGCAGGGCACGTACCTCCTCGGGCGTGCGATATCCCGTGTTGAGCTCGGTGACGGTGCGCAATGCTTCCTGCGCGGCTTCCTGCGCGGCGCCGTGCATGAACTCGTGATGCTCGGAGCCGCCTTCGATCAGGCCTCCGTTGTCGACGTGTGCGAGAAACTCAAGCAGGTCCATGAGTGACTTCCTTGTTGCTGGTTTCCTAGCCGGCTCTGGGCCGACCACAACGTTCGCAGCCACGGCACGGGCACCAAGCGTTTCCAGCACCCCGTCGTCGGGGAGGTCACGCTTGCCTACGAGGAGCTGGCCATCACCGCCGAACCCGGGCTCATGCTGTTCATCTACACCGCCGAGCCCGGCTCCCCGTCCGCCGAACGCCTCCACGTGCTCGCGTCCTGGGCGGCACCCGCACCGATCGGCTGACGGCTGACCCGGCCACCTCGACGTGCAGCCTGGCCCGCGGACGAGCTCATCGACGGCTCACGGGCGAGGGTTGCACGTCCGGCGGGCCTGTCCGCCTGCCCCGGCCGCGCGGACCGTGCGCGACAACGGGGAGGGCGGGCTCTCCTGACCCTCGGGACGTCCGGCTGGAGCCCGAGCGAGCCGCTTAGGATGGCGGGCATGGAGGGACAACCGCGCGAGGGACCCGGCGGCCAGGTCGTGCGGCCCGACCCCAGTCTGCTGCGCGTCTCCGACGACGACCGGCACAAGGTCGCGGAGGTGCTCCGCACCGCTGCCGGAGAGGGACGCATCGACCTCGAGGAGCTCGAGGAGCGGCTCGAGGCGGCCTACGCCGCCAAGACGTACGGCGAGCTGGTTCCCCTCACCATCGACCTCCCGACGTCGAGGCCGTCCACTCAGGTGTCGCCTCGCGTGACGACGCCTGCAGAGCACACCGGCGCCACGTCGTACACCGGGTCGTTCTCCGTCATGGGCGACTGCACCCGGCGCGGGGTCTGGAAGGTTCCAGAGAAGCACACGGCGTTCTCGATGATGGGATCGATCACGATCGACCTCCGCGAGGCGGATTTCACTTCCTCCGAGACCATCATCGACGCCTACGCGATCATGGCCCACATCGACATCATCGTGAATCCCTCCACCCGCGTGGTCGTCGACGGTGTCGGCATCATGGGCGACATGAGCGAGGCCCGCTCCAAGGTCGCTGCCGACCTCACGGCCGCCTCACCCACCGTGCGGGTGCGCGGCATGGCGCTCATGGCCGCGATCACCGTCAAGCGCAAGGACATGCCCGGCACGAGCCGCCCGAAGTGGCTCGGCCGGGCATAGTCCGGCACCACGGCTGAGGGCTCGAGGTGCTCAGCAGGCGGAGTACGAGGTGCGGGTCAGCGCTGGGCCGGTCCTGACCTGCTTGCCGGCGCGCAGGCTCCACGCCCGCTGCCAGTCGGAGTTCACCTGGGCGCCGTTCATCTCGGTGTCTGCGCCGATCAGGCTGAGCCGTGGCACCAGCTTGACGCCGAGCTGTGCCCCCGCGTCCCTGACGGTGCCGATCGGGTTGCTGTCGCGGAACCAGGTGATGTGGCCCCGCCCGACCTCGACGGCGACGTTGAACGACTGCTCTGCCAGGCGCACGTCCGGCAGGGTCCGACGCCAGACGGCGCCGTTGCTGCGGGACCGTACCCCGAAACGCATCCCGGGTGACGCCATGGTGAAGTCGGCGAGGACGACGCTCTCGGAGGGGCAACCAGTTACGGGTGCCCCGGCCGGGACCAGCTCGAGCCGGAACCGGTAGGGCCTGGCGCCGGTCTCCCACGGGCGACCCTGGAGGCGGAACTCCCACCGGCCGTGCGCCCGGGCAGCCCCGTCCAGAGTTGCGGCGATGCTCCCACGGTCACCGGGACCGACCCGCTTGAACTTGCTCTGCAGCACCAAGCCTCCGTTGAACGGGGTGACGCGGCCTGTTCCGCTGGAGCTGGCACGCCATTTGCCGCCCAGGACGTTGCCCTTCGACGGCGGCGAGTTGAGGCTCTGCCCGTGCGTCCAGGCGTAGTCGTAGCGCACCGGTCCCCACCCGAACCGGCCCGAGGCGGTGGGTCGGAACGACGACCTGGTCGTCGTGGAACGGCGCAGTGCAGTGGTAGGCGGCTGGCTGACGGCGCGGGCACGCGAGGCGGAGAAGTAGGCGGGGAACGAGGCGAACCAGCCGATGCTGTGCGCTCCGGCGGTCCAGCGCTGTTCGCGGGCGCGCAGCACCTGGGTTCCGGACGCCGGCGCGGTCACGGTGAAGGACGTCCTGCCGTCGGCATTGGTGGTCCCGGTGCCGATGGTGCTCCACTGCTGGGCGTTGACGCGCTTCTGGAGCAGCACGGTCCGCCCGGGAATCGGCGGCGGCGTGCCCCATTCGCCCGCGACCTCCGGGGTGGTGTCGACGACGACGGTGAAGCGGGTGCCGGGACGGACCCGGTAGAACGGGTAGTCGGGGTTGCCGCCGACCGGGGTGAGGGTCAGCTCCTGCGGGTTGGCCCTGAACAGGTACGCGTTGGTGACCCGGCCACCGCCGGTGACGCGGTAGCTCACGTTGACCATCGCGGGGGCGCGGAAGACGAAGTCGAAGCGTCCGGAGCTGTCCGTGCGGAACGCGGACCCGGGCACGTCGCCCCAGGTGTCACCGCGCCGGTTCCCCTTCGCCTGCAGGTGCACCGACCGGGATCCGGTGACGCCGAGATTGCCCTGGAACCGGACCGCCTGCCCGGCGACGTAGCGGTTCGGGCTCACCGACAACGAGCCGGTGGTGGCGGCCACCGCCGCGCCGGCCGACTGGAGCGGGGTGGCGGCCACGAGAGCGGGGGCAACGGCCACGGCCGACGCAGTGAGCGCGAACCCAGCGGCGCGGAGGGCGGTGAGGAGACGAAGGTGCACGAGGAGGCGCTTCCTGACGGGGACATCGAGGCAGCGGCGAGTGGCTGCGCAAGCCCATCGGCAACGCCAGCGAGCACCTTAGGTGTTGTCAGCACGACATGTCGACTCGGTGAAGGGCGGTCAGGTGCAGCGGGCAGATCGGTGCGACCGAGCGCTCGACGTACGTGGGCGACGGCCTGGGCGGGTCGGCCAGACATCGTGGGCGGGTCGGCCAGACATCGTGGGCGGGTCGGCGCACGCCCCTGCCTCCCGCGTGGCCCCTACCGCAGCTCTCCCAGGACGGGCAGCGTCACGCGCATGACCGTGCGTCCAGGCTCGGAGTCGATCGACATCTCGCCTGAGTGGCGCTCCTCGATGATCCGCCTGGAGATGTCGAGCCCCAGACCGGTCCCCTTGCCCACGTCCTTGGTCGTGTAGAACGGCTCGAAGGCCCGGGCCTGCACGTCCGGAGGCATCCCCGGCCCGGTGTCGGCGACCTCGACGGCGATGCGACCCAGGTCGTCGACGTGGGCGGACAGCCGGAGGGTTCCCGCACCCTCCATGGCGTCGACCGCGTTGTCGATGAGGTTGGTCCAGACCTGGTTCAGCTCCCCTGGGATCGCCTCGATCATCGGCAGGTCGCCGGCGAAGTCCCGCTCGACGCTGACGCCCGCGAGCTTGTACCCCAGCATCACGACGGTGCTCTCGAGCCCCTCGGTGACGTCGATGCGCTGCACCGCGGCCCGGTCGAGCTGGGAGTAGGAGCGCACGGCCGCCACCAGTCCGGACACGCGGCCCGTGGCGTCCTTCACCTCCGACAGCAGCGCCTGCATGGCCAGCGAGTGAGCGACCCACTCGATGCCCGCGGCCAGAGCCTCCGGGCCGAGGACCACGGCGAGGCGGTCGCACCAGGCGGTGTCCACCCCGGCCGCCGCCAGCACCGGAGCGAGCTCCCACTCCCGCTCGACGCCGTGGCCGCCCAGCCAGGTCGACAGGTCGTCCTCACGGTCGGCGAGTGCCAGCGGACCTGATCCGGTCTCAGCAGGACGGACGGCGCGGTGCAACGCGTCGATCTCCGCGAACTGCTCCGCCGAGACCCCGTACGTCGAGAGCTGGATCAGGGACGAGACCAGCGCCTGGGTCGTGGTCGCCAGGGAGTCCACGGCACGTGTCGCTGCGGCGGCCGGGTTGTTGATCTCATGGGCCAGTCCGGCCGCCAGGGTGCCGAGCGCCACCAGCGCTTCGCGCTGACGCGCCGTCGACTCGATCCGGCGGACGGTGTCGACGAGTCCCCGGATGAAGTGCACGCCGAAGGCGAACCACTCGTCACCCAGTCTGCGCAGCTCCTCGGCCGGCACCTCGAGCACCCGGCCACGCTCGAGTGCGCGGCCGGTGGCGAAGCAGAGGCCGTGGGGGTCCCAGGCGGCGAACCCGCCGGCCCACTGGCCCGGTTGACTCACCGCGCCCACCAGTGACTCCTCCTTGCCGACGCGCTTCGCGAGGCCGATGGACCCCTCCAGCAGCACCCACCACTTGTCAGCCGGCTGGCCCTCCTTCCACAGCTCGTCTCCGGTGTCGAAGACACGCTCGTCGCCCACCCGGACCAGCTCTGCCAGCTGCTGCTCCTCCAGGCCGGCGAACAGCGGCAGCCGGCGCAGCTCCTCGACGTCCATCAGACGGTGGCCAGGTAGCGGTGGACGAGGTAGATCGCCATGGCACCCTCACCGACCGCGGACGCGACGCGCTTCATCGAGTCCAAGCGGACGTCGCCGGCGGCGAACACGCCGGGAACGCTGGTCTCCAGCGCGTACGGTGGACGCTGGAGCGGCCACCTTCCTTCATCCGCGGAGGCGAGCACGTCCTGGCCGGTGAGGACGAATCCTCTCGCGTCCCGGGCGAGCTGCTCGCCCAGCCAGTCGGTGCGGGGAGCGGCGCCGATGAAGACGAACAGCCAGCTGGCCGGGACCTCCTTCTTGGTCCCGCTCTTCCGGTCCGCGAGGGTCAGGGTCTCCAGGCGGCCGTCGCCACCGGCAGCGGCGACCTCCGTGTGGAGGAGGACTTCCACGTTGGGCGTCGCCGTGATCCGGTCGACGAGGTACTGCGACATGCCGCTCGCCAGGTCACCGCCCCTCACCAGCAGCACCACCCGCTCGGCGTACTTGGCGAAGTTCAGCACCGCCTGACCTGCAGAGTTGGCCGCACCCACGACGTAGACGCCGTCACCCTCGCACTGCCTCGCCTCGCTCGCGGAGGCCCCGTAGTAGATGCCCCGTGACGCCAGCTCCTCCACGCCGGGCGCCTCGAGGCGCCGGTAGGAGACGCCGGTCGCCACCACCACCGACCGCGCCTCGATGGCGCCGCCGTCTCCGAGCAGCACCGCCCGGACCGGTCCGCGCTCCTCGAAGCCGATCCCGTCGCTGGCGAGGACGGTCTCGGCGCCGAACCTGGCCGCCTGGGCGACGGCGCGATGCGTCAGGTCGGATCCCGACAAACCCTTCGGGAACCCCAGGTAGTTCTCGATGGAGGCGCTCTGCGCCGCCTGTCCACCGGGAGCGTCCCGTTCGATCACCACGGTGGACAGTCCTTCCGAGGCGGCGTAGACCGCAGCAGCCAGCCCCGCAGGACCGGCGCCGACGATGCAGAGGTCGTACAGGGGTTGCTCAGCCCGGGTGCGCAGGCCGAGGGCGTCCGCGAGCTCCCGTGGTGAGGGAGCGACAAGCGCGTCCCCGTCCGGCACGAGGACCAGCGGGAGGTCCTGCATGGTCCGCTGCGCGACGTCGATCAGGCGTCGGGCCTCCTCGTCCCGCTCGACGTCCAGCCAGCGGTAGGGCACGTGGTTGCGAGCCAGGAAGGTCTTGACGTCATAGCTGCGGTCGGACCACCGGTGACCGATCACCCGGACCTGGGAGGTCTCCGGAGGATGGTCGCTCGACCAGTCGTCGAGGAGACCGTCCACCACCGGATAGAGCCGCTCGGCGGGAGGGTCCCACGGCTTGAACATGTAGTAGTCGAGCGCGATGTCGTTGATCGCCTTGATCGCGACGTCGGTGTCGGCGTACGCCGTCAGCAGGAGGAGCTTCGTCTCGGGGGACACGCGTCGCACCTCGCCGAGCATCTCGATGCCCGTCATCTCGGGCATCCGCTGGTCCGAGGCCACCAGGGCCACCGAGCGGTCCCGCAGGGTCAGCTCGTCGAGGAGCGTGAGCGCCTCGCCCCCCGACGTGGCGGCGATCACCCGGTAGTCGGCGGCGTAGCGGGCTCGGAGGTCGCGGACGATGGCCTGGGAGACCACGGGATCGTCGTCGACCGCCAGGATCGTGGGCTTGCTCATGGCGTGATCGCGGCTCCTGACCGGTGGGGCGTACGACTTCTCCCAGGCGGGCTCGGGCGGTGCGACCACGCCAGCCCGCGCGCAGCCGTGAAGTCCAGCGACGCTGGGGCAGCGCCTCGATCTTGCCGCATGGCGCGGCGGCTGGCTACACGTCAGCGGGTGCGGTCGATGCCAGGACATCGGCGTGCCATCGGACTGCTGGCGTCTGAGTGGGCCACCTCGACGTGCAGCCTGACCCGTGGACACGGCTCAAGAGCGGCTGGACCGAGGGTTGCACGTCCAACGGGTCCGTCCGGTCCGCATCCCCCTCCGGCTCACAGCCGTACTGCTACGTTCGGGGCGCCGGGGCACGACACCCCCGGCTTGTCCTTCAGACGATCCGTGTCCCGTCGAGCGCCTCGCCTGTTCCGAGATCTGGTGGGAGCACTGATGACACGTGCGACCTGAGCGGGAGCAGCCTGGCCCCGGCCAGCTGTCGGTGTGGGACTTCCCGCGCCCACCTGCCTACGTGCAGTGGCACGAGCGGGTCGAGATCGTGTTCGGTGGCGACCTCGTCGCGACGACCACCGAGGCCTGGTGCGTGCTGGAGACGTCGCACCCGCCGACCTACTACCTGCCGCCGTCGGCCTTCGTCGCCGGCTCGCTCCGGCCGGCCACGGGATCCTCGCTCTGCGAGTGGAAGGGTCCGGCTCGCTACCACGACGTGCTCGGCGGCGGACGGATCGCCCCGCGGGCAGCCTGGTCCTACCCCGAACCCAGCCTGGATGCGGAGATGGTGCGCGACCACGTCGCGGTCTATCCCGCCCTCATGGATGCGTGCAGGGTCGACGGTGAGGTGGTGACACCGCAGCCGGGCGGTTTCTACGGCGGCTGGATAACCCCCCGTGTCGTCGGCCCGTTCAAGGGGAGCCCCGGAACGCTCGGCTGGTGAGGTCGGGCGGGCCTTCCGCGGGTACGTCGTGCAGACCGTGCAGGCCGGAGTTGCGTGGCCGGGGAGGATGGGCGTCATCCGCGCACGGTCGCAGGTCCGGAGCCACGTCGCGGGTCGAGAGGTGAAGCCGTGGCAGGACACCGGGTGCAGCACCACGACGACGTGGACGCCGCGGCCGAGCTCGAGGTGCTCAGCAGCCACGACGCGGGCGGACCGCGTCACTGGTGGTCACGGCCCCTCGTCGTCCTCGGGCTGGTCCTCGTCGCCCTGGTTGTCGGGACGAACACCCTGAGCCTGGTCCGGCAGGCAGCCGCGGACGACGACTGGCCGACCTCGTGCGGCATCGACGAGAACCCGGACTGGTGCGCCGAGCCGTCGGCCGCGATGACCGACCCGGACCTCGCCGCGCTGGCGCAGGCGCACTGTCCGGCGCTGGCCGATCTTGATCCGAGCCAGGTCGTCCCACAGCCCCTCACCCCGATCGGACCGTCGAACAGCGAGGTCGTGGCCCGGACGACCGGCACCGTGACGGACGGCTCGGAGCAGTCGCTGCTCGGCCGGCCCGGGATGCTGAGCTGGGTCACCCGGCAGGTGGGAGGAGAGGACGACGGACGGGTACGGATCAGCTGCCTGGACGGCGCGGGGAACACCCCCGGGCTGCAGCTGGAGGCCGAGCAGTTCCGGTCGGCGGTCGCCGCGATCGGCGGGAACGAACGACGCGTCGACATGGCCGCCGTCGCCCAGGACATCACCACCACCGCGCACCAGGGCGACCACACAGGTTCGTCGTTCGGCTTCCTCACCTGCGACACCGGTTCCCTGGACCTGGACAGTCCGCGCGTGGGCCGCACCTTCTCCTGCGCGGTCGAGGTCTACGGTTGGCACGGCTTGGGCGCCTACCGCGCCACCTACCGCGTCACCGACGAGGTTCCGTATTTCACTCGGGTGGGTACAACTTAGTGACCGCTCCGGGACCGTTGAGTCCTCGCTGACTTCGCAGATGGGACTGTCCGTGTCCGGCAACACCACTCACCGCTTCGCCAACACCGTCCTGCTGAGCGTCACCAGGGCGGACGCCTCCCGTGTCGTGACCTCCAACGAGCTCGACGAGCAGCTGGCGTCGACGTACGCCCGGGTCGGGCTGCGGCCGGGGCTGCTCGAGCGGCTCGCAGGCATCCGGGAGCGCCGCTGGTGGCCCGACGGGGTGACCTTCGTCGACGGTGCCGCGATGGCGGCGGAGAAGGCGATCTCGGAGAGCGGCGTGGACCCGGCGTCGTTCGGGCTCATGGTCAACACCTCGGTGAGCCGTCAGTATCTCGAGCCCGCGACGGCGGTCTCGGTGCACGACGCGGTCGGCCTTCCGACGTCGTGCCAGAACTTCGACGTCACCAACGCCTGCCTCGGGTTCGTCAACGGGATCGAGATCGCCGGGGCCATGATCGACGCCGGCTTCATCGACTACGCGCTGGTCGTCGACGGCGAGGACGCCCGCAGCGTCCAGGAGGCCACGATCCGCCGGCTGTCCGCTCCGGACATCACCGCCAAGGACGTGATCGCGCAGTTCGCCAGCCTGACCCTCGGCTCGGGCGCCGTGGCCATGGTGCTGGGGCGCGCCGACTGGCACCCCGAGGGCCACCGCATCGTCGCCTCCGTGAGCCGGGCCGGCACCGAGCACCGCGGGCTGTGCATCGGCGACAACGACCTGATGCAGACCGACCTCAAGGGGCTTCTCGACGCCGGCCTGGGGTTGTCCGAGGACCTCTGGGCAGACGCCGCCGAGGAGTTCGACTGGAGCGCCGGCATGGACCGCTACGTCGTCCACCAGGTCTCACAGGTCCACACCGATGCCCTGTGCGTGAAGCTCGGCATCGATCCGGAGCGTGTGCCGCGCACGTTCCCCACCCGCGGCAACATGGGGCCGGTCTCGGTGCCCTTCACCCTGGCCGGGGAGGCTGACAGCCTGTCGGAGGGCGACCGGGTCCTGCTCATGGGGATCGGCTCGGGGCTCAACGCCTCGTGCGTGGAGGTCGTCTGGTGAGTGGAGGCACCGTCCTGGGCCTCCACCTTCCCGGCGTCGACCCCTCGTGGTCCCGGACCGTCACCGTCGCCGACGGCTCGGGAGCGGTGCACCGCTGGCACCTGCTCGACAACCGGGCCGAGCCGACGGTCGGCACCCTGCTGTGCGTCCACGGCAACCCCACCTGGTCCTTCCTCTGGAGGCGCATGCTTGCCGCCGCGCCCCCCGGGTGGCGCGTCGTCGCCCCCGACCAGCTCGGCATGGGGCTCTCCGCACGGCTGGACGCTCCCCGGACGCTCGCCCAGCGGGTCGACGACCTGGGCGCCCTCACCGCGACGCTGCGGATCACCGGTCCGGTGGTGACCTTCGGGCACGACTGGGGTGGTGCGATCTCGCTGGGCTGGGCACTGGCTCACCGCTCCCAGGTCCGCGGCGTCGTGCTGGGCAACACCGCGGTCGCGCAGCCGCCCGGCGACCGTGGTCCGCTCCTCATCAGGCTGGCGCACGTCCCTCCCCTGCGCGAGCTGAGCTGCGTGCGGACCCCCCTGTTCGTGCGGGCGACCGCGGCGCTGTCCCGGCCAGCGTTGCCCCGCGAGGTACGCCGGGCACTGGCGGCTCCGTACCGCACAGCCGCGCGACGAAGGTCCGTCGGCGACTTCGTGGCCGACATCCCGTTCTCGGAGGGCCACCCGTCGTACCCCGCCGTGACCGAGATCGCAGAAGGGATCCGCTCCCTCGACGTGCCGGCGCTCCTGCTCTGGGGACCGCGTGACCCGGTGTTCGGGGAGAAGTACCTCGCGGACCTGCGCGACCGGCTGCCCCGCGCACAGCTGCACCGGTACGAGGGCGGATCGCACCTCGTCACCGAGGACGCCCCGGAGTACGCCGGGACGGTGGCCCAGTGGCTGGACACCGAGGTCGGCGGGCACGGCCAGTCGGCGGGCACGGCCGACCCGACGGCGGGCACGGCCGACCTGGGAGGCGGCGCCTCCGCTCCGACCCCGGCACGGCGCATGCTCTGGTCGGCACTCGAGGAGCGCGCCGACGACCCGAGCGCCGCCATCACCGACGTCGGCGGCACCACGCTGTCGTGGGCGGGCCTCCGTCGGAGGGTGCGTGACCTCGCCGCCGGGATGGCCGCCGCCGGGATCCGGCCAGGCGACCGGATCGGGTTGCTCGCCGAGCCCTCGGCGGAGCTCACCTGCACCGTCTATGCCGCCTGGCGGGCCGGCGCGGTCATCGTCGTGGCAGACAAGGGGCTCGGCCTGACGGGGATGCGTCGCGCGTTGCGGAGCGCGGCCGTCTACTACGTCGTCGGAGCGCCCGTGGGACTGGCGGCGGCCCGGCTCATGCGGCTCCCCGGCGCCCGCATCGGCGTGGGCACCGGCGTGGGCATCGGCGTGGGCACCGGCGTGGGAATCGCCTCCCCGGTGGCACGCCGGGCACTCCGGGTCGACCACACGCTCGAGGACCTGGCCACGCTCGGCCGGGCGGCGCAGCTGCCGCCACCCCCGAGGCCCGACCAGGAGTGCGCCGTCCTCTTCACGTCCGGGTCCACCGGGCCCGCGAAGGGCGTCGTCTACCGGCACGCCCAGGCGGCGGCCCAGCTCGAGCAGCTGCGGTCGACGTACGCGCTGACGAGCGAGGATCGGCTGGTCGCGGCTTTCGCCCCCTTCGCGCTCCTGGGTCCGGCGCTGGGCATCGGCTCCACGGTCCCCGACATCGACGTGACCGCACCGGCGACCCTGACGGCCGCGGCGCTGGCGGACGCCGTCGACGCCGGGAGGGCGACGTTGGTCTTCGCCTCACCGGCAGCCCTGAGGAACGTCGAGGCGACCGCGCGCGGGCTCACCGCCGAGCAGCGAACGGCGCTGCGCGGCGTCCGGCTGTGCATGTCGGCCGGGGCGCCGGTTCCCACGCCGCTCCTGGAGTCGCTGCAGGCACTGCTGCCCGAGGCGGCGTTCCACACCCCGTACGGGATGACCGAGGCGCTTCCGGTGACCGACGTGTCGTTGGACCAGATCCGCGAGGCGGGGGACGGCAACGGCGTCTGCGTCGGCGCCCCGGTCGCGACGGCGCAGGTCGCCGTGAGCGCGCTGGCCCCGTCGGGCAGGGCCGACGCCGCACCGACGACGGAGCCGTTCACGACCGGGGAGATCTGCGTCCGCGCGCCGCACGTCAAGGACCGCTACGACGCCCTCTGGGCCACCGAACGGGCGAGCTCACGCGACCCCGGCTGGCACCGCACCGGCGACGTGGGGCACCTCGACGACCACGGCCGGCTCTGGGTGGAGGGCCGCCTGGAGCACGTGGTCACGACCCCTCGGGGGGTGGTCACCCCGGTCGGTGTCGAGCAGCGGGTCGAGCGACTGCCGGGGATCCGGGCAGCCGCGGTGGTCGGCGTCGGCCCGCCCGGCACTCAGGTGGTCGTCGTCGTGGTGGTGCCCAGCGGCTCGGCGGCCCGGCCCCGACGGCTTCGCCGCCGCGGACGGCTCTCCCTGGCGCCGGCGCCGCTCACCGACCAGGTGCGCGGGGCGGCAGCCACCGAGGTCGCCGCCGTGCTGGCGGCGCGTGCGTTGCCGGTCGACATCCGGCACGGGTCCAAGGTGGACCGCAAGGACGTCGCTGCGCGCGCGAGCCGCTTCCTGGCCGGTGCCGCAGGCTCGTCGTGAAGGTGCTGGTCACCGGCGCGAGCGGGATGCTGGGACGGGCCACCGCGCAGGCGCTCCTGGAGCGGGGCGACGAGGTGTGCGTGTTCCAGCGCCGCCCCTCCGGGGTGCCCTGCCGTGAGGTCCTCGGCGACGTCGCCGACCCGGCGGCCGTGCTGCGGGCGACGCAGGGGCAGGACGCGGTCGTGCACCTGGCGGCGAAGGTCGACGTGGTCGGGCGGTGGCCCGACTACGCCCGGGCCAACGTCGAGGGGACGCGCGCGGTCGTCGACGCCTGCCTGACCCGGGGGGTCGGTCGACTCGTCCACGTCTCGTCACCGTCGGTGGCGCACAGCGGCCGGTCGCTCGTGGGCGCCGGCGCGGGCCCCGCGGACCCCGCCGCCGCCCGGGGCCACTACGCCCGCTCCAAGGCGGTGGCCGAGCAGTGCGCGCTCTCGGCCGACTCGGCAGCGCTCGCGGTGCTGGCCGTGCGCCCCCATCTCGTGTGGGGTCCCGGCGACACCCAGCTCGTCGCCCGCATCGTCGCCCGGGCGAGGGCCGGCCGGTTGCCTGTCCTCGGGACCGGCGCAGCGCTGATCGACACGACCTACGTCGACAACGCCAGCGCCGCACTGGTCGCAGCCGTCGACGCCTGCGGGCCCGCGCACGGTGAACCACTCGTGGTGACCAACGGCGAGCCGAGGCCGGTCCTCGAGGTGCTCACCCGGCTGTGCCTGGCCGCGGGGGTGCCCGCGCCCGGGCACCGGGTCCCCGCCTGGCTCGCACGGACCGCCGGGACGGCAGTCGACGCCGGGTGGGCGCTCGCCGGTCGCCAGGACGAGCCGCCGATCACGCGCTTCCTGGCCGAGCAGCTCACGACGGCGCACTGGTTCGACCAGCGTCGCACCCGCGAGCTCCTGGGATGGCGCCCCGAGGTCGACCTGGACACCGGGTTCGGCAGGCTCGCCCAGTGGTACGCCGACCCGACAGGGTCCTGACCGCTCAGGACGCCTGAGGTCGCCGACGCTCCTCCGGCACCATGACGGCCCGGAACATCCCGAAGCGCACGAGCCCCACCCCCAGGTTGGCTGCGGCCAGGACGATGAGCTCACTCAGCCGGGACGGCTGCGCCACGCTGGCCTGGAGCACCCACAGCGACCCCGCCGTCACGGCCAGCCCGAACACCAGGAGCGCCAGCCCCAGCGCCTGGTGCGGCACGGTCCGGGCCCTTCCGCGGACCCCGAAGGTGATCCGCCGATGTCCCCAGGTGCCGGCGATCGTGGACAGGACGAGGGCAACGGCGTTGGCCCACTGCGCGCTCAGCCCCTCCCGGAGGACGACGTACAGCCCGGCGTAGACGAGGTTGAAGACCCCGCCCACGGACGCGAAGACGACGAGCTGGAGGGCCAGCGCCCGCGTCCTGCCAGGGGCGGCAGCGGCCTGGAGAGCCATCACCGCCGCAGCGAGGAACTACGGTAGGCGGGCGCTGTCGGTGTGCGGCCCCGGTCCATGCTGAGAGCCTACAAACCTGCAACGCGGTCGCGTGCCTCATGATGTCTGTGCTGTCCCGGACCGAGCGGGCACCGCACGCCCCGTGAGCCGGCATGAGGAAATCGGTGGATCACACAGAGCAGAGCCGGGTAGAGGCCGTAGCGACCCCGAGCGGGTCGCTGGCGGTCGCAGCCGCATGGCTGGTCCACGTCTACACCGCCACCGGAGCCGCGCTGGCCATGCTGACGATGATCGCGGTCCTCGAGGGGGACACGGTCCGTGCGCTGTGGCTGGGCCTCGCGGCCATGGTCGTGGACGGCACCGACGGCATGCTGGCGCGACATCTGCACGTGAAGTCGCTGATCCCTTGGTTCGACGGTGCCCTGCTGGACAACATCGTGGACTACCTCACCTACGCGTTCACGCCCATGGTGCTGCTCTGGAGCACCGGTTACCTCGGCGAGGGTGCGCGGGCGACGGTGCTGGCGGTGATGCCGCTGCTGGCGTCCGCCTACCAGTTCTGCCGGGTCGACGCGAAGACCGAGGACCACCTCTTCCTCGGCTTCCCGAGCTACTGGAACGTCGTCGCGTTCTACGTCATCGTCCTCGAGCTCGGCGAGATGAGCGTCGCCGTGCTGCTGACGGTGTGCGCCGCGCTGGTCTTCATCCCGGTCGGCTACGTCTATCCCTCCAGGACGGACACGCTCAGGGGGCTGACCCTCGCCCTGACCACGCTGTGGCTGGTGAGCTATGCGGTGCTGCTCAGCGAGCTCCCCTCCGCCGAACCCGTCTGGCTGGCGATCTCGCTGGCCTACGTCGTGTACTACGTCGCCCTCAGCCTCTACCTCACCGCCCGACGCAGTCGCTCGTCCCGGCCGTGAGGCCGCACGGAGCCGGTCCGGCGACCGACCTACAGGGAGGCGGTGTCGCGCCCCCCGAGCGCGTGGACGCCGGCCTGCACCGCCGGTCCGATCAGCAACGCGAAGGCGACGGTGCCGATCCCGACCGTCCCGCCGAGCGCGAACCCGATCGCCACTGCCGTCACCTCGATGGCGCCCCGCACCAGCCGCAGTGACCGGCCGGTACGGCGGTGCAGGCCGGTCATCAGCCCGTCCCGCGGCCCGGGGCCGAGCCGGCTGGTGAGGTACAACCCTGAGCCGAGACCGACGAGCGCGATGCCCGCCGGCACGAGGAGGGCCCGCACGCCGAGCGGCATCCCACCGGGCAGCAGGGCCAGCGTCACGTCGATGAAGACGCCGACGAGCACCGCGTTGAGCAGCGTCCCGAGCCCCGGTCGCTGACGCAGCGGGATCCACAGCAGGAGCAGCAGGACGCTGATCACGACCGTCGCGACCCCGACACTCATGTCCGCCCGCAGTGACATTCCCTGCGCCAGCACCGTCCACGGCGAGACGCCGAGATCGGCCGCGACCAGGAACCCCTCGCCGGCGCCGAAGACCGCCAGCCCGAGCAGGAGCCGGGCGAGCCGCGCCGGACTAGGGCGCCAGCGTGACGGGGCGGCGTGGGTGACGGCCATGCCGTCAGGCTCTCAGTCCGCCGTCGAGCACGACGCGACTGTCCACGGAGGTGATGCAGCTCAGAGGTCGACCGAGAGCCGTACCGTCACGGTGTCCCCCACGTCGAGCTCCTCGGCCTTCCGCACCCACGCCTTGACCGGCACGAGGTAGCGGCCCGACTGGGGGAACAGCGAGGTGGTCCACTCGGTCCCGCCGATGCGCGCGGCGACCGGGATCATGCCCCAGCCGTAGCTGACGAACGCCGACGTCGCCTCGAGCTCGGCGGACTCCTCGTCGGGGACGGTGACGAAGTGCCAGGGTGCCGGACCACGCCAGAACCACAGGGCGCCGCTGAACTCCAGCTCCATCTCGAGAGGATACGAGCGACGGGTGCGTGGAGCCTTGTCCTCCCCCACGGGCGCTCGTGCGTGCCGAACACCTGAGCCCGGACATGCTCGTGCCCCGCAGGCGGGTCGCCTGCGGGGCACGAAGCGCTGGGCCGTCAGGTCATGGCCGCCCGAGCTTGACCGTCATCACACCCTTCGCGTTGACGTCGACGACCTTGAGCCGGGTGCCCGAGTCAGGCACCTTCACCGAGTACCAGCCGGGCTGGTAGCGGCCGGGGTGCTCCGACCCGTGCTCGTCGAAGTCGTACCAGTAGCGCTGCCTGTCGTTGAAGACAGGCACGTTCTCCTGCGACGGGATCCGGTACGGCTCGCTGTTGAAGTGAAGCCTCAGCGGGTCGGTGTCCTGGAGCCCGAAGGTGGAGTCGTAGGACAGGATCCGCGGCCGCGCCAGCGCGCCGTCCGGGGTGTGGAAGAACGTCGGGTGCGCGTCCACCGGGAGCAGGAGCCCCTCACCCGGGTGTTCGCCGACGTTGTTGTCGGTGTAGTAGGAGTCCCAGTAGTTGACGAGCATCCCGTTCTGGTACGGGTAGAACTCGACCTTGTCGGGACGCTTGTCGAGGAAGCCGAAGTTGTAGGCCGTCTTCAGCGACTTGTCGTACTTCCGGTACTGCCTGTTCTCCACGACGTAGGCGTTGAAGTAGCTGATGAAGTCCGCCCCGGTGGTGGTGCGGAAGCCGTCGAACTCCCAGCCCTCGGGCCCGGTCTCCGCGGTGCCGATCGGTGCTCCGGCCAGGGTGATGTTGTCCACCTGGAACCCGGGGCCGGTGACCGCGGTGTCCGTGAGGTACCGGAACCGCACGGCGTCCGTGCCGGTCGGCACCGACGCGGTCAGGTCGACCCACTGCCCGTCGGTCGTCCCGCTGAGGCCGAACCCGCCGAGGTTGTCCCCGCTGCCGTCCTCGCCTGTGTAGCTGAGGTTGGTCTCCACCGGCTCCCAGGTGGCCCCGCCGTCGTCGGATGCCTCGAGGAAGGCGTAGTCGTAGCCCTCCTCGATGTCGTAGCGCACCTTCGCGGTCAGGTTGCCCCCGTCGGCGACCTCCCTCGTCATCGTGTGCTCGATGTCGTCGCCGATCTCGCTGAAGTAGAACCGGTCACCGCACTCGTCGCACGGCTCACCGAGAGACTCCTGGACGAGCTTCTTCGGCAGCAGCACGAACAACGCCTGCGGCCGCTTGCCGTTCACCGACAGCGGGTTCAGCTTGACGGTGTCCCGGCGATCCGGCCGGGCCACGGCGTAGTCGAGCCAGCCGAGCGTGAACTTCTCCCACGCCCCCATGTCGACCGGGGCGTCGCCGATGCCGTCGGGACCGCCGCGTCCGATGTTGGCGCCGGAGCTCATCAGAGTCCAGAAGGCGGTGCTGTTCTCGGCACCGCCGGTGTTGCCGGAGGTGTCGTAGAGGTCGGGGAGGCCCAGGTCGTGACCGAACTCGTGCGCGAAGACGCCGAGCCCGCCGTTCTCGGGCTGGATGGTGTAGTCACCCACCCAGACGCCGGTCTTGTTGTCCGGGACCTGGACGTTGCTGCCGTCGGGGTCTGAGACACCACCCTCACCGGCGTTGACTCCACCGTTCTGCGGACCGACCTTGGGCCCGGTGCCGCCCGGGTTGATCCCGGCGAAGGACCGGTGGCTCCAGATGGCGTCACCCTCGTAGACCGGGTCGCCCGCGGCCTGGTCGCCACCCGCGTGCACGATCTGGAAGTGGTCGATGTAGCCGTCGCGCTCGGCGAAGTCGCCGTCACCGTCGTAGTCGTAGCGGTCCTGACGGTCGAACGTCCTGAGCTGGCGGCGGACCTGCTTGAGCGTCATGCCTGCCTCGAGCTTGGAGTCCACCCAGTAGGCCATCGCGTCACGGATCAGGAAGTAGACGTTGCTGCAGACAATGCTGCCGCAGTAGTCGCGTCCGTAGCGGGCCTGGTTGAACGGCACCTTGACCCACTCGGTCACCTGGCCGTCGATGCTGTACTTGCCGGAGGACTGGTGCTCGTAGTACCTGCGCATCCGGTCGAAGTACATGTTCCGGTAGTGACCCCGGTCGTAGTCCCGCTGCCACAACGTGCTGTTGTCCGTGGTGCGGTCGGGCCGCGGGATCTGGTTGTGGCGCGGCCCGTTGGTCCGCTGCGCGTCGGAGTCGCCGTCGGGATAGACCGAGTGCTCGGTCCTCCCGAACTCGGCCAGCACGACGAAGACCTTGTCGGTCCCCTTCTGGGTGACCTTGGAGTACTGGCGCCGGCCCACCTGCACCACAGGGTCGTTCGAGCCGGTGCGCAGCTTCTTCTGCAGCGCCTCCTGGCGCAGGGCCATCGCCTTCTTCTGCCAGGGCAGAAGGATGTTGTCCGAGACCGACCGGGTGTCGCTCGGCGGGGAGTCCGCGGTGCTCACCGGTGCTCGCGCCGGGGTTCCGGCTGCCTGGGTCGGTGCCGCCACCACCAGGGCGCCGAGCATGGCTACGACTGCTGTCGTGGCCACGTGCACGTTCTTCATCGTTTCTCCAGTCTGGCGGCGACCTCGTTCCGGGGGGCGCAGCCGCAGGGGGGCGTCCCGTGGGGGTGCCGGATAGGGCGAAGTCGGGACAGTGCACACTCAGTTCGGCAGGTGTCTCACGGGAAGACCACCAGGGCCATCGTTACGTATTCGTTACCAAAGGGGTGGCTGGGCCTGGAGTGGCACATGAGGGTGGTGAGGTGGCGTGCCCGCGAGCCGGCTCAGAGCCGCGCCGCAGGGGGGAGCAACGCCGGGTCGGCGGCGAGGAAGCTGCCCGCCGGTCCCTGGGCGGCCAGGAGGTCGCGCACCTGCTGCACGCACCACGGCGACACGTCCCGCACCCCGTTGGTGACGTCGGCGGCGAGCGTCTCCCAGGGCACCCAGGCGGTGTCGGCGACCTCCTCGGCCTCGGCGTGCACCTCGTCGCGGGTCCGGGCGACGAACACCGGACACATCTCGTTCTCCCGGGTGCCGTCGGCCATCTCCGCCTGGTAGCGGAACGCCGGCAGCACCAGCTCGAGGCCGTCGAGGGTCACGCCGAGCTCCTGACCGGCCCGCCGTCGTACCGCCTCGACGAGCGACTCGCCGGGCGCAGGGTGCCCGCAGAAGCTGTTCGTCCACACCCCGGGCCAGGTGGGCTTGTGCAGCGCCCGCCGGGTGAGCAGGAGGGAGCCCGCGCCGTCGAAGACGTAGCAGGAGAACGCGAGGTGCAGCGGCGTGCTCCCGTGGTGGACGCCCGCCTTGGGCGCGGTGCCCACGGCCCGACCGCTCTCGTCGAGCAGCACGACCTCCTCGACGGCACTCATCCGGGACTCATCCCGGAGCTCATCTGGGAGTCACCCGGCGCCGACCCGGCTTCGCAGCCGCGCCACTCGTGGTGCGGTCCCGCCAGCGTGTCCACTGCCGCCGCGAACACTCCCGGCAGGGCGGCCGCCGCCGGCACCACCCCCCGCCGCAGCAGCGGTGTCTGCCCCACGGCCAGCAGCCCGGCGGTGAGGAGCCGGTAGCTGCGGGTGAGGGACTTCCAGTCGTCCTCGTAGCGGCGGAGGTCACCGGCGACCACGGCGGCCACCGCGGCCCTCGCCTGCGCCAGACCCAGCGTGATCCCCTCGCCCGTGAGCGCATCGACGTACCCGGCGGCGTCGCCGACCAGCAGCACCCGGCCCTCCACTCGTCGCCGGGTCCGCTGCCACAGTGGACCCGCGCCGCGGACGGAACCCAGCGGCGCTCCGGCCAGGCGCCGCGCCAGCCCCGGGAAGCCGGCAAGGTGCTCGGCGAAGGGCGCGCGCCGCGAGCTGAGCACCGCCACGCCCACGAGGCCCGAGGCCACCGGCGTGACGTAGGCCTCCGCGTGCGGACCCCAGTGCACCTCGACGTACGACGTCCAGGGGGCGGTCGACACATGGACGCGCTGACCGTAACGGCGCACCGCGGCCGGCCGCCCCTGGAGGCCCAGGGCCCGACGGGTGGGCGAGTGCAGCCCGTCGGCTGCCACCACGTGGCCGACGGGGGCCTCGCCATTCAGCCGGACGCCGGAACGGTCGTGGGCGACCCGGGTCATCCGGCGGGGAAGGATCCGCACGCCGCTGTCGAGCGCGGCCGTGCGCAACGTGTCATGGAGGGTCGTGCGTCGGACACCGCGCCCCGGCCCCGCCCGGAAGGCGGCCCGGGCGCTGCGCCCGTCGGCCAGGTAGTCGATGCCCGACAGCGGCTCACCCTCGGGGTCGACCCCCAGCTCGGCAAGCGCCCGCAGTCCGCCTGGCATCAGCCCCTCTCCGCAGGCCTTGTCGACCGCCCCCTCGCGTGGCTCCCACACCGTGACCTCGAGCCCCTCCCGCACCGCGAGCAGCGCGGTGGCGAGCCCGACCGGGCCGCCACCGATGACGAGGAGGTCGGTCACCGGCCCGACACCTCGGCAGGCGGGTGGTCGCTCTCCAACGACTGCAGCGCCTGTGTCTCGGACCGGAGCCGGACACGGAGCAGGAAGGCGTTGGCCACCGTGAACACCAGCGCGGTGACCCACGCCGAGTGCACCAGGGGGAGCGCCACGCCCTCGACGACGACGGCGACGTAGTTCGGGTGCGACATCAGCCGGTAGGGGCCGCGTCGCACCAGCGGCAACCCGGGCACCACGATGACGCGGGTGTTCCACTGCCGGCCCAGGGTGCCGATGCACCACCACCGGAGCGCCTGGGAGGCCACGAGCAGCACCAGCATGGGCCAGCCGAGCGCCGGCAGGAAGGACCGGTCCGCGAGCCACACCTCCGCCAGCGCCCCGACGAGGAGGCCGGTGTGGAGGACCACCATCGGAGGGAAGTGCCGCCGGCCGGTCTCCACGCCACCGCGGGCGAAGCTCCAGGCGGCGTTGCGCTTGGAGACGACGAGCTCGGCCAGCCGCTCGAGCCCGAACAGCAGGATCAGTGCGGTGTAGAGCCACTGGCTCGTCATGGCGACTCGGGTGCTCGGAGCAGGACCAGCTCGGAGCAGAACCCGGGCCCCATCGCGAGCATGAGCCCGTAGGACCCCGGCCGCGGGGGCCGCTCACGGAGGGTGTCGGCGAGCACGTGGAGGACCGAGGCCGAGGACAGGTTGCCGACAGCGGCCAGGGAGTCCCACGTGACCGCGAGCGCGGACCGGTCCAGGCCGAGCGCCGCCTGCACGGCCTCGAGCACCTTCGGTCCGCCGGGGTGGGACACCCACCACTCGATGTCGGACCGGACGAGCCCGTGGGCGGCGAGGAAGCCGTCGACGTCGTCGCCGAGGTAGGACTCCACGAGCGCCGGCACCGCTTGGTCGAGAACGATGCGCAGCCCGGAAGCGCCGACGTCCCAGCCCATCGTCCGCTCGCTGTCGGGGTAGAGGTGGCTGACACTGTCCAGCACGTCCGGCGTCGAGCTGCTCGTGCCGTCGGAGAGCTCGACGGCCCGGTCCCGGCCCACCGCCACCACGGCAGCAGCGCCGTCCCCGAACAGTCCACCGGCCACGATGTTGGGCATCGTGGCGTCGTCGCGCTGCACGGTCAGCGAGCACAGCTCGACCGACATGAGCACGCCGACGTGGTCAGGATGACCGAGGAGGTAGTCGTGGAGCCGGGCCACCCCCGCCGCCCCGGCCACGCACCCGAGACCGACGAGCGGGACGCGGCGTACGTCGGGGCGCATCCCGAGGAGCGACGCCACGCGGGCCTCGAGCGTGGGGACCGCCAAGCCCGTCACCGTGGCGGCGATGATGACGTCGACGTCCTGGGGCGTCAGGCCGACCTGCTTGAGCGCGTCGGAGACCGCCCTGGCCCCCAGCTCGGTGCCGACGGAGATGAACGCGTCGTTGGCGTCCCCGAAGTCGCGGAGGGTGCCGTAGTCGGCCAGCGGCATGGCCAGGTGGCGCCGCTCGACACCGGCGTTGGCGTGGATCCGGCGCACCAGCGGCGCGTTGACCTCCTCGGTGAAGATGACGTCGAGAAACGCCTCGGTGATCTCCTCCTGCCCGTGGACGTGCTCCGGGAGGGCCGCCTGGGCGCCGAGGATCCGCATGTCCCGAAGGTACCTGCCGGCTGTGAGGTCACCGACGATGCAGTGGTCGGGTGGCCGACCCCCCGACCAGCCTTTCGGCCATGCCTCGAACCAGGCCCCCGGAAAGGCCCCTGAGCAGCCGTGGCGTGAGCGTGCCGTCGGCCAGTCCGAGGTCGACGAGGTCGTCGAAGGCGCGCTGGTCGGCGGCAGCCGCCCGCAGCCCAGCCCGGAGCACCGGGCCCGACTGCATCAGCCGGAACCCTGCGGCAGTGTGGGCGAGGTGACGGCGCAGCGCCGGCACGGCAGCGCTGCGGTACCTCGTCCCCGCCGACCCCGGTGACCCGTCCATGACCGCCGTGGCCGCGGCCCTGCCGGCGAGCAGCCCGGTGAGCGCGGCGTAGTAGATGCCCTCGCCGGTCATCGGGTTCACGAGGCCCGCGGCGTCGCCGGCGAGGAGCACCCGGCCGGGCTGCGGCCGCCACCGCCACGACGACAGCGGCAGGTGGTGACCGCGCCAGCTCTGCGCGTCCACGGTGGCTCCTGGGAGCAGCCGCTCGAGCTGCTCGAGGAGCAGCGCCCGCGACGGCGCCGTCCGCGCGGAGGTCAGCAGCTCGCCGTACCCCACGTTGGCCAGCCCGTCGCCGCGGTCGAAGGACCAGGCGTACGACGGCTGGCGGGTGTCGCCGAAGACGATGACCTGCTCGCCACGCCGGGCGGCCGGCGTGGGTGCGTAGCCGCGGATCGCCAGGGCGGACGCGCCCGGAGCAACTCCCAGCGCACGGCCCACCACGGAGCCCGCGCCGTCTGCGCCGACGACCACGGGCGCGGCGAGGGAGCCGTCGAGGACGACACCGTCGGGAGTCGGCGTGACGTCCCTGACCCGGTGTCGTCGGTACACCGCCCCGGCAGCCCGGGCCGCATCGAGGAGCCGGGCGTCCAGGAGGGTCCGAGGCACGACCCAGGCCGGGCGCTCCATGACCCGCGACACCGAGTCGTCACCGAGGTCGAGCCGCAGCCGGTGGATGGGGACGAGATCGTCGACCAGCCCGGTGACGCCGTGGCGCGCCAGCAGCTCGACGGCGTGCGGCGCGACGCCGTCGCCGCAGGACTTGTCACGCGGGAACTCGGCCCGGTCGACCAGCAGCACCCGGAGGGACGGGCTTGCCCGGAGGGCGCCGATCGCGGTCGCGGACCCGGCGGGTCCGGCGCCGACGACGACGAGGTCCCATGCCTCGAGCTCTCCGGTGGTCACGTGGCGCCCTGACCCACCGTGGTCAGCAGCACCACGTCGACCACCGCCATGACCATGGCGACCCGGAACGGCGTGCGCCCCCGGCCCACGGCCACCGTCAGGGCGAGCAGCAGGTTGAGCCCGAGCACCAGCCAGCGCCAGCCGCCGGCCGCCTCCCCCGGTCCTAGCAGCACGGCAGCGGCGGCACCCAGGAGCACGGCGGCAGCTCCCAGCTGGGAGGCCCGGGCACCCAACCGGTGCGGCAGCCCCCGGATGCCGGTGGCGGCGTCGTCGGCGAGGTCGGGAAGGACGTTGACGAGGTGAGCACCGACGCCCAGCAGTCCGCCCGCGGCCATCAGCCACCACGGCGGCAGGGTCGGGGAGTCCTGCGCCAGCGCGGGCACTGCGGGCAGCGACCCGAACGCGACGAGGTAGGGGGCCCAGGACCACAGCGTGCTCTTGACGCCGAGGTCGTAGGCGAGCCCCGAGCCCACGAGGAGGACGACGTGGCACAGGCCGCTCCGCCACCCGAGCAGGGCCGAGAGGACCACGCACCCGGTCAGGGCGACGCCTGCCGCCACCGCCGTCGCCCGCCGGGTGACCTCGCCGGCGGCGACGGGCTTGTCCGAGCGGCCGACCTGGCGGTCCCGGTCGGCGTCGACGACGTCGTTGGTCCAGCCGATGGTCAGCTGACCGCACAGCACGGCGAGCCCCACCAGCGCCACCCTGCGGGCGTCGAGGTCGGCACCCACCGCCAGCAGCGTGGCCACCACGGACACCGCCACCGTCGGCCCCGGATGGCACGCCCTCAGCAGGGCGAGGACTGACACCGTGCCGATCACCGGGTCATCCGCAGTGCCATTCACGGGGCCATCCACGGGGCCATTCTTGACGAGGCCCGGTCGCGCACGGGAGCAGGGCGGCTCTAGCCTCGTCAGGTGCCGGACCACCTGCTGACCCGGTGGGGACGCGAGCTCGACCCCGACCACGTCCTCCCCGAGTACCCCCGCCCCCAGCTGGTGCGCGACTCCTACCTCAACCTCAACGGCCGCTGGGAGCACGCGTTCACCGCCGCGGACGACTCCGAACCGCACCGCTACGACGGCGAGATCGTCGTCCCGTTCTCGCCCGAGGCGCCGCTGTCGGGAGTCGACCGGCAGCTCCAGCCCGACGAGCTGCTGTGGTACCGCCGCACGTTCACGGTCCCGCCGGACTTCGTGCCTCCCGAGGGCCGTGTGCTCCTGCACTTCGGCGCGGTCGACCAGACCTGCACCGTGCTCGTCGACGGCACCGAGGTCGGCGGCAGCGACAGCGGCTATCTGCCGTTCAGCTGCGACCTCACCGAGGTGCTCACCGCACCCGAGGGGCAGGCGTCACCTGACCCGCACACGCTGGTGGTGCGGGTCCGCGACCGGTCCGACGGCCACGGCTACAGCACCGGCAAGCAGCGGCTCGACCGGGGCGGCATCTGGTACACCGCCCAGTCCGGCATCTGGCAGACCGTGTGGCTCGAGGCGGTGCCGCCGCGGTACGTCGACCGGCTGACCCTCATCCCAGTGCTGGCCGAGGGCGCCGTCGAGGTGACCGTCCACGCGCGGGGGTCGGTCGACGGCAGGGTCGACGCAGGCGTCGACGCAGGAGCCGACGAAGGGGTCGACGAAGCGGCAGGGAGGGCGACGGTCCGGGTGCTGGCCGAGGGCGCCGAGGTCGGTTCCGCGGAGGCCGTCCCGGGCCTCTCCGCGCGCATCCCGCTGTCCGCCGTACGGCCGTGGACGCCGGAGGATCCGTACCTGTACGACGTCGAGGTGCGCCTCGACGAGGACTCGGTCCGCAGCTACGTCGGGATGCGCAGCTTCGACGTCGCACCGGACGAGGACGGGATCCCGCGGCTGCTCCTCAACGGCCGTCCCTACCTGCACGTCGGTGTGCTGGACCAGGGCTACTGGTCCGACGGGCTGATGACGCCGCCGTCGGACGCGGCGATGGTGCACGACATCGAGACGATGAAGCGGCTCGGGTTCACGATGCTGCGCAAGCACGTCAAGATCGAGCCGTTGCGCTGGTACCACCACTGTGACCGGCTCGGGATGCTGGTCTGGCAGGACCTCGTCAACGGCGGGGGCCGCTACCGGACGACGGTGGTGAGCTGGCCGGGCCGGCGGCGCGGGCGGCGCCTGCGGCTCCGCGACGACCAGTACCGGCTGTTCGCCCGGGCAGACCCCGACGGGCGCCGGGCGTTCCGCGCGGAGATGCGCGGGACGGTCCGGCTGCTGCGCAACACCCCGTCCCTCGCGGTGTGGGTGCCGTTCAACGAGGGGTGGGGGCAGTTCGACGCCAACGACGTGACTGCCGAGCTGCGGGCGCTGGACCCGACCCGCACGATCGACCACGCGAGCGGCTGGCACGACCAGCGCGGCGGCGACCTGTGGAGCCTGCACGTCTACCGGCGCCGGTTCGAGGTCCCCGAGCGGGGCCCGGACGAGCACCGGGCACTCGTGCTGTCCGAGTACGGCGGCCACGACCTGGTCGTCCCCGGGCACCGGGTCAGCGAGACGGCCTACGGCTACGGGCACGAGGAGACCCAGGCGGCGCTGCAGGCCGAGTTCGCGCGGCTCCACGGGGAGGAGCTGGCGGTGGCGGTGCCCTCCGGGCTCTCCGCGACCGTCTACACCCAGCTCTCCGACGTCGAGGACGAGGTCAACGGGCTGCTGACCTACGACCGCGAGGTGCTGAAGCTGCCGGAGGCCGCGGTGCAGGAGGCGCTGGCCGCTCTCCGGCTCGGTCCCTGACACCGCGTCTCAGCCCCAGAGGCCCAGCACCTCACCCCCGAGCCGGACCACGAACGCGGCGACGACCACCAGGAAGAACCCCCGCACGAAGCGGGCGCCGCGCGCCACCGCGGTCCGCGCCCCGAGGTAGCTGCCGGCGAGGTTGGCCACGCCCATCACCAGTCCGGTCCGCCACAGCACCGCGTCCTGGGGCACGAACACGCACAGCGCCGCGACGTTCGTCGCCCAGTTGGCCATGCGCGCCTTGGCCGAGGCCTCGAGGAACGAGTAGCCGAGCAGCCCCACGAGCGTGAAGACGAAGAACGACCCGGTGCCGGGTCCGAGTGCTCCGTCGTACGCACCGACGAGGAACCCGGTGAGCATCGCGACCGCCCTGTGGCTGTGGCCGCTGAAGCGGAGCTCGGTCCGCTCGCCGAGCTGCGGACGGAGGAGCACGAAGCTCCCCACCGCCACCAGGACCACGAGCAGGATCGGGGGGAACGCGGCGGCGGGGATCCGGCTGGCCGCCAGCGCCCCGAGCAGCGAGCCCGCGAACGCGAACAGCATCAGCGGCACGAACGTGCCGGCGTGCGGACGCACCCGCCGGTAGTAGGTCACCGAGCTGACCGAGGTCCCGCAGGCCGAGGCCAGCTTGTTCGTGGCCAGCACCTGCACCGGTGAGGCCCCGGGCAGCCCGAGCAGCATGGCGGGGAGCTGGATCAGCCCGCCGCCGCCGACGACCGCGTCGACGTAGCCGGCCACCAGCGCCGCCAGGGCAAGCAGCGCCAGCACCTGGTACGTCGGGTCCACGCTGCGAACCCTAGGTGCCGTCGGCTGCGCCCTGGCTCGGCGGTGGCAGCCGCCGGGCGGGGGCGGTCAGCCGCTGGCGAGGAAGGCGAGGAGGTCCTGCCGGGTGACCACGCCCACCGGCTTCCCGTCCTCCTGCACCAGCAGGGCGTCGGCGCCCTCCAGGGCGCTCACCGCCTGCTCGACGGGCTCGGTCGCCCCGACGGTCGGGAACGGCGGGCTCATGTGCGACTCGACGGAGTCGCCGAGCCGCGCCTTGCCGGAGAAGAGGGCGTCGAGGAGTGCCCGGTCGGAGACCGACCCCGCGACCTCGGCCGCGACGATCGGCGGCTCTGCCCGCACCACCGGCATCTGCGAGACGCCGTACTCCTTGAGGATCTGCACCGCCTGCGCGACGGTCTCCTGCGGGTGGGTGTGCACCAGGTCGGGCAGCCGGTCACCCTTGCCGCGGAGCACCTCGCCCACGGTCGCACCCGGGGTGGCGGGCAGGAAGCCGTAGCGGGCGAGCCACTCGTCGTTGAAGATCTTCGACAGGTAGCCGCGGCCGGAGTCCGGCAGCAGCACCACGATCACCGCGTCCTGCCCCGTCGGGGTGCCGGCCAGCTCGTGGGCGAGCACGACCGCGGCGTGCGCCGCCATCCCGCTCGAGCCGCCGACCAGCAGCCCCTCCTCGCGTGCCAGCCGCCTGGTCATCGCGAACGAGTCGCCGTCGGAGACCTCGATGACCCGGTCCGCCACCGACGGGTCGTAGGTCGTCGGCCAGAAGTCCTCCCCGACACCCTCGACGAGGTAGGGGCGGCCGCTGCCGCCGCTGTAGACGGACCCGGCGGGGTCGGCGCCGACCACCTGGACCGCTGCGCTCTGCTCCTTGAGGTAGCGGCCGGCACCGCTGATGGTGCCGCCGGTGCCCATGCCGGTGACGAAGTGGGTGACCCGGCCCTCGGTCTGCCGCCAGATCTCCGGTCCGGTCTCCTCGTAGTGGGAGCGGGGGTTCTGCGGGTTGGAGTACTGGTCGGGCTTCCAGGCGCCCTCGATCTCCTTCACCAGGCGGTCGGAGACGCTGTAGTAGGAGTCCGGGTGGTCAGGCGCGACCGCGGTCGGACACACGACCACCTCCGCGCCGTACGCCCGGAGGACGTTGCGCTTGTCGGCGCTGACCTTGTCGGGGCAGACGAAGACGCAGCTGTAGCCACGCTGCTGGGCGACGAGCGCGAGACCGACTCCGGTGTTGCCCGAGGTGGGCTCCACGATCGTGCCGCCGGGCCGGAGCTCGCCGGACTGCTCGGCCGCGTCGACCATCCGGATGGCGACGCGGTCCTTCACCGACCCGCCCGGGTTGAGGTACTCGATCTTCGCGAGCACGAGCGGTCCGTCCTCCGCCCCGTCGAGCACCTGACGCAGCCGCACGAGGGGCGTGTTGCCCACGATGTCCAGCACCGACTCCGCGTAGTCCACGAGCCCGAGTCTAGGACCCCTCCCTCGTCGACCCGCCCGACATGTCGGGCGGCTCGAGCAGACATCCTGGGCGGGTCGGCGAGAGTCAGCGGCCCCCGAAGGGCACCCCCATCGCGGTCAGCCGCTCCTCCCCCCCGTCGAGAGCGGTCAGCACCCACGCCCCGCGCTCGGTGAGGGTGAAGGTGTGCTCGAAGTGGGCGGCCAAGGAGCCGTCCCGGGTGACCACCGTCCACTCGTCGTCGCGGACGACGTTCTCCTGGGACCCGAGCACCACCATCGGCTCCACCGCCAGCGCCAGCCCCTGCACGAGCCTGGGGCCGCGGCGGGGTCGGCCGCGGTTCGGCACGTCGGGCGGCTCGTGCATGGCGGTGCCGATCCCGTGGCCGGTGTAGTCCTCGACGATCCCGAACGGCCCCTGGCTGTCGACGTAGCTCTCCACCGCACGGGAGATGTCACCGACCCGGCCCCCGAGCCGGGCAGCGGCGATGCCCTGCCACAGCGCCTCCTCGGTCACCCGCATGAGCTCGCGCGCCTCGTCGGTGATCTCGCCGATCGGCATCGTCACCGCTGCGTCCCCGTGCCAGCCGTCCACGATCGCGCCGCAGTCCACCGACAGGATGTCGCCCTCCGCGAGGACCCGTCCGCCGGGGATACCGTGGACGACCTCGTCGTTGACCGAGGCGCAGATCGTGGCGGGGTAGGGCGGGGTGCTGTACCCGAGGAAGGACGGCACCGCACCCGAGGAGCGGATGGCGTCCTCTGCGATCTGGTCGAGCTCGCCGGTCGTGATGCCCGCTCTCGCGGTCGTCCTCAGCAGCTCCAGGGTCCGGCCGACGACGAGGCCGGCCGCCCGCATCCGGTCGACCTGCGCAGGGGTCTTGATCTCGATGCCACGGTCGCGGAACACGCGGTCAGCTCGTCTCCAGCCGGCGGTCCGGCCCTCAGGCCAGCGTCGCCAGCCCGTCGAAGATGCGCTCGGTGACGCTCGAGACCGAGCCCTTGCCCTCGATCTCGAGCAGCATGCCGCGCTCGGCGTAGACGTCGATGAGCGGCGAGGTCTGCTCGGCGTACAGCTCCTGGCGACGGCGGATGACGTCCTCGGTGTCGTCGGCCCGCCCCTCGACCTCCGCCCGCTGCAGCAGCCGCTTGACCAGCTCGTCCCGGTCCACGGTCAGCGAGACGACGGTGTCCAGGGTGATGTCGTAGTCGGCGAGCATCCCGTCGAGCTCCTTGACCTGGGCCAGGGTGCGGGGGTAGCCGTCGAGCAGGAACCCCGGCTTGGCGTCGTCGAGCCCCAGCCGGTCGCGCACCATCGCGTTGGTGATCTCGTCGGGGACGTAGTCGCCGGCGTCCATGTAGCGCTGTGCCTCGACCCCGAGCTGCGTCCGGCCGGCGACGTTGGCGCGGAAGATGTCGCCGGTCGAGATCGCCGGGATGCCGTAGTGGGCGGCGATGACCTTGGCCTGCGTCCCCTTCCCCGCGCCCGGGGGTCCCATGAGGATGAGCCGCATCAGGGGGACACCGGGACGGTGCGTGCCGCGTCCTGGCCCGGCATCAGCGGAGGAATCCTTCGTAGTTCCGCTGCTGGAGCTGGCTCTCGATCTGCTTCACCGTGTCGAGCGCGACGCCGACCATGATGAGGATCGAGGTGCCGCCGAAGGGGAAGTTCTGGTTCGCCCCGACGAGCGCCAGCGCGATCAGCGGGATCAGCGCGACGAGTCCGAGGTACGTCGCACCGGGGGCGGTGATCCGGGACAGGACGTAGGAGAGGTACTCCTCGGTCGGCCGGCCCGCCCGGATGCCGGGGATGAAGCCGCCGTACTTCTTCATGTTGTCGGCGACCTCCTCGGGGTTGAAGGTGATCGAGACGTAGAAGTAGGTGAAGAAGACCGTCAGGCCGAAGTACAGCAGCATGTAGTACGGGTGGTCGCCACGCACGAGGTAGGCGGAGACCCACCGCGTGATCGGGTTGCTGCCCTGCTGGTCGAACTGCGTCGCCAGCGCCGGCAGGTAGAGCAGGCTGGACGAGAAGATCACCGGGATGATGCCGGCCTGGTTCACCTTGAGCGGGATGTACGTCGAGGAGCCGCCGTACATCTTCCGGCCGACCATGCGGCGGGCGTACTGCACCGGGATCCGTCGCTGGCCCTGCTCCATGAAGATGACCGTGGCGACGATCACCAGGCCGATCACGATCACCATCGCGAAGACGCCCCAGCCCTGCGCCGTCTTCAGCGCCCACAGGGACGCCGGGAAGGTGGCGACGACCTGCGTGAAGATCAGGATCGACATGCCGTTGCCGATGCCGCGGTCGGTGATCAGCTCGCCGAACCACATGATCACCGAGGTGCCGGCGGTCATGGTCACGACCATGATCAGCATCGTGGCGATGCCGTTGTCGTAGAGCAGCGGCAGGTCGCACTGGAGCAGCTGACCGGACCGGGCCAGCGCCACGATGCCGGTGGCCTGCAGGATCGCCAGCGCCAGCGTGACGTAGCGGGTGTACTGCGTGATCTTGCTCTGACCCGCCTGGCCCTCCTTCTTGAGGGCCTCGAGCCGCGGGATCACGACGACCAGCAGCTGCAGGATGATGCTCGCGGTGATGTAGGGCATGATGCCCAGCGCGAAGACGGTGAGCTGCAGCAGGGCACCGCCGGAGAACAGGTTGATCAGCCCGTAGAGGCTCTCGTTCTGCACCTGGCTGACGCAGGACTGCACGTTCCGCACGTTGACCCCGGGAGCCGGCAGCTGGGAGCCGAACCGGAAGATCACGATGATCCCGAGCACCAGCAGCAGCTTGCGCCGCAGGTCCGGGGTGCGGAACGCGTTGACGAAGGCGCCTAGCAACAGGTCCTCATTTCAGTCCTTGGGCAACGGGGCGACGGGCCGCTCGGGGAGCGGCAGCCGTTGCGCCTGGGTGCCCGGGGGCTGGGCAGGGCTGGAAGCCCCCGGAAGCGTAACAGGGGTCCAGGCACCCTCCGCCGTGAACGACGGGGAGCACACCGGACCCCTGGCAGCCGGTCGTCGGGGTCAGACCTCGGTGGTGGACCCGCCCGCCGCGGCGATCTTGTCCCGGGCCGAGGCGGAGAACGCGTGCGCGCTGACCTGGACCGCGGAGGTGATGTCGCCGCTCCCGAGCACCTTGACGGGCCTGCCGGGGCGTACGGCGCCGCGCGCGGCCAGGTCCTCCACCTTCACGGTGCCACCCTCGGGGAACAGCTGGCTGATCCGGTCGAGGTTGACCACCTGGAACTCCACCTTGAACGGGTTCTTGAACCCCTTCAGCTTCGGGAGCCGCATGTGGAGCGGCATCTGGCCGCCCTCGAAGGCCGGTGAGACCTGCTTGCGGGCGCCGGTGCCCTTGGTGCCGCGACCGGCCGTCTTGCCCTTCGAGGCCTCACCTCGACCGAGGCGGGTCTTCGCGGTCTTCGCGCCCGGCGCGGGACGCAGGTGGTGCAGCTTGAGCGTCATCGTGACTCGCCTCCGGCAGTGTCGTCGTTGTGGGGCTCCACGGTCACCAGGTGCCGCACCGTCTGCACCATGCCGCGGATCTCCGGACGGTCCTCCTTGACGACCACGTCGCCGATCCGCTTCAGGCCGAGCGAGCGCAGCGTGTCGCGCTGGTTCTGCTTGCAGCCGATCGTGGACTTGGTCTGGCGGACCTGGATCTGGTCGCCGGCGGCCATCAGGACGTCACCTCCGCACGGGCCTTGAGGAGCGCAGCCGGTGCCACGTCCTCGACGGGGAGACCACGGCGCAGGGCCACGGCCTCCGGCTCCTCCAGGCCCTGCAGCGCCGCCACCGTCGCGTGCACGATGTTGATCTGGTTCGACGACCCGAGCGACTTGCTGAGGACGTCGTGGATGCCCGCGCACTCGAGGACCGCGCGGACCGGTCCACCGGCGATCACCCCGGTACCAGGAGCAGCCGGACGCAGCAGGACGACACCGGCGGCCTTCTCGCCCTGGACCGGGTGCGGGATCGTCCCCTGCACCCTGGGCACGCGGAAGAAGTGCTTCTTGGCCTCCTCGACGCCCTTGGCGATCGCGGCCGGCACCTCCTTGGCCTTGCCGTAGCCGACGCCGACCATGCCGTCGCCGTCACCGACGATCACCAGGGCGGTGAAGCTGAAGCGTCGACCACCCTTGACGACCTTGGCGACGCGGTTGATCGCGACGACGCGCTCGATGTAGGCGGTCTTGTCCGTAGCCTGACCACCACGACGGTCGTCGCGACCACGCCGGTCGCCACCGCCACCGGTTCGGCGCTGGGGTCCGCTCATTTCGAACTACCTTCTTCCTCTGTGCTTCGAGAGTGTTGTCGCGCTCAGAACGCGAGGCCGCCCTCACGGGCGCCATCGGCCAGGGCCGCGACGCGACCGTGGTACCTGTTGCCGGCGCGGTCGAAGACCACGCCGTCGATCCCGGCCGCCTTGGCCCGCTCGGCCACGAGCTCGCCGACGCGCTTTGCCTTGGCCGACTTGTCGCCGTCCAGGCTGCGGAGGTCCGCCTCCATGGTGGAGGCCGATGCCAGCGTCCGGCCGGCGAGGTCGTCGACCACCTGCGCGCCGATGTGGCGCGCCGAGCGGGTGACGACCAGCCTCGGCCGCTGGGGGGAGCCGGTGACGCGCTTGCGTCCCCGGACCTGCCGCCGCAGCCGTGATGCCGTACGACCCGTGGTGTGCTTGCTCTGCTTGAGTGCGATGGCCATCGTCACTTACCAGCCTTTCCGACCTTGCGGCGGACGACCTCACCTGCATAGCGGACGCCCTTGCCCTTGTAGGGCTCTGGCTTGCGCAGCTTGCGGATGTTGGCCGCGACCTCGCCGACGAGCTGCTTGTCGATGCCTGCCACCCCCAGCCTGGTGGGGCCGTCGACGCTGAAGGTGATGCCCTCCGGGGCGTCGAAGACGATCGAGTGGGAGTAACCGAGCTGGAACTCCAGCTGGGTCGGGCCCTTGGACAGCACGCGGTAGCCGACGCCGACGATCTCCAGCCGCTTCTCGTAGCCGGCGGTCACTCCGGTGACCATGTTGGCGATCAGCGTGCGGGTGAGCCCGTGCAGCGAGCGGGACTCCCGCTCGTCGTCCGGCCTGGTCACCGCGATGGCGCCGTCGTCGGAGCGGTCGACCGTGATCGGGGCAGCCACCGTGTGGCTGAGCGTGCCCTTCGGCCCCTTCACCGTCACGACGCGCTCGTCGAGGCTCACGTCGACACCGGACGGGACCGGGATCGGGAGCTTGCCGATGCGAGACATTCTTGTTCTCTCCTCCTGCTCGATGCCGACGGACGGCTCACCAGACGTAGGCGAGGACTTCCCCACCCACGCCCTTCTGGTTGGCCTGGCGGTCGGTCAGCAGCCCCTGGCTCGTCGAGATGATCGCGATGCCCAGGCCACCGAGCACCTTGGGCAGCCCGCTGGCCTTGGCGTACACGCGCAGCCCGGGCTTGCTGATGCGCCGGATGCCGGCGATCGAGCGCTCCCGGTTCTGGCCGTACTTCAGCGTGATGGTGAGGGTCCTGCCGACCGCAGAGGCGTCACCGTCGGCGGAAGCCTCGGCGACGTTGTAGGAGGTGATGTAGCCCTCCTGCTGCAGGATGTCGGCGACCCCGGCCTTCAGCTTGCTGTGCGGCATGGCCACCACGTCGTGGTAGGCCTGGTTCGCGTTGCGCAGACGGGTCAGCATGTCCGCGATCGGGTCAGTCATCGTCATGGTCGTCGTCGACCTTTCTCGCCGTGGTTTCGCCGCTGCTGTTCGGCAGTGGGACCTTCGACGTCAGTGGGGAGTACGGAGGGGGGTGCTCACCAGGAGCTCTTGGTCACACCGGGCAGCTCGCCGTGGTGCGCCATGCCCCGCAGGCAGATGCGGCACAGGCCGAACTTGCGGAACACCGCCCTGGGTCGGCCGCACCGCTGGCAGCGGGTGTAGCCGCGGACCGCGTACTTGGGCTTGCGGGCCGCTTTGACCTTCAGTCCTGTCTTGGCCATGGTCAGATCTCCTTACAGTGCTTCATCATGTTCGCTCCGCACAGTGCTTCATCATGTTCGCTCCGCGAACGGGAAGCCGAGCTGCCGCAGCAGCGCACGCCCCTCGTCGTCGTTCGTCGCGGTCGTGACGACCGTGATGTCCATACCGCGCGAGCGGTCGAGCCGGTCCTGGTCGATCTCGTGGAACATGACCTGCTCGGTCAGCCCGAAGGTGTAGTTGCCCTTGCCGTCGAACTGCCGGTCGGACAGCCCGCGGAAGTCACGGATCCGCGGCAGTGCCAGCGAGAGCAGCCGGTCGAGGAACTCCCACATCCGGTCGCCGCGGAGCGTGACGTGCGCGCCGATCGGCATGCCCTCGCGCAGCTTGAACTGGGCGATCGACTTGCGAGCGCGGGTCACCTGCGGCTTCTGGCCGGTGATCACGGTCAGGTCGCGCACGGCGCCCTCGATCAGCTTCGAGTCACGCGCTGCCTCGCCGACGCCCATGTTGACCACGATCTTGGTCAACCCGGGCACCTGCATGACGTTGGCGTAGCCGAACTGCTCGTGCAGAGCCGGCTTGATCTCGTCGCGGAACCTCGTCTTGAGCCTGGGCGCCACGCGGGTCGCCGTCGAGACGGGTGCCCCGGTGGCGGTGGTCTCGGGTGCTTCGGCGCTCATCAGATCTCCTCACCGGTCTTGCGGGAGACACGGACGCTGCGCTCCGCGGAGTACGTCGAGCCGTCGGGGCGGCGCTTCTCCACCCCGACCCGCTTGAAGCCCACCCTGGTGGTGTCCTTGCCGGCCACCAGCATCACGTTGGAGACGTGGATCGCTGCCTCCTGGGTGATGATGCCGCCGGTGTTGCCGGCGCGACCGCCCTGCTGGAGCACCTTGGTGTGCCGCTTGACGAGGTTGACGCCCTCGACGATGACCCGGTCGGAGTCGCGGAGCACCGAGATGACCTTGCCCTCGGCGCCCTTGTCCTTGCCGGCGATCACCTTGACGGTGTCGCCCTTCTTGATGTTCAGGCTCTTCTTGCCCTTGCTGTGGTCTGTCATGGGTCAGAGCACCTCCGGCGCGAGCGAGATGATCCTCATGAACTTCTTCTCGCGCAGCTCACGGCCGACGGGCCCGAAGATGCGGGTGCCACGGGGCTCCCCGTCGTTCCTCAGGATCACGGCGGCGTTCTCGTCGAAGCGGATGTAGGAACCGTCCGGGCGGCGCCGCTCCTTCACGGTGCGCACCACGACGGCCTTGACGACATCGCCCTTCTTGACGTTGCCGCCGGGGATGGCGTCCTTGACGGTGGCCACGATGACGTCACCGATACCGGCGTACCGGCGACCGGAGCCGCCGAGCACCCGGATGCACAAGATCTCCTTGGCACCGGTGTTGTCGGCGACCTTGAGTCGCGACTCCTGCTGGATCATGTGTCTTCTCCCTCGAGCCTTACTTGGCCTTCTCGAGGACCTCGACGATGCGCCAGCGCTTGGTGGCCGACAGCGGCCGGGTCTCCATGATCTGGACCCGGTCGCCGACTCCGCACTGGTTCTGCTCGTCGTGCGCCTTGAGCTTGCTGGTGCGACGCATGACCTTGCCGTAGAGCCCGTGCTTCACACGGTCCTCGACGAGGACCACCACGGTCTTGTCCATCTTGTCGCTGACGACGAGGCCCTCGCGGACCTTGCGCCGTGCGCCTCGTCCTGCGGCGGTCTCGCCCGTCTGGCTGACGCTCACGTTGCTGCCCTTCTCGTCTGCTGCCTCGGTCATGCCGCACCCCTGTCATCGGGAGCCTGGTCCGGCGCCTGCCGGATGCCGAGCTCGCGCTCGCGCACCACCGTGTAGATGCGGGCGATGTCCCGCTTGACCGACCGGAGCCGGCCGTGGCTCTCGAGCTGACCGGTGGCCGACTGGAACCGGAGGTTGAACAGCTCCTCCTTGGCCTCGCGCAGCCTTGTCTCGAGGTCGGCGTTGGTCATGTCGTCGAGCTCATGGGCCTTGGTCCCCTGGCTTGCCATCAGAACTCACCCGCCTCTCGCGTGATGAACCGGCACTTCATCGGGAGCTTGTGGATCGCGCGACGCATCGCCTCACGGGCGACGTCCTCGGTGACCCCGGACAGCTCGAACATCACGCGGCCCGGCTTCACGTTGGCGACCCACCACTCCGGCGAGCCCTTGCCGGAACCCATCCGGGTCTCGGCGGGCTTCTTGGTCAGTGGGCGGTCGGGGTAGATGTTGATCCACACCTTGCCGCCACGCTTGATGTGACGGGTCATCGCGATACGCGCCGACTCGATCTGGCGGTTCGTGACGTAGTGGGCCTCGACGGCCTGGATCCCGAAGTCGCCGAACGCGAGCTCGGTGCCACCCTTGGCCGCACCAGTGCGCTTGGGGTGGTGCTGCTTGCGGTGCTTGACCCTGCGGGGCATCAACATGGCTCAGGCCTCCCCGGTGGTGGGAACGGTCGTCGCGGTCGGCGCGGCGGCACCGGCCTCGGCCGGCGCCTGCGGCGCCGTGTCGCCGTCGGCTCCGTCGGCCCGCCCGGAGCGGGTCGGCCGCTCCGTGCGGGTGCTGCGGCTCGGCCG
>CADCUI010000067.1 GCA_902805845.1 uncultured Nocardioidaceae bacterium
TAGCAGATTCCGCCTCGACTCCCTACGTGCAGTTCACATGGGCCTCGGTGTGCACCATCGACCCGACGGTCCCGCCGAGCAATGTCGATTGCACGGCCGCCCTTACCTGCGCCGATCCCCAACAGAGGGCATGGCAGCTGTGGGGACAGATGCCGAACGGTGACTGGCGAACCGTCACCACCCAGTGCTTCGGCGGCCAGCCGCCGGAGGTTCAGGCGCCGCGAGTGACGCCAGGAGACGTGCTGAGTGCGTTGCGCCGGGTCGGACTACCGGAGCTACAGACGCACATCCAGCCGCGCGACAAGACGTTGGTCAACTTCGACACGATCTTCTACACCGACCCGCAGCCGGTGGACGTCGACCTCACCATCCTCGGGCAGGCCGTGGACGTGGTGGCGACTCCGGCCAGCTACCGCTGGGTCTTCGGGGACGGCTCGGAGATGACGACCGCCACGCCGGGCGACCCCTACCCCGCCAAGACCGTCACCCACCGGTACGCCGACGCCCAGGTGACCGTGTCCGCGCACGTCGAGGTCATCTACTCCGCGCGGTTCAGAGTCAACGGCGGCGACTGGGAGGAGATCCCCGAGACGGTGACGACCGTCGGCCCGCCGACGGACCTCCGTATCGCGGAGGCAGACCCCTTGCTTTCCGGTCAGCATCCCTAGAGCCGCTGAGGTTTAGCGGGTCCTGCACCGGCGATGCTCCGTATGCACCCACCAGGGTCGGCGGTGGGCCGGGTCTCGGGCCTAGGTCCGCCGCCGCCCGGGGCGGCACGCCTCAGTGGACCGCCTCTGCACCGGCGAAGACGACTCGGAGCACGCCCTCGGCGAGTTCCACGTGGTAACTCGTGCGGCCGATCCGGACCACGCGCCCCACCCTCCCCTCGAACTCACCGGACGACGTGATGCGCACCCGGCTGCCGACCTGCGCGACCCGCATCCGCCGTCCCGACCGCAACGCCTCGAGCTCGGCGACGTAGTTGGGGTGCATGAGGGCCGGTCGACCACGATAGGTCCACTCGAAGACGTGCTCGGGCGTGAACACCGGCCGGCACTGAGCACACGACATCACCCGCTCCGGGCGGCGGTGCCGATCCTTGACGTGACCGGCGGAGCAGACGCCGAGCCAGGACCCGAGCACCCGGGGACGCCCTTCGGGGACGCAACGTGCCCCCGAGCAGCCGATCCTCCGAGCGACTGCGCGCCACTCGCCGTCATGGCCGTGGGCCGGCCCGACGAGCGCATGCGCGATCTCGTGCAGCACCGTGTCGCGCACCTCCTCCTTGTCGTGCACCCGGGTCAAGGGGGCGCTGAGCCCGATGACCCGGTCGTCGAAGCGACACACTCCTGCCCGTCGCTTCGCACCGTCGTACCGCACCACCCAGCCGCTCAGGCCGTGCTCGAGCAGCAGCCCCTCCGCCATCCCGAAGGCATCCGCCAGGTCCATGCGCAGGACCATAGGTGGTGGCACCGACAATTCCTGCGCTCGTCACAAGGTGAAATGGGGCCGGCCTGAGCGGTGGGGCCGGGGAGGCCTCGGGGGTACGGGCCTGCGCATGACGCCTCGGTGACGAGGACCTGCAGCACCGCTACGACGTTCGAGGGCGAGTGCGGCTGCTGACCCGCGCCCGGTCGCGCCTCGGCCAGGCGGTCACTGCGACTCGATCCGTCGCATCACCGGCGTCGCCGTGATGCCGTGCACCAGCACGGACAGCGCGATCGTGAAGCCGATCGTGGCCCAGAGCGCCTCCATCTGCGGGAAGTCCCCCTCACGCGAGGCGTAGGCGAGGTAGTACAGCGAACCGACTCCGCGTACGCCGAACCACGCACACGCCAGCTCCTCGCCCCCGGTCAACCCGCGACTGCCCATCCGGTCACGCCCGGGCAGCAGACGCAACGCCACCAGCGCCGTCACCGGTCGTACGACGAAGATCAACGCCGCACCCACCAGGGCGCCCTGCCAGGTGAGGTCATCGAGGAGGTGGTTGGTCAGGGCGGACCCCAGCAGGAGCAGCACCAGGAGCGTCAACAACCGCTCCAGCCGCTCCACGGACTGGTGCATGTGGGCGTGGTACTCGTGCCCCCGCTCAGCGGACCGGAGGGTGAGGGCGCACGCGAAGACCGCCAGGAAGCCGTAGCCCTGGGCAACCTCCGCGAAGCCGTACGACAGCAGCACCGCCGCGATCGCCAGCAGCGGCTCCCCCGTCTCGGCCAGCCGCAACGACGGCTTCCGCGCCCGGAACGCCAGCCGGGCCAGCAACCAGCCCACCGCGACGCCGATGGCCACCCCGAGGAAGACCCTTCCGGCCAGGTCCCACGCCAGCCACGTCCACGTCCAGCTGCCCAGCGCACCCGCGGCGAGCAGCGAGATCGCGGCGTAGAGGAAGGGGAACGCCAGCCCGTCGTTGAGCCCCGCCTCGGAGGTCAGCGCGAACCGCACCTCGTGCTCCTCGTCGACCTGCTCGGCGTCCTCGTCACCGAAGGGCGTCGGCCCCTCCACCTGGACGTCGGACGCCAGCACCGGGTCGGTGGGGGCCAGCGCGGCGCCCAGCAGCAGCGCCGCCGCGGGCGCCAGCCCCATCACCGACCAGCCGAGGAGAGCCATGCCCGCGATACCGAGCGGCATGGCCACGCCGAGCAACCGCCACGTGGCACCCCAGCGCCGCCAGCCCCGGAACCAGCGCAGGGACAGGGGCCGGTCGAGCGCCAGTCCCACCCCCATCAGAGCGACGACGACACAGAGCTCGGTGAGGTGCTCGACCAGCGGCAGCCGCTCCATCGGGTGGTCCACCACGTCCTGGGACAGCGGCAGCAGGCCGATCAGCATGCCGACGACCAGGAGCACGATGGGAGCTGACACCGCATGGCGCTGGAGCGCGTTCGGCAGCACCACCGCGAGGAGGAGTGCTGCGCCCACGACGAGATAGACGAGATCAGCCGTCGTCACGTTGTCGCCCGGTCTCCGCGCTCAGCGAGCCCGACGGCGAGAGGTGACCGCCGAGGCGCGCGAAGGGTCCGATTCCGGCTGCATGTCTCTGTTCTACCCTCCGCGCTTTTACTTACCCGGGTGTTCCGCTGACCGATGACCACATAGGGTGAGGACCAGTCTCGGGTTCTCGTGGCAGAGGGTGGGTAACGCATGCGCAAGCGGTACGTCTGGGGGCCGGTCGCCGCCATGGCGCTTGCGCTTCCGCTTGCCGCGTCAGCATCCTCCGCCACCACCGACCTTCCCGCCGTCCCTGCCCCCGCCCCTGCCGCCGAGCCGGCAGCCGCCCGCCCCGAGCTGGCGATGGCTGTGGCGGTCGAGCTTCAGGACGAGCAGGTCGTGAGCCGCCGGCTGCGGACGGTCCACCGCGGACAGCTGGACGGGGCGAGCCCGGTCCGGTCGCGGTGGGCCGGCGTCGACCTCGACGCACTCGACATCCCGGCGACGGCCCTGCACGCCTACCAGTTCGCCTCCTACACCCTGGAGGACGCCGACCCCTCGTGCCGGGTCAGCTGGAGCGTCCTCGCAGCGGTCGGTCGCGTCGAGTCCGACCACGGTCGCGACGGCGGTGCCGAACTGGGCGACGAGGGTGTCTCCGCCCCCCTGATTCGTGGCGCGGCCCTCGACGGGCGCCAGGGAGCCAGCCGGGTCCGCGACAGCGACGCAGGTCAGCTCGACGATGACTCCAGGTGGGACCGCGGGGTCGGGCCGCTGCAGTTCCTGCCGTCGACGTGGGCCTACAGCGGCGTCGACGGCGACGGCGACGGCGTGCGCAACCCCGACGACATCGACGACGCCGCGCTGGCCGCCGGGGTCTACCTCTGCGCGGGCGACGAGCGCCTCGACTCGCGCAAGGGGCTCCGGGAGGCGCTTCAGCGCTTCAACGCCTCCCCCTCCTACGCGGCCACGGTGCTCCCGGTCGAGCGGGCCTACCGTTCTGGCCGGTTCATCCCCCCGGCGATCCCGGGACTGGCGACGCTGACGCTGGGCTCCCTCGACCTGTTCGCGGTCCCGTCCACGCCCGTGACGACGGAAGACACCGAGCCGCGCCCGGAGCCGGCTCCTCCCGTCGAGGGCCAGGACCACGGCGACGCCGACGGCAACCAGGACGGCGGCCCGAAGGAGGACGCACCTCCGAAGTCGCCGCCGAAGGACAGCCCCCCGAGTGACGGTCCGACCGAGCCTCTGTATCCCGACGACAAGCCCGGCAACCCCGGCAACCCCGACGAGCCCGGCGACGGGGACAGTGACGGCCCGACGCCCACGCCCACGCCGACTCCTACCCCGTCGCCGACACCGACGCCCACGCCCACCCCGACCCCGACACCGACACCGACACCGTCACCCACCCCGACCCCCACACCACCGACGTGTCCCTCGGCGGTGGTGCCGGTCGACCCGGCGACCGTCGACGGGCAGCAGACCGCGCTGACCGGGTCCCTGGAGAGCTGCGAGGGCGTCTGGTACGTCGCCGACACGGTGCTCGACGTCGGCGACGAGGTGTGGCTCGCCCTCCCGGCGCTCGCCGACCTCGACCTCGACGGTGCGGTCGAGACCAACCTCGACGAGCTGACCGGCCTCGTCGGCACCGAGGTGCTCCTCGGCGTGGTTCCCCTGGTGGCGAACGGCGACCACACCCCGCCGGCCATCCTCTACACCGTCAACGGCCTCCAGTACCGCAGCACCGCCCCGGCCGGGTAGCGGCCCCCACGCCGGTGGGGTCACCGCGCCGCGCGAGCATGGCCGACCCGTCAGCGGGTATGAGGAAAGTCCCTTCCCCCTCATCGCGGAGTGAGCCATGCGCATCGTCGTCACCGGCGCGACAGGCAACGTCGGCACCGCCCTGCTTCGCCGACTCACCGATTCCGGCGACCACGTGCTCGTGGGGCTGGCACGCCGGCTCCCTGACGACTCGGCGTTCGGTGACCAGGTCACCTGGCGCTCGGTCGACCTCACCGAGGACGCCGCCCTCGGCACGCTGGTCGACGCCTTCGAGGGCGCCGACGCCGTCGTCCACCTGGCCTGGGGCTTCCAGCCCTCCCACGACCTGTCCTACCTCGAGGAGCTCGGCGTGGGTGGCACCCGCCGAGTGACCGAGGCTGTGTCCGCCGCCGAGGTGCCCCACCTGGTTCACATGTCCTCCATCGGCGCCTACTCCCCCAAGGAGGACGACGCCCGGGTGGACGAGCGCTGGCCCACCCAGGGCGTGCCCACCTCGCCGTACAGCCAGCACAAGTCGGCGGCCGAGCGACTCCTCGACGACTACGAACGATCCGGCCACACCACGGTCGTGACCCGGCTGCGGCCCGGGATCGTCGGGCAGCGGACGGCGGCGAGCGCGCTGCTGAGGTACGGCTTTCCCGCTCTCGCCCCGTCGTGGCTGATCGGCCTGCTGCCCGTGCTCCCCCTGGACCGTCGGCTGGTGATCCCGATGGTGCACGCCGACGACGTGGCGGACGCGATCGTGCGCGCGCTCACCCAGCGAGCACCCGGGGCGTTCAACCTCGCCGCCGAGCCGCCCCTGACCCGCGACGACCTCGCCGAGCAGCTCGGGGCACGCCCCGTCCACGTGCCCTCGCAGCTGGTGCGGACGGCAGCCTCCGCCGCCTGGCACGCCCGGCTGCAGCCGGTGGACCCCGGCTGGGTGGACCTCGCCTTCGCGCTGCCGCTCATGGACACCTCTCGGGCCAAGGACGTGCTGGGCTGGGAGCCTCGGATCGACGCGGTGTCAGTGCTCCGGGAGACGCTGGACGGCATGCGGGAACAGGCCGCCGGGCCGACGCCCGTGCTGCGCCCCCGCACCGTCGCCCGTCAGCTGCGGGACGCGGTGATGCGTGGGCCGGTCAGCAGTCGGTCGCGTCCCTGAGCCGGCGCACCACCCGGGCCGGGTTGCCGACGGCCACCACCTCCGCGGGCAGGTCGCGGGTGACGACCGACCCGGCGCCCACCACGGTGTGGGCGCCGATGGTCACCCCCGGCAGCACGATCGCGCCTCCGCCCAGCCAGACGTTGTCCCCGATCGTGATCGGGCGCGCCGCCTCCCACTTGGCCTGCCGCAGGTCGCGGTCGAGCGGGTGCGTCGGGGTGAGCAGCTGGACGTTCGGGCCGATCTGGACGTCGTCGCCGATCCGGATCTCTGCCACGTCAAGCGCGACCAGGCCGTAGTTCGCGAAGCATCGGGCACCCAGGTGCAGCTGGGTCCCGTAGTCGACGTACAGCGGCGGCCGGATGTGGGTCTCCTCCCCGACCGATCCGAGCAGCGCCTCGAGGAGCCGCTGCCGCTCCACGCCGTCGCGGGCGGAGGTGCTGTTGTACGCCGCGGTCAGGTCGAGGGCTGCGAGGTGCTGTTCGAGGATCTGCGGGTCGTCGGCGAGGTAGAGGTCCCCGGCGACCATCCGCTCGTGCATCGTCCGGGGATCGTCGTCAGTGCGGGCTTCCATGCGGTCAAGGTACGGCCCCGCGGGGCCCAGCCCCTGCGGCGACGGTCCCTAAGGTGAGGCTGTGGCCCTCTCGGTGTGCCTGCTGCTGGACCCGCGGGCAGACGCGGCGGTGCGCGGCCTCTGGCGCCGGCTGGAGGCTGCCGGCGTACCGACCCTGCTCTCCCACACCCACGGCCGCCACGTGCCTCACCTCACGCTCGCCTCGCTCCGGGACGGCGACGTCAGGACGGTCAGGAGCGCGCTGGCTCCGCTGCCGACCGGTGGGCCGCTGGAGGTCATGTTCGAGGCGCTGGGCAGCTTCCGCCGCAGCCGGTGCTGGCTGGCACCGACCGTCACCCAGGAGCTGGTGTCCCGCCAGCAGCAGGTGGCCGGGGCACTCGACGCGGCGGGAACCGAGCTGCACCACCACTACCGACCCGGCCGCTGGGTGCCCCACCTCACGGTCGCCCCCCGGCTGCACCTGCGGGAGCTCACCACCGTCGCCGCCCACGTCTACGACGTGCTGCCGCTGGCGGCAGCGCTGGATCGCGCGGCGATCATCGACACCAGCACCGGCGAGCAGCATCCGCTGCCGGCGCCGGTGTGACCGGGTGTGACCCGGTGCCGGCGCTGCCTCAGACGCCCTGCCAGCCGTCCCAGAGCAGGTCGTCCGGGATCTTGCGCAGCGTCTCACCGAACGACGCCACCAGCTTCTCCTGGCGCATCGTCAGGTCGCGGCGCACCAGGGTGTCGACGAAAGGCTCGGAGTCCTGGGGCTGCTGCGGCACCCGCGGCGCCGCCAGCCGGGTCTGCGGCTTCTGCTCGGCCGCCAGCCACGCCTTCTCCGCCCGGATCCTTAGCTCCGGCGACGCCTCGGCCCGCACCACCGTCGGCAGCTCACCGGCCACGATCACCTCGTCGAGCTGGCGCGCCCCCAAGAAGATGATCTCCTTCACGCCACAGTGGCTGCAGTGCGCGACCACGTGGTTGCAGCGCGTGTCCTCGATGTAGACCTGCGCGACCGCGGTCGCCTGCTCGGCCCGGTACTCCCCACTGCACCGGTCACATGTGAACGTCATAACCGTCACCTCCCTTGCCCCCAGCCTGGGCGGAATGAGTTCGTCCTCAGCGTAGGGCCACGGGGTGTCGCGCCGGAAAGGTCGGAAATCCCCCTTACGGGTGACAAAGGACCTGCCCGTTCGACACCCGAGTTCAGACGTGTCGCTCCCGCCGGCCGGGCCGCCGCAGGTGTACGGCGCTATCGGACGGTGACGTGCTTGGTGTCGGTCATGGGCTGCCCGCCCTCGCCGCCGGAGGGGTCGTCCTCGCTCACCTCGACGGTGTAGTGGCCAGGAGGCAGCCGCACCCTGAAGGAGTACGGCGAGAAGGTCATGCCTTCGGCCGCCGTGGTGAATCCCCGCTTGACGCCCTTCCCGGTGCCGTCGAGCACCCGCCAGAGCACGGTGGCCTCGAACGCGTTGGCCTCACCGGAGACGACCAGCGGTGAACGCGCAGTTGCTCCGTCGCGAGGGGTGTCGATCTGCACCAGGACGCGCACCTGCGCGGGATCGGCGCGCCCCACGGGGCGCTCCCAGGTGACGGCGCCCCACAGCTCACCGGCCGGCTCTCCCTCGACGAGCAACCGCACCTTCGCCCGGGGGTCCACCGCCTCGGTCACCGTGTAGACCAGCTGCTGGACCATGCGCGCGGCGCCCTCGGACCCCACGTTCGCCGTACGGGCGGCCCGGGACAGGTCCACCTCGATGACCGGACCGCGCCGGCTGACCGACCGGACACGCGTGCGCGGGTTCCAGGTGGTGCTGTAGTCGGGGTCCTCGGCTCCGGCGATCATCGCCTCGACGGCTTCCTTGGCGGGGTCGGCGCCGGGCAGCTCGCGGGTCTCCCGTGCCAGCCGCAGGCCGGCGCGGGTGTCCTCGAGGAAGTAGACCGCGCTGGGCGTCGGCTTCCCGGAAGAGGTGGGGCTGGGTGTGGTGCTGGCAGTGGTGCTGGCAGTTGAGTTGGGCGTGTCGCTCACGGTGACGGTGGGCGACGAGCTCTCCGAGGGACTCGCGGAGGCCGTCGTGCTGGACGGGGTGGGCGAGGCCGACGGGGCGGCGCTGCCGTCGTCCTCCCCGCAGGCGGCGAGCCCGAGGACCAGGGGCACGACAGCGGTGGCCACGGCCACGCCGCGACGGCGTCGCGGACCTCTGGCCCCCCTCGCCGCCCCCTCCTCGTCCAGGGACCTGGTGCCCGGCGTCCACATTCGGCGAGCCCTTCCTGCAGGTGCCGGCCTTGGGGACAGGCCAGCGCGTGACCGCCAGTGTGGCACCGGAGAGCCCCCGCGCCGCGATGGCACGCGGAGTGACGCCCTGCCGACGGGCGTGCGGAGATCCTGCTGGACGCTCAGTCGCGGCGGCGGCGCCGCGGTCGCCCGGGCAGCTGCGTAGCCCGTCCGTGCAGCACCGTGATGAGGGTGGCGAAGTTCCTCTCGGCCCTCTCGTCGCGGGTGAAGGAGGTGAGCGCCAGCACCGGCCTGAAGCGCTGCCGTGCCACCGCCTTGGCGTAGGCGAACTCCTTGAGCCCGTCGGCGCCGTGGACCCGGCCGAACCCCGAGTGGCCGACCCCGCCGAAGGGAAGCCCGGGGATGCCGACGAACGAGATCACCGAGTTGACCCCGGTCATCCCCGATCGGATCCGGCGAGCGAGCTCCATGCCGCGGCTCCCGGAGAAGACCGTCGAGCCGAGCCCGTAGCGGGTGGCATTCGTCAGCGCCACCGCCTCGTCCATGTCCGCCACCCTGGTCACCGTGACGGTGGGCGCGAACGTCTCGTCGGTGAGCGCCAGCGACCCCGCCGGTACGTCGGTCAGCACGGTCGGCTGCACGAACCGCTCCCCGACCGCCTCCGGACCGCCGACGACGGCCTTGCCACCCCTGGCCAGCGCGTCGTCGATGTGCCGGCGCGCCACGTCGACCTGCGCCGGCAGGGTCATCGGTCCCAGCTTGGCCTCGGGGTCCGCGCCGGCGTGCAGCTCCCGGGCGCGCCGGGTCAGCGAGACGAGGAACGCGTCGTACACCCTGTCGTGCACGTAGATGCGCTCCACCCCGGCGCAGGTCTGCCCGGCGTTGGCGAAGGCGCCCCACGCCGCGGCGTCGGCGGCGGCCTCCACGTCCGCGTCCTCGTCGACGAGCAGCGCGTCCTTGCCCCCGGCCTCGATGATCACCGGCGTGAGGTTCTCGGCGCAGGCGGCCATGACCTTCTTGCCGGTCTCGGCCGAGCCGGTGAACGCGAGCTTGTCGATGGCCGCACGGCACAGGGCGTTGCCGGTCTCACCCCCGCCGACCACCACCTGGAACAACGCTTCGTCGGGGACCACCTCCCGCAGGCTGTCGGCGATCCACGTCCCGGACCCCGGCGTCAGCGGGCTCGGCTTGAACACCACCGTGTTGCCGGCGGCCAGCGCGTAGGCGATCGAGCCCATCGGCGTGAACACCGGGTAGTTCCACGGGCCGATGACCCCGACCACCCCCAGCGGGAGGTACTCCACGGAGGCGGCGTGGTTCGACATCAGCAGCCCCGCCGGGACCCGGTGCCGGCCGAGCACCTTCTCGGCGTGGGAGGCGGCCCAGCCGAGGTGGTCGACCGCGAGACCGATCTCGAGGATCGCGTCGCCGTGCGGCTTGCCCGTCTCCTGGTGGACGACGTCGGCCAGCTGCGCCATCCGCCGCGCCAGGACGCCCTTCCACTGCTCCAGGACGGTGCGGCGGCCGGCGAACCCGAGGTCGGCCCACCAGGTCGCCGACTCCCGGGCACGGGCGACCGCGGCGGCGACGTCGTCCCGGCCGGCGATCGGGTAGCTGCTCACCACGTCGCCGGTGGCCGGGTTCAGCACCTCCAGCATGTCGGGGGCTGCACCGTCGCCGGTGGCCGTCGCGGGCCCGTCTGTCGAGCCGGTCGACACCCCGCCGGTCACCATGTCGGTCATCGTGCTGCCTCTCGTCCGCGGAGCAGGTCGGCCGCCTTCTCCCCCACCATGATCGTGGGCGCGTTGGTGTTGCCGCGAGGTACGACGGGCATGACCGAGGCGTCCGCCACCCGCAGCCCGTCGACGCCCCGCACCCGCAGCTCGGGGTCGACCACCGACTGCTCTCCGGTGCCCATCGCGCAGGTGCCCGCCGGGTGGTAGAGCGTCTGGGAGTGGCGCCGCACGTGCTCGACCAGCTCCTCCTCCGAGGGCGTCGTCGACTGCGGCATGAAGGCACCCTGGATGTGCTTCGCGACCGGCCCGGAGGACACCGTCTCGATCAGCCGCCGGGCACCGGCGACCATCGCGTCGAGGTCCGTCGGGTCGTCGTAGTAGGCGGGGTCGATCTCGGGGTGCCACCGCGGGTCAGCGGAGCGCAGCCGCAGCCGTCCCCTGCTGGCGACGCTGACCAGCGTCGGCGCCACCGTGATCTTGCGGGTAGTCGGCTCGTGGAGGCCGTTGTCCCAGAACCCGCTCGGGGCGACATGGGCCTGCAGGTCCGGCGCCGCCAGGTCGTCGCGGCTGCTGAAGAATCCGCCCGCCTCACCGACGTTGGACACCAAGGGGCCCCGGCCCAGCGCCTTTGCCCGGCCGACGTTGACGAGGGTGTTGAGCTCCGCCAGGTCGGTGGTGTCCTTGGTGTGCCACACCAGCGGCACCGCGGGGTGGTCGTGGAGGTTCTGTCCCACCCCCGGCAGGCTCACCAGCACCTCGATGCCGTGCTCTCGGAGGTGGTCCGCGGGCCCCACCCCCGACAGCATCAGGAGCTGCGGGGAGTTGACGGCCCCGCCGGCCAGGACCACTTCCGCCGCGGCGTACGCGACCTTGTGCTCGGGGCCCTGCTGGTAGGCGACCCCGACCGCGCGGCCGCCCTCGATCACGACACGCTCGGCGAACGCCTTCGTGCGCACCGTCAGGTTGGGACGGCTCCGCGCCGGCTCGAGGTACGCCTTGGCGACCGACCAGCGCCGTCCCTTCCGGCAGGTCACCTGGTAGAGGCCGGCGCCCTCCTGCTCGGCTCCGTTGAAGTCCGACGTCGCCTTGAAGCCGTTGTCGACCGCCGACTCGACCCAGGCGTGGGTCAGGGGATGGGTGTAGCGGCGGTCCTCGACGTGCAGCGGGCCGTCCTGACCGTGGTACGGCGCGCCCAGCCGGGTGTTGCGCTCCGCGCGGACGAAGTACGGGAGCACGTCGTCGTAGCCCCAACCCTCGGCGCCGTGGGCGTCGCGCCAACCGTCGTAGTCGGCGCGGTTGCCGCGGATGTAGATGTTCGCGTTCATCGAGGAGGAGCCGCCGAGCGCCTTCATCCGCGGCCAGTAGGTCCGCCGCGCGTGCAGCTGCTTCTGCGCGGTGGTGGTGTAGTTCCAGTCCCACCGCGTCTTGAAGAGCGCGGGAAAGGCCGCCGGGATCGTGATCTCGTCGGCGTCGGCCTCGCCACCGGCTTCGATCAGGAGAACCGACACCGCCGGATCCTCGCTGAGCCGTGCCGCGACCACCGCTCCCGCGCTGCCGGCACCGACGACGACATAGTCGTGGATGTCCCGGGTCACCGGGCGAACCTAGCCGACACCGAGGGAGGGACGAGTGTGACTGCACACGTCGGGACGTCCGGATGGAGCTATCAGCACTGGGACGGCGTCCTCTACCCTCCGGGCACGCCGCCGTCCCAGCGGCTGCGGGGCTACACCGCCGAGTTCGGTACCGTCGAGCTCAACGCCAGCTTCTACCGCTGGCCGGCGCCGCGCTCGTTCGCGAGCTGGCGACGGCGGCTGCCCGACGGGTTCCGGATGTCGGTGAAGGCGCCGCGCGGCCTGACCCATGGGAAGCGGCTGCTCGCGCCCGAGGTCTGGGTGGACCGGATCGCGGCCGGGTGGCACGAGCTCGGCGAGCGCAGGGCGGTGCTGCTCGTCCAGCTCGCGCCGACCCACGAGCGCGACGACGCCCGGCTGGACTACTTCCTCAGCCGGCTGCCGCCCTGGATCCGGGTCGCGGTCGAGCTGCGCCATCCGAGCTGGCACCACGACGCCGTCTTCGGCATCCTCGAGCGCCACCAGGCGGCGTACTGCGTGATGAGCGGCGCCCGGCTGCCGTGCATCCTCCGGGCCACCGCCCCGGTCGTGTTCGTGCGGCTGCACGGACCCAGCCACGACCACCTGTACGCCGGCTCCTACACCGACGACGACCTGCGGTGGTGGGCCGACCGGTTACAGGAGTGGGAACGCGCGGGCCACGAGGTCTACGCCTACTTCAACAACGACGGGGAGGGCCATGCCGTGCGCAACGCCCGGACACTTCGTGCCCTTCTCGCCGGATGAACGCTGCCTGAACGGCTCAGCCTGAGCTGCCCAAGCTGACCCTGCCCAGGCTGATTCGCTCAGGGCAGCGGGGCGAAGACCAGCCCGTGGTGGTTCTCGCTGCCGTAGCGCTTCGAGTCGCTGCCGATCCACAGCCCCTTGCCGGTGGCCAGCAGTGCCTTGCCGCCCATGCTCACCGGCATGGCCGGGTGCCAGCTCTGGATCGACCTCCCGGTCACCGGATCGATGGCGACGATGCCCGAACGCCTGCTGGCGAGCTCACCGGTCTTCTTGTCGCCGACGGGCTTGCAGACGACTCCCGGCTCCGGCCACGCCGGCGGCTCGGGGCAGCCGGCGCCGTCCCAGCGCGCGGGGGCGCTCGCGTAGCCGTCGGGGTTGTCCATCCACTTGAAGTGGCCCTGCGCGTAGACCGCCTTACCGGTGTCAGCGACGCTCCACACGCTGTCGCCGCCGGTGTAGTTGATCCACTGAGGCTTCGAGGAGTCGGCCAGGGCGAACCTGCCGACCGCGTCGCACACGGTCGTCTGGGACTTGTAGGCATCGGTGTTCCACCAGTGCCAGATGTCAGAGGGCTGCGCGGGGATCTGACCGGTCGCCGCCACCGAGAAGTACCTGCCGTCCGGCGACCAGTCGATGCCCTGCAGGTAGGCGATACGGCGGGTGTTGTTGTTGAGGGTGGCGCTGCACACCTTCGAGAAGCCCCGGTAGTACCAGGACGACAGGGTGGCGCCCGCGGTGCCGACCGCGACTGGACTCGTCTTCAGGTTGGCCATGACGAACCCTCGGCGCGCCTGACCGTTCACCTTGGTGAAGTTGCCGGTGACCGCGAGGTGCGTGCGGTTCGGGTGGATCGCGAACTGGTAGACCGACAGCACGCCCCACGCCCCCGGGATGGGGTCGGTGATCGCGAGCTTGATGAAGCCGTCGTTCCTGCCGGTCGCCGGGTCCAGCGAGACGATCTTGCCCGACAGGGTGCCGGCGACGACCAACCGCTTGCGACCGGCCATGGTGACGAGCTCGAGGTCCTTGACCTTGCCGGCGGGCGGCCTGAAGTTGGCGTCGATGGCGCCGGTCGTGGCGTTCAGCTTCACCAGCCCCGGCCGCTTGACTCCACCGGCGTACCCGAAGTCACCGCCGACGTAGACCGAGTTCGTGGCCGGGTCGACGTCCAGCGCCCAGATCTGTCCCCCGGTGAGGGGCGGAGCCTGGAACCCGGTGCGCACAGCACGCGATCCGACGCTGAACGAGAAGAGGTTCTGGGCCGAGTAGGTCTTGCCGCCCTGCTTGATCCGGTCGAACAGGCCCGCGGCGAAGCCGGCGTCTCCGAGGAGCGCGATCGCGTCGACATGCGGCTTCGGGACGGCGGTGGTCGCCACCACCTCGGGCAGCCCGTCCATCCCGTTGCTCGAGACGACCGCCGGATGCGAGGTCGCCGCATGCGCGTAGGAACCGAGCATCGCCAGGCACAGCGCCGGAACGATCAGTACGACAGCCTTGAAACGGCGCAACGACAACGACATGGGGCCCCCTCACCCGACGTGCCGGCTGTCCCCACAGCCGTCACTTCCCGAAAACTCTGGCCTACTGTACCCGACAATTCCTGTCCGTCAGCGCGGCCGCAGGCCGAACGTCAGCTCTCGTGGAAGTTCGGGTCGCGCCAGCTCCGCTCGAAGGGCAGCCGCCACGCGTTCGGGGCGATCAGCTGGTGGATGGCGTTGGGCCCCCAGGTGCCTGGCTGGTAGATCCGCACCGGAGGCGGGTCGTCGAGCATCGGCGAAGCGAGCTCCCAGACGGTCTCGATGCCGGTCGCCGTCGTGAACAGGGTGTGGTCACCGCGGAGCGCGTCGTGGATCAGCCGCTCGTAGGCCTCGAGCACGGACTTGGAGTGACCGGTGTCGTGCATGGCGAACTGCATCGAGAGCTTGTCGAGCTTCATCCCGGGCCCCGGCTTCTTGCCGTAGAAGGACAGCGACATCCGTGACTGGTCGGCCAGGTCGAACGTCAGGTGGTCCGGCCCGTGGAGCCCGACTCCAGATCCCTGCGGGAACATGTGCCGAGGCGGCTCCTTGAAGGCGATCGAGATGACCCGGGCGCTCTCGGCCATCCGCTTGCCCGTGCGCAGGTAGAACGGCACACCGGCCCACCGCCAGTTGTCGATCTCGACCTTGAGCGCGACGAACGTCTCGGTGTCCGACTCCTCCGCCACACCGGGCTCGTCCCGATAACCGATGTACTGACCCCGCACGGTGTTCTTCGGCAGGATCGGCTGCATGGACCGGAAAACCTTTACCTTCTCCTCTCCGATCGGTCCCGGCTCCAACGCGGTGGGAGGCTCCATCGCGGTGAACGCGAGCACCTGGAAGAGGTGGGTCACCACCATGTCCTTGAAGGCGCCGGTGGCTTCGTAGAACTCGGCGCGGGTGGAGAGCCCGAGCGTCTCGGGGACGTCGATCTGGATGTGGTCGATGAAGTTCCGGTTCCAGATCGGCTCGAAGAGGCCGTTGGCGAACCTGAACGCCAGGATGTTCTGGGCGGCCTCCTTGCCGAGGAAGTGGTCGATGCGGAAGATCTGCTCCTCCGCGAAGCAGGTGTGGAGCTCGTCGTTCAGCTTCTTGGCGCTGGGCACGTTGACGCCGAACGGCTTCTCCATGACGATGCGGGAGCGCTCGGCCAGGCCCGCCTCGGCCAGCAGGTGGACGACGGCCAGCGCCGCGTTCGGCGGGACGCTGAGGTAGTGGAGCCGGTCGGCTTCGCCGAACTCCTCGAGCTCCTTCTCGCAGGCGTGGACCGCCTCGGCCAGGGCCCTGCCGCCGGCGCTCTGCGGCACGTAGGACAGCACGGACGCGAACTCGTCCCAGTTGCCGTTCATGTCCTCGCCGGCGAACTCCTCGCACGCCGCTCGGGCGAGCTTCACGAAGGTCTCGCCGTCGATGTCGTCGAGCGAGGTGCCGATGATGCGGCAGTTCTTGAGCAGCTCGGCCTGGTAGAGGTGGAGGAGCCCCGGCAGCAGCTTGCGCTTTGCCAGGTCCCCGGTCGCCCCGAAGATCACGATGACGTGCGGCTGTTCCATCCCGTCAGCCTAAGCGTGCGCGCCCCTCGCCGGAACCGACCCGCTCAGCGCGACAGGTCGAGGTAGGCCAACGTGCGGTTGAGCAGGTCGGTGGCACGGCGGAGGTCCGAGGACGCGGCAGGCGGTTCCTCGTCCAGCTCCTTCCACTCGGCCGTGCGCCACCCCGGCCGGTAGACGTCGGCGAAGCCGGCGCAGATCCGGGCCGCGTCGCGGACCACGCGCGGATCGACCGTCCACAGCGCCTCGAACCTGCGCTCGGAGTCACGCGCGTCGTCCTGTCCGGGCCGCTCGAACGCCACCATGCACGCCGGGTGGTCGGGGGCGTCGCAGACCACCAGCCACTCCCGCTTCAGCGGGGAGTCGGGCGGGATCGCCACCTCGACCGGCAGGCGCGGCTTCGGGGGCACGGGGTCGGAGAAGTGGGCGAACACGACCGCGGTGCGGGCGGTGCGGGCCAGCTCCACCCAGCGGGCATAGGACTCACGGAGGAAACGTCCACGCTGGAACCCGCCGAACAACAGCGGCCGCTCGGCCCGCGCGCAGGACTCGTCCTCGATCGCGTGGCTGAGCGCGACGAGCGCCTTCTTGGTCAGCAGCTGGGGTTTGAGGTCGGGGTGGCGACGGCGCAGCTCCGCGAAGAGCGACATCGTCTCCGGGGTCGCTGCCGACGCGATCCGGCGTACGGCGGCCTCGAGGCTGAGCCCCGAACGGCGGTGGCGGAGCACCTCCTCCACCGCGGCGACGTCCTGCTCGGCGTACCTGCGGTGCCCCCCCGCCAGCCGCACCGGACGGGGGAACCCGTAACGCGACTCCCAGCTCCGCAGGGTGGCCTGCGGCACGCCGGTGCGCTGCGCGAGGTCGCTGATCGTGAGCGTGGCCGATGGGATGGTCGGCGTCGTGGTCGTCATCATGCTCCTCATGCTGCCTAGACTTTCCTTGAAGTCTTGCATAGGTTGGTGCGGAACGAAAGCCGGGCACCAGCCCGTCTGTTCGTCCGGCCGGCACGAAAGGACGGGTGAACCTCGAAGCATGGGAGGACCACGGTGAACGCATCCGCGACCGACGAGGCGCTGAGCCGGCTGCTGCGGGAGGGCCGGGCCCGCGCGGAGGCGGCCGGTCCGTCGCACGCCGAGCTCTGGGAGGCGCTGTGCCGGGCCACCGAGGGCGGCAAGCGCTTCCGCCCGGCGATGGTCACGGCGGCGCACGAGATGCTGGGCGGGCGACACCCTGAGGCGGCGGCCGCGGTGGGGGCGGCCGTGGAGCTGCTGCACACCGCCTTCGTGGTGCACGACGACGTGATCGACGGGGACGACGTCCGTCGTGGTCGCCTCAACGTCAGCGGCACCTTCGAGGCACAGGCGCTGGCCGCCGGGGTCGATGCCGACAGGGCCCGGCACTTCGGTCGGACGGCCGGCATCCTCGCCGGTGACCTGGCCCTCACGGCCGCGGTCCGGGCCGTCGCCACCTGCCGGGCACCCCAGCCCGCCGTCGGGCGGCTGCTCGACCTCTTCGACTCGGTCCTGCACACGACTGCGGCCGGGGAGCTCGCCGACGTCCGCCTCTCGCTGGGCGAGCCGGCTCCGCTCGCCGACGTGCTGACGATGGAGGAGCAGAAGACCAGCGTCTACTCCTTCCAGCTCCCGCTCCAGGCGGGGGCGATCCTGGCCGGCGCGGAACCGCCGGTGATCGAGCGGCTGGGGAAGGCGGGTCGCCTGCTGGGGCTCGCGTTCCAGCTCTCCGACGACCTGCTCGGCGTCTTCGGTGACCCGGCCGACACCGGCAAGAGCGCGGTCGGCGACCTGCGCGAGGGCAAGCAGACCTCGCTCGTCGCGCATGCCCGTGGCACCGAGCTCGGCGCCCGGATCGACGGCTATCTCGGCCGCGACCTGTCGCTCGCCGAGGCGGACCAGGCAAGGTCGCTGCTGGAGCAGGCCGGCTCCCGGCGCTTCGTCGAGCAGCTCGCCGCCGACTACGCGGCCACCGCGCAGCGGGCCCTGGACCAGCTCGGGATACCCTCGACGTTCCTCTCCTCGGTGACCGTCCTGGTCGCCGCGACCGCGAGGAGCGCCGCATGAGCCTGATTGCCGCCCGACGTCCCGCGCTGAGCCTCTACGACAGCGTCTCCGAGGCCAGCGCCGCGATGGTGATCCGTCGCTACTCCAGCTCCTTCGGGCTCGCCTCGCGGCTGCTGGCGGAGCCGGTGCGGACCCAGGTGCGCAACATCTACGCACTGGTCCGGGTGGCCGACGAGATCGTCGACAACCCCGACCCGTCGCTCGGCGTCCAGGCACGGACCCGCATGCTCGCCTGGCTGCAGGATGACGTGCGGCACTCCCTGGACGCGCAATACAGCAGCAACCTGGTCGTGCACGCGTTCGCTCGGACCGCCGCAGCCTGCGGCGTCGGCGCGGAGCTGGTGGATCCCTTCTTCGACTCGATGCGGATCGACCTCACCACCACCTCGCACAGCGCCGCCAGCTTCGAGCACTACGTGTACGGGTCGGCGGAGGTCGTCGGGCTGATGTGCCTGCGCGCCTTCCTGGTCGATCAGCCGGCCGGTTCCCCCGGGTACGACGAGCTCGCCCCCGGTGCCCGCGCACTCGGAGCGGCCTTCCAGAAGATTAACTTCCTGCGAGACCTCGGCGAGGACCACGACCTCCTCGGCCGCAGCTACTTCCCCGGCCTGGTGGTCGCCGACTTCTGCGACGCCGACCGGGACCGGCTGCTCGACGACATCGACGCCGACCTGGCCGCTGCCGCGCTGGCCGTGCCGCACCTGCCGTCCAGCAGCCGACGGGCCGTCCGGGCGGCGCACGCGACCTTCACCGAGCTCGCCCACCGGCTGCGGGCCACGCCGGCCGACGACATCCGGCACACCCGGGTCTCGGTCCCGGCGCCGGTCAAGGCCCGGCTTCTCGCCGGCGCAGTGTTCGGAGCCCGCGCGTGAACCGCCTCCTGCTGACCGCCGACGTCCCTCCGGCCGCCGAGGACCCGCGACGGGTCGTGGTGGTCGGCGGCGGCATCGCGGGGCTGGCCACCGCGGCCCTGCTTGCCCGCGACGGCCACAGCGTCGACGTGCTCGAGCAGCGCGACACCCTCGGCGGCCGGGTGGGCTCGTTCGCACGGAACGGCTTCCGCTTCGACACCGGTGCGTCGTGGTACCTCATGCCGGAGGTCTTCGAGCACTTCTTCGAGCTCCTCGGCACCTCCGCCTCCGAGCAGCTGGAGCTGACCCGGCTCGAACCCAGCTACCGCGTCTTCTTCGAGGGCCACGCCGACCCCGTCGACGTGCACCCCGACCGCGCGCGCAACCGCGCGACCTTCGAAGCCATCGAGCCCGGAGCCGGTGACCGCTTCGACGCCTACCTCGCCTCGGCACGCGACACCTACGACGTGGCGCTGAGACGGTTCCTCTACACCAGCTTCGACTCCCCCAAGCCGCTCCTCCACCCGCAGGTGCTGCGACGGCTGCCCGCGCTCGGCCGCCACCTCACCCAGTCCCTCGAGGGCTTCGCCGCAGGCCGCTTCGGTGACGTCCGGCTGCGCCAGCTCCTGGGCTACCCCGCGGTGTTCCTCGGCTCCTCGCCGGCGAGGACGCCGAGCATGTACCACCTCATGAGCAGTCTCGACCTGGGTGACCAGGTGCTCTATCCGCAGGGCGGCTTCACCCGCCTGATCGAGGTGATCGCCTCGCTCGCCGAGAAGGCGGGCGCCCGGCTGCACACCGGCGCCACGGTCACCGGCATCCGCACCATCCCCGGCCGCCGGCGCGGCTCGGTCGCCGGTGTCGACTACCGCGCGGCCGACGGCACGCCCGAGCGAATCCGCGCCGACGTCGTCGTCGGCGCGACCGACCTGCACCACCTGGAGACCCGGCTCCTGCCGGAGCAGCACCGCACCCACCCCGACCGCTCCTGGGCCCGCCGGTCCCCCGGGCCGGGTGCGGTGCTGGCGATGCTGGGCGTGCGGGGCCGGCTTCCCGAGCTGGCGCACCACTCGTTGTTCTTCACCGCGGACTGGGACCGCAACTTCGGCGACATCTTCGGCGACTCCCCGCGCGTGCCGCAGCCGGCCTCGATCTACGTCTGCAAGCCCTCGGACACCGACCCCACCGTCGCCCCCGCAGGCCACGAGAACCTGTTCGTGCTGGTCCCGGTGCCCGCCGACACCGGGATCGGCCACGGCGGAGACGACGGCCTCGGCGACCCGACCGTCGAGCGGACCGTCGACGCGGCCGTCGCCCAGGTCGCGTCGTGGGCAGGCGTCCCCGACCTCGCCGAGCGGGTCGTCGTCCGGCACACCGTCGGCCCGGCCGACTTCGCCGCGCAGCTCAACGCCTGGCGCGGCAGCGCGCTGGGGCTGGAGCACACCCTGCGCCAGAGTGCGATGTTCCGTCCGCGCAACGTCTCCTCGAAGCTGGACGGGCTGTACTACGCCGGTTCCAGCACCGTCCCCGGGGTCGGTCTGCCGATGTGCCTCATCAGCGCCGAGCTGGTCCTCAAGCGGCTGCGGGGCGACCGCTCCGCCGCGCCCGCCCGGGCGGCCGGATGACGCAGCTGGTCTACCTCGGGGCCCTGGTCCTGGTGCTGGGCTGCATGGCGGTGACGGACCGGCGGTGGCGGCTGTTCTTCTGGGCCGACGCCCGCCGGGCCGCGGTGGTGTTCGCGGCCGGGTTCGGGCTGTTCCTGGCCTGGGACGTCGCCGCGCTCCAGCTCGAGCTCTACGAACGCGGCCGTTCCGAGCTCATGACCGGCATCGAGCTCTGGCCCGAGTTCCCGGTCGAGGAGCTGTTCTTCCTGGCGTTCCTGCCGTACCTCACGATGGTGCTGCACGGCCTGACCCTGCGGGCCGTCGCCCGCACGTGGGGTCCCACTGGTCAGGATCGGGTCAAGGAGGTGCGCCCGTGACGTACGCCGCCCTCGCGCTGGTCTTCCTCGCCGTCCCGGTCGCCATCGCCGCCCTCGCGGCGACCGTGCGTCTCCCGGACCGGCGGTGGTGGGGCTGCACGGCGGCCGTCGCAGCCGCACTGCTGGTCATGACGGCCGTGTTCGACAGCCTCATGATCGCCGCGGACCTGTTCCGGTTCGACTCCGCGCGGCTGCTCGGCGTACACGTGATCCGCGCGCCGCTGGAGGACTTCGCCTGGCCGCTCGCGTCGGCCCTGATGCTGCCGGCGCTGTGGCTGCTCCTCGAGCGGCCGGGCCGCGCCCCTTCCGGTGAGGAGCAACGGTCGTGACCGCGCCTTCCCTCGACCACCCCAGGACCGGCGTGGTCCGGTCGCTGCTCGGGTCGTCGCGACCGCTGAGCTGGGTCAACACCGCCTATCCCTTCGCTGCCGCCTACCTCCTCGCGGGAGGCGGCGTCGACGTCGCCCTGGTGGTCGGCGCCGCCTATTTCCTCGTGCCCTACAACCTGCTGATGTACGGCATCAACGACGTCTTCGACTACGAGTCCGACCTCCTCAACGCGCGCAAGGGCGGCGCCGAAGGCGTCGTCCTCGACGCCGGGCTGCACCGCACCACGCTGTGGGCGGCGCTGGTGTCGAACGCGCCCTTCCTCGTCGCCTTGGTCCTCCTCGGCTCGACCGGGTCCACGGTGGTGCTGGCGGTGGTCGTGCTCGCCGTGGTCGCCTACTCGGCACCGGGGCTCCGCTTCAAGGAACGGCCCTTCCTCGACTCGGTCACCTCCAGCACGCACTTCGCGGGGCCGGCGGCGTACGGGCTGGCGCTGGCGGGAGGCTCGCTCACCCGCGAGGCGGCGGCCGCGCTGCTCGGGTTCTTCCTGTGGGGGATGGCGTCGCAGGCGTTCGGCGCGGTGCAGGACATCGTCCCCGACCGGTCCGCGGGCATCGCGTCGGTCGCGACGGTGCTCGGTGCCGCCCGCACCGTGCGGCTGGCGATGCTGCTGTACGCCGCGGCCGGGCTGGTCCTGCTGCTCGCCGGCTGGCCGGGGGCACTCGCGGGGTTGCTCGTCCTCCCCTACCTGGGAAGCATCGCTCCGTTCCGCTCGCTCCCCGACCAGGACGCCGCTGCGGCACACGACGGCTGGCGACGGTTCCTGTGGCTGAACTTCCTCACCGGCTTCCTGGTCACCCAGCTCCTCATCTGGATCACCTGGTGACCCGCACCCTCGCCGACGTGGTCCGGGTCGCCAGCGTGCTGAGTTTCGTGGCCGTCACCACGCGCGGCGGCGTCGCCCTGGCACTGATGGCGCTGGTGCTGCTCGGGCTCACCCTGCTGAGGCTGGCCGGCGTGCCGCCGGCCCTCGACCTGGCGACCGGCGCGCTCCTGGTCGCCGCCGCCTGGTGGGCGCTCCTCGGGTCCTACGAGCGGTATCCGTGGCTGGACGTGCTCGTCCATCTCGCCGCCACCGGTCTGGTCGCTGCCGCCGGGCACCGGGCGCTGGTCAGGGCAGGGGTGCTGCCCGCAGCCACCGACCCGATGCTCCCCCGCGCCGGTCTGGGGGCGGTGCTGGTGACGGTGTGCCTCGGTCTGACCGTCGCGACCCTGTGGGAGCTGGGCGAGTGGTGGGGCCACACCTTCGTCGACGCAGCCATCCGGACCGGCTACGACGACACCGTCGGTGACCTCGCCACCGGCGGCCTCGGTGCGCTGCTGGCCGCCGTTGCCGAACGGGTCTCCCAGCGCCGCACCAGGCGTCCCGACGAACCCGCGACCCAC
>CADCUI010000068.1 GCA_902805845.1 uncultured Nocardioidaceae bacterium
CGGGACGGCTGCACCGGCGACCGGCGGGCCGACGGCCAGCGGACCGACCACCGGCGGACCGACGACCAGCGGACCGACCACCGGCGGACCGACGGCCGGCGGGCCGACGGCGTCGTCGGCGGGGCGGATGCGCACCCGTCTCGCGCGGATCGGCACCCGGGGCGGCTCGGCCAACCCGGTCCTCGAGCCGTTGTTCCGGGCGGTGCGCGCCCACCACCCGAAGGCCGACCTCCTGGTCCTCGAGCGGGCCTACACCACCGCCGAGCGGTTCCACCGCGGTCAGACCCGCAAGAGCGGCGAGCCCTACATCACCCATCCCCTTGCGGTCACCACGATCCTGGCCGAGCTGGGCATGACCGAGCCGACCCTGGTCGCCGCGCTGCTGCACGACACGGTCGAGGACACGGCGTACACGATCGACGCGGTGCGTCACGACTTCGGCGAGGAGGTGGCGCGGCTCGTCGACGGTGTCACCAAGCTCGACAAGGTCAAGTACGGCGAGAGTGCCGAGGCCGAGACCATCCGCAAGATGATCGTGGCGATGAGCCGCGACATCCGCGTGCTCGTCATCAAGCTGGCCGACCGGCTGCACAACATGCGCACGCTGCGCTACCTCAAGCAGTCGACGCAGGAGAAGAAGGCCAAGGAGACCCTCGAGATCTTCGCGCCGCTGGCCCACCGCCTCGGCATGAACACGATCAAGTGGGAGCTCGAGGACCTGGCGTTCGCCACGCTCCACCCCAAGATGTACGACGAGATCGTGCGGCTGGTCGCCGATCGCGCACCGTCGCGCGACAGCTACCTCACCCAGGTGATCGCCGGGGTCGAGAACGACCTGCGGTCGGCGAAGATCAAGGCGACGGTGACCGGTCGGCCGAAGCACTACTACTCGATCTACCAGAAGATGATCCTGCGGGGTCGCGAGTTCACCGACATCTACGACCTGGTGGGCATCCGGATCCTCGTCGAGAACGACCGCGACTGCTACGGAGCGCTCGGCATCATCCACTCCCGCTGGAACCCGGTGGCCGGGCGGTTCAAGGACTTCGTCGCGATGCCGAAGTTCAACATGTACCAGTCACTGCACACGACCGTGATCGGCCCGCAGGGCAAGCCGGTCGAGCTGCAGATCCGCACCTACTCCATGCACCGTCGGGCGGAGTACGGCATCGCCGCGCACTGGAAGTACAAGGAGAACATGCGGGCCGGCGTCGAGCCCGGTGTCCTGGAGCCGGTCGCCGGGGGCAACAGCAACGACATCGCCTGGGTCCGGCAGCTGCTCGACTGGCAGCAGGACACCGAGGACCCGGGCGAGTTCCTGGAGTCCCTACGCTTCGAGATCAACTCCTCGGAGGTCTACGTCTTCACCCCGCGGGGTGACGTGGTGGCACTGCCCACCGGGTCGACACCGGTCGACTTCGCCTACGCCATCCACACCGAGGTCGGGCACCGAACGATCGGCGCTCGGGTCAACGGGCGGCTGGTGCCGCTGGAGTCGACGCTCGACAACGGCGACGCCGTCGAGGTCTTCACCTCCAAGGCGGCCGGTGCCGGGCCGAGCCGGGACTGGCTGGGCTACGTGCGGTCACCGCGGGCGCGCAGCAAGATCCGCCAGTGGTTCACCAAGGAGCGGCGCGAGGAGGCCATCGAGCAGGGCAAGGAGCAGATCGCCCGGCTCATGCGCAAGGAGGGCGTCCCGCTCAAGCGGGTCATGACCCACGAGAACCTGTCCACGATCGCCGCCGAGATGCGGCTGAGCGACGTGTCGGCGCTGTACGCGGCGGTCGGCGAGAGCAACGTCGGCGCGCAGACCGTCGTACGCCGGGTGATCGAGCTGTCCGGTGGGCCCGAGGGGGCGACCGAGGACCTTGCCGAGGCCGTGCAGATCACGGGTCGCCGGGCGCGCAACCGGCCGGTGCGCGGGGACGCCGGGGTCATCGTCAAGGGGCTGACCGACGTCTGGGTGAAGCTCGCCAAGTGCTGCACGCCGGTCCCCGGCGACGACATTCTCGGGTTCGTGACCCGCGGGGAGGGGGTGTCGGTGCACCGGTCGGACTGCACCAACATCAGCTCGCTGCGGCGACACCCGGAGCGGCTCGTCGAGGTCGAGTGGGCGCCGACGGACCAGTCGATGTTCCTGGTCAACATCCAGGTCGAGGCGCTGGACCGGACGAGGCTGCTCTCGGACATCACCAAGGTGCTCTCCGACATGCACGTCAACATCCTCGGTGCCTCGCTGAGCACCGGCCGGGACCGAGTGGCCAAGAGCAGGTTCACCTTCGAGATGGGGGACCCCAAGCACCTCGGCCACGTGCTCCGCGCCGTACGCCACGTCGAGGGCGTCTTCGACGCCTACCGCATCACCGGCTGACCCCTCGCCGAGTCGGCGCTTGTGCACGCACTGATCGTGCCGAGTCGGCGCTTGTGCACGCGGCTCACGACGTGAACGTCGATCTGGCCAGCCGCTGGCGAGCCGAGGCCACACCGCGCGGCAACCTGGTCGTCGCGGTCTCGTGCGGGCCGTAGATGTCGTCTCGTCGGAAGGCGTCGATCACCCAGCCGAACTCGGCGGAGAGGCGACTCCGCCGCCCCTCATCCGGCACGCGGTGCTCCTCACCGTGGAACCGCTCACCGTCGTACTCCGCGCCGTACCGCAGCTCCTCCACTCCGAGGTCGATACGGAAGACCGTGATGCCTTGGATGGTCACCGGGACCTGCGGCTCGGGCGCGGGCAGATGTGTCAGGGAGAGCCAGTGCCACCGAAGGCTCGACTCGCCCATGCTCTCGGAGCGGCCGTCCGCGAGCGGCGCGAGCGTTCTCAGCTGGACGACCCCGCGTTGCCGGCGGAACTGTTCGACGCCGCCGACCAGCTGTCCACGCGAGAACCCCGCGTGCCGCATCAGCGCGTCCATGCCGCCGAGGGCGATGATCGGCCGGTACAGACGCCCCAGGTCGCAGGCGGTCCGCAGCGGGGTCGTGATCGCGAGATCTCCTGTCAAGGGCACGGTGTCGCCGGCCCGGAACCACCGTTCGCCGCTCGTGACCAGGCCGTTTCTGAGCCTGCCCTCGTCGGAGGGACGGAAGACCGAGAGCGGCGGGACTCCCAGGTGCGAGTTGGGGAGGTCCATGCCGGACCAGTACCAGCATGCGGTCCAGTCGGTGACGACGCATCCTGCCGGTACGACGAGCGCAAGGGCCTGACCGCGCAGGAGCTGGGTGTCCGGTGCCTGTGCAGCGACGTACGCGTTGCGGATCATGCGCCGCACGAGGCCGGACCGGACCAGACGGCTGAGCTGACCGCGACTCACGCCCGCAGCTGCGGCCTGTTGTGAGGTGAACGGCAGCTCGAGCGGCAGCGGGAAGTCCGGATCGAGCAGTGCACGCGCCCGGACGGAGGGCATGACCATGGTGGGCGAGCCTTGGCCGACGGCGCGGCCGGGGCAATGTCCTCCGATGTGGCTGTGGAGATCCGCCCCGCTGCAGTCCCGTGTGCGCCGACGCGGGCGTTCGCGCGCGTGCACAAGCGCCGACTCGGCGGGGTTTGCGCGTGCACAAGCGCCGACTCGGCGGGGGGTTAGGGGGAGAACTCCTCGAGGGCGCGGCGGGCCTCGGCGAGCCAGGACTGCCGGGCCTCGATCGCGGCGGTGTGCTCGGCGACCCGCCGCTGGTCACCGGCGGCGGCCGCCTTGTCCCGCTTCCCCTCCAGGTCGGCGAGCAACGTCTCGAGCTGGTCGACCGTGGCGCTGGCCCGCGCCCGCGCCTCGGGGTTGGAGCGACGCCACGTCTCCTGCTCCCGGTCGCGGATGGCGTGCTCGACCTTGCGCATCCGCCCCTCGAGCTCCTTCATCCGCTCGCGAGGCACCTTGCCGGCCTCGTCCCACCGTTCGGCGATCCCGCGGAAGGCCGCCTTGGCCGCGGCGAGGTCGGTGACCGGCAGCAGCGCCTCCGCCTCGGTGAGCAGGGCCTCCTTGCGGGTGGCGTTGGCGGCGTACTCCGCGTCCGTGGCCGCGGTCACGGCGTCCCGGGCGCCGAAGAAGGCGTCCTGGGCCTCCCGGAACCGCTTCCACAGCTGGTCGTCGACGCCCTTCGGGGCGGGACCGGCCTCCTTCCAGCGGCGCATCAGCTCCCGGTAGGCGCCGGCGGTCGGGCCCCACTCCGTCGAGGCGGACAACGCCTCGGCCTCCTTGACCAGCTTCTCCTTGACCGCCCGGGCGCCCTCGCGCTTCTCGTTGAGCTCCGCGAAGTGCGCCTTCCGCCTCCGGGTGTACGTCGTCCGGGCCGTCGAGAACCGCCGCCACAACGCGTCGTCGGCGCCCTTCTCGAGCCGCGGCAGCGCCTTCCACTCCTCCAGCAGCGCCCGCAGCCGCTCGACGCCGGCACGCCAGTCGTTGCTGCCGGCGAGCCGTTCGGCCTCGGCGACGATCCGCTCCTTCTGGACCTTGCCCTCCTGCTGCTTGGCGGCGCGCTCGGCCCTCCGCTGCTCACGCTGCTCGGCGAGCACGCCGGTCAACGCAGCCAACCGGCCCTCGAGGGCGTCGAGGTCACCCACCGCCTGAGCGCCACTGACCGCCGCCCGGACCTTCTTCAGCGAGCCCGCCGCGTCGTCGGGGGAGAGCGCGCGCGACGCGATCCGCCGCTCGAGCAGTCCGACCTCGAAGTCCAGCGCGTCGTAACGGCGGCCGAAGAAGGCCAACGCCTCCGCCGGGTCGCCGTCCGGCCACTGCCCGACCGCCCGCTCGCCGTCCGCGGTGCGGACGTACACGGTCCCGTCGGCGTCGACCCGGCCCCAGGCCGACGGGTCGGACGCCGGTCCGGCGTCAGCGTCGACACCCGGGTCGACAGCCGGGTCGACATCCGGGTCGACAGCCGCCTCGACAGCAGGGCCAGCCTCTGCGACGGCCGCCCCGGCCGCCGCCGGGGCGGCCGACCGTGGCGGTGCGGGGACCGGTGCCCGGGGCGGTCGCGGGACCGGTGCCCGGGGCGGTGCCGGCACGGGTGCCG
>CADCUI010000069.1 GCA_902805845.1 uncultured Nocardioidaceae bacterium
GACGGGCTGATCGAGCGGATCAACGCCGAGACGGCGCACCAGGCCGCCGGCACGCCCGGGCGGATCCGGATCAAGGTCAACGCGCTCGTCGACGAGGCGGTCATCGACGCGCTCTACGAGGCCTCGCGAGCCGGTGTCGCCGTCGAGGTCCTCACCCGGGGGATCTGCGCCCTGCGGCCGGGTGTCCCCGGGCTGTCGGAGACGATCGAGGTCCGGTCGATCCTGGGGCGGTTCCTCGAGCACAGCCGGATCTTCTGGTTCGGCAACGGTGGTACGCCGGAGGTGTGGATCGGCTCGGCCGACCTGATGCACCGCAACCTCGACCGGCGGGTGGAGGTGCTGGTGGCGCTGCCGTCGGCTGACTCGGTGGACCAGGTCACCCGGCTGCTCGACGTCGCCTTCGAGGACGACACCGACGCCTGGACCTTGCGCTCGGACGGCACCTGGACCCGGCCGTCGGCCGACGTCGACGGGAACCCGCCGCGGGACCTGCAGGACTACCTGGTCCGGGGTTCCCGGGCCCGGCGTCGCTCCGTCTGACCGGACGTATCGGGCCGGCCGCGGCCGGCTCATCTGGTGCAGTTCTGCTCCTCAGGCGGCCGTGGGCAGCAGTTCTGCACCGGATGACCTAGGGGAGATGCTGGACGGCTGCTTCCGGGCGATCGTCCCGGCATGCCCGGTGGCCACCGGTGGGACCCCTTCCAGTCACCACGTCGCGTCGTACACCCGGTGCGGAGGGACCCGACCGGCCGCAACGGCCCCACGCCCGGGGCTGTGCGCGGGCCGGGATGGCGACGGACCTCCGCCGGCCTGTACGTCCCGGCGGGCACCGACCGGTCGATCCCCGAGCAGCGGGTCGCGGAGGAGGCGGCGACCCTGCCCCCTGACGGCTGGGTCACCGGGTGGGCCGCACTGCGGATGCACGGCGCGGCGTTCTTCGACGGCCGGGCGCCCGATGGCCGCACCGAGCTGCCGGTTCTCCTCGGCGTACCCCTGGGGTGCCACCTCCGGCCTCGTCCTGGCGTGGGTCACGTGCGGAGCCAGGTGCCCACGACCGTGGTCATCCGCGGTGTCCGCTGCGCCGGGGTGCGTCGGGCGCTGTTCGACGCGATGCGGCTCGAGGGCGGGCTGCGCGGAGCCGTCGTCAGCCTGGACATGGCGGCTGCTGCTCGGCTCACGTCGGTGGCGCGGATGCGCTCCTACCTGGAGAGCCGTCCGTCGTGGCGCGGCGTACCTGGTGTGCCTGTCGTGCGGCGGGCACTCCTGCTTGCCGACGACGACAGCGCCTCACCACCGGAGTCGCGGCTCCGCCTGGTCTGGCTCCTCGACGCTCGCCTCCCGCGGCCCCTCGTGAACCAGCCGGTCTTCACGCTCGGAGGAGAGCTGCTCGGGTACCCCGACCTCCTCGACGTGGAGGCCGGCCTCGTCATCGAGTACGACGGAGACGACCACCGGTCCGCCCCCCGGCACAGTCACGACGTCGACCGCGAGGCCGGATTCCGGGAGCACGGGCTGGAGGTGACCCGCGTGACGGGGCACGACCTGCGGCGTACGGCCCCTCTGGTGCATCGCCTGCACACCGCTCGAAGCCGGGCTCCGTTCCAGGCGAGCAGTCGACGGACATGGACCCTCGTGCCGCCGCCGTGGTTCAGGCCGAGAATCCCGGTCGACGTGCTCCTCGACCTGCGGGGGGTGGACGGACGAGCCGGTGACGTCTCATCCGGTGCAGAACTGCTGTGATCGCGGCCTCCATCAGCAGTTCTGCACCGCATGAGCCTCCCGGCGCGAGGGGTGTGAGACTGACCGCATGCCCGATCCGGCCCTGGTCGTCGCCGCCGGTGCCGTCGTGCTGCGGCGAAGGTCCGGGACGAGCCAGGTGCTGCTCGTGCACCGGCCGAAGTACGACGACTGGGCCTTCCCCAAGGGCAAGCTCGACCCGCACGAGCCGGTGCGGACGGCGGCCGTCCGTGAGGTGCTCGAGGAGACCGGTCTCCACATCGCCCTCGGACCGCCGCTGGCCGACCAGGCCTACCCTCTCGCCGACGGGCGGAGTGCCAAGGTCGTCCACTACTGGGTGGGACGCTGCCGGGGCGGCGACGACGTCGGCGGCTACGCACGCAACGCCGAGATCGACGACCTGCGCTGGGTCGACGTCGACCGGGCGGCGCGGATGCTCACCTACGCCCACGACCGGGACACGCTCGCCGAGGCCGTCCCGTTCGTCCGCCGGACCGGGACGCTCGCCGTGGTCCGGCACGCGAAGGCGCGCTCCCGCAAGCGCTGGAAGGGCGACGACCGGGAGCGCACCCTCACCCGGTACGGCGAGCGGCAGGCAGATCGGCTCCCGCCCCTCCTCGAGGCGTACGGCGTGGAGCGACTGGTCTCCTCCAGCAGCCGGCGGTGCTGGACCACCCTCGCGCCGTACGCCGAGGCAGCCGGGCTCGACGTCGAGGTGACCGACGACCTGAGCGAGGAGGACGCCACCGACAAGGGGATCGGCGAGGAGGTCGACCGGCTGGTCGGCCTGCGCGAACCTGTCGCGGTGTGCTCCCACCGGCCGGTGCTGCCGATGATCTTCGAGGCGTTGCACCTCGATCCGCCCGCCCTGGACCTGGCCGCGACGGTCGTGGTCCACCACCGCGAGGGCCGGATCGCGGCCCTCGAGCGGATCCCCGCGCCGCCCGGTCACTAGCCGCGCTCTGTTCACCTTCCGTTCACTCACGGAGGGCCGCTGATTCACGACCGCTCCCTACCTTCGGCGATGTCAGCCAGAAGTGGCCGCCGACGACGAGCGGCCCGAACTCGAGAGGTCCACCTCCACGTGAAGCGACGCTTGCTCACTCCTGCCGTGGCGCCGTCCGCGGCCCTCCTCCTGACCTTGACCCTGGCCGCGTGCGGCGGCCAGGCCAGCGGCAACAGCGGCTCCGGTGGGGAGTCCGCCAGCGGCGAGGTCGTCGCCGACGGCTCCTCGACCGTCGAGCCCCTCACCGCCGCCGCCGGCGAGCTCTTCCAGATGGACAACCCTGACGTCAACGTCTCGGTCGGCACCTCGGGCACCGGCGGTGGCTTCGAGAAGTTCTGCGCCGGCGACACCGACATCTCCAACGCCTCGCGCCCGATCAAGACCGACGAGGACGCCGAGGGACCGGCCTGCAAGAAGAACGGGATCGACTACACCGAGCTCCAGGTCGCCAACGACGCGCTCACCGTCGTGGTCAGCGCCGAGAACGACTTCATCACCTGCCTCACCACCGACGAGCTGAACAAGCTGTGGGCTCCGGAGTCCGAGGGCAAGATCACGACCTGGGACCAGATCAACCCCGACTTCCCCAGCGAGGAGATCGAGCTCTTCGGGCCGGGCACCGACTCCGGCACCTTCGACTACTTCACCGACGAGATCAACGGTGAGGAGGGCGCCAGCCGCTCGGACTACAACGCCTCCGAGGACGACAACGTGCTCGTGCAGGGCGTCTCCGGCTCGCCGAACGCGCTGGGCTACTTCGGCTACACCTACTACGAGGAGAACGCCGACGCCCTCAAGGCGGTCGAGATCGACAGCGGCGAGGGCTGCGTGGCCCCGTCCGCCGAGAGCGCGCAGGACGGCTCCTACGTGCCGCTCTCGCGCCCGCTGTTCGTCTACGTCTCGAACCAGGCGTACGCCGACAAGCCGCAGGTCCAGGCCTTCGTCGACTACTACGTCGAGAACGACACCGAGATCGCCGAGCAGGCCCAGTTCATCCCGCTCAGCGACGAGCAGCGCACGGCCCTGACCGACGCCGCCGCCAAGCTCGGGGGCTGACCGACGCGTCCGTCAGCGCCACCACAGAAGGAAACGCCAGTGAGTCTCAGTGGGAGCAGCAGTGGGAGCACGAGCACCACTGCCCCAAGCGGGGGCCCGTCCAACAGGACGAGCCCCCGCCGGGGCGTTCCGCCAGACGGCTTCGACCCCGCCAAGGCCCTGCGCCGCAACCAGCACCGGTACGGCGAGCGCGTCAGCTTCGTGCTGCTGGCCGGATCGGCCGGGCTCACCGTGGCCGTCACCATCGGCATCTTCCTGTCGCTGCTCTTCCCGGCGATCGACTTCTTCCGGGAGGTCGACGTCCTCGACTTCCTCGGCGGGGACCGGTGGGCTCCCACGTTCGCCGACGCCAGCTTCGGCGTACTCCCCCTCATCACCGGCACGCTCTGGACCACCGCCCTCGGCCTGGCCATCGCGGTGCCGTTCGGGCTCGGGGCGGCGGTGTTCCTCTCCGAGTACGCCGGGGAGCGGACCCGCAAGGTGCTCAAGCCGGTGCTGGAGCTGCTGGCCGGCATCCCCTCGGTGGTCTACGGCTACTTCGCGCTCTACTTCGTGGCGCCGAACATCCTGCGCGACGTGCTGCACATCGGCGTCGGCACCTTCAGCGTGCTGGCGGCCGGCCTGGTGCTCGGGATCATGATCATCCCCACGGTCGCGTCGCTGTCCGAGGACGCCCTGTCGGCGGTGCCGCAGGCGCTGCGCCAGGGTTCCTACGCCCTCGGATCGAACAAGATGCGGACCACGCTGCGGGTGGTGTTCCCGGCGGCGATCTCCGGCATCACCGCCTCGATCGTGCTGGCGCTCTCGCGCGCGGTCGGCGAGACGATGATCGTGGCGCTGGCCGCCGGCACCCGGGCCCGGGTGGTCAGCTCCCCCACGATGGAGGGCCAGACGATGACCGGCTTCATCGCGCAGACCGCCACCGGTGAGAGCAGCCCGGGGACGCTGGGCTACAACACGCTCTTCGCGGTGGGGCTGCTGCTCTTCGCGATCACCCTCGGGTTCAACCTCGTCGCCGCCGCCGTCGTACGTCGTTACCGGGAGGCGTACTGATGACCACCACCGCTCCCTCCTCGACCTCGACGGCGACCCGGCTGCGCACTGCCCGTCACGGCAACCGCAGTCTCGCCTCGGTCGTCTTCCTCGTCGCGCTGTGGTTCGCGCTCGCCTTCTCCGTCCTGTGCCTGACGGTGCTGCTCGTCGACGCCTTCCTCGACGGGATGACCCGACTGGACGCCAACCTGTTCACCCGCTACACCTCGCGGATCCAGCCGGAGGCCGCCGGCGCTCGCGCCGCCATCCTCGGGTCGGCGATGGTCATCGCGCTCACCGCGTTGCTCGCGATCCCGCTGGGGGTGGCCGCCGGCGTCTACCTCGAGGAGTTCGCCGACCCCAGGCGCTGGTACAACAAGCTGATCGAGGTCAACCTCACGAACCTCGCCGCCGTCCCGGCGATCGTCTACGGGATGCTGACCGCCGGGCTCGCCCTCGCCATCGACCTGCCCCGACGGGTGGTCCTCTCCGGAGCCATCGCCCTGGCGCTGCTGATCCTGCCGGTGATCATCATCGCCACCCGGGAGGCGATGCGGGCCGTGCCGCGGGAGATCCGTGACGGCTCGCTGGCCCTGGGCGCGACCCCGCTGCAGACGGTGTGGCGGCAGACCCTGCCCTCGGCGATCCCCGGCATCGCCACCGGCGCGATCCTCGCGCTGTCCCGGGCGCTCGGCGAGGCCGCCCCGCTGCTGCTGCTCGGCGGACTGGTCTTCGTGACCTACGACCCCAACGGGCTGATGTCGGGCTTCACCACCCTGCCGATCCAGATCTTCAACTGGGCTCAGCAGCCCCAGGAGGAGTTCCGCCAGGCAGCCTCCGCCGCGATCATCGTCATGCTCGTCCTCCTGCTGGCGATGAACGCGGTCGCCATCCTCATCCGCAACCGCTACCAGAAGCGCTGGTGACTGCATCCATGGCAACCTTCACGACCGCGACCGAGGCACCTCAGGTGGACCGGACCCCCGTCGGGCAGCGCGACACCGAGCGCGACCTCCCGACCCAGCCGGACCCGGTGATGGCCTGCGACGACGTCAGCATCTACTACGGCGACTTCCGCGCGGTGACGCGCGTGAGCATGACCTTCGGCAGGAACGAGATCACCGCGCTGATCGGGCCCTCCGGCTGCGGCAAGTCCACCCTGCTCCGCTCCCTGAACAGGATGAACGACCTGGTCGACGGCGCCCGGGTGGCGGGCCACGTGACCTACCACGGCAAGAACATCTACGACCGCGACGTCGACCCCATCGAGGTACGCCGGCGCATCGGCATGGTGTTCCAGAAGCCCAACCCGTTCCCCAAGTCGATCTACGACAACATCGCCTACGGTCCGCGGGCCATCGGGATGAAGGTCAGCAACCTCGACGACCTCGTCGAGGAGTGCCTCACCAGGGCGGCGCTGTGGGACGAGGTCAAGGACAAGCTCAAGCAGTCGGCCTACGGGCTCTCCGGCGGCCAGCAGCAGCGGCTCTGCATCGCCAGGACGCTGGCGGTGGAGCCGGAGGTCATCCTCATGGACGAGCCGTGCTCCGCCCTCGACCCCATCGCGACGGCGCGGATCGAGGACCTCATGGCCGAGCTGCGGCGCGACTACACGATCATCATCGTCACCCACAACATGCAGCAGGCGGCCAGGGTCGCGGACCGTACGGCGTTCTTCACCGCGCTGGCCGACGAGGGCACCGGCAACCGGACCGGGCTGCTGGTGGAGTACGACCTGACCTCGAACATCTTCCGGGCGCCGAAGGACAAGCGCACCGAGGACTACATCTCCGGCCGCTTCGGCTGACCGGGAGCCGGGCCGGGCTGAGCGCCGAGCGGGCCGGGCTGCCGGGCGGTGCCGGGCCGGGGAACCCGGCTCAGGGCAGCTGGACGAGCCGCATCACGAAGTAGGTGCCCGCCGCCACGAGACCGGCTCCGGGGAAGGTCAGGACCCAGGCCGCCACGATCGTCCGGGCCACACCCCACCGCACGGCGGAGAGCCGCTTGGTGGCCCCGACCCCCATCACCGCGGAGGTGATGGTGTGGGTGGTCGAGATCGGCGCCTCGAAGGCGAAGGCGGTCGTGTAGAGGACGCCGGCGGCGACCGACTCCGCCGCGAAGCCCCGGGGCGGGTCGAGGTGGATGATCCGGCGTCCCAGTGTCCGCATGATGCGCCAGCCGCCGGCGTACGTCCCGAGGGAGATCGCGGCGGCGGCGGCGAAGATCACCCAGGTGGGGAGCGGGTCGTCGGCTGCGACGTACCCGCCGGTCAGCAGCGCCAGGAAGATCACGCCCATCGTCTTCTGGGCGTCCTGGAGCCCGTGGCCCAGCGCCATCGCCGCGGCGCTCACGGTCTGGGCCAGCCGGAAGCCGCGGTTGAGCCGGTTGGGGTTCGCGCGCCGGAAGCCCCACATGATCGCCAGCATGAGCAGGAAGGCGGCCGCGAAGCCGAACAGCGGCGAGGCCACCATCGGGATCACGATCTTGTCGAGGATCACGTCCCACTGCACGACCGACCCCGAGGCGATCGCCGCCCCGACCAGGCCGCCGATGAGGGCGTGGGAGGAGGAGGACGGGAGCCCGAAGTACCAGGTCAACAGGTTCCAGGCGATGGCGCCGAGGAGTCCGGCCATCACGATCACCATGCCGTGGGTGTTCTCCGGTGGGGAGATCACGCTGCCGACGGTGTTCGCGACCTCCTGGCCCAGGAAGGCACCGACGAAGTTCATGACCGCGGCCATCCCCAGGGCGATCCGCGGGGTCAGCGCCCGGGTCGAGACCGACGTGGCGATGGCGTTTGCCGCGTCGTGGAAGCCGTTCGTGTAGTCGAAGACGAGCGCGACGACGACGACGGCGATGACGATCGCCAGGTCCACGCTCAGGACTCCTTGACGGCGATCTGCTCGATGATGTTCGCGACCTTCTCGAACGCGTCGACCGCGTGCTCCAAGGAGTCCACGATGTCCTTGAGCTTGAGCACCTCGAGAGCCTCGAACTCGCCGCTGAAGAGCTTGACCAGGATGCGGCGGTAGGACTTGTCGCCGGCGTTCTCGAGCCGGTTGAGCTCGATCCAGAACTCCTCGAGGTTCTTCATCGTCTGCAGGCGCGGCATGGTCTCCGCGGTCAGCTCCGCACAGCGCTGGATGACCTCGACCTGCTCGGCCAGCTCGCTGGGCAGCTGCTCGACCTCGTAGAGGAGGACCAGGTCGACCGTCTCCTCCATGAAGTCCATGATGTCGTCGAGCCCGGAGGCGAGCGCGTAGATGTCCTCGCGGTCGAACGGCGTGACGAACGTCTGGTTGACCCGCCGGATGATGTCGTGGGTCGCCTCGTCCGCGCGGTGCTCCTCCTCGCGCATCCGCTCCGCGATCAGCTTGCGGTCGCTGCCGTCGCCGAGCATCTCGGCCAGCAGCGCCGCCCCCTGCACGAGCTGGTTGGCCAGCTGGGTGAAGAGGTCGTAGAAGGTGGCGTCCACCGGACGGAACCGGAAGGGCACGATGAGTCTCCTGGAGACGGGGGCAGACCGGGGAACATGCTAGGGGGTGGACCGGGCACCGGTACGCACCGCCTGCCCAGACCTCGGACCCGGCCTCGGAACGGACGCGTCCCGGTCTCGGTCTCGAGCGCTCAGGCCTCGGGCTGCGGCTCCGGTCCGACGCCGTCGGACACACCCAGGAGCCGGTCGATCTCCGCGGGTTCGAGCTGCCCGTCGTTCTCGCTGGCGGCGATCATGAGGGTGGAGATCAGCTCCACCTCCTCCATCAGGACGGTGTCCTCGAGGGGGACGTCGAGTTGGTCGTCCACGACTACTGGCTCCCTGTCTCGCTTGTCCGGTACGACGGCAGCTCCCGCGTCGCGTGGTCGGGGACAGTGTGCTCCCGGGGTCGCCCGGCAAACCTCCCCGAAGGACCACGAAGGGCCCCCACCGTGACGGTGAGGGCCCTTGCGTGGGTCTGGATTTCAGGCGTTGCGGACGTTCTCAGCCTGGGGACCCTTGGGGCCCTGGGTGACCTCGAACTCGACGCGCTGGTTCTCCTCGAGGGACTTGTAGCCCTGCATCTGGATGGCGGAGAAGTGGACGAAGACGTCGTCGCCGCCACCCTCCTGCGCGATGAAACCGAAGCCCTTCTCGGCGTTGAACCACTTGACGGTGCCCTGAGCCATGCTCACTTACTCCTCTGATGTGGGCTAGGACCGCCGCTGCGGCGGTCCTGCACCAGACGCGTGACGCTAGCCCTTCCGAGAAGCACATGCCACTGCCAAAGCGGACGCCGGAGGCCGGCGTGGGTTGATACCCGCTGGAACTTGCTGGACTTGCTGGAACATCGTGCGTCTGATGCACCGCCGACACTACCAAGTGATCCCCAGGAGCGAACAGGGGGCGTCCCGGGCGGGGTAGCGTGACGCCATGCTGGTCCTGAGCCGACGCGTCGGCGAGAGCATCGTCATCGGCGACTCGGTGACCGTCACGGTCCTCGAGGTCCGCGGCGAGGTGGTGCGGATCGGCATCCAGGCACCCCGTTCGGTGAGCGTGCACCGCGAGGAGCTGCTCCGGGAGCTGGCCGAGAGCAACCGGGCCTCGGCCTCCCCCAGCGAGGACGCCATCGCCTCGCTCGCGCAGCGGCTCACCCGCCGCACCGACTGAGCCCAGGGCTGGGGCACGGCGAACGCGGACCATGCCGAGCCGCCCAACATGTTGGGCGGCTCGACCAGACATGTTGGGCGGCTCGACCAGACATGTTGGGCGGCTCGGCTGTCCTGCCGCCGAGTCGGCGCTTGTGCACGCGGTACGCCGTGCACAAGCGCCGACTCGGCAGATCAGGCCAGCAGGGGGGCGCGGATGGGGAGGTCCTGCTCGAGGACGACCTGGCCGCCCTTGAGAGTGGCGACGTTGACCAGCACCGGGGCCAGCAGGTTGGCGGTGGCCCCGCCGGCGGCGTCACCGGGGTTCACGACCACCAGCAGCAGGACGTCCTCGGCACGCTCGATCCCCAGCGCCGCGACGGTGGCGTCGTCGATCTCCGGCGCGTAGTCGGGGAAGAAGACCTGCGGGGGGGCGACGAGGAACCGCAGGGACGGGTCGTCGAGGGACCGCAGCGACGAGAGGACCCCGGACTCGTCGAGCCGCACCAGCGCGAACCGGCTGAGGTCGGGGAAGCCGGGCAGCGGCTCGACCATCTCGATCACCGGGATCTCGGTGATCGCGGGGATGTCGCTCACGACCGGCACTGCGCTCCTCGACTCGGATCCGCCGAGCCGGCGGACGGCCCGTGCCGTGCTCACCGGACCCGCACCGGGGGCACCGGGACCATGAGGACCACCCCGGTCACCGGAGGAAGTCCACGAGCGACGGCTGCACCAGCCTAGCCGTGGCCGCGAGCGCGGCCTGGTAGGCGACCTCTTGCATCTTCAGGTCGATCGTCGCCCGGGGCAGGTCGACGTTCTCGAGCTCGGTGAGCGACGTCGTGAGGCTGAGCGTCATGTCCTTGGCAGCCTGGACCGCCCGCTCCAGGGTGTTCGTACGTGTGCCGGCATCGGTGCGCGCGGAGGTGATCCGGCCCTGGGCGGTGTGGAGGGTGCCCAGCTTGGCCTGGACCTGGGAGTAGTCGCCGGCGCGCAGCGCGGTGGAGAGCTCGGCGAGGTCGTCGAAGAGACTGGCGCCGTCCGGGCCGAAGACCGTCGGGCCGTCGGCGTTCACCGGGACGTGCACGTCCTTGGCCACCGAGCGCGAGACGTCGCCGGACACCCCGACGTACGCTCCCGACGCGTCGTAGGCCGTGGTGCCGGCGACCAGGCCGCCGAAGACGGGCCGGTCGAGGTAGGTCGTGTTCGCGGCGCTGATCAGGCTGGCACGGAGCTGGTCGACCTCGACGGCGAGCGCCTCCCGCGTCTGCGGCGACTGGCTCACCGCGTTCATGGCCTGCATGCCGATGTCACGAGCCCGGCTCACCTGGGCGAGCGCCGAGCCCAGCGTGCTGTCGATCTGGGCGAGCCAGCCGAGCCCGTCCTCGGCGTTGCGGGCGTACTGGTGGTGGTCGGCCATCGACGCCCGGATCCGCATCGCCGACGTGGTGTCGGTCGGGGAGTCCGAGGGCCGGTTGAGGACCCTGCCGGTCGACAGCTGCTCCTGGGTCCTGGCCAGCCGGCCCAGCCCAGCCTGCAGGGACAGGACGGACCGGTTGCTCATCATGCTCTGGGTGACGCGGGTGATGGTCATCAGCGCAGCAGCCCGGTCCGGTTGATCAGCGTGTCGAGCATCGAGTCGACGGTGGTCATGACCCGCGCAGCGGCCTCGTACGCGTGCTGGAACTGCACCATCGACAGCATCTCCTCGTCGAGGCTGACCCCGGCCAGCTGCTCACGCGAGCTGTCGACCTGCTGGGTCAGCATCTGCTGGCTGGCCGCGATCCGGCGTCCGGAGGCGACGTTGGCGCCGAAGGTGTTGACCACCTGCTGGTACGCCGTCTCGGCGCTGGCGAGCTCCCCGAGCCGGGCCGCGGTGCCTCCGTGGACGACGCCGCCGGGCAAGGCCGAGGCCGCGACGAGGTCGGACGAGACCACCGCCACGGCGAGGCTCGAGGCGGGGGAGGCCGGGTCGTAGGAGAAGAACGGTCCGCCGGGCGCCCCGGCGGGGTCGTAGCCGGCCCGGTGCACCTCGTTGACGCCGTCGGCCAGCGTCCTCGCCACCGTGTCCAGCCCCGTGAGGTACGCCGGGATCGTGGTGTCGAGCAGCTCGACGACCGCGCCTGCCTTCCCACCCACCCCGGGCGGGACCGCGGTGGTGCCGTTGATCGGGTGCACCACCTGGAAGCTGACCGGGTTGCCGTCGGGGTCGCCGGAGGGGGTGACGCCGGTGGCCACCTCGAGCCGGCCCGCGTGCGAGCCGGTGACGAGCGGGACGCCGTTGACCGAGAAGTCGAAGCCGCCGGCGCCGTTGCCGGTGGCCTTGCCACCGGTCAGCTCGGCGAGGCGGAGCACCAGCAGGTCGCGCTGGTCGAGGAGGTTGCCGGCGTCGGAGCCGTCGAGCGTGGTGGCGGCCACCGCCTTGTTCGTGGCGGCCAGGTCCGTGGCGAGCGAGTTGACCTCGTCCACCATCACGTTGAGCCGGACGCGCTGGTCGGCGGCCTCCACGGTGAAGTTGCGAGCCTGCAGCCCCAGGGCGGCCGAGACCGCCTGGCCGCGGGCGAGGACCTGGCTGCGCGCCGCGGCGCTGGTGGGGTTGTTGGCCAGGTCGCTCCAGGCCTGGCGGAGCTCGCCCATGATCGCCGCGAGGCCGTTCTCCCCGGGCTCGCCGATGCCGCTGTCGAGCCGGTCGAGCACGACCTGCCGTACGTCGAGGAACGACTGCTTGCCGTGCTCGGCACGCGCGCGGGCGTCGAGGAAGGCGTCGTTCATCCGGGTGATCCCGCTGATGGTGACGCCGTGGCCGGGGTCCTGGTTGCGCGACCACATCGCAGGCGTGGTCGGCGTACCGGCGCTCGCCGCCTCGACGCGGCGTCGGGTGTAGCCCTCGACGCCGACGTTGGCGATGTTCTGGCTGGCGGTGTCCATCGCGGCCCGGTTGTAGCGCAGCGCCGACAACGCGGTGTTGAGGGACGCGAACGAGCCGCTCATATCGACTGGTCCAGGAGGCGGGCGCGACGCTCGTCCACCACGGCGCGGCCGTCGTGGGCGTAGGTGTCGGGCGCCTCGACGAGGCCGAGGAACGTCTCGCGGGCGGCCTGCTGGCCGACGGTCAACAGCTCCCGGTTCACCGCGGCGATCTCGGTGATCTGCCGCATGTAGGTGACGAACGCGTCGCGGTGGTCGAGCAGGATCGACTTCCAGGGCTCGTCGACGGTCTCCGCGAGGGCGCGCAGGCTGGGGTTCGACGCCATGCCGATGCTCGCGGCGGCCTCGTCGGCGGCGATGGCTCGCAGCAGCTCGGTCTCGCGGACCGCCGCCAGCACCGCCTCGACCTCGCGGGCTGCGGTGGCCAACCAGCGGGTCTGGCCGCTGGCCAGCACCAGCTTCTCGATCTCCAGCTTGTAGAGCAGCGTCTCGAGCAGCTCGCGCTCGCGCCACAGGATGAGGGAGAGATCCTCCATGGGTCCGTCCCTCCTTCCGACTCGTCGCCCGGTGCGCCGCTGGTCGGTGCCCCGCTGGCCGGTGCCCGCTGTCCGCCGGCGTCCCGCTGTCTGCACTCATCGGCAGCACCCGCCGCCGACCTGAGGTTTTCCACCTCCTGTGACGAGCCGCCCCTCATGTCCGGCCGACCCGCCCCTCATGTCCGGCCGACCCGCCCCACATGCAGGCGATGGCGGCCAGGGACTGGCACCATGGCGCCGAAGCTGACCCTCTCGGCAGGTGTGGGCGTCACCTGAGTAGTCCGGTGGGACTACTCCGACTCCACGAACGTCCTGAACCGGGGGGACCTTTCGTCCCATCTCTCCGGGTTCTACGTCCCCTCGAGGGTGTTCCGCCCAGAGTTGGTCAGGTGAACAACCAGCCGTCTTCCGCCCCCGTCGACATCGACGACCTCGTCACCAGCCACATGCAGCTGGTGGGCCACATCGTCCGCGAGACGATGGGGCGCCTGCCCGGCCACGTCAACCGTGACGACCTCACCTCGGCCGGCCTCGCCGCCCTGGTGCAGGCGGCCCGCTCGTACGACGAGGAGCGTGGAGTCCCCTTCACCCGCTATGCATCCACCCGCGTCCGGGGCGCGATCATCGACGAGCTGCGCGGCATCGACTGGGCCAGCCGCTCGGTGCGCCGCCGCGCCCGCCAGGTTGAGGAGACGCGGTTCCGGCTGGCGACCGACCTCGGCCGCCGCCCCAGCCCGGCCGAGGTGGCCACCGCGAGCGGTCTGAGCCTCGACGAGGTGACCGCCAATGACGACGACGTCTCACGCGCGTCGGTGATGAGCCTGCAGGGCTTCGGTGACACACCCATCGACGACGTCCTCCCCACTCGGATGCCCAGCCCTGAGGACAAGCTCGAGCAGCGCGAGCGGATCGGCTACCTCGTCGACGCCGTCGCCCTGCTGCCCGACCGGCTCCGCACGGTCGTCGAGGCCTACTTCTTCGCCGAGCGGCCGATGGCCGAGATCGCCGACGAGCTCGGCGTGACCGAGTCCCGCGTCTCGCAGATGCGAGCCGAGGCCCTGGTGCTGCTCAAGGACGCGATGAACAGCGCGCTCGAGCCCGAGCTGGTCACCCCGCACGCCCGCCCTGACGGCTGCGCCGCCCGGCGGCGTGACGCGTACTTCGCTGCGGTCGCCTCGCGCCGTACCGCCACGGCGCGGCTCGCGATGGCCGGCACGGCCATGTCCGCGCTCGACCGAAGTGCCTGAAAAAACCTGACGCGAAAGCCTCAGCCACATGCTGTCGCCGCCGATGAGAGCGGCACGGAAGTCCACGGACGGACTTCGACAGGGGCGCCCCCCGGCGCCTCGACAGGACTCGAATCCAGGAGGGAAATATCATGAGTCTTCGCATCAACCAGAACGTCGACGCCTTCAACGCGTACCGCAACCTGTCGGTCACGCAGGGCCAGATGTCCAAGTCGCTGGAGAAGCTGTCCAGCGGGTTCCGCATCAACCGCGCCGCGGACGACGCCGCCGGCCTCGCGATCTCCGAGGGCCTGCGTGCGCAGGTCGGCGGGCTCAAGGTCGCGGTCCGCAACGCCCAGGACGGCATCAGCGTCGCCCAGACGGCTGAAGGTGCGCTCACCGAGGTGCACTCCATGCTGCAGCGCATGAACGACCTCGCGGTGCAGTACAACAACGGCACGCAGAACACCGACTCGCAGGCTGCTCTCGAGGCCGAGTTCGACGCGCTGACCACCGAGATCGGCCGGATCCAGGACAACACCAGCTTCAACGGTGTCGCGCTGTTCCCGGCAACGGCTGACACGCTGACCTTCCAGGTCGGCTACGCCAACGCCGACACGATCGACGTGGCCGTGGAGGCCGTGGACATCTCCGCCGCGGTCATCACGGACAGCGGCACCGTCCAGACCGCCATCACCGCGGTGTCGACCGCTCGGGCCGACCTGGGTGCGATCCAGAACCGGTTCGAGCACACCATCAACAACCTGAACGTCGCGGTGGAGAACCTGTCCGCGTCGGAGAGCCGGATCCGGGACACGGACATGGCGCTGGAGATGGTGAACTTCACGCGGGCGAACATCCTGTCGCAGGCCGGCACCGCGATGCTCGCGCAGGCGAACCAGGCGCCCTCCGGCGTCCTGCAGCTGCTCCGCTGATCGAGCTGAACCAGCAACACCAAGATCCGGGCGGGGGTCGAGTCACCGACTCGCCCCCGCCCGGATCGCTGTGTGGGCCCCACTCCACACGGACGAGAACGACGAGAGCGACACGAGCGACACGAGCCGGAAGGGAGTGAGCGATGGCGACCGCGAACGTCAGCGGCCTGGTCAGCGGCCTCGACACCGCCACGATCATCTCCCAGCTGATGCAGGTGGAGGCGGTCACGCAGACCCGCCTCAAGACCCGCGTCACCACCGAGCAGAGCACGGTCAAGTCGCTGCAGGACCTCAACAGCAAGCTGGCCGCCCTCGCCACCGCTGCCGCGAAGCTGGGGAAGCCGGGCGGCTGGAACCCACTCTCGGTGACCAGCTCCTCCGACAAGGTGTCGGTGGCCGCGGGGTCGGCGGCCATGTCCGGATCCGTGAGCTTCACGTTCGGGCGCCTCGCCGAGGCGCACTCGCTGAGCTTCACCAGCTCCGCGAAGCTGACCGACGTGGTGACCACCGGCGGCACCCAGGTGCGCCTGGACCGGCTCGACGGCACCACCCTCGACGTCGAGACCGGCGACGGCACCCTCGCCGGCCTGGTGAAGGGGCTCAACGCCGCCGGCACAGGGGTGCAGGCCAGCACCGTCCAGCTCGACGACGGGAGCTACCGGCTCCGGGTCACCGCCACGTCGACCGGTGCCGACTCGAGCTTCACCCTCAAGAACGTGCAAGGCAACAAGGTCCTGCTCGGTGGCGCCACGGTCACCGCGGGCCAGGACGCCGCCATCACTGTCGGGGCCGACGTCCTGCACTCTGCCACCAACACCTTCGCCGGCGTGGTCAACGGCCTCGACATCACGCTGAAGAGCGGGCTGACCGCCGGCACCGTCGTCACCGTGGACGCCGCCCGCGACACCGCTGCGATGACGGCCTCCGTCAAGGCGATGGTCGAGGCGGTCAACGGCGCCCTGGCCGACATCGACAAGCTCACGGCGTACAACTCCGCGGCGAAGACCAGCGGCGCACTCTCCGGCGAGAGCTCGGTCCGCACGCTGCGCAACGCCCTGCTGGAGAGCGTCTACCCCGCCGACGGCGGCTCGCTGGCAGGCGTCGGCGTCCAGACCGACCGCTACGGGAAGCTCGTTTTCGACGAGGCCGCGTTCACCAAGGCGTACGCCGCGGACCCGGCTGCGACCGCGGCGGCGTTCACGGGCGTCGCCGGCTTCGCGACCCGGGTGGAGACGGTGGCCAAGAACGCCAGCGACTCGGTGGACGGCACCATCACCATCGCGGTCAAGGGCCGCAACGCCGGGATCGACCGGCTCCGCGACAGCATCGAGGCGTGGGACAACCGCCTCGAGCTCCGGCGCGCCACCCTGACCCGGCAGTTCAGCGGTCTGGAGACGGCGCTGAGCCGGCTGAACAGCCAGTCGAACTGGCTCTCCGGCCAGATCGCCTCCCTGAACCCGAGCCAGAGCTGAGGACCGTGATGTTCGCCAACGCGAAGAACGCCTACGTCGACAACTCCGTGGCGACGGCGAGCCCGGCCAGGCTCCTGGTCATGCTCTGCGACCGGCTGGCCCTCGACGTCCAGCGGGCGCTCGACGCCCAGCGGGCCGGGAACCACCCCGAGTCCCACAACCAGCTCGTGCATGCCCAGGAGATCGTCATCCACCTGCGCAGCACGCTGCACGTCGAGGCCTGGGACGGGGGTCCGGGCCTCGCGTCGCTCTACGACTGGCTCCACAACGAGCTCATCCGGGCCAACGTCAGCAAGGACCCGAAGCTCACCGAGGGTTGCCTGTCGATCGTGACCGATCTCGCGGACACCTGGCGTGCCGCAGCGGTCCAGAGCGCCTCGGCGGGGGCCTGAGGATCGTGCTCGACGCAGAGCGCGATCCAGGGTCCCCGCCTCCGGGCTTCCACGCGCAGTGGGTTGCCGAGCTCGACCGGCTCGAGGTCGACGTCGCCGTCGCCGAGGCGATGTTGACCGCTGACGCCGAGCCGGCATCGCTCGACGGCTGGGCGCCGGCCGTGCGTGGCCCGCTGCCCGCCGACCTCGAGCCCCGGGCCCGGCTGGTCCTCGAGCGCCAGCTCGCGGTCGCCCACCTGCTCGCCGAGCGGCTGACCGTCACCGGCCGCCACCGCCGGCTCACCCAGCGGATCCGGGACAACTCCTTCCCCGACATCCCGGTGTACGTCGACCTCAACGCCTGACCTGCCGAGCCGCCCTACATGCTGGGCGGTTCGGGCAGACATCGTGGGCGGCTCGGGCAGACATGCTGGGCGGCTCGGGCAGACATGCTGGGCGGCTCGGGCAGACATGCTGGGCGGCTCGGCGACGGGGGGCAAAACAATCCGCGGAGTTGCCTCAGGTCAGTCCAAATCGGGCCGAACAGGACGCTGAGCTAGGGACAGCTCGCCCCGCCGATGGACCGGCATCCCCCTGAACGGCCCCGCAGACCTCACGGTCGGCTCGGCCGGCACGACCTGGAGGGTCAGTGTCCATCTTTGCCGCCGACGGCGTGAGCAACGTGCTCCACAGCTCGCTGAACGGCATCTCCTTCCGGCAGAGCGTGATCGCCGACAACATCGCGAACGTCGACACCCCCGACTTCCGGGCCAGCACCGTCGACTTCGAGTCCTCGCTGCGCTCGGCCATCGACGGCGGCGGCGCCGAGAGCCTCGACAGCCGCTCGGTCGCCTACACCGCCTCCCCCACGCAGACTCCGGTCGGCGTCAACGGCAACAACGTCGATCTCCGCAAGGAGACGATGGCCGCGATGCAGTCGGTCTTCCAGTACCAGATCGTCACCCGGGCGGTCAGCGACCGCCTCGACCTGGCCCGCACCGCGGCAGGGGCCTTCTGATGGGCGCCTTCGACATGCTGGCGATCGCCAACACGAGCCTCGGCGTCCACCAGACCTGGCTCGACGCGCTCGCGCACAACATCTCCAACACCAACACCATGCGGCGGACCGGCGAGAGCGCCTTCCAGGCGCAGATGGTCGTCGCCCGGGCACGGCCCGGCGGCGGTGTCGACGTCGGCGGCATCGCGCTCAGCGACCCCGAGGGACGGCTCGTGCACTCCCCCGACAACCCGCTCGCCGACGCCGACGGGATGGTCCGCGCGCCGGAGATCGACATGGCGAGCCAGATGTCCCAGCTGGTCATGGCCCAGCGCGGCTTCCAGGCCTCGGTGCAGGTCACCAAGAACGCGCAGGACACCTACAACAGCGCACTACAGATCGGACGCTGACCATGTCTGTCTCAGGGATCGAGTCGATCCTGCCCTTCTCCGGTACGACGGCCACCACCGCGCCGTCCCCGTTGGGCGCCACTCCCGCTGCGCAGGGCCCGACCGGGCCGCAGTTCGGGCAGCTGCTGGCCCAGGGCATCCAGGGGCTCGAGGGGATGCACGACCGTGCCGACGGGCTGTCGGTGCAGGCCGCGACCGGTGACCTCGGCGCCATCCACGACTACACCATCGCCGCGACCGAGACCTCGGTGGCGACCCAGCTGACCGTCGCCGTGCGCAACAAGGCCGTCGAGGCGTTCAACGAGATCATGCGGATGCAGGTCGGATGAAGGACAACGTGCTCCGGTCGCTGGGCCGGCTCCAGCGGACCTTCGCGGCGTTCACGCCCGGCCAGAAGGTCGTCGCCGTCGTCGGCTCGGCCGCGTTGCTGCTGGCGAGCTTCCTCATCTTCCGGTGGGCGGCGGCGCCGAGCTACGCACCGCTGTTCAGCAACCTGGCCTCCGAGGACGCGTCGGCGATCATCTCCGAGCTCGACGCGACCGGGGTGCCCTACAAGCTCAGCAACGGCGGCAACACGATCATGGTGCCCCGCGAGGACGTCTACTCGACGCGCATCACGCTGAGCGGCGAGGGGCTGCCGAGCGCCGCCGACAGCGGCTACTCGATCCTCGACAACCAGAGCCTGTCGACCTCGCAGTTCCAGGAGCAGACCAGCTTCAAGCGGGCGATGGAGGGCGAGCTCTCCAACACCATCGAGGCGATCGACGGCGTCGAGGCGGCCGTCGTCCACCTCGCGATGCCGCAGAAGCAGGTGTTCTCCGACGAGCAGGACCCCACCACCGGCTCGGTGCTCGTCAAGACCCGCGCCGGCTCGACGCTCAGCCCCGAGCAGGTGCAGGCGGTCACCAACCTGGTGTCCTCCAGCGTCGACGGGCTCAGCGAGGAGAACGTCACGATCGCGGACTCGACCGGCAAGGTGCTCTCCACGCCGGGATCGACGGCGGGCGGGTCGGCGCAGAGCCAGAACCAGCAGGTCGTCGACTTCCAGAACCGGCTCAACGGCCAGGTGCAGAGCATGCTCGACCGTGTCCTCGGCCCGGGGAACGCCGCCGTGCAGATCACCGCGGACCTCTCCTTCGACAAGACCGTCTCGGAGACGACCCGCTACTTCGGCAACGCCGACACCGCGCTCTCCGCGACCGAGTCGCGGGAGATCCTCACCGGCGGCGACCCGACCGACACCGAGGGTGGCGTCCTGGGCCCCGACAACCAGATGGAGCCCGGCACCACGACCGGCGACGAGAACTCGACGTACGAGAAGACCGACCGCACCTCCGACAACGCGGTGAGCAGCACCGTCGAGCGCCGGGAGGCGGCTCCCGGCGGCGTCGAGTCGCTGCACATCGGCGTGGTCCTCGACACCCGCGCCCTGGAGGGCCGCGCCGCCACCGACGTGCAGAACCTCGTCGCGGCCTCCCTCGGCGTCGACCCGCAGCGCGGCGACACCATCGAGGTCTCGTCGATGCCCTTCAGCCGTACGACGGAGGAGGCGGCCGCCGCGGAGCTCGCGGCCAGCCAGAAGGCCGACGAGAAGGCCGCCACGATGGCCATGGTGCGCAACGGCGGTCTGGTCCTGCTCGTGGTCATCATCGTGCTCGTCGCGTGGTTCCAGGCCCGCCGACGGGCCAAGGCGCGCCTCGAGGCCACCGACTACGTGGTCGAGCAGCTCCGCCGTGACGCCGCTGACCGGCAGACCGCCCAGGCGGCGCTCGAGTCGCCGGCGATGCTTGCCCTGGAGTCCGCCGAGAGCGACTACACCGCCGAGGTGCGTGACGAGATCGCCGCCCTCGTGGAGCGGCAGCCCGAGGACGTCGCCGCGCTGCTCCGCGGCTGGCTCGTGGAGCGTGGCGCATGACGATCGTCGCGATGGGCACCGGCCTGGGCGTCCGCAAGGCCGCGATCCTGCTGATCCAGATGGGCCGCGAGCGTGCGGCGACCGTGCTCGGCCACCTGTCCGAGAACGAGGTCGAGGCGATCTCCACGGAGGTCGCGCGCCTGCAGGAGATCAGCGGGGCCGAGACCGACTCGGTCCTCACCGAGTTCCGCGCGATGATGACCGCCCGCGCCCACATCGCCCAGGGCGGACTCGCCTTTGCCCAGGAGCTGCTGGAGCAGAGCCTCGGCGCGGAGCGGGCGGCGGAGATCATCTCCCGGCTCAACGCAGCGGCCGTCCAGATGCCGTTCCAGTTCCTGCACCGGGCTGACCCCGCCCAGCTCCGCTCGTTCATCGTCGACGAGCACCCGCAGGTCATCGCCCTGGTCCTCGCCCACATGACGCCCGACAAGGCGTCGCTGCTGCTCTCCGGGCTCGCCCCCGACATGCAGGCCGAGGTCGCCCACCGGATCGCGGTCATGGACCGGACCTCCCCCGACATCATCCAGATCGTCGAGAGCACGCTCGAGCGCCGGCTCTCGTCGATGCTGCAGCCCACCGAGATGTCGCGCGTCGGCGGTCTCGACCCCCTGGTCAACATCATCAACCGCTCCGACCGGTCCACCGAGCGCCAGATCGTCGAGGGGCTCGAGGCGCTCGACCCGTCGCTGGCCGACGCGATCAAGAGCAAGATGTTCATGTTCGAGGACATCGTGTCCCTCGAGGACCGCTCCATCCAGCTGGTCCTCCGCGAGGTCGACACCGCCGAGCTGGCGCTGGCGCTCAAGGGCGTCGCCGACACGGTCCGCGACAAGATCACCCGCAACCTCTCCGAGCGCGCGGCCACCAACCTCCTCGAGGAGGTCGAGCTGCTCGGCACCGTGCGGCTGCGGCAGGTCGAGGAGGCGCAGCAGAACGTGATCCGGACGATCCGCCAGCTCGAGGAGCAGGGCCAGATCATGGTTCGACGAGGCAACGATGACGAGTTCGTCGCCTGAGGCGCCCGCCCGGGTCCTGGGCGGCACGAGAAGCGGCGCGGTCGGCACAGCCGGCGACACCGCCGTACTCCCGCTGGCGCTCGGCAGGCGCGAGCTGCGCACCGGAGCCTGGACCCGGCTCGGCGACGGCGCCGTGCTGGGCGACGCGGTGACCGAGCACACGCTGTCCGGCCTCGCGGAGCAGACGCAATCCGCGGCGCGGGCACAGGGGTACGCCACCGGCTGGGCCGAGGGTCGACGCGCCGCCGACGAGCGCGCCGTGGACCTCGAGCAGCGGCTCATCGAGCACCACCAGCGGGCCGAGGAGCGCAGGGAGGCCGAGCACAAGAGCGCGGTCGCGGGGCTGGTCGCGGCGGCAGCAGCCCTGGAGACGGCGTTGACGACGGTCTGCGACCGGGTCGAGGCGCACACCGTCGACCTCGCCGTTGCCTTGACCGAGGAGCTTCTCGGCCACGAGCTGGCTGCTGCGGAGTCCCCGGGCCTGGACGC